>BTVJ01000063.1:0-41573 GCA_045863395.1 Myxococcales bacterium
CGCGCAGGACGAGTACTGCTGCGACATCGCCTGGGACGACCTCTGCGTCGCCGAGGTCGACGGCTTCGGCTGCGGCACCTGCGGAGGAGGCACCCCGAGCGACTGCTGCACGGAGTCGGCGACCCCCGGCTGCGCCGACCCCGCCATCGAGGCCTGCGTCTGCGCGCAGGACGAGTACTGCTGCGACATCGCCTGGGACGACCTCTGCGTCGCCGAGGTCGACGGCTTCGGCTGCGGCACCTGCGGAGTAGTCCCGCTCGGTGACTGCTGCGCCGAGTCCGCGACCCCGGGCTGCGAGGACGCGGCCGTCCAGGACTGCGTCTGCGCACAAGACGAGTACTGCTGCAGCATCGCGTGGGACGCCATCTGCGTGGAGGAGGTCACCACGGAGGGCTGCGGTTCGTGCACCGCGGACCAGGGCGACTGCTGCTCCGCAACACCCGCCCCCGGATGTACGGACGCCGGCATCGAGGCCTGCGTCTGCGCGTTCGACCCCTTCTGCTGCACCACAAGCTGGGACGACATCTGCGTCGCCGAGGTGCTCGCGCTCGTGTGCGGCGTGTGCGCCCCTTAGAGGATCATCCGCGAGTCACGGACAGTCGCCCGCACGTCGGGCGCGCCTGCGCGGTTGCACGACGCGCGCGGTAGCGCGGACGGTGGCCGCGGTTTGGTGGGCGGGGGCGCTGCTCATGGTGTCGCGAGACATGCCGTGCCTGGACATTGCGGGTCCCCACGACCCGCGTCGACCCACCGAAGGTGCATGGGGGGTGTGCACGCCCCGGACTGTCGGGGCCATCGGTCTCGGGGTCCGAGAGTGGCACCGACCGGGGCCCTCAGAGGGTGCGATCAGCGAGGCACCGCGGCGCGCGCGGTCGCAGCCCGCTTGGTCGTATCGCTGGCCTCCTGACGAGGGGGCCAGTACCCCGCTCAGGCGCCCCCCGCACTCGGAGGCCCGCTCCCAGCCGGGCGGGCCCGCGCTCGCGACGAGGCATCTTGAGCATCAGTGGGACGCTCGCCGCTCACCGCGTCGGACCGCCCACCTCAACGCCAGCAGACACAGCAGCAGCGCGAGCCCCTCGAGCGCGCCCGGCAGCGCGCCCCGTGACTGGCGACAGGAGCAGCCGCCCTCGTCGCCAGCCGCTCCGGTCGGTCCTCCGGCGGTCCCGTCCCCCGCGATCCCATCGGCCGTCGGATCGCCCGCGCCGAGGTCTGCGGCAACGCTCCCATCGTCGGGCGCGGCGGCGTCACCGGCTGTGCCCGCATCGCCGCCGGCGTCCCCTGCTCCGGCCGCATCTCCCCCGCCGCTGCCGGCGTCCGCTCCGCCCGGCCCCTCGTCCACGGCGCCATCGCAGTCGTTGTCGATGCCATCCCCGGCGACCTCGGTAGCGTCCGGGTTCACCGCGCTGTCGCCGTCGTCGCAGTCGCCGCCCGTCGTGATCCAACCCTCCGGCGCCTCACATGCCTCGATGACGCCTGCGTCTCCGCCGTAGCCGTCGCCGTCGCTGTCCGGCCAGGCCATGGTCGATGTCACACCGGGGCCACAGCCGGAGGCGAGCCCGACCGGAGCGACGACCGTGAGAGTGATCACGTCGGCAAGGCTCGGGAGCGCGCCGTCGCTCGTGACGAGCTGGAAGCTCACGACGTCGCCCACCCCCAGGCCTCCGAGCTCGAAGGACGGCGTCGCCGTGTCTGCGCCCGTGAGCGCGACGGACGGCCCCTGCATCTGAGTCCAGGCGAAGGTGAGCGCGTCCCCATCAGGGTCGAAGCTGGCGCTGCCGTCGAGGACTGCGAGGGCCATGCTACCGGCCATCAGGAGACGGTCCGCCCCCGCGTCCGCCGTCGGGGCCTGGTTGGCCGTCGGGAGCGGCCCGAGAGACACGGTCCCCCACGTGGCCGGCACGTCGTCGGCCGCCCCCTCGGGCCAAGCCTCGGCACCGCCGACCACCGAGAGGCCGACGACGTGGCCGAGACCGCCCAACAGGGCGTCGTCGATGCGCAGCTCTGCCGACCAGCCTGTGGGCCCTGTGGCGATGCTCGCGGCGCTGCCGGCCGCTGGCGAGAGGGTCGGGAGCAGGACGCCCCCCGGCGCGGCCTCCTGGAAGGGCACGTTGTCCGCGCCTACGAAGTAGCCCCGGTCCTGGACATCGACGGTCGGGTCCAGTGCGCCATCCGCCTCGATGCGGACCCCCGCGACGGCCCCGGGCCCACCCGCGAGGCCGTCGATGCACACGTACAGCGCCCCGCCACCGTGGGCGAGCCGCGCGACCGCGTCGCCAAGGACGACCGGAGCCCCGTCGTAGGCCACGTCGCCGCAGGTCCCGTCCAGCTCTGGCGCCGGGCCGTCCAGGACGACGACCGGCGTCACCTCGAAGCCGATCTCCGCGTTGCCCTGGTGGCCATCCTCGTCCGTCGCCGTCGCCACGAGGGTGTACGCTCCTGGGGGGAGCCCACCCAACCCTGCGGCCGCCCCGACACCCGTGCGCGTAACGGAGCCCGACAGCGTCCAGTGGATTGACTCGGCGGGCAGGCCGCCGTCCTCCGCGTCGAACGCCACGATCACCGCCTCCGTGTCGCTGCCGAAGGGCACGCGCTGCCCGTCGGTCAGGCCGCCCAGCACCACCTCGGGGCCGCGCTCCGGCAGCGCGAACGGGGCCGAGACGGCGACGGCGGTGTTCACGCCGTCCGTGGCGAGCACCCGCACGATGGCCTCGGGCCCCGGCAGGCGCCGCGCCGGCACCACGAGGCCAAACGCGTGCGTCTCGGCGACGAGCGGCACCCAGGTGTCGCCGCCGTCCCCCGAGAGCTGTGCCGTGAAGGTGAGCACGCCGTCCGGGTCCGCGTCGCCCGCGGCCCACACCACCGTCAGCACGTCGTGCAAGGCATCGTAGCTCGGAGGGAGGAGCGTGAGCGCAGGCGCATGCGCGCTCCGGAGGCGCTCGTCGACCACCGCGCCCTGCCGCAGGACCTGCACCCGCGCCGCGCCGTCCAGAAACGGCACGTACTGGCTGACGGCGAGGGCGCTGTTCGTGTCGTCGTACAGCTCGCGCACCTGGAGCGGCGTCTCGCCGAGGGTCGCTCCATCCGCCCCGAGCAGACGCAGCGTGTAGGGGCTCTTCCCCGTGGCCCTCGCCGCGACGTCGAGCGACTCGGCGACGCGCTCGGACGGGGCGACGTCCGGGGGCAGCGCCCAGTAGGGGCGCATCGCCGGGCCTTCCGTCGAGTGCACGGCGCCGCTGACCAGCAGCCACGCGGCCGGCCCCTCGGCGGGCGCGGCGGGCCACACCAGGGGCAGGAGCCCCGAGACCGTCCCCAGCGCGTCCAAGGCGTCGAAGAGCTTCCCGAGCGTGCTGTCCGACATCCACTGCTTGGCGCCGTAGGTCATGATGTCCCGCGCCATGGTCGGCGTGATCACCGTCCGGGTGACTGCGTCGAAGCCGTAGAACGCCTGCGGGTCCCCGGTCGGGCCGAGCTTGCACGGGTCGTAGGGGTAGGGCTCAAAGTTGCCGTCCTTGTCCGCAGGCGCGCCGCCGCACGGGATGTGCAAGAGCCCGTAGTTGTGCCCCGCCTCGTGGGTCACGGAGAGCCCGAGCTGCGGGCAGGCCCACATGGCGCCGTAGTCCGGGCACACCGTCGACATGCGGATGATCTGGGCGCGCGACCCGCCGAAGGCCGCGCCGAGGGGGAAGTTGCACTCGCCCGCGATCACCTTCGTGTTGATGGCGGGGTGCACCATCCCGACGTAGTGCGTGATCGGGCAGCCGGCGGGGTTGCCGAGCTGCTGCCACATCGTGTCGATGGCCACGATGGCGTCGTAGGCGTGGCGCGGGCAGCAGGAGTTGGTCGCGTCCCAGAGCACGCCGCAGCAGTCTGCGGTCACGCAGTCGGGGTGGTCGATGACCGACACGTCCGGCAGCGCCTGGACCGTCAGCTTCGCCGCGGGGAACATCGCCTCGACGCGGCGTGAGACCTCCGCCACGCCCGTCGACGGCTTCGCGGGGTCGAGCGCGAGCCCGTGCGCCGACAGGGAGACGAAGGTCATGCAGGGCGATGGCACGGCCTGGAAGAGCACGCTCGTCCCGACGGCGTTCGGGGCGCCGCCCGTCTCCGGGAGCTTGCCGTTGGGGTCGACGACCAGCTCCAGGTCGATGTCGTTCGCCTCCACCCAGAGAGGGGGAAGCTCGAAGAGGAAGCTGCGCCGCCGGTCCGGGCGCCGCACGGCCATGTCGGCGACCGTGTCGATGTTCGCCGGCTCGAGGGGGTGGAGCGGTGAGCCGAGCAGCACCTTGCCCTTGCGCTTCGCCGTCAGCGTCGCCTCGGGGTGCCACGTGCCCATGCCGGTCGTGTCCACGGTCGCGTGGGCGTAGCCGCGCACGAAGGTGCGCTTGCCGGCGACGAGCCGCACGCTGTTGGCCAGGTCCTGCGTGGTCTGCACGACCTCGATGGAGTCGGCGGTGAGGTCGAGCTGGGCCGCGGGCGCGCCGGTCGGCAGGCGCATGATGGTCGTCCCCTCGGCCCAGAAGAGCCAGGCCCCGTCGCTGCGCACGTTCCACCCCTTGGGCCGCGACGCGAGGAGGGTCCACCCGGAAGGCGTGGCCGGCAATGCGCTCCGCTTCACCTGGACGGTGTCGATCCAGCAGGTCAGGAAGCCCTCCGTCGAGCAGGAGTAGTGGCCCTCGATGATGTAGACGTTCGGCGCCGCCACGTCCGGGTCGACCGCCACCGAGATGACGCGGTTCCGGGTGCCGGCCTGCGCGGTGTACAGGGTCTTCTTGGCGAGCGTGGTCAGGTCGATGCTCTCGAGGAGCCCCGGCGGCGACGTGGGCGACAGCTCCCCGACGGCGCGGGCTGCGTAGACCGTCGTGACCGGCCCCTGGAGCCCTGGCTCGGACCGGACCGCGAAGTCGAGGACGTCCGTCCGCACGCCCGTCGGCGACTTCGGCGGCGCGTCGAGGTCCACGCGGACGAGGAGCAGGACACCGTCCGCCGTCAGGACGAGCAGGTCCGAGACCACCACCGAGTCCTTCTGGTCGTAGTGGTTCGTGGCGACGACGCGCACCGGCGCCGGGCCCGCGGGCAGGTCGGCGTGCATCACCGGCGCGGCGCTCCCGTCGGCGGGGATCGAGCGGACCTGGAGCCCGCCGGACGCGCCACTCTGGGTCGCCCAGTACACGCGCCCGTTGGCGACGGTCAGCGCCACCGGGTCCCACGGCTTGGCGAGGGTCGGCGAGC
This sequence comes from Myxococcales bacterium, assembly GCA_045863395.1. Classification (GTDB taxonomy): domain Bacteria; phylum Myxococcota_A; class UBA9042; order JABWCM01; family BTVJ01; genus BTVJ01. Next base: position 5,230 of record BTVJ01000063.1, read on the forward strand.
CCCCGGGGAGCTCCTGCGCCGGGTCGGCGTCGGCGGCGTTGATCGCCTTGCGGACGAGCTTCCCCTTCGCGAAGAACCACGTATGGCTCCCGTCGCGTGCCGCGTTGGCCGTCTCGCCCTCGAGGGCGTTGCACGCGTCGACGACCGTGCGGTTGGCGCCGGTGATCAGCGTCCGCAGGCGGGCGGTGCCGTCCGAGGGGAACTCCCCCGAGCAGGTGGCGTACGAGTTCCACCACAGGAGCCCCTTGTCGTGGAGCTCGAAGCCGCTGATCACGTCGAGGTCGCCGTCGGTGAGGAGCACCGTCGGGGCGGCAACGGCGGGTGAGGCAAGCAACAGCGCAAGGAGCGTGAGGGACCGCAGCGTGCGGGCGACGGGGCCGGGGAGAGCGAGGGGACCAGAGGCGCGCGACCGGGATCGCGACCCCAAACTGACGCGGGAGTTCATGGAGAGCCTCCAGTGACGGTGTACGGGACCCTGCGCTTGCCATGGAGAGTGCGGGCCGGAGCGGCCAGGTGTGTGACCTGCCGCTTGTGCGCTGCCAGGCTGGTCGGGGAAGCGGCAGGGGCGTCCGGCCAGAGTGGTGCCAGGCTGGAGTTGCATCTCGACACCACTTCGGATGGCGCACAATCCATACAAGCGGGTCTAGATGTGCTCCCATTTCACCCTCGGGGTCAAGTGCGTGCCATGGGCAAGGACCTTGACAGCGATGCACATTTGGAGTTAGTATGATAAACATGAAATCGAGACCAAGGGAGTACCACCAGGTTGCGCGGGCCGCAGCCGCCCGAGAGACGCTCGAGGCGGCGCAGCGAGCGGCCGTCGCGCTGTGGCGTGAGCGGGACTTCGACGACGTGACGCTGGCCGACATCGCCGAGCGCGCCGGTGTGACGGTGCAGACGCTGCTGCGACGCTTCGGCTCGAAGCAGGGGCTGCTGGAGCGCTGCCTGGAGGAAGGCGCCTCCGACGTGCGGGAGCTGCGCGACCAGGCGCCGGTGGGGGACGTGCCCGGCGCGCTACGGACTCTGATGGCGCACTACGAGCGAGATGGGGACGCGGTCGTACGCACGCTCCGCCTGGAGGGGCGCTCGGAGGTCGCCGACCGCATCGTCGCCCACGGCCGACAAGAGCACCGGCGCTGGTGCGCGCGCGTCTTCGGGCCCTTCCTGCCCGCGGAGGGGCAGCCGGGCCACGACGCGCGCCTCGACGCCTTCGTCGCGGCCACCGACATCTACCTGTGGAAGCTGTGGCGCAGGGACCTCGGCTACGGTGAGGCGAGGACACTGGCCGCCTGGGAGGCGCTGCTCGGTGCGCTGGCGAGCGCCAGCCCCGATGGAGGACGATGATGACAGCCCCTGCGAAGTACCTCTTCGTGACCATGGAGGGCGGCGGCAACCTGCCGCCCGTCGCGGGCGCCGCCCGCCGCCTGCTCGCTCGCGGGCACGACGTGAGGATCCTCGGCGAGCCGTGCATGCGGTCCGCCATCGAGCAGTGCGGCGCCCGGTTCGTGCCGTTCACGCGCCACTTCGTCCGCCAGTCCCGGAGCGAGGAGATCTTCTACGACTGGCAGGCGAGCTCCCCCCCAGCTGCCCTCAAGGGGACCCTCCAGCGCGTCGTGCTCGGACCGGCGGCTCACGTCGTCGCGGACGTTGGGGCCGTCCTCGATCAGGAGCCCGCCGACGCGCTGGTCATCGACTGGCTGCTGCCCGGGGCGATCATGATGGGCGAGGCCCGGCGGATCCCGACGGCCGTCCTGTTCCACTGCATCAGCATGCTCCCGGCGCCGGGGCGCCCCGCCGGCCCGTTCGCCCCAGCGCGCGGTCCCCTCGGGCGCCTGCGGGACAGGCTGATGGGGGCGATGTTGGTGCGCCTCGCGGGGTCCTTCGGCGCCGAGTTCAACCGCGTGCGGCGCTCCCTGGGGCTCGGGCCGCTCACGAACCCCCTCGAGCAGTACCAGCGCGCTGACCGCTGCCTGTACCTCACGAGCGATGCGTTCGACTTCCCGGCCACCTCGGATGCCCCGAACGCGACCTATGTCGGGCCGGTCCTCGACGACCCGGACTGGGCGGGCGGCGGCTGGGAGAGCCCCTTCCACCGGGACGATGCCCGGCCCCTCGTGCTGCTCAGCCTCTCGAGCACGTTCCAGAACCAGCGGGCGCTGCTCCAGACGGCCATCGACGCGCTCGGGCGGCTCGACGTGCGGGCGCTCGTCACCCTCGGGCCTGCGATGGCGGCCGAGACGTTCCGCAGCGCCGACAACGTCCGCCTCGTCCCGTCGGCACCCCACGCGGCGGTGCTGCCGCACGCGCGGGCCTTCGTCACCCACTGCGGCCATGGCTCCATCATGCGTGCCCTCGCAGCCGGTGTGCCGGTCGTCGCCCTGCCCATGGGGCGCGATCAGGACGCGAACGCCACCCGCCTGGTCGTGCGGGGCGCAGGCATCCGCCCGCGCAAGTCCGCCGCCGCCATCGCGGGCGCCGTCAGCCGCGTGCTGCAGGACGGGAGCTACCGTGTCGCAGCCACGTCCCTTGGCGAGCGCGTGCTCGAGGACGTGCGGCGCGACCGGCTCTCCGAGGAGCTGCTGGGGCTGGTCCGCAGCGCCCCCGCGCGCCGTTTCGCCTCGTCGGCAGGGGGCTGACTCAGGTCAGAACCTCCCGCCCCGGCTTCCCCCAGCGGCTCCCTACTCCCCGTCGACGCCGGCCCCTTCCGGCGGCTCGATCCCCGCAAGCAGCTTCCCCAGCAGGTCAGCCGCCGCCCGCAGCTCTTCCATCGTGAGCGCGGTCTCCATCAGTCGCGCGCCGAAGTTCACGGTCTTCGGGAAGAGCTCCGCGAACAACGCCTCGCCCGCCGGGGTCAGGGACGCGATGACCTCTCGGTCGGACTGATTCGATCGCTCTCGCCTCACGAGCCCCTTCGCCTCCATCACGCCGCACACCCGCGTGACGTTCGACGGGGTCGTGATCATGGCGTCGGCGAGCTCCTTCATACGAAGCCCCGCCGTGTTGCCGAGCGCTGAGAGCAGGTCGAACTCCACCATCGGGATGTCCAGCGCGTCGAAGTGCGGCTTGTGGAGCGCCCGAAGGACCGCGTTGGCTCGCATGATGCGCCGGAGGAGCTGGATGTGGGGCCACGTCTTCGGGGGGCCGGGGTACAGAAAGTCAGTGCTCATGAGATCACTGTAGTGAAAAAAAAATCATGAATCAAGATTTCAAAAAATAACACTTGACCAGCGAACACACAAGGCATAAATATTTCATCTGTGAATCGTTCACAACCTGAGCAACCGGACACCAACTGCGAGGGATGACCATGTCGATCCTAGAGCAACGTCGCCCCCAGGCCGCGCGCGTCCTCCTGATGGCGCTGACCACCAGCGCCCTCGGCGGGCCACTCCCCGCCTGCGACACACCGCACGAGCGTGACGCCGAACCGACCGCCGCTGCGATCGTGACCACGAACCCGGACGCCGCGTACCTGAGCTGGCGTGACTCGCTCGTGCCGAACGAGCGCGGGATGATCTACGTCGAAGGAGACCTGCCGCTGTTCGGCGAGGAGGATCTCCGGCGCTACTACGACTCCCGCTTCGGCAACCCCCAGGCCCTGACGGCCTACAAGCTCGATGACGGAACCATGAGCAAGTGGTCGCTCCAGGATCAGCACAACCTCACGTATTGCCTCGACTATCGCTTCGACTGGCCGAACCCGGAGTACCGGCAGATCGTCGAGGATGCCCTCGACGAGGCTGCGGAGGCATGGGAGAGCGCCACGGACGTCGACTTTCGGCACGTACCCGAGGAGGACGGCTGGGGCTGCAACAGCAACAACAGCGCGGTAGTCTTTCACGTGACGCTCGGCGACGTGGATGGCGGTCGCGCCGAGGCATTTCGCCCCCATCACCCCCGAGACCAGCGCATCGTCACGATCTCCGAGACAGGCATCGTCAACGACATTCAGTTCAAGGACCCGAGTGACGGGATCGCGGGCCGGTCCCTTGGCGCGTTGCTCGCGCACGAGCTGGGCCACGTCCTCGGCTTCGACCACGAGCACGTGTGGTCCTGGGACGAGGAGTGCGCCGACTGGAACTGGGACACGCGAGTTCAGCTCACCCCGGCCGACACCGCGTCGGTCATGTGGTATCCCGGCAACTGTGAAAGCACCCACCCGGGCGACTACGCGGTCACCGACTATGACCGCCTCGGCGCGATGTGCCACTACACGCGGAACCTGTCTCCGGCGGCCTGCGGAGCGGCCCACACCGGCTCTGACTCGTTCTGGTGGAGCAATGGCGTCGACCACGGCACCACCTCCCTGTCGGCGAACAGCCTCTCCTTGCCGTTGACCGGTGACTTCGACGGGGACGGCCGCGGCGACATCCTCTGGTACGGGCGAGGCGGGGCAGCGGACACGGTCTGGTGGGGCAGCCTGGTCTGGTTCACGTTCGGTCAGGCGACGATCAACGGCGCCTACGACCCCTTCGTGGGCGACTACAACTGCGACGGCCGTGACGACATCTTCTGGTACGCTCCGGGACCAGCCCAGGACTGGATCTGGTACGGGCGCGCCGACCGCGGCTTCGACGGGCAGAAGCGCACGGTGAATGGCATCTACCAGCCGATCCCTGGAGACTTCGACGGCGACGGCTGTGGCGACGTCCTGTGGTACCGACCCGGCAGCGACACCGACGCGATGTGGTACTTCGCCGCCAACAAGACCCACGACGACTACGAGGTGACCATCGACGGAACCTACCGTGTGGCGAGCGGCGACTTCGACGGCGACGGACGCTCCGACATCGTGTGGCACCAGGCGGGCGTCCCCGGGGACGCCGTGTGGTGGGGTCGGGTACAGCGCGGGAGCTTCACGAAGCAGAGCAAGACGGTCAACGGCGACTACCACCCGTTCGCAGCGGACTTCGACGGAGACGGCCGAGACGAGGTGTTCTGGTACGGCTCCGGGTACAAGGCGGACGTGGTGTGGGACTTCAGCGCGCAGCGGACCTTGAGCTCGCGGTGGGAGACCGTGAACGGCCTCTACTCTCCCGTCACGGGCGACTTTGACGGTGACGGCGACGACGACATCTTCTGGTTCGCGCCGCTCTGAACCTTCCCGAGCTGGGCAGTGGCCGTGATTGGGGCGGTCAGGCCGTCGTCGATCACCTCACGACCGCCAGCAGATGCACCATCGGGCCGCACGGAAGGTGCTCCGCTGGGCCTGCACCCACGGTCCGTCGTCCGGCGTGAAGACGGCATCCAGCACCAGGGCGCCCCGCCGGCACCCTGTCCAGAGTCCGCCCACGAGTCACGGACACCCGGACATACTCGCGATCCACGCCGAGATCAGCGCCGCCCCTTCCGCGTCGACGACGTTCGACGCCAAGGGCGGCATGCGCACCGACCCGTCGAGGGTCTCCATGCGCAGCAACAAGGTGCTCTTCCCCGGGTCGCCAGGGGCAATGATCTTGGCACCCGGGACGCCCAGGTCCCCTTGCTGCGCTGGGCCACACACCCCCGTCGCCGCCAGCGGCGTGTCGTAGCGCAGGTCGATGGTGGCGTTGGCAAGGCCGCCGGGGACGTGGCAGTGGGCGCAGTTGGCATGGAGGTAGGAGCGCGCCCGGTCTGCCAGGGGCGCCGTCTCGTCTGCGGGATCCGGGAAGGCCGGCACCGCGTCTCCCGCAGCAGGCCCCCCGGAAAAATAGTCGAGGGCAGCCAGGAGCCCCACCTGCGAGTAGGTCGTGCCGTTCCCCAGCATGTCGTGGGCGGTGTTCATTTGGCCGCTGGAGAGTCCAAGTACGCCCCCTGCCGCCTTCGTGTGGCACCCCGTACAGTCTCCGCGGCTCGGGTAGCTCCACACCTGTGTGCCGAGGTCCTCTGTGGCGGCGCCCGCCAGCAGGTGCGCCTCCGTCTGCGCGTCGTTCCACCGGTAGGTGGCGCCCCGCCACTCTCCCCCATTGCGCACGAGGAACCGCGTCTCCAGCCGCTTCTGCAGCGCGAAGGTCTTGATGAGGATCGTCCCCTCGGGCAGGTCCCAGGCGCCAGTCCCCTTGTAGCCGATCATGCCCCCCGGGGGCAGCACCAGCGCGCGGTCCTTGGAGGCCCCGTCAGACCACAGCGGGGAGTTGACCTCGTAGCGCAGGATCCCGTCGGCCAGGGTCGCGCTCGGTACGTCGCTGAAGCAGCCCGTGGCCGTCAGCGTGGGCGGCCAGCCCGGCTCACCGGCGGCGCCCGGGTCCTGCGCAACGAGCCGGTAGATTCCACCGCCCCAGTCGAGCACGTAGGTCTCTCCGTCAGGACCCACCCCGAAGGCCGAGATGAACAGGTTCGTGTCCACGAGCTTCGTGATCGCCCACGCGCCGTCGCTCCCCGGTGCCAGCCCCCAGATGGTCCCGAAGGAGAAGTCCCCGTAGAGGTAGGTCCCGACGAGGGCCGGCATGGCCGCGCCGCGATAGACGTGGCCGCCCGTCACTGACTTGCCCTGGGAGTGGTCGTACTCGGCCACCGGCAGGATCAGCCCCTCGCCGGAGCAGCCCGTGGGCGGTGAGTAGCAGGAGCTCCCCTCCATGAGCTTCCAACCGTAGTTGCCCCCCTTCACGATGATGTCGATCTCCTCCACCGCGTTCTGCCCCACGTCCCCGGCCCAGAGCGTGCCGCTGACGGGATCGAAGGAGAACCGCCAGGGGTTTCGGAGCCCATAGGCCCAGATCTCGCCCCGCGCGCCTGTCTGGCCAACGAACGGGTTGTCCGGGGGAATCGCGTAGCCCCCCGCCGGAGCGCTGACGTCGATGCGCAGCATGGCGCCGAGCAGCGTGGCCAGGCTCTGACCGTGACCCTGGGGGTCGCCGCCCGAGCCCCCGTCCCCCATGCCCACGTACAGCATGCCGTCCGGCCCGAAGGCGATCTGGCCGCCGTTGTGGTTCCCAAAGGGCTGGTCGACTGTCAGGATCTCGACCTCGGTGGCCGGATCGGGGGCGCCGGACGATGGGGAGGGCACCGTGAAGCGGCTCACGAGCGTCTGGAACTTGCCGCCATGGGTCCGCGTGTAGTTGACGAACACCCAGCCATTGGTCGCGAAGTCCGGGTGGAGCGCCATGGACAGGAGCCCCCCCTCGTTCGGCCCGTCGTCGACCTGGTCCACGATGTCGAGCCACACGGTCGCGCTGCCAGCCGCCGAGACGCCCGCCGCCACATGGATGCGTCCGGGCTGGCTGACGATGAACACGCGCCCCGACGAGTCCGGGGCCGTCACGAGCTGGACCGGCTTGGCGATGGACGCCCCGGAGAGGACCTTCTCCAACTTCAGGAGCGGAGGCGGCGTCGGAGCCCCCGTGACCTGGCAGGTGGTGTTGTAGACCTTGACGAGGCCGACGTAGGGGCCGTCGCCGGCGTCCGGGGCGTCCTTCGGTGAGACGACGTCCGCGGGCTCCGGCACATCCACCGCATCATGAAGGGAGGCATCGCCGGGCGTGGTGTCGGTGGGGGCCGCGTCCTCCGTCTGGGCGGCGTCCGTTGCATCGGGGGCCTCGGCGGCGTCCTCCAGATCCGCCCCGACGGGCGTGTCCGTCTGCGCCGCATCGCTCACATCGGGGTCGGCCACGTCCGCCCCGACGGGCGCGTCGGCGAGCCCTGCATCCCCGCGCACGTCCGCTCCGAGGGCGGCGTCTGGCTTCGCATCCCCAGCCCCCAGCCCGTCGCTGGGCCGCGTGGCGCCGTCCACATCTGCGCACCCCACGAGCGCCAGCGCGGCGACGAGCAACCACCTCATGGCCGCACCTCCTTGGGGATCTCACCGGCCGAGAGAACCACGTCGGGAAACAGAGGAACGAGCACCCCGTCGGGCCCGGGCGCCTCGCGGAGTGCGTCGATGACGCCCACGACCGACGCATAGGGCGTCTCCGGCGTTGCTGCCACGCGCGCCGCACCCGGTGCGTCGGAGAGGAGGGCCCGCACGGAGCGCGCGACGGCCCGCACTGCCTGCGCATCCACGGAGCCGTCCTTCAGTGGAGCCACCTCGATGCGCTTCCCAGAGGGCGCCATGACAGCCCGCGCCTCTCGCTTGTCCCACCGCAGCCCCTCCCCTACCAGCCCGATGGACACCTTCCCCCCGTCGAGACGCACGTCGAGGCGGGTCTCCAGGCGGGCTGCGTGGAGCGGGGGCGCCTGGACGCTCAATGGCGCGAGGAGCGTCGGCAACATCAGCATGCGGCAGTCAGCTTGGCGCGACCCGTCCGTGGCGCCCGCAACCTGGGCCAGAACGACCCCAGGTCCCCGGACCATCTCCCGCTGCACCGCGCTGAACGAGACCATCATCTCGCCACACCCGGAGCGCTCAATCAGCCGATCCGCGTCGACGGGGGGCAGCCACGGACCACACTCGTCCAACAGGAGCCGGGCGCGGGAGTCGGGGCGGGCGCCTGCCAGGTCGATGTCGGGCGGACAGAGCGAGCCCTGCAGGGCGAGGGCGATGGCGGTCGCCCGGTCCTGGGGCTCCAGCGAGGCTGCCCCACCCAAGGCGCCCTGCACGCGGGCAAGCAGGCTCTCCCGGAGCGCGCCGCCATCGCTGGCCAGCAGCGCGCGCAGGTGGGGCGCCTCGGCAACAGCGTCCCCCACCACCACCACGAAGAGCAGTGTGAACCAGACCCTCATGTTCCCTCCGGCGACGTCCAAACCAGAGCGCCCCCCGCGACAATGGCGCGCGTGTGCGAGACCCCGAAGTGGTAGCAGAGGTGCAGCCAGCTCGGGGCTGACGTGACGAGGACGTCGCCGCGGGCCCCCTCCCCCAGGTGACCGTGGGTGTCACCGAGCCCGAGCGCCTCGGCCCCGCGCAGGGTGATGCCCAGCAGGGCCTCCGCCGGCGACATGCCGAGCTGGACGCAGCCGAGGGTGGCCATCAGGGGCAGGTTCTCGGTGGGGCAGCTCCCCGGATTGCAGTCGGTGGCGAGCGCGACCTTGACGCCGGCGTCCAACAGACGGCGGGCAGGCGGCTTGCGGCGCTGCCCGAGGAACAGGGTCGCCCCGGGGAGCAGCGTGGCGACGGTGCCTGACTCGGCGAGGAGCGCCACGTCCCGGTCGTCGACCTCTTCCAGGTGGTCCGCGGACAGGGCGCCAAGCTCGACCGCCAGCGCCGTCGCCCCGGTGTGGTGGAGCTGCTCCGCGTGGACCTTCAGCCCCAGGCCGAGCGCGGCCGCACGCTCGAGGATGCGCCGCGACTCCGGGACGGTGAACGCCGTCTCCTCGCAGAAGACGTCGCAGAAGCGGGCGAGGCCCTGCGTCGCCACGGCGGGGAGCATCTCCTCGACGACCTCGTCCACGTAGGCGGCCCGGTCAGCCCCTGCCGGCACCGTGTGCGCCCCGAGGAAGGTGGGCACGATGGTCTGGGGCCGCTCGGCCCCGAGCCGGCGGATCGCGCGCAGCATGGCCAGCTCTGCCTCGGTACACAGCCCGTAGCCGCTCTTGATCTCCACGGTGGTCACGCCGAAGGTGAGCATCCGGTCCAGTCGACGGGCCGCTCCAGCGACCAGGTCGTCCTCCGAAGCAGCGCGCGTAGCGGCAGTGGTCACCCGGATTCCACCACCCCGCCTGGCGATCTGCTCATAGGTCTCGCCCGCGCACCGCAGGGCGAACTCCAGCTCCCGGGACCCGGCGTGTACGGCGTGGGTGTGTGAGTCGACGAGGCCCGGCATCACCACGCCGCCGCGGGCATCCAGGCGCCGCGCGGCGGACGCCCTCGCGGGCCGCTCTTCCGCAGGTCCAACCCACGTGACGCGCCCCCCCTCCACGAGGACCGATCCGCCCGGTATCACTCCGAGCTGCCGCTCCCCGACGATGCCCAGGAGTGGCGCAGCGTGCAGGCGCGGGACCATGGTGAGCACCTGCGCCGCGTTGTCGATGATGGTCGCCTCAGCCACGGCTCCTCCCGGCGTGCCCCCAGCGCAAGTCAGGCTAGCCGCCTCGCCCCAGGATGGCAACCGGCGGCGACCTGTGGTAACACACCGCCCCATGAGGATCTTCGCCGTCTTTGCCATCGCGCTCCTCTCCGCCTGCGCGGGGCGCCAGGCCGTCTCCGAGGCTGAGGCAGGCCGCGCGCTCGCCGACGAGGGGAAGGCCGACGAGGCGCGCGCACGCTACGAGCGGGCCCTCGCCCTGGACCCGAACATCGTGGGGGCGCACCACGGCCTGGGCATGCTGCACCTGCGGGCGGGCGACCTGCCGCGCGCCATCACCGAGCTCGTGCGCGAGGTCGAGCAGCACCCCGACAACGACGACGCCCGCCACAACCTGGCCATCGCGTACATCCGCCTGGGACGCGCCACCGATGCCCTCGCCAGGCTCGCCGAGCTGAAGGGACCGGAGACCGCCGAGCGCTCCCTCGTCAAGGCCATCGCGCTGATGCACCAGGGTGACCTGCCGGCCGCCCGGGACCTCGCGACCAAGGTCTCCACCGAGCAGCCCTCCGCCTTCGCCTCTACCCTGGTCGGGCTGATCGCTGCGGCCGAGGGGCGCCCGGACGATGCCGTCGCCGCGCTGCAGGCCGCCATCGACCGCGACCCCAAGGCGACGGCGCCAATCCTGGCGCTGGGGCTGGTGCGCCTTCGCACCGGCGAGGGGCGCAAGGGGGTCGCGGAGGTCCAGCCGCTGCTGCAGCTCGCACCCAAGGACGCCGACGGACCCCTCCTGCTGGGCCTCCTGCACCTCAGCACCGGCAACCCGAGAGGCGCGCGGGAGCAACTGGACGCGTCGCTGGCGCTGGACCCGACTCGCGCGGGCGTGCGCAACACCCTGGCAGTCGCGCGCTCCCTGGACGGGGACGAGAAGGGCGCCGCCGAGGCGCTGGAGGACGAGCTCGCCAAGCGGCCCGGCCTGCCCGTGGCGCACCGCAACCGGGCGGTGCTGCTCTATCGGAGCGGCGATCTGGAGGGCGCGCGGGTGGCCTTTGCGCGGGCGCTCACCCTGGACCCGGCGGACGCCGCGTCCCGCAAAGCGCTTACGGCGCTGGACGCAGCGTTGCCGCCGCCCCGCGACTGATCACGGGTCCGCAGACGCCTCGGCGAGCTTCAAGAGGTTGGCGAGTTCTCTGTCAATCTCGGCGCCCCACCCCCCCTTGCCTGCCTGTGTGCGCAGCCACGCGAGCGTCTCGTCGTCGCCCACCACGAGGCGGGCGATCACCCGCAGGAGCTTCATGCGAAAGGACTCCGACGCGGAGAGCGTGCGCACGCGGCCGTCATGCTCCCGGAGCTCCTCCGTCGGGCAGTCGAAGCTGCTCTCCTCCGACTCGAACGCGGCGAACAGTGCCGGGCGGGTGCGGGCATCCGCCATGCGGAAGAGCGCGCCGGCGGCCACGCACTGGTTGGTTCGCGACAGCCGGCCGAGCGCCCTCGACAGCACCTCCGACGTGCGGTCGACGATGGGCGGCAGGAGCGCCTCCCGATCCTCGGGCGCCCACGTCCTGAAAATCTCTCCAATCCCGTAGAGCGCCATGGTCTGGGCGCGTTGGTCGGCGTCCAACTGCTCCACGACCCACAGGAGCGGCTCCAGCGCCTCCAGGCTCGACATCTCGCCAAGGGCCAGCACGGCTTGGACCCGCGTATCGGCGGCGGTGGCCTCATCCTGGACGGCCAGCGTCAAGAGCGAGATCGCGCCGTGGTCCCGCATGCTTCCCAGGAGCCGGGCCGCCGCGACGCGCTGCTCCTCGTCGCCGGTCTGAAACGCGGAGCGGCCGACGGGCGCCACCTCGCGCTTCAGATCGTTGGCCATCTCGTACTCCCAGCGATCCCCGCGCGCCCCTTCGGAGTTGAGGATGTCCACGCTGTGGCTCATTCGGCGGGATACGTCGACCAACCCCCACAATGCCTCGAGCCTCACCGTTGGGTCCGGGTCGCCGAGGGCCGGGACGACCACGTCGCTGACCAGCTCCCGCAGCGTCGGAGACTGGATCTGCGAGATGTCGCGGATGGCGTGCCGCTTGAGCTCCACGTCGTCGCCACGCATCACCGTGTGGTACCAGCCGAACTTCCCGTAGTAGTCCAGGAAGCGACCGCTGGCCATGTTGACCAGCACCCCGTTCAACAGGGCGAAGACCGCCACGATGACCGAGAACGCGAGCACGCGGGAGCGCCCGGCGCGGTGCACCGTGTCCGGATCGTCGTCGTCGAAGGGGAGGTCCTCGTGCCCGAGGATGAAGCGCTCGCGCCACTGGTGCCTGAACACCAGATCGCCGACCAGGACGGCCTCGAGGAGACTGGTCATGAGCAGGACGAACATCCAGCCCGTGATCAGGAGCAGGTCGACGGTCGGGGAGGTGGACTCGTGCCGCACGAAGCCGCCGACGAGCGGCGCGAGCGCGAGCATGAGCACCGCGGCGACGTTGATGGCGATCAGCAGGCGGACCCGCGTCGCGGCGACCCAGCGCAGCGGCAGAATCACGGCGACGTCAGATCTCCAAGACGATGGGGAGGGACTTCGCCTGGCTGATCCACCCTGCCAGGATGTCGGCGTCTGGAACGACCTCGCTCAGGTGACGCTCGTCGTTGACACGGACGACGCGGGTGAAGAGGTCCGCCGGGGACTGGGCCTGGAGCTCTGCGATGGTCCGTACGCCAACGGCGTCGAGCAGGCGCACCATCTTCGGACCGATGCCCCTGACCCGCAGCATGTCCACGTTCCGCGCCGCTCCCTCCAGCATGGAGACCTCGAGCCCGGTCTTCTTCGCCAACGCCTGGCGGTCCACTCGCTTTGCAATGCGGTCCAGGAGCTGGTCCGTGGACTGGATGCCCTCCCCGCCCAGCTTGGTGCGGGCCTCGGCGGCGACCAGGTCGATGTCGGACAGGAAGTAGTGGCTCGCGCTCGCGGCGCTCGTCGCGCCCAGGGTCAGCGCAAGGGCCACGAGGCTCAGGGTTCGTCTCAGGATCATGCGGCTCCTCATCGGGTGGTGGGCACCGGCGCCTCGAAGCGTCCGCGAAGCGTTCGGTGACGGAAATCAACCAGTGGGAGGGCCCGCCGCTTCCCGCCACATGCGACGCACGGGAAGGATCAGTACTCGGTGGCGCCGGACTTTGTCTCAGGCGGGAGGATGAAGCTCACGCCGATGGTGAACGTGAAGAAGTTGCGGAACTCGCTGCCAAGCTCCTTGCCCGTCTGGTCCGTCACGAGGCTCGTGTTGATCAGCGTGTCCCGGAACTCCAGGTTGAGGCCGAACCAGTCATTGAAGAAGGTGCGGGCGCCCAACCCGAAGAGGGGGCCGGCGAAGGCCACCCCTCCAAAGAGATCCGCCGCCTTCGAGTCCGGCTCGCCGCGCATCAGCGCGATGCCCGCCCCAAGCAGGAAGTGAAGGTCGTAGTGAAGGAGCAGCCCGTCAAACGCCATGAACTTGCCCTGCACGGGCACGAACGAGACGTTGGCCGTCACCAGCAGCTCCGGGCTGGCGGTCCGGATGGTGTCGGTCAGCTTCAACGAGCCCAGACAGTCCAGGCGCAGCGTCTTGTCGTCCTCCGAGGCGGTCGGGCCCGGATCGGGGCAGATGGCGTTCTGCTTGGCCCTCAGCTCCCGGTCCACCTGATCGTGGAGATCGGTGTTCGTGGAGATTCCGTAGTTGATGTCCAGCCCGACGCCGAGCCACTCCAGGATGAAGTAGTTGGCCTGGAGCCCGACGAAGACCGGAGTCTCGTAGGCGACGGCGCCGGTGTAGGGATCTGGAATGGAGATCCCGACCGTCGGCGCGATCTCGAACCGCCCCTCGCGCCACAGCGTCTGCTGCATGATGGCGGGAGCCCCGTCGAGGGGCCCCTCCTTTGCGGCCGCGCGTGTAGGGGTCAGGGTGACGGAGACAGCGAGCACGACGGCCAGCGGCATCAGGAGCGGTAGTCGCTTCATGGCGGCGCCTCTCCTCACTTCGCGTACCGGTACGAGTGCTTGAACGGGAAGAACACGCTGAGCCCCGTCTGGAACATCAGGTTGTTCACGATGCTGTCGCCCGCCTTGAACTCCTCGTTGTAGATGTAGTCGCGAATCTCGAAGTCCAAGGTCAGCCACTCCGTCAGGAACAGCCGGGAGCCAAGCCCGAAGTTGCCCGTGACTCGATTCTCGCCGTCGCTGCCCACCGTGTAGGTGCGCGTGACGCCCGCTCCGGCGACGAGATAGACGTCGTAGTGCACGATCGCCGTCCCAAAGAGGATGAACTTGCCGTAGATCGGCACGTAGCCGATGTGCCCACCCGCGTAGAAGTCCATGAACTTCCGCTCGGGGAAGACCCCGTAGGCGTCCTGAACCTCGTTGAACACGCTGGACTCGGAGTGGAAGAACTTGTTGTAGGTTCCCCCGATGAAGAGCCAGTCCGTGATGTGGAACGTCCCGTTCGCGCCGACCGCGAAATGGTGGGTCAGTGTCTCGTTGAACGCGACCGCGAAGGTCGGGGCGAGCTCGAAGCGGAGCTTCCGCATGAAGGGTCGCCGCTGGTAGACGTGGATCTGCTCCTCGAAGTCGTCGCCCAGGTCCACTTCCATGGCCGGCTCTGCGGTCGCCTCCGCTGCCGGAGCAGCCTCCCCCGTCGCCTGTGCCACCGCCACGCCGGGCTCCACCACGCCCAGTCCCCACGCGAACGCGAGGGCGACGAGCGCCAGTGTCCTGGACGAGCGGTCTTGTCGCCGACGCCGAATGTGGGCGGTCGCCATGTTCGACGAAATCTCCTAAGTCACTGAATTTACAACAGGAACGCAGCGTTCGACGTATAGTAGCCGACCCTCCCGGAAAGGTCAAGCCATTTGCCCGGCGTCCCCTCTCCCGAAGAGGGCGTCCACGAACTCCCGACTGTCGAAGGGCCGGAGGTCCTGGACCCGCTCCCCGACCCCGATGAAGCGGATGGGCAGGCCGAGCTCGTCGCAGATGCCGATGACCACGCCGCCCTTTGCCGTGCCGTCGAGCTTGGTGAGCACCAGGCCCGTGACGGGCACCGCGTCACGAAAGAGGCGCGCCTGCTGCATCGCGTTCTGACCCATGGTGCTGTCGAGGACCAGGATCACCTCGTGGGGCGCGCCCTGCATGGCCTTGCCGGTCACGCGGTGGACCTTCTTCAGCTCGTCGACCAGGCCCCCGTGGGTGTGGAGGCGCCCCGCCGTATCCGCGAGCACCACGTCATGCCCGCTCTTCTTCGCGTGCTCGACCGCGTCGAAGACCACCGACGCCGGGTCCGCTCCTGCCCCGCCCCTCCAGACCTCCACGCCGACGCGACGACCCCACACCTCGAGCTGCTCGACCGCCGCAGCCCGGAAGGTGTCCCCGGCGGCGAGCAGCACCTTGTGGCCCTCCCGGCTCAGGCGGGCCGCGATCTTCCCGATGGACGTGGTCTTGCCCGTGCCGTTCACGCCGATGACCAGCACCACGTAGGGGCGTGGCCCGTCCGGGACCTGCAGCGGCCCGCCGCCTGCGTTGGCGGACTCCAGCATCTCCAGGGTCTGCTCTCGCAGCGTCGCCCAGACCTTGTCGGCGGACGACAGCTCCTTGCGCCCGAGGGCCGCGCGCAAGCCAGCGAGCAGCTTCTCCGACGTCGTGACTCCGATGTCCGCCGTGTAGAGGACGGCCTCCACCTCGTCCAGGAGCGCCTCGTCGAGCTGCTTGCCCCGGAACAGCTTGCCGAGCTTGGAGACGAAGCCCTCCCCCGTGGTCTTGGCGAGGCCCTGGGCGAACGTGGCGGGCGCCTCCTCCGGGGGGGACTCCGGGGCCGGGCCCTTGGCCCGCGACAGGGGCTTCTCCGCCCCTCTCGGCGAGGGCTTCTCCGCCCCTCTCGGCGAGGGCTTCTCCGCCCCTCTCGGCGAGGGCTTCTCCGCGCCCTTCGGAGAGGGCTTCTCCGCGCCCTTCGGCGGGAGAGCCGGTGGCTGCTCGCCGCTGTCCAGCCGGTTGCGCTTGATGGCCCACGCAGCGGCGAGGCCGAACACGATCACTGCCACCACGATGGCGACGATCAGCTCTACGGTCAGACCGTCCGGAGCGGACGCGCGGGCGATGGTGTGGAGGGAGGTGATGCTCATGGCGCGCGGAGCATAGCGACCAACGCCTGCGAGGTCCATCGGTTTGAAGCAGGCCGTGCCTCCGTGATACTCCTGCCGGGTGGTCCGCCTGCTCCCCCTGGTGTCCGTTCTCCTCCTCGCGCTCGCGCTGCCCGCGGACGCCGACGGAGCAGAGATCCGTGTCCGCGCACGCACCCGGCTCACCTTCGGGGTTGGGCGAGTCGACGGCGGCTTGGAGGTGCGCGGGCGACTCGACGACGACGCCCACCGGGGCGTGGCTGACCGGGAGGTCGCCCTGACCATGGCAGGGTGGGACGGCGCCGAGACCACCCGCACGGGCCCCGACGGTGAGTTCGTCTACCGCCTGGGCGCCTGGGATCTCCGCGCGTTGCTCGAGGGCTCGCGGCGCCTGTTCGTCCACGTGGGCTGGGCGGGCGACACCCGCTACGGGCCCGCCAGGCAGGAGCGCACGGTGGACGTGGACAAGCTCGACGTAGAGCTGTCCGCGACGGTCGTCCCCACCATGGCGGTCATGGGAGAGCGGCGCGACGTGCGGCTGATCGCCGAGGCCTACGCCCAGGGGCGCCCCGTGCGAGACCTGGAGCTCACGGTGAGCATCGCGGGCGGCCCCCCGCGCCCCCTGCGCACGGGGCCAGACGGCCGGGCGACCGCCGCCCTGTCCACCGAGGGTCTCGGTGGCCCTGGGGAGGTGCCCGTTCAGGTGCGCGCCCCGGAGGCCGCCGATACGAACGCCGCCTCCGCTGCAGCCCGACTCCTGCTGGTGTCGCCGACGACCCTGACCCTGGAGGTGGCGGCGACGGAGGGGGCTTCGCCGTCCCTGCGCGCCTCCGGCCTGCTGGCCGACGCCCGTGGACCCGTGCAGGGTGGCCTCGTCACCCTCCTGGCCGATGAGCTGCCGGTCGCGCTTGGCGTCACGGGAGAGGATGGCCGCTGGACCGTGGCGATCACGCGGCGCACGCTGTCCGATGCGTGCCCGCCCGATGCGGAGACGCCCCTGTGCCGCGGCTCCCGGTCCATGACGCTGCGCGGAGCCTACAGCCCGGCCGAGCCGTGGCGGCGCGCGTCGGTCTCTGAGCCAGTGGACGCCCTGCTGCCCGAGCCCCCCCGCGTCCCCCTCGAAGCCTACCTGTGGGCCCTCGCGGGGGCACTGGCGGTGATGGGCGCGGCCTGGCTCGTGCGCCTCCGACCGTTGGCGCGACTCCGGCGCGCTGCGCCACGCTCCGCTTCGCCCCCGCCGCCTCCGCGCACCCTCGCGGTCCCGCCCCCGCCGACGCCTCACGAGGCCTCGATCCCCGCGGATCGCGTCGCGGGAGTGGTGGTCGACGCCGCCACGGGGGCCCCCGTGGGTGGCGCGTCCGTCCGAGCCGCCGGCGATGCCGCGACGACGGGCCCTGACGGGCGCTTCGAGCTGGGCCCCCTGCCCCCAGGCGAGCACGCGCTCCTCATCGCAGCCCGCGGCTTCCTGCCGGCGCGGCTCCCCGTCTGGGTCCCCCACCACGGGCGCGTGCTCGGGCTCCTGCGCTCCGTCCGAGACGAGGCCGCCGCCGTATACCGGAGCCGGGTCGAACCGGATGCCGGCGCCGGCGCGTTCGGCCTCCTCACCCCGCGGGACATCGCGGCGTTCCTCGCCGAGCGCTCCGGACACGACGCGGCGGCCCTCGCCAGGCTGACCGAGGCCTTCGAGCACGTCTACTACGGGGACGCGTGCGCAGGGCCAGAGGCCGTGGACAGGGTACGGGCGGCCGCGGAGGAGCAACCGTGAGGATGCTTGTGACCCTCCTGCTGCTCGTCACGACGAACACGTGGGCGAGCGACTATGATCCGCAGAGCAGGGAGTGGAACGGATCTTCCTATCTGCTTGAGACTGCCCGAGAGGCCCGTGTCTCGCTCCAGCTCGCAGATGAGGTGGACTGGGCGACCGTCGACCCCGACACGGTCCTCGTGCTCGTCAGCCCGAGCCTCCCGCCGGACGTGGACAGCCTGCTCGCCTTCCTGAGAGACGGTGGTCACGCGGTGGTGCTCGACGACTTCGGCGCCTCGGACCCGCTGCTGGACCGCGTCGGCATCCACAAGGTGCCAGGCGTCTTGCGCCACGACGACTTCCTTGACGACGACCCCTCGTTCCCGGTGCTCCAGCCCGGTGAGGAGCACTTCCTCTTCTTCAACATTCGCGGCGTCGGTGGGCGCATCGTGGGGAACCACCCGACGTCCTTCGAGCTGTCCGACGGCGCGACGGCGATCCTCCGCTACGCGGGCGGGGCGGCGTTCATCGCCGAGGCGCGGGTCGGGCGCGGCGCCCTGCTGGCGGTGGCCGACGGGAGCGTGTTCATCAATGAGATGCTCCACCAGCACGGGGACAAGCAGCTCGCGGCCAACCTGCTGCGGTACTACTGCACCGGCCAGAGCTGCGAGGTGACGCTGGCGACGCCGTCGACCCGCTGGGTCGGTCGCTACGACCCGCGCAGCGCGCGGGACCGGTCGACGCTGGACGGGCTCTTCCTCGAGTCGGTCTCCATCATCGACGCCTTCGTGTCGCGCGCCTCCGGGAGCCTTGGTGAGGGCCCCCGCCTGCGGGCGCTCCTCCTCCTGACCCTCGCGGTCCTGGGACTTGCGACCCTCCGGCTCGGGCGGCGAGCGGCCGTCCACGACCCGGTGCCGGCGGTGCCCGCGGAGGTTCCGGCCGCATCAGAGATCGTGGCGGCGGGCATGGCGGGTGCGCGGCACCGGGCAGACTTCCGGGGAGCGGCCGCGTCCATCGCGGCCACGGTCCGCGCCGCCCTGCGACGCCAGCGCCTCGGCCCCGCCTCCGATGCGGCGGCGGACCTGGAGCGCGCGGCGCGCACCCTGGCCGGCCGCGTGCATCCCCGTGACCCGCAGGCCCGGGACGCGCTCCGGCGAAAGGTCTTGAACCTGCTGCCCCTGTCCGTTAGCGTACCCGCGGCTGCGGGCCCGCCCCGCCCCGTCTCCGCAAGCGAATTCGAGGCGCTCGATGACGACGCACGGCACATCCTCGGCGCCATCGCCGGACTCCGCGGCAGAGGCGACGCCCCCCCGGGACAGGCGCCCCCTGCAGGAGGCGGTGGAGCTGGCGCGGGACCGGCGCGCCCGGATGATCGCGGAGATCAAGAAGGTCTACATCGGTGACGACGGCGTCGTCGACGTCCTGCTCACGGCGCTGCTGGGCCGAGGCCACGCGCTGCTGGAGGGCGTGCCGGGCATCGCGAAGACCACGCTGGTCAAGGCCTTCGCCCGCACGCTGGGCCTGACCTTCCGGCGGGTCCAGTTCACCCCGGACCTGCTGCCCGCCGACATCACGGGCACCTACGTGCTGGACCTGGCGACCAACACCTTCGTGCTCCGAAAGGGGCCGATCTTCGCCAACGTGGTCCTCGGCGACGAGATCAACAGGGCCCCTGCCAAGACCCAATCCGCCCTCCTGGAGGCCATGCAGGAGGGGCAGGTCACCGTCGAAGGGGACACCCGCCCCTTGGACCCACCCTTCATGGTGCTCGCGACACAGAACCCGGTGGAGCAGGAGGGGGTCTACCCCCTGCCCGAGGCCCAGGTCGACCGGTTCATGGTCAAGCTGGAGCTGCGCTACCCCACCTTCGAGGAGGAGCAGCGCATCCTGACAACCTACAACCACCCCGTGGCGGACGTGGAGGTCGTGCTCTCGCCGCAGGAGGTCCTGGACCTGATCCAGGAGGCGGAGCGGGTGCACATCGAGCCGGACCTGCGCGACTACGTGATCCGGCTCGCCCGCTTCACCCGCGAGCACCCGCACGCCCTGCTCGGTGCCTCTCCACGCGCTTCCCTTGCCCTGATGCGGACGGCCAAGATCCGGGCGCTCCTGCAGGGGCGCGACTTCGCCCTGCCCGACGACGTGCGGTTCATGGCGCCCTTCGTGCTGACCCACCGCGTCGTCCTCACCCCCGACGCGGAGCTGGAGGGCGTGCGCCCGGCGGACGTGCTGCAGGACGCGCTGCGGGCCACCCGCTACGCCCGCGAGTAGGCGCTTGGCCGCGCAGCTCCCGCGAGACGCCGCCCCCCTGTCCTTGCGCGTGCAGGTCGAGCGCCGCGGCGTCCTCCTCCTCGCGACCGCGCTGGTGTTCATCACGTCCGGGCTGCTGGGCGGGCGCCCCGTGCTGCTCGCGTGGGGCTCCGTGCCGCTGCTGTTCGTCGTCGCAGCATGGGCCCGCGCCGTGGTGAGCACCATGGGACGCACAGGGCGCCCCCTGGCCATCGCCTGCGGCAGCCCCGTCGGGCCACGCAAGATCCACGCAGTCGGCGACGACCTGACCCTTCCGGTGACCCTTGGCACGCGCCTCGGGCGCGCCATCCGCGCGGGCCGCCTCACCCTTGTGGCGTCCGGGGCCCTCGAGCTGCTCGACGACGTGCCGCCCCTCGACACCGCCCCTGACGGCGAGGCGCGCGCCACCGCTCGGCTTCGGCCCATCCAGGCGGGGACCTGGTTCATCCACGGGGCGCACGTGCGGCTCCCCCTCGGCGACCGGCTGGTGTCCGTGGTCGGCTACCTCCCCATCGAGGCCCGCTTCAAGGTGCTCCCCCGGTCCGCCTTCCGCTCGTCCCGAGCGACGCTGCCCGTGCGTCGCAGCGCGGCGCGCGCGTCGGCCCGGGACAGCCTCGGCGCCGCCCGCAGCCTGGTGCGCGGCTTGGGCACCGACCTGCGCGAGCTCCGGGAGCACGTCCCCGGGGACCCGTTCAAGCACATCGCCTGGAAAGCGAGCGCCCGCACGGGGAAGCTGGTCGTCAAGGAGTTCGAGAGCTCGGTCACCCAGTCGTGCTACCTGCTCCTGGACACGGGCCCCTCCATGCGCTGGGGCGTCCGCGGCCAGACGCTCCTGGATCGGGCGACGGACGTCGCCTTCGCCTGGGCGCAGGAGCTCGCGCGTGGGGGCGTGCGGTTCGGCCTGCTGTGCTACGACGCGGACGTGTGGGCTCACGTCCATGCAGCGGACGGGAGGCGGGCCCTGGTGGCCGTGGCCGATCACCTGCTGGAGGCGCACACTTCCATGCGTGAGCCCGTGACGGCAGCGACCGACGCAGACGTGATCGCCGCCGTAGGCACGTACCTCCACCGCCAGTGGGGGCGTGACTTCCGCGCAGACAATGGCCCCTCCTCGGGGCGGGCACCCATCGAGGCCCTCTGGGATCGGGACGCCATGAGCGCCTGGGTGGGCGCGGTCCTGCCGGAGCTGGGCGGGGCGGTCCCGCGGCTCCACGGGGACGCCCACCTGGCGAGTGATCCCCAGATGCGGGCGCTCCGGCAGCTCTGCCGTGTGCAGGGGATCGAGCTCCCGTTGCGCGCGACGTGGGGGGACGGGGAGCGGGAGGCGGGCCTGTCGCGAGCCCTGGAGCAGGTGCTGACGAGCCCGGGCGGACCACACACCGTGGTCGTGATCACGGACCTCCTCGGCATCGACGACGCAGGACCCGTCACGCGGCAGCTCCAGGCGCTGGCCCGGCGCAAACACGACGTGACCTTTCTACTCCCGCCGCCGCGATCCCTCGGGCAGTCCCTGGACCTCCGCTCGCGGGTCGCCGGCGCCGAGGAGGCGCGTCAGTCGTTGGAGAGAGAGACGGTCCAGGCGCGCCTGCGAGCATCGGGCGCTCGGGTGAGCCTCCACGGACCGCTGCGTTGATGCCTACTCGGCGGTGAACCGCCTGAACTGCAGCAGGTCGGCGGACGTCCCTCCCGCAACGGGGCTGACCAGGATGGTGAGGTCCTCGGGGCCCGTGCCCCAGACCTTCCCCAGCTCCAGAGCAGTGGCGTTGATGGGCTCCTTCCCCTTGCCGGTGTTGGTGAAGGCCAGGGCGTCCTCCTCGCGGACGCGGTCCCAGGCGAGGGCACCGTCCGTCATGCGCCACATCAGGAGGGGCTGAGTCTTGTTGCGGGTGACTGCGAGGGCACCGTCCGGCGCCCAGGCGAACACCCCCGGTAGCAGCGGTGCAACGATGCCCCCCGAGTCCAGGGCCCAGTCGCCGGCCTCGTAGCGAAGGATCTTCGGGCTCCAGCCGACGGCGAAGACCGGCCCACCCGCTGCGCCATGCACCGCCTCCAGCTTGAACGCCTGGTCTGGCGCGTACCGGTTCCATGTGAAGCCCTTGCCCCAGATGACGTTCGTGCCTGACGTGATCCAGGCGCGCTGCTCCGCGTCGACCCAGATGGAAGAGACGGACGTGTCGGTGGGGCTGCCGCCATTGCGGGCGAGGTCCTTCACCGGGGACCACTCCAACCCATCGAAGTGCCAGAGGGTGCCGCTCACTCCGCCCGCGTAGATGTCGTCGGGCGCGCCACCGCCCACGGCGAGGAAGTCGGGCAGGTTCGGGTAGAGCCCGTACTCTGCGGCGTCGGTCCAGCCACCGGTGGTTGCGTCGTAGTGGCGGATGATCCCCCCGTCGCCCGCCACGACCATGGTCGCGTCGTCGTGGGCCCACACCCCGTTGATGCTGTTGGCGATGCCGAGGTTGCGCCACACCGGGGTGACGCCATCGTACACGCCGACCACCCCGTTGGTGCCGCACAGCGCCACGACCGACGTGCCGTCTTCGCGGACGTACCCGGTCAGGTCCTTCCAGGTCGCGCTCTCGCCCAGCTCCACGAGGCGCCAGACCGGGTCTCCCGTCAGCACGGGCCCGGCCGTGTCCTCTCCGGCGCTGGTATCACTGTCGACGACGTCCTCGCCCGGCTTCGTCCCGCCGCCGTTGCCGCCGGGCTTCGACGTCGCGCCCGTGGGGTTGGTGTCGCTCTCGCACGAAGGGGCCCCGATCACCGCTGCGAGTAGCGCAATGGCGATCTGCCGTTGTTTCCGCATCTTGTCCTCGGTTGCAGTGGCCCGTGCACGCTCGGCCAGGGCTGGGAGCATAGCAGCGGGTGGCGCGCCGCGTCAAAACGTGCCGTGCCCCGCCTGGTCCCCCCCTGCACCGGAGCGTGAAGCATCCCGCCACGAGCTTTGATCTCCCGGCTTCATCGCGCTAGGTTGGGCGCCCATGAGGCCGTCCATCTCGAAGAGCGAAGCCCGGGTGATCGTTGAAGCGCTGCACGAGCGCTGGGGCACCTGGGTGCGGCACGACGAGCGGTTCTCGGTGGCGGGCGAGACAGATCCGCACGAGGCCCGCGTCACCTTGACCTTGGAGCGCGCCGACGGCTCCATGCGCCTCCAGCTGGAGGCTCGTCTGGACCGGGCCCTGTCGCCCGAGCGCGACGCGGAGGAGTGCACCCACCTGCTCCTCGATGTCCTGGACGCGTGGGTGGGACAGTACCTGGAGTCGGACCGCCTGGACCGCCTGCCGCTGGACTGGACGGACGCGGAGTGGGGCACGTCCACGGTCCAGGCAGTCCAGGTCCGAGGCGAGCGCAGCAACCCAGCCGCCGAGGCCGCTGCGGAGGCGTGGCTCTCAGCCAACGGTGAAGGGCTGGACGACGCAGACGATTCGGAATAAACACGCGCGCGAAGGACTTCGTGGACGGTGGCCCCGCAGGGCCCCGCCGCCCCCTGCGACGCGCCGCGATCATACAGGAGCAGACATGACCGACACCGCCGGGAACCACACGCCAGCGACGCGCCGCGGCTTGCTGTACGCCGTCCTCGCCTTGCTCGTCGCCGGCATCGGGGTCGCGTCGTACCTCGTCTACGCCAAGCTGCGGCTGGAGTACGACCCAGCCTTCCAGAGCGCCTGCAACTTCGGCTCGAAGCTCAACTGCGACGTCGTCCAGACCTCCGCGTGGTCCACGCTGCTCGGGCTGCCCATCGCGCTCTTCGCCATCCCCACGTACCTCGCGATGCTGTGGCTGACGCTGCTCGCCCTGCGCACCCGGCCCACGCGCACGGAGCCCCGCGCCCCGGAGATCGGGCGCCAGGCGCTGCACCTGCTCGGCGGCATCGCGACCCTCACCGTTGCCCACGCCGCGTACCTGGGGTCCATCTCCATGACGCAGCTCGGGACCCTATGCCCCTTCTGCATGGCGCTCTACGCCGTCAACCTGGGGTCCCTCGCGCTCGCGTTCTTCGCAGCGCGGGAGGGGGTCGGCGCGTTCGTAGGTGGCATCGTTCGCGTGGTGGGTGGTTTCCGCAAGCCGCTCGTGTCGGTGGTGACAGTGGTCATCGTGGGCTTCCTGTCCTCTCACGTCTGGTACACGGTGACCCGCGACGGCATGGTCGCGGAGTTCAAAGAGAAGCTCGATGCCCAGATCGCGGCGGAGTTCGACGGCGAGTACGAGCTGGTCGACGTGCCCGCCGAGCCCGTGGCGGTCGCGGCGCCCGCGCCGGGCGGGGCCATGCAAGGCAGCGCCACGCAGGGCGGCACCCAGGCGGCGACCCCGGAGCCGGCCACGCGAACGGTGCGCCGCGTCAAGAAGCCCGTCGCCAAGATGACCGACAACGGCCTGTCCTTCTACGAGGCGCCGGTAGGTGCAGACGACTTCCCGCTCGGACCCGAGACCGCCAAGGTCACGGTGGTCAAGTTCGCGGACTTCCAGTGCGGCTACTGCCGCATCCTGGACCTGAACATGCGCCCGCTCCACAAGAAGTGGGGCGACCAGGTGCGCTGGGTGATGAAGCACTACCCGATGAACGCGGACTGCAACCCGCGCATGGGCGGCGACCGGATGCACGAGCACGCGTGCACCGCGAGCTATGGGGCCTACTGCGCGGGCGTCCAGGGCAAGTTCCTGGAGATGCACGACAAGCTCTACGACAACCAGCAGCGACTCGATCTGGAGAGCGTCAAGGGCTACGCACGCGATCTGGGCCTCGACATGGCGAAGTGGGAGGCCTGCCTAGGCGAGCCGGCGACGAAGGCCAAGATTCAGGCGGACATCGCCGCCGCGAGCAAGGCGGGGATCTACGGGACGCCCCGCGCCTACGTCAACGGGCGCCTGATCAGCGGCTCCGCGGGCAAGGAGATCATCGACTACTACATTCAGAAGTCCATCGAGATGGACGACGCCGAGGAGCAGGTGGTCGTCGCCGCTGCTCCGCAGGACCAGGTGCAGGCGAAGACCGCGGGCAGCACGTTCTGGATCGATGCCTACGAGGGCTCCATCGATGCCCAGGGGCGGGCGGTCAGTGTCGCGGGCGTGGCGCCGGCCCAGGTGAGCTGGTACGACGCCAAGGCCGCGTGCGAGAAGGCAGGAAAGCGCATGTGTACGGAGGAGGAGTGGGTGTCCGCCTGCACGGGCACGCCGGCCGTCGACAACAACGGCAACGGCTTCTTCGCCGACGACGACGTGGAGGGCCGTATGTATCCGTACGGCGTCTTCTACGAGAAGGGCACCTGCCGCGACACGGAGGACGAGTACAAGGGCGAGCCCGGCAAGACCGGCGCCAGCCAGGACTGTCGCACCCCCGACGGCATCTTCGACCTGGCGGGCAACCTGATGGAGTGGGTCGGCCAGGAGGAGTCGGCGGCGTCCCTGGAGGGCGGCGACTGGCGCGGCGGGGAGCGCGCCGCCTGCAACCGCCGGACGACGACCTTCGGGCCCGGGGTGCGCAACAACACCACGGGCTTCCGCTGCTGCTCGGACCAGCGCGTAGAGCAGAAGCCCGTGGAGGCGGCGCAGCTCGTGGAGGCGGGCGGGGACGTCATCGGCAAG
The DNA here is from genome assembly GCA_045863395.1 of Myxococcales bacterium. Lineage (GTDB taxonomy): Bacteria > Myxococcota_A > UBA9042 > JABWCM01 > BTVJ01 > BTVJ01. Next base: position 30,856 of record BTVJ01000063.1, read on the forward strand.
CCGCTCCCCCCCATCGACCTGGAGACCACGGCCGGGGGGCGCTTCACGACGGCCATGACCAAGGGCAAGGTCACCTACCTGACCTTCTTTGCGTCGTGGTGCGGGTCGTGCAAGCGCGAGCTGCCCCAGCTCGGCGACTGGGCCGACAAGCTGAAGGACCGCGGCTTCCAGGTGGTCGCGGTCGGCGTGGATCGCAACTCGGCCCAGTCCAAGACCTTCGCCGAGCAGTTCAACCCGACCTACCCCGTGGCGCTGGACCCGGAGGCAAAGGTCATGGGCATGTTCGACATCAACGCCATGCCCACGTCCTTCCTCATCGACAGGCAGGGCATCGTCCGGCAGCGCGAGGTGGGCTTCAAGGCGGAGGAGGTCGCCTTGATCCTGCGGCGCATCGAGAGCCTGCTCGACCAGAAGTAGCGCGCAGCCCCCTCCCTGTTCAAAGCACCGTCTGGAAGCGGTGACCACCGTCTGGTAGCGTCCCGCCCATGAGACACCACACGATGTTCCTATGGCTCACCGTCGCGGCGTGCGGCGGCGATCCGGTCGTCACGGCATCGGGCGGGACCGGCACAGCGGACTCAGGCGGCCCGAACTACGGGACCCCCGGCGTGCAGACCGACGTCGGTACGGGCGCGCCGGACGCCGGCCCCCCGGACACGGGTCCCGCGGCGCCGGAGGACACTGGTCCCCCACCGGACGCGGAGGCTGTGACGGACACGGGCACGAGCTGCCCCGCTGGGAGTCCGTGCAACGACGGCGACCTGTGCACGGTGAACGACCAGTGCCAGGGCGGCGCGTGCGCGGGCACGCCCATCCCCTGCAACGACGGCCTGCCGTGTACTCAAGATGGGTGTGCGGACGGAGTATGCACGAAGACGATCCTCCCCGGCTTCTGCGTGATCGAGGGCACCTGCTGGACCGAGAGCCAGCCCTCGCCTGGCGACCCGTGCAAGCGGTGCCTGCCGAATCAGGCGCCGGACTCCTGGTCCGCGGCCCTGGGAAAGGCCTGCGACGACGGAGACCCCTGTACCGGTGACGACGTGTGTGGCCCCGGCGGTTGTGCCGGCGACCCGACGGACTGCGACGACGGGAACCCATGCACCACGGACGGCTGCGGAGGCGGGGGGTGTACGCACGCGCCGCTCGTCGGCCCGTGCACCCTGGACGACGCAAGTCCGTGCGTCGCTGGCGCGTGCGACAAGGGCACCTGTGTGGCGGGCCCGGTGAGCGGTCCTTGCGCGCTGGACGACGGCAACCCCTGCACCACTGGTGAATGCAGCGAGGGAGCCTGCATTGCGACACCCGTTGCGGGCCCCTGCGACGACGGCGCCGTGTGCACCATCGGTGACACCTGCGTGGGCGGCGCGTGCAAGCCCGGTCCGCTCAAAGACAAGGACGGCGACGGCTACCCGGACATGGCCTGTGGCGGGAGCGACTGCAGCGACGCCGACAAAGCCGTCAACCCAGGCGTCGCGGAGGTGTGTGGCAACGGCGTCGACGACGACTGCGATGGCCTGACCGACCAGCAGGACGAGGTAGGGTGCCCGTCCAACATCTCGTGTGGCTACCACACGGACTGCTACCCGGAGCGCCTGTGCGGGCTCTGGCCAACGGAGGGCGTCAAGCGGTGCAGCGACCCGTGCGGCGGCCCAGCCGACTGCAAAGCGGGCCAGATCTGCGTCCACATGCCGGGCAGCGCCAACGTCTCGTTCTGCCGGCCGCCCGTCAACGCTGGCGCCGGGGCCAACGACTCCTCCTGCGTCGACGGCTGGCAGTGCCAGAGCGAGGTCTGCGCGGATCACACGTGCGTCAGCACATGCTCCGGCGACACCCACTGCACCCAGGTCGCCCACGTGTGTCACCCGGCGGGTGACATCCAGCTCGGCTTCCAGGGGGTCTGCTCCCCGACGTCCACGTTCCCGCAGGGGCTGCCCGACGGGCAGGCCTGTGGCGGCAACTCGGCGGTGTGCCAGAGCGGGCACTGCGATCTGCTGTCGACCAACGGCAAGTGCGCGCCCCTGTGCGTCACGGACGACGAGTGCCAGTACGCGCAGCAGTGCAACATCGTGCTGCACTCCACCAAGCCCATCGCGGAGACGGTCCCCTATGACCCGCAGTTCCAGACCAAGACCTACGACGCCGTCCTGGGGTGCTTCAACCGAGCCTCCAGCACGACGGCGCCCTCGGGATCGGTGTGTACGCAGAACAGCCAGTGCCGCAGCGGCAAGTGCCTCAACCTGAAGCCAGCGCCGAACACCACGATGTGGTGCACGAACTTCTGCGCCACGGACAAGGACTGCCCCGCGACGATGCAGTGCAAGATCGAGGCGATCACCCTGGCCAACGCCTTCCTCCAGAGCATGGGGACGGCGCTCCCGGGCGGTCACTCGATGGTGCGGATCTGCAAGTTCAAATAGCCCGTCCGGAGCCCTCTACGAGTCTCCCCACTTCAACGTGTACGGCGTGCAGGTCGCGGTGCCGCTCTTCTTGTAGACGCGGATGTCGACGTAGCCAGACTCGTCCCCCGTCCCGAGCCAGCTACAGCTCGGGCCGAGGCGCACGGTCTCGGACTGGGAGCCCGTCGCTGTGGAGCAGCAGCCGGCGGTCCCCGCCTTGGGGCCCGACACCTTCGTGCCCGTGAGGCAGTCCAGGTCCACCGAGGAGCCGTTGTTGCACTCGAAGTAGGCGCAGAGGTCGTAGTCCACGCCCGAGGGCACCGCCAGCTCCACCTGGGGCTCCACGTCGCAGCCCGCGTTGTCGCTGACCTTGAAGTAGAACCAGTCCTCGTCTCCCTGCGGGTAGAGCGTGGCGCTGAGCGAGTACTTTCCGGCTGCGTCGCAGTCCGAGGTGTTGGTGATCGACTTGCCGACGTAGCCGTTGTTCGGCTCGTACGTGTCCGTCATCGGGGTGCCGCCGCACACGCCGGCCGTGCAGGTGTCGTTGGTGGTGCAGGAGTTGTTGTCGTTGCAGCTCGCCGTCTTCGGCTGGGCCTTGCATGCGCCCCCGATGCACACACCCGTGTTGCACTGGTCCGTGAAGCTGCTGCAGTTGAGCGCCGTGCCGACGCACTGCCCGCCGACGCACTTGTCGCCCGTGGTGCAGGAGTCGCCGTCGTTGCAGGTGTTGTTGACCGGGCTCTTGACGCAGGTCCCCGACGAGCACACGCCCGCGTTGCACGAGTCGCTCAGCGACGAGCAGTCCTTGGGGGTGCCGGCGCAGGTCCCGTTGAAGCACGCGTCGTTCACCGTGCAGGAGTCGCCGTCGTTGCAGGAGCCGGGCTTGGGGAGCTTGCCGCAGGTCCCCCCCGAGCAGATGCCCACGTTGCAGGCATCCGTCTGGGCGCTGCAGTCCTTCGCCGTACCCTTGCACTCCCCCTGGACGCACTGGTCGTTGTCCGTGCAGGCGTCCTGGTCGTCGCAGGGGCCGCTGACGTTCTGCGACGTGCACTGGCCGGCCTGGCACACTCCCTTGGTGCACGGCGTGTCCCAGGCGCTGCAGTCCTTCGTCGTGCCCACACACACGCCGGCGACGCACTGGTCGCTCGTCGTACACGGGTTGTCGTCATTGCAGCCCCCGGGGACCGGCGACTTCGTGCACGCGCCGCCGACGCAGATCCCCAAGTTGCAGGCATCTCCGAGGCTGGAGCAGTCGATGGGCTTCCCTTTGCACAGCCCGCCGTTGCAGGTGTCCTGGAGAGTGCACGGATCTCCATCATCGCACGCGGCGCCTTCGGACGGAGTCCAGTCCGTGGTGGAGGCGCTCGGGGCGCACATCAGGCAGCCTCCTCCGGGCTTGGTGGCGCCGGCGGTGACGCACTGCCCCGCGATGAGGCACGCGCCGGCAGCGACGGCCGCGGTACAACCGCCCAGCCCGTCACAGGCGTCGTTCGTGCAGGGGAGCCCGTCGTCACACGTATACTTCGTGCCGGCGCAGGCGCCGCCGCCACACACGTCGCCCTTGGTGCAGGGGTCGCCGTCGTCACAAGACACACCGTCCGCAGGGCTCCACGTTGTCGTCGACACGGACGGCTCGCACTTCTGGCAGGGGTTCTGGGGGTTGCTGGCCCCTGCCTGGACGCACGCGCCCACGATCAAGCAGGAACCCGCGGAGATCGGATGCTTGCAGGTCCCCGTGTCGGTGCAGACGTCATCGGTGCATGGAATCTCGTCGTCACAGGTGTCCTCGTCGGCCTGGCCGTCACAGTCGTCGTCCAGGGTGTTGCACGTCTCGGCCTTTGGACTGGCCGCGGTGCAAGCGACCGTGGCGCCGTCGCAATAGGTCACCCCGTCACACGCGCCCCCCGGGCCCTGCGCCGTGCAGGGCTCGGCCGCGATGTCGTCCACGACGCCGTTGCAGTCGTCGTCTGCGCTGTTGCATGTCTCCGCCGCCGGAGCCTTCGCGTCGCAGGCGGTGAGCCCCGTCGCCTCGCAGCGCCGCGTCCCCAGGCAGGTACCATGCTCGTTGGTCACCGAGCAGGCAGTCTGTAGACCGAGCTGGACCGCCAGCTTGGAGCACGCGCAGGCCCCGCCCGGGACACACTGCGGCGACGGCAGCCCCTCGCTCCGGCACGTGTAGCCCGAAGGACAGTCGGGGTCCGCCTTGCACGCGGTCCCGCAGAACGAGCCCGCGCCGTCGTCATGGGCGACGCACGCGTTCGCCTGGCCCACGAAGCCACAGTCCTTGCTGTCCATACACGGGTCGCACAAGAACGGGAACGGTGGCTCGCAGAGGTAGACCGATCCAGGCTCCAGTCCCGCCAGCGCCGAGCACTTCCAGCCTGCAGGACAGGAGTCCTGGCACGCCTGGGTGCACTTGTTCCCGTCCGCCGTCGGGAGGCAGTAGCCGCTCTGGCACTGTGCGTTGCTCTCGCAGTCGCAGAGGAACCCGCCGGCCTCCTCACAGCCGGCGACCGGGGGGGCCGCGTCCGTCTGGCTGTCCAGGGTCGAGACGTCTCCGCCCCCGAAGGTCGTGTCCTTGGTGCGCCCGGGGACCCCGCCGTCGGTCCAGGCCCCGATGTCGAAGAGCACACCCGCGTCGGCTCCTTGGATTGCGCCCACGTCCGCGTCGGCGCCGCCACCGCCCGGGGTCAGCCCCTCATCGCCACACGAGGTGGCGAGCGCAGCAGAGAACACCGCAAACAGGCCCCACACCCACACCGTCCATCGGGTCCGCATCTCGATCCTCCGGTCGCACTTCCCGCGCAGAACCATACACGGAGCTGTGCGCCGTACAAAGAGAGATGTGCGGGCACACATCTCCTGTGGTCACCGGTAGGCGACCCGTTCGGTGCGTGCGCCGCGCACTTTCCCGTAGCAGGACGGCACGAATGGCGCGTATAGTTGGGGCCGCTCCGGACGGCCCGGAGGCTCCATGACAAGTGCCCAGCAGTACCCGCGGTTGCAACCCATGAGCGGCGCCGAAAGACCTCCACAGGGCCAGGGGACGAAGGTAGCGGTCCTCTACAATACGGACTACGCCACCCTGGACATCGTGGAGGAGGATGCGGAACCTCCCTCCCATGCCGCCGACGCGGGCGTCGCCGAGACCGCCCAGGCGGTAGCCGCGTCCCTCGCCGTCGCTGGCTGGGATCCCGTCCTTCTCACCGTCTCCGACGCCATCGACGACCTGCCGGAGCGCCTGCGCGATGCCGGCATCGGAGTCGTCTTCAATCTGGTCGAGTCGTTGGGCGGGGACCCTCACCGGGAGCCTGACGTGCCCGCTGCCCTCGAAGCGGCCAACATCGCCTACACGGGCAACGGCCCCGCCGCCCTGGCCCTCGCCCACGCGAAGGACGCCGCCCGTGAGCGCCTGCGCTCGCGAGGGGTCCCCGTGCCCCGCGGGTTCGCGATCCACGACCCGGACCGCATCATCAACCTCCCGTGGGGCGGTCTGGACTTCCCGCTCTTCGTCAAGCCCGCCCGGACGGACGCCTCCATCGGCGTCGAGCAGTCGTCCGTGGTGCGTGACGTCGGCGAGCTGCGCCGCCAGCTCGAGCGCCTGGCTGCACGGGTCCCGGGTCCGTATCTCGTGGAGGAGTATCTGCCCGGGCGGGAGCTCAACGTCGCGATCTTCCCCGACCCCTTTCGGGGACGGTACGTCCCGACCGAGATAGACTTCAGCGCACTGCCGGCCGGCTGCGCCCCCATCGTGACCTACGACTGCAAGTGGACGCCTGGGACCCCAGACTATCAGGCGGAGTCGCGCCCTTGCGGCGACGCCCTCGGACCTGTGCTGCTCCGCGCGGTCGTTCGCACCTCCCGCGCGGCGTTCCTTGCGCTTGGAGCCACGAGCTACGGGCGCGTGGACCTTCGCCTCGACGCGGCGGGGCGGCCGCGCGTCATCGACGTGAATCCGAACCCCGACATCCACCCGGACGCCGGGGCGTGCCTGGCAGCGGCGTCCGTGGGCATTGACCACCCGACCTTCGTGGCCGACATCGCGGCGCAGGCGTCAGCCCCGGGAGCCGCTCGTGGCTGGAGCTGGCCCTCCCGCAACCGGAAGGCGGCGGACCGCCGTGGCAGCTCCCCTCGGCGAATCTTCGTCCCGGCGCTCGCCGACGATCCGACGGGCGGCGCCCACGAGGCTCTCGCATCCATCATCGCCGACCCGGCGTAGGAGACCGATGCAGATCCGAGCCATCCTTGCTGCGGACCGCGAGGCCCTCGCGGACCTCCTGCAGCGCACCGAGAACTTCACCGCGGATGAGATCCAGGTCGCTCAGGAGCTCATCGACGACAGCATCCACCGGCCGGAGTCGGGCTACCAGACCATCGTCGCCCTGGCTGGCGACGCTGTGGTCGGCTACCTGTGCTACGGGCGGACTCCCATGACGCGGCGCACCTTCGACCTCTACTGGATGGCCGTGGACGGCGCGCGCCGGGGTGCAGGCATCGGGCGGCGACTGGTCGAGGACCTCGAGAGACGAGTCCGCGAAGGTGGTGGCGGGTTGATCCGCGTGGAGACCTCCACACGGGAGGGCTACGACGGCACCCTCGCCTTCTACCTGCGCACAGGCTACCAGATCGCGTCCAGGCTCCCGGACTTCTATGACACGGACGACGATCTGGTGACGCTGACCAAGGTGCTCTGATCCGGGGGCCTGCCCTGGCCCCCCGAAGGTCTCAGCCCGCCTTCAGCTACGGTCAGGGGCAGGTTCCACATCCGAGGGACGTGACCTCGTTGGCGCAGAGCGAGTCCCACGCGGTGGCGCAGCAGTAGGAGTCCGCGTTGCAGACGCAGGTCTGGACGGCCAGGTTCGAGCAGCCAGCACCGGCCTTTGCCGCGCAGCACTCGCCACCAGGCGCCGTGGCGTAGGCCGCGTTGCTCACCTCGAACTGGTAGGCGTCGCAGGTCACCGCGAAGCCGTCCTTGCGGTAGACCCGGATCAGGTAGGTGGCGCTGTTGTCGGTGCACCGGTGCTTGTTGGGCACGGTGTAGTAGTCGGACGCGACCGGATCGCAGGGGCACTCGCCCCCAACCGCGCCAGTCGTCCCGGTTGCCGTGTAGAAGTCCGTCTTCACGTCGAAGTCCACGCTCGCGGTGCACGCCTTGTTGCCGGCAGCGCAGCCATCCTTGTAGATGTCGAACACGAACTGCCCAGACGGGTTGCTCGTGAACATCACGCGCGGGTGGAAGTTGTCGCAGGACGAGTCGGCGGTGTCCTGCGCAACGAACTTGAACCAGTCGCTGTCTCCCGCAGGCACGATGTTGCCGCTCTGCAGCTTCTTCACGCCCGCGGCGGTGGCGTCGGACAGGGTCCCCAGGTCGACCGGCGTCGTACACGCCTCGCCTCCCGTGGGCTCCCCACCTTGCCCCTGGCACTCACAGCCGTTCGCGAACAGGGTGTCCAGGTTGTAGTAGTTGGTGGTGCACGATGCCACGCTGCAAGAGCCGTTGGTGCAGATCGGGGTCCCGTTGTTCACGGTCCCGCAGAGCTGCGTCGCGGTCCCGTTGTCGATGCTGCCGTCGCAGTTGTCGTCCTTGCCGTTACAGATGTCCGTCTTGCCCGGGTTGATGGTGGCGTCCGTGTCGTTGCAGTCCCCCCCCAGGGTCGCCGTGTAGGGCGAGGACGACGCGCACAGACACTGGGACTGGCCCGTCACGCCGTAGCCGTCGCTGTCGCCGTCTTTCAGGTAGGTCGTGCACCCCTGGGAGCCAATCTCATCGACCTGCCCGTTGCAGTTGTCGTCCTTGCCGTTGCAGCTCTCGGTCGCCCCGGGGTTCACGGCGCTGTCCGAGTCGTTGCAGTCGCCGCCCTTCGTTGCCTTGAAGGAACCGGCCGCACCGCACTGGCACTTGGACTGGGCGCTGTTGCCCCACGTGTCGCTGTCCAGGTCTTCGTACCAGGTGGAGCACCCGGCCGCGCCCACCTCGTCGACGAGGCCATTGCAGTTGTCGTCCTTGCCGTTGCACTGCTCCGCCGCGCTCGGGTTGACCGCGGCGTCCGAGTCCGCGCAGTCGCCGCTCTTGTTCGCCGTGAAGTCGCCCGCCGCCGAGCACAGACACTTGGAGACGCTGCCATTGCCGAAGGTGTCCTTGTCCTTGTCTTCGTAGTACACGGAGCACCCCTGCGCCCCCTCCTCATCGACGAGCCCGTCGCAGTCGTCGTCCGTCGTGTTTCCGCACTTCTCGGATTCTCCGGGGTTGACCGTGTTCTTCGCGTCGTTGCAGTCCCCGCCGTTGGTCGCGGTGTACGGCGCCTTTGGAGCACAGAGGCACTGCTTGTCACCCGTGACGCCGTACCCGTCGCTGTCTGCATCCTTCAGGTAGTCGGTGCAGCCGGTCGCTCCCTGCTCATCGACCAGGCCGTCGCAGTTGTCGTCCTTGCCGTTGCACTTCTCCGTCGCGCCCGGGTAGACGAGCACCTGGTCGTCGGCGCAGTCGCCGCCAGCGGTCGCCGCATAGGGGTAGGCGGCGGCGCACAGGCACTTGACGTCGCCGGTGACCCCGAAGGTGTCACCGTCCGCGTCCTTGAAGTAGGTGGTGCAGCCGCCAGCGCCCGGCTCATCCGTGCCGCCGTTGCAGTCGTCGTCCTTGCCGTTGCACACCTCGGTGGCCCCAGGGTAGACGGTCGCGTCGTTGTCCTTGCAGTCGCCACCCTGGAGGCCGGTGTAGGGAGCGGTAGGGCCACACAGGCACTTCGTGTTGCCGGCGATGCCGTAGGAGTCGCCGTCCTGGTCCATCAGGAAGGTCTTGCAGCCGGTCGCGTTCTCGTCGTCGCCCTTGCCGTCGCAGTTGTCGTCGATGCCGTTGCAGGTCTCCACGGCTCCGGGGTAGACGGCGGCCGAGGAGTCATTGCAGTCGCCGCCCTTGGTGGCGGAGTAGGTCGCCGACGCCTTGCAGAGGCACTGTGTGTCGCCGGTCACTCCGAAGCCGTCCTGATCCGCGTCCTTGAAGAAGTCGCTGCACCCCCCAGCTCCGGCCTCGTCGACCAGGCCGTCGCAGTCGTCGTCCTTGCCGTTGCAGGCTTCAGCCATACCGGGATTGACGTCGGCGGCCAGGTCGTTGCAGTCGCCGCCCTGGAGCGCCGTGAAGTTGCCGGTCGGGCCGCAGAGACACTGGGACGTCGCCGACCCGTACTGGTCCTCGTCCTGGTCACGGTAGTAGGTGACGCAGCCGCTCGCGTCCTGCTCGTCCACCGCCCCGTCGCAGTCGTCGTCCTTGCCGTTGCAGCTCTCGGTCGCTGCCGGGTTGACCGCGACGTCGTTGTCATTGCAGTCGCCGCCAACGGTGGCCGTGAAGCTGCCGGTCGCCTGGCACAGACACGTCCCAGATGCCGAGAGGCCATAGGTGTCTCCGTCCGCGTCCTGGTACTTCACCGAGCAGCCGACGGCGCCCGACTCGTCGACGAGTCCGTCGCAGTCGTCGTCGATCCCGTTACAGACCTCAGGGGCACCGGTGTAGACGGACGAGTCGAAGGGCGCGCAGTCGGTGGCGTCCGGATCCGCGTCGTTGTCGTCGTCGGGATCGCAGGCGTCGCCCAGGCCGTCGGCATCCGCGTCCTCCTGCTCCGGGTTCGGCACCGTCGGGCAGTTGTCGTCCTCGTCGAGGAGGCCGTCGTTGTCGTCGTCGTCGTCGCAGGCGTTGCCCAGCCCGTCGCTGTCCGAATCCGTCTGCCCCGGGTTGTGGGTGGTCGGGCAGTTGTCATCTCCGTCGGGGATGCCGTCGTCATCGTCGTCGTCGTCGCAGGCGTCGCCCTTCCCGTTGCCGTCCAGGTCGAGCTGGTCCGGGTTCGGGAACAGCGGGCAGTTGTCGATGAGGTCTGGGATCCCGTCGCCGTCGTCGTCGTCGTCGCACGCGTTGCCGAAGCCGTCGCTGTCCGTGTCCTCCTGACCGGGATTGGCGGTGAAGGGGCAGTTGTCGGCGCCATCGAGGACCCCGTCGTTGTCATCGTCGTCGTCGCACGCGTCGCCCTTGCCGTCCGTGTCGTTGTCCTCCTGATCCGGGTTGGCCACGAGCGGGCAGTTGTCTTTGGCGTTCTCCACGCCGTCGCCGTCGTCGTCCGTGTCGCAGGCGTCGCCCACGCCGTCTCCGTCCAGGTCGGACTGGTCCGGGTTGGGCGTCAGTGGGCAGTTGTCGCTCCCATCGAGGATGCCGTCGTTGTCGTCGTCCTCGTCGCAAGCATCGCCCTTCTTGTCGCCGTCCGTGTCCTTCTGGTTCACGTTGGGCACGAGCGGGCAGTTGTCGGCGCCATCCAGCACGCCGTCGCCGTCGTCGTC
>BTVJ01000064.1:0-41294 GCA_045863395.1 Myxococcales bacterium
CACAAATGATGATGCAATCCGGAGGGTCGAGGCGCCCCGCCAGGCGCTCGGGCCAGGCGCAGGAATACTCAGGGTAATTCAAGCTTGGGCCGGGCGTCTGGCGGGGATGGATCGGCCCTCCCGGTTGCATCATCATTTCGGCGACGCCCTACTAGGGCACCAGATGGATCATCACCGTCGCCTTGACCTCGAACGGCGTCATGCTGTCCTCGGTCACGACCTTGCCCTTGGCGCTCACCGTGAGCGTGTAGTCTCCCGGCGGGAAGGGGTCGCCCTTCGGGTTGCCGAAGTCCGACGGACCGAACCACTCGCGGCCGTCCCACGAGAAGGTGCCCGGCCAGCTCCCCGGTGAGAGCGTCTTCGGTGTCTCATCTGGCCCCTGGCACAGGCCCGAGTCACACAGGCAGTAGTACACGTCCCCTCCGGCGAGGCGCTCGAACGTGATCAGGCCGCTCGGTCCGGGCTGGTCACACTGGCCCCCGTCCTGGGGCAGTGCGATGACGCCCCCCAGCGGCTCCGTGATCGTGACGGTGTAGGGGATGGAGATGCCCGCGGCAGCCTCCGCCAGCGTGAAGGTGCAGTCGATGGCGCCGATGGTGATGGACGCTCCGTCGAGACCAGACTCGCTCGTGGGCTCGCAGGCCTGCGCCACCTTCTCGCACACCACGTGCTCCGCCTCACAGGAACAGGCGCAGCCGGCCGTCGGGGGCGAGTCGGTCCAGCCGGCGCAGGTCAGGCACATGGTCTGGTGGCACTCTGCGAAGGCGGCCGCGTCGGGCGCGCACGCCCAGCCCTGGTCGGTGCAGATCTCGCCGGGCGCCTTCTCTCCCCAGCAGGTGAACGGAGGGCAGTCCGTGCGGAGGACGCCCTCCTCGCAGACCCAGGCGCCCCCCTCGCAGATCGCCGGGCCGTAGAAGACGTCACCGCCGCAGCTCGGCGCGCACAGGGGCGCGACGCCCTCACAGGAGTGCGCGGTGTCGCCGGCGTCTGGCGTCGGGGCGTCGCCGGCGTCCTGCGGGCCAGCATCTCCCGGTCCTGCGTCAGACGCGACGGTGTCGCCGGGCCCCGCGTCATCCAAGGTGTCGAGGGACGCCGTATCTCCCCCGTCCGTCGTGGAATCTGCGCCGGCGGTGTCCGCGGAGGTCGTGTCCTGCCCCGCGCCCGTGTCGGTCACTCCCGCGCCCTGGTCCGCGTCGTCGGCGCACCCGGTGAGCGCCGCGAGCAGCGCAGCGCTGAGGATCCATCTCTTCATGGGGTTGCTCCTGTGCGGACGCCCGACCGCCTCCGATGCTACGCCCGGGGTGCAGGTCGTTGCAAGGCCGGCGCCGCTCCGCTAGCCTGCGGCTCTCACGGAGGTCCCATGTCCACGAGGCTCCTGATCACCGGTCCCGACCACGCATCCACCGCCCCGAGCCGTGTCCTCATCGGCACGCGCACCGCTCTGCGGTCGAGCACCGCCCGCGAGCGCCTGGGCGGCGCGCTCAGCCCCGAGCTCCTCGATGCCATGGTGTCGTCTCTGTCCCCCGACGAGGACGCAGACGCCACCTCGACCTGGGTCTCCGACGGGGGGGCGCGACGCGTCGCCGTCTGCGCCCTCGACGACCGGGTCTCCCGTGCCAACGCCGCGTCGCGACCCTATGCGCTGCTTGCTGCTCTGCGAAAGGGGGTCCCGGGCGCTGGCGACGTGACGGTGGACGTGCTGCTGGACGACGGGAGCCACGCCCTCGCCGCGGCCGTCGCCGCGGGGCGTGCCTTCCCCAGATACCGCCGCCGCAGCGGCCCGGACGTCGAGCGCACGGTGACCGTTCGCCTCGTGCCCCTCGCGGGCGCCCTGGAGGACGTGACGACGGCCCAGATCGTGGCCAACGCGGTGCGGCACGCCGCAGACCTGGTCGACCGCCCCACGTCGGAGCTCCACACGGACGCCCTGGTGGCCGAGGCGCGGGAGGTGGCCGCCCGCGTCGGCGCCACGGTCCAGGTGCTACAGGGCGAGGAGCTGGTCCGCCAGGGTCTGGGCGGTCTGGTCGGGGTCGGCAAGGCCGCAGAGCACGGGCCCGCGCTGGTCGTGCTCACCCACGCCCCCGAGGGCGCCACGCGCACCTGGGCGTGGGTCGGCAAGGGCATCGTGTACGACACGGGCGGCCTGTCCATGAAGGGCAAGACCGACATGCCCGGCATGAAGACGGACATGGGCGGGGCCGCGGCCGTGCTCTGCGCCTTCGAAGCCGCGGCCCGGGTCAGCGGGTCGGCCCGCATCCACGCCGTGCTCTGCCTCGCCGAGAACTCCGTGGGTCCGCACGCCACCCGGCCCGACGACGTCCTGACCCTCTACTCGGGCCGCACCGTCGAGGTGAACAACACCGACGCGGAGGGCCGCCTCGTGCTCGCGGACGGCGTCGCGTGGGCGGCCCGCCACCTGGCCCCCGACGCAATCGTGGACATGGCGACCCTCACCGGCGCCCAGCTCATGGCCACGGGGCGGCGCCACGCCGCCGTCGTGTGCAACGACGACGAGCTGGAGGCGGCGGTGGTGCGGGCCGGTCGCCTCTCGGGGGATCTGGTGGCCCCCCTGCCCTACTGCCCGGAGTTCTACGTCCGGGAGTTCCGCAGCAAGATCGCCGACATGAAGAACTCGGTGAAGGACCGCATGAACGCCCAGAGCTCGTGCGCCGCCCAGTTCGTCGCGGAGCACCTCGGCGGGTACAAGGGTCCGTGGCTCCACGTGGACATGGCGGGCCCGGTACGGGATGGTGAGCGTGCCACCGGCTGGGGCGTCGGCCTGCTGGTCGCTCTGCTGCGTAGCTGAGTCAGGGCTCGTCGTACTCGCTGACCGGGCGCGACGGACCTGGCCTCCCCGCTCCCAACGTGCTCCCGCGCCCCTTGCGGCTGGGCGACCCGCTCGACAGCTTGCGGTCCGCGTGCGGATTGTCGCTTCGGGCGACGGACCCGCTGTGGCCCTGGCCGAAGGCCGCTTCGGTGACCGGGTGGTTGCTTCCGGGCCTGCCAGTCGCCAGGGTGCTGCCCCGCACCGCGACCGGGGCCTCCCGCGGGTGGACGTAGCGCGCCGGGCCGCGCATGGTCGGGCGGTCGACGCGGAGCAGCGCCGCCACGTCGTCCGGCAGCCGGGCACGGAGGAAGTCCGTCACGTCGTCGCTCATGGCCCGGGCCAGCCCCTCGCAGACCACCTGTGTCTGCTCCAGCGCGGCGCCGACGGGCACGCCAGCTCCGATGGCCACGCGGAGCACCAGATCGTCCAGCGGGAACGCCTGATGGGGCTCATCCTGGTTCAGCGCCCCCGCCAACGAGCCCGGCAGCAGCCCCGCCATGGCCAGCCGATCATGGGGCGTCAGCAGGGCCCCCAGGTGGGTGACCACGTTCTCGGAGACGGCGCGGGCCTCCTCCTCCGAGCGCAGCCCCGCGTGATCCAGAACGTGTTGCAGCAGCAATGTGTACTCCACGGTCGCCTCCGGCGGTGTACGGCGCCCCCATCTCACAAGTCAGACGCCCTCGCGCTCCCGTCAAGGGCGGCGACGGTTTCATCGCCCGCGGCGCATGGAGCGCGCGCGTGCGCGGCCCGGCATGGACTCCTTCCTCCCCGTGGTGGGCGGGTGTATCGTGGGCGCCGGGCCGCGGCCCTGGCGGAGCAAGCGGCCCCGGCGATCACGGAGGACATCATGCAGAGGCTGGCGGTGACCCTGGTCGCGCTCGTGGCGCTCGTGGGGTGCGGGACCGATCCGCAGGTGACCATTGCGAACGACGGCAGCGGCGGGAGTCCCTATGGGGGCAACGACGGGGGGGTCGAGACCGGCCTCGACACCGCGGACTTCGAGGCGGGGGACGCCAGCGCGCTGGAGGACGCGGCGGGATCGGGCGACGGCGGGTCCGTCGATGCGGGCACGGGGGACGCGGGGAAGGAGGACGCCGGGGCCACTACGACGGATGCCGCCCAGGACACCGGCGCAGCGACGAACGATGCGGGTGTGGACGCCGCCCCCGACGCGCCACAGGACGCCCAGGACGCCCCGGCGCCGTGGTGCGGTGACGGGACCTGCGACGCCGGCGAGGCGTGCGGGGACTGCGCCACGGACTGCGGTGTGTGCCCCGACCCGTGCGGCGACGGGGCCTGCGACACCGGCGCCGGCGAGGGCTGCGCCACGTGCCCGAAAGACTGCGGTGCGTGCCCCGACCCGTGCGGCGACGGGACCTGCGACGCCGCCAAGGGCGAGACGTGCGCTACCTGCGCGCCGGACTGCGGAGCCTGCCCCATCCCGTGCGGTGACGGGACCTGCGCGCCGAGCGAGTCCTGCGTGACCTGCGTGGCCGACTGCGGGGCGTGTCCCTCTCCGTGCGGGGATGGCTCGTGCAAGGGCACGGACGGCGAGACGTGCTCCACCTGCCCCGCCGACTGTGGCGCCTGCCCCAAGTGCGGTGACGGCACCTGCAACCCGGGCGAGACCTGCGGGAGCTGCCCCGGCGACTGCGGCGCATGCCCGCCGGAGTGCGGCGACGGCGCCTGCGACGCCGCCGAGTCCTGCTCGTCGTGCCCCGGTGATTGCGGGACATGCGTGCCCACCTGCGGAGACGGCGCATGCAATGGGGCCGAGGCCTGCGACTCGTGCCCCGGGGACTGCGGCGCCTGCCCGCCCAAGTGCGGCGACGGCCAGTGCAACGGGGAGGAGTCCTGCGCGAGCTGCACCGGAGACTGTGGCCCCTGCGCCGCGACCTGCGGCGACGCGAGCTGCTCCCCGGACGAGGGCTGCCAGAGCTGCCCGCAGGACTGCGGCGCCTGCCCACCTGCCATCGTGTTCCAGGACGACTGGAAGGAGGTGCTGACGGGGGCGCCCGCCCAAGGCGGCTTCCTGCGCATCGCCTACGACATCGACCGCCTGCCGGAGTGCCGCGGGGTGAAGAGCGGCCTCCCTGCCTGGACCGTCGAGGTCTTCTACACCTGGGACCTGAGCCAGCCGGCGGCCAAGGTGCCGGTCATCGCCGTCAACGGGCAGACGGGCCAGGTGGAGGTGGTGGAGCCCACCATCCCGGTCCCGCCTGGCGCCACGGACATCTGGCTCTGGGCGCACAACGTGGACGTCCTGGGCTGCGAGACGTGGGACTCGGACTTCGAGAACAACTACCGCTTCCCCGTCTTCGAGAAGGCCGCCCTGGCGCAGCCCGTGGGGTGGGCCGGCAACTTCCACATGGTGGAGTCCACCAACGGGGCCAACGCCTTCCTCGGCGACGTCGACCCTGCGTGGTACTTCGCCACCATGGCGGGCGAGGGCAAGACGACGTGGGTGCAGACGGAGGTCTGGGTGCCCGGCATCACGGACCGGACCTACCAGAACGCAGACGTGACGGCGCAGGTGGCGGCGGTGGCGGTGGTGGCCATCGTGCGCACGGACGCCACCGCGGGAGGGACCCCAGGGGGCGCCATGGTGGAGGTGCCGCTCCAGTACGTGGGCAAGGCGGGCAACAACTTCGTGTACCGCTGGGCGCCGGCCTCGCTGGTGGGGACCGTCCCGTTGGTGCCGAACGGGGCCTACCGCTATCGCTTCGAGCTGCGCACCCCAGGGGGGGAGGTCACGGGCATCGGGAAGCCCGGCGCCAACGACGACCCGCGGCGCTACGTTCTCGCGACCTTCGCCGACTGCACCCTGTTCCCGTACGACCCTCCCGGCTTCTGCCAGTAGGCTCACGCCAGATTCAGCGCTCGTGCCGACAGCGCGGCGCCGAGGGCGCGGCCCGCCTCGGTCAGGCCATCGGCGCTGGCGACGATTCGCACTGCCGCACGGTTGGCGTCCCGCAGCACCTGGAGCCGCTGCGCCGCGGGCTGCGACCAAGGACCGCCGGCGAGGGAGGCCAGCCACTCCATGACGCGCACCCAGGCGTGCAGGCCCATGAGCACCGTGCGGATCGGGCGCGGGTCGGGGCGCCAGGGGACGGCGTAGCGCGGGGTGTCTGGAGACTGGGCGAAGGGGTGCGCGTCCTCCGCCAGGTAGTACTTCAGGTGGCTGGCCTCGTGGACCAGGGTCTCCGCCACGACGAGGGGCCGGTCGCACGGAGAGAGCCAGATGGCGCTGCGCACGTCGGGGATGCTGGCCGAGCGGCTGACCCCCGGCTCCGCGGCGATGGGCAGGAGCGCGGGGGCCAGCGCCGCGGCCTCGGCCAGGACCGCTGGGGCCGTGGTGGCAAGGATCTCGGCGCCAGGGGCGAAGGAGCGAGTCGCGGCGGTCGACGCCAGTGGCCGGAAGCGCGGCATGCGCCCCTCGTCGTCGCCGGCACCGATGACGGAGAAGGGGCCCGCCTGGACGGAGGGAAGCGCGCTGGTGAGGAGGACCCCACCGCGGACCTGCACCGGGACGGCCGCCGAGCCATGGAGCACGCGGCCATCCACCGGGATGCGCGCACGCCCGCGGGGGCCAAGGGGAATGACGAGCTCCGCGTCGAGGCCGTCGAGGAGGGCCACCGCCAGCTCGAAGCGCGGCGCCAGCTCGCAGTGGCGCGCCTCTGCCCCGGTCCATCGGGCGAGGGCCGGGTCCAGGCACAGGGCCAGGCGGGCGCGGGGGCTCGCCGCGAGCACGGCCCGGGCAGCCGAGACGAGGGCGCGGCGGGGTCCCGGCGGGCTGCCGGGGGCGACCTGGCGGACCGTTTGGCTGAAGCGCCGGAGGAGCTGCGGGACCCACCGCGCCGCGACAAGCGCCTCCACGTCGTCAGGGGTCCAGCAGCCGAGCGCCTCCACCGCGCCCGGGTGGTCGGTCAGCGGATCCATCGCCGCCCGAGCAGCACCACGCCGAGGCCCAGCAGGATCGCGGCCGCCAGCGCCCAGGGCACTCCGGGGGCGTAGCGCGTGTGCAGGGCCAGCAGCGGAGTTGGGGCGACCTCCAGCAGCAGGAGGCGCCGGCCGGAGAGAACCTCCGAGCGACCGGGCAGCAGGAACACCCTCTGACCGTCAGGGGTGTTCACGATGGCCGTCGGCGCGTCCCCCCAGTGCCCCCGCCGATGGACTGCCAGCACCGCGAGGCGCAGGTCACCGAGGGCGCAGTCTCCACCGGCCACGGCGACGCAGGAGGACCGCCCATCCGTGATGGTGGCGGCGAGGGCCTGGCGTGCCCAGCTCGCCAGGAGGCGCACGGTGGACGAGCCGCTCCACAATGGCTGGTTGTAGCCGACGGTGACCGCCCGGGTGCCGTCCGCGTCGCGCACCTCCACGTGCCCGAGGACCCTCCGGGGCATGCCGCCGGGCCCCAGCTCCACGTCGACGCCAGAGACCCGCGCCTCGGTGCCGTCGGCGAGGGGCGCCCAGCCGTCGGTCAGCGCCACGACACCCTGATCCTGCGCCCAGAGCCCGTTGACGCCGTGGGCGACGAGGCTCACCAGGAAGGCGACGTGGAAGACGGCCGCGCCATAGTGGAACGGAGAGCGCATCCCGCTCCGCCACTTCCTCGCGACGCTGCTCCAGGTCGCCAGGGCCGTGTTGAGGGCGTAGAGGCCCATGACGGGCACGAGCAGGTACAGCCACACATGGGTCGCGTCCGGCGCGTCGAAGAACGGGCGCAGCTCGTCGAGCTGGAGCCCTGCGGACGCTCCGTCGCGGGTGTTCGCGATGACGACGGAGCCGATGGCGAGCAGCAGGACCGTCGCCTGCCCACAGAGCAGCCCGAGCCCTTGCGAGCGCAGCCACGCGAGGCGCCCCGTATCCTGCGGGTCAGAAGGCATGGCTCGACCCGCCGAAGAAGAAGGACGTGCCGACGTATGCCACGAAGACCCACAGGAACCCGACCACGGCGAGGGCGGGCCGCACCCAGGGCCGCGTGCGCAGCGAGGGCGTGAGGCGCAGGTGGATGAAGCTCGCATAGTGGAACCACAGGATCACCGACCAGATGACCTTCGGGTCCCACAGGAACCAGGCCCCCCAGGCGACGACCCCCCAGATCCCACCGAAGATCATCGAGACCGACCACAGCCCGAAGCCCTGCAGGGCCCACCGATCCACGCGCAGGAGCAGCCCCGGGTCTCGCCTGGCGGACCCGGGGGCAGCCCATGCGATGCCGGCCGCCGCCGCCGCCGTCCAGAGCGCATAGGCGGCGAAGGAGAGCGGCACGTGCAGCGGGTACCAGATGGTCACGAGGACCGGGATGGGGGCCCGCAGGTCCAAGGGGAAGGTCCACGCCGCCCAGATGAGCCCGAGCAGCGGAGCGCCCATGGCGGCGACCCAGACCCGCGATGGGCGCCACGTGAAGACCGCCACCCACGCCATGGCCAGGGCCGCGCCGGAGAACGACTCCAGCTTGTTGTTGAGCGGGAACCACGCGACCTCGATGCCGCGCCCCACGGTCATGACGGTGTGGAGCAGCGCGCCAGCCGCGACGAGCCAGCGCCCCACGGGGGGGCGCGCCAACGCGACGGCGACGGCGACGGTGTAGGCGACCAGCGACGCCAGGAACAGCCCGCTCAAGACGGGGTGGGCATCTGCAGCGAGGGTGGGATCCTGCATGGTGGGGGGCATGGCGGGGTCAAGTATACTCAGATCTCATATCCTGGCACGCCCAAAAAATATGAGAACTGAGTATACTTGACCCCCTACCTCAGCCCCAGCTCCTTCAGGCGGAAGAGGAGGCCGCGCTTCGAGACGCGGAGGGCCCCTGCCAGCGCATCGACGTCCTCGCCGTGGGTGCGGCGCGCGGCCAGCACCTCGTCGAGGGTCACGTCGCTCGCCTTGCGGACTCGGGTGCTGCGCTCGATGAGGGCGTAGAGGGACGTGCGCGACACGTTGAGGGCCCGCGCCGCGGCGCCGACCTTCCAGGCGTTCTTCTCCAGCGCGCCGATCAGCTCGTCCTCGGTGACCGTGTTGGGGTCGCGCCACGCGGTGTCCGGCTGCTCCGCAGGGACCGGCGCCTCCGCCTGGGGCTGCGTGAGCTGCCGCTCGACCGCAGGGTCGAGCCACGCCACGTCCGAGCCACGGCTGGTGATGACGATCTGGCGGACCACGTTCTTGAGCTCGCGCACGTTGCCGGGCCAGCCGTAGCAGAGGAGCAGCGCGACCACCCGCGCCGGCAGCCACGGGGCCTGGTCTCGCGGCTCCAGGCGCCACGCCTCGCCGGTCGCCTGGAGCTCGGCGCGCAGGAAGTAGGCCACGAGCCTGCCCACGTCGTCCCGGCGCTCCCGCAGCGGCGGCAGCGAGATCACGTAGCCGCTGAGCCTGTGCAGCAGGGCCGAGCGGAAGGTCCGCTCCGCGCACGCCTGCTCCAGGTCGGTGTCCGTCGCCGCCAGCAGGCGCACGTTGACCCGTCGGGTCACCGGAGACCCGACGGGCTGGAGCTCCCCGGTCTCCAGCACGCGCAGCAGCATGGCCTGCACGTCCATCGGCGCCTCTCCGATCTCGTCGAGGAACAGCGTGCCGCCGTCCATGCGCTGGAAGTGCCCGGCGTGATCCTTCACGGCGCCGGTGAAGGCTCCCCGCGCGTGCCCGAACAGGTCCGACGCGGCCGTCGTCGCCGGGATGGCCCCCATGTTGACCGCGAGCCACGGCCGCCCCCGCCTGGGGCTCGTGGCGTGGATGGCGCGCGCCACCAGCTCCTTCCCGGTGCCCGTCTCGCCACGGATCAGGATCGGGATCTCCAGATCGGCCACCTGCCGGATCTGGGCGCGCACCTGCTCGACGCGCGGGCTCGATCCGACGATGCCCAGGTCGTCCCCCGGCCGCGCCGGAGGCCCCAGCCAGTGCAGCAGCACGACCACCCGGGCCGCCACCTCGATGATCACGCCGCGGTCCAGGTCGGCGGCCGAGATCTCACGCGGGCTCGTCAGCGGCTGTCCGTCCACGACGGTGACCGCCCCCGAGGGTACGAGGCGGACGGCCCCCCCCGCCGGCTCGATGAGAAGCGGCTGGCGGCTGACGTAGGGGTCGTCGATGGCGCGAGCAGAGCCACCTGCCGGCAGCGTGAACGGTGGCTCCATGCGGGACAGGCGGGCCGCCCGCCCGGCGACGAGCGTCGTGAGCCGCGCCTGCTCGCCGACGCGGCTCACGTCCGGGTGCCAGGCGATGGTCAGGCCCGGCACCCGGGTGCTCAAGCGCCCGGTCTGGCCGGGCTGCAGCGTATCCTGGGAGCCCCGCAGGGTAGTCGCCTGGATGTTGTTTCGGGCCATGGGCGGCATCCTCAGGGCAACGAGCCCGACGACTCTACCCTACCCGTGAGGTGCCGCTCCAGCCACCCGAGACACTCCTGGTACCACCGGCGGGCGTTGGCGGGCTTCTGGATCCAGTGCCCCTCCTCGGGGAACAGCACGAGGCGGCTCGGCACCCCCCGCTGCTGCAGCGCCGTGAACGCGGCGATGCCCTCCAGGACCGGCACCCGGAAGTCCTGCTCACCGTGCAGCACGAGCATGGGCGTCGACCACCGCTCGACCGTGCGGCTCGGGGACAGCTCGTCGTACAGCGAGGACGCCTCCGGGGGGCTGCCCCCGAACTCCCACGCAGGGAACCACAGCTCCTCGGTCCCCCAGTAGAGATTGCGCAGCTCGAAGATGCCCGCGTGGCAGATCAGCGCCCGGAAGCGATCACTGTGCCCTTGGAGCCAGCACATCATGTAGCCGCCGAAGCTCCCGCCCGCCGCCGCCAGGCGCTCGCCGTCCAGCTCGGGGTGCTCCCGCAGGGCGTGGTCGATGCCCGCCATGAGGTCCGCGACCACCCGCCCGCCCCAGTCACCGCGGATCTGGTCCGTGAACGCCTGCCCGTAACCCGTGCTGCCGCGCGGGTTGACCAGCAGGACCGCCACGCCCGCCCCCGCAAAGACCTGGGGGTTCCACCGCATGTGGAAGTGCGCCATGAACGCAGACTGGGGCCCACCGTGGACCAGCACGAGCAGGGGCACACGCTCCCGCTCCCCGGGCGGCAGCACGAGGAAGCCGTGCACGCGGTCGCCGTCGGCCCCCTCCCACCACAGGTCCTCGCCCGCGTGCCACTCCACGTCGGCGAGCTGCGGATTGAGCACGGTCAGCCGGGTCAGCGCGCCGGTGTCAGCCGCCAGGCGCCACAGGTCTGCCGGCGCGTCCAGGGACTCCAGAGAGACGACGAGGTCACCGCCCGGCAGCTCGTCCACGAGCTGGGCGTAGCGGCCCTGGAGCACGGGCCCCACGACTCCGTCCAGAGAGACGCGCCAGATGGAGTGACGGCCCCAATCCTGGCCGTCGAACAAGATTGAATCCCCCGAGCGGGCCCACTGGAAGCGCCTGATCGGGCGATCCAGGGTCGCGGTCAGGCACCGCACGGAGTCGGTCTTCGTATCGAGGACGAAGAGGTTCCGCGCATCGGACTCATATCCCGGACGGCTCATGCCGAGCCACGCCAGATACCGCCCGTCCGGAGACCACCGCGGATCCACCTCGCACGCCTCGCTGGTGGTGACTCTCGACGGCTCCGATGCAGGCGCGACCCGCCACACCGTGTTGTTGGTGCCCAGCGCCGGCTGGGGGTCCGGGTTCCAGACCAGCGCCACCTCGTCGGACCCGGGGCGCGCGTCGAAGTCTCGCTCGCCTTCCAGGGCGATGGGTGGGCAATCCGCGTCCGTGTCACTGAGGACCACGGTGTGACCCGACGCCAGGTCCGCACGAAACACCACGTTGCGGTGGTGATCCCGCCACTCGTTCCAGTGGCGGAACAGCAGGCGCTCCGCCGTCCTCACCCCTTTGGGTGGGTCCGCTGGGGTCGTCGTGCTCGCGTACAGGAGCGAGCCGTCGGCCCAGGCAAAGGCGCTGACCCCATCCTTGACCGCCGTGAGCACCACGGGGTCCCCTCCGGCGGACGGGAGCGCCCAGACCTGGGTGCTCCCCGCGCGGTTGGACAGGAAGCCGAGGGTCCCGTCCGGCGAGAAGCGCGGCGAGGTGTTGGACGTGCCCGTCCGCGTGAGCTGGGCGAGGGGCCCGCCGTCCGTCGCCACCCGATACAAGTGGGTCGTGACGGTGTTTGCCTCGGGATCATGGCGCGCCACCGCGCACACGACGAAGCGACCGTCCGGGGACGCCGCCGCCGGACCGAGGCGTCTGACCGCGAGAAGATCGTCTACTGAAAAGCACCTCTTCACGGTCGCCCCTTCGATTCGAGCGGAACCCGCTCGGTCAGTCCCCGCCGCACCGAAGCCGACCGCACGACGAACCAGGCCGTGGCGACCAACGTCACGGCCAGGCTGAAGACGACGGTCTCCAGATCGAGGGTCACCACCTTACCCGCCAGGGACCCGCCCAGGCTGATGGACGAGCCCCCAAGGCCGTAGAGTGGGCTGACCGAGGCGATCCACTGCGCCAACTTCGGGTCGTTGGTCGCCCCAGCGGCGATGGCGGTCAGGATCCACGGGAGCACGAAGGCCAGGAAGGCCGTCAGCAGGAGGCCCGAGCGGTAGGAGCCGCGCATCGTGAGCCGCATCGACTCGATGGCGCTGCCCACGAAGGCCACCACCGCCGCGGCGCAGGCGAGCGCGAGGGCCGCGTGTCCGTCGTAGAGCCGCTCCATGGGCACGCGGCGCCCGACCACCACCGAGACCAACAGCCACCCGCCGACGATCAGCCCCGCGAAGGCCAGGATCACCGGCAGCGCTGTGGCGCCGTCCTCCAGCCATCCAGGGGCGGCCTTCCCAGCGCGCCGGGCGCGGCGGGTGGTGCGGACCAGGTCCATGTAGCCGGGCGCGAGGCTCGCCATGAGGATCGACGCCAGGAAGGCAGCCGCCCAGAGATAGGCGACGACCGCCACCCCGGCCATGTCCTCCCCGCCCATGTTCGACCACTGCCCCGTCCCGAGCGCGGTCCACGAGCCACCGATGAGCAGCACGGTCACGATGGTGAAGAACAAGAAGGCCCCGGGCCGCGAGAACGCCGGAGTCTCGTCTCGCCGCAGCTTGCGCGCGCTCGCCCACAGCAGGAACCCGATGGCGATGCCTTGGACCACCAGCGTCCAGGCGATGGGGTGGAGCGGGAAGCCGTAGAAGTCCACGGTGCCGCCGATGGTCAGGTCGAAGATTGGCCCGGCGGCCAGCGACGCCATCGCGGGGATGGGCGTCAGGTAGGACAGGGTCACGAAGCCCGCGGCGTGCAGCGGCACCGCCCCGAAGAGCAGGAACATCGCCACGACCATGACAGAGCCGGAGACGCTCCGGCGCCCGCCCCCCGACAGGGCCATGGTCAGGGCCATGGACTGGAGCACGACGCCGCCCAGCGCGATGAGCGCGACCTGGACGATCACGGTCAGCGGGTTTCCTCCGCCGAGCACGGACGCAATCAACGTGAAGGGCAGCAGCGCCGCCACGACCAGATACTCTCGCGCCACCGGCCCGATCAGGTAGCCGATAGCGTCCGTCCACGGCGTCGTCGGCGTCGCCCGGTGAAAGTCGAGGATGCCGCTCGCGCGCTCGTCGACCATGGTGCCGGCCACCTGCACGGTGCCGCGAAGCAGCAGCACGGCGCCCATGGTGAACAGCCCCACGTTGGTCACGACCAGCCAGGCCTCGCTGTACTTTGCAACGCCGCCAGCGAGCAGGCCGCACAGCCCCAGCACCACGGCGATGGCCAGCGTGGGGAGCGCCTGTTTGCCGCGCAGCCGCCGGCGGGCCTGTGCAACGAGAATCGGGTTGTCTCGCAGCCGCAGCCGCGGCTCACTTCCGGTCACGAGACCCTCCCGGCGCTGACGGACAGGAAGATGTCCTGCAGGTTGCCCTCCCGCTCGTGGAAGTCGACGAGGGGATACCCCTGGGAGACCAGATCCCGGAGCAGCGTCGCGACCCCGTCCAGGTCCCCCTCGAAGTCGAAGGTCACCCGCTCACCGTCCGCCGCGACGGACTGAATCCCTGCGCGGGCAGCCAGCCATGCGCCGATTCCGTCGTCCGGTCTCAGGAGCTTGAGCGCCATGGATCGCGCGGGCCGCATCTGCCGCAGGATGTCCTGGATGCGGCCCGTCACCACCATGCGCCCCTGCTCCATGATACCGACGCTGTTGCAGAAGTCGGCCATCTCGGACAGGATGTGGCTGGAGACGAGCACCGCCTTGCCCCGCTTGCCCAAACCCACGATCACGTCGCGGAGGTCCATGCGCGCCCGGGGGTCAAGACCAGACGCCGGCTCGTCCAGCAGCAGCACGTCCGGGTCATGGAGCAGGGTCTTCGCGAGGAAGAGTCTCTGCTTCATACCACGGCTGAGCGACCCTGCTGGTGATTTTGCCTTCTCGGTCAACTGCACGCTGTCGAGCAGCTCGTCGATTCGTGGCCCACGAGACTCGCGTGGAATCCCGTAGGCCGACGCGAACAGATCGAGAAACTCCCAGACCGTCAGATCCTCGTAGACGGGCGGAAAATCCGGCATGAGCCCGATGCGGGGGAGCGCCGCCAGCGGTGAGTCGATCACGTTGACTCCGCCGACGCGCACGACCCCATAGGTCGGCTCCAGGAGCGTCGATATCACTCGGATGATCGACGTCTTGCCGGCGCCGTTCGGCCCGATGAGCCCGTAGACCATGCCGGCCTCGACCGTGAACGAGACGTCGTCCACCGCCGTGACGTCCTCGTAGTCGACGCGCAGCTCCTCGATGGCCAGCAGTGCGGTCATTGCGCCTCCCTCGCGAGCCTCACGCGTACAGCCGCGCGATGGCGTCCCCGTGCTTCTCGTTGACGACCTTCCGCTTGACCTTGAGCGTAGGGGTCAGCTCCCCACCGTCCACGCTGAAGTCCGAGGACAGGATCTCGAAGCGCTTGACCGTCTCGTAGCGGGCGAGGCCCTCGTTGACGCGCTCGATGCCCCTCTCCAGGTGCGCCCTCACCTTGGGGTGCGCCGCGAGGGCGGCGAGGTCCGAGGGCAACCCGTTGGCCGAGGCGAACACGGCCGCAGCCTCCGGGTCCAGGGTCAGCAGCGCCACCAGATAAGGGCGGCTGTCGCCGATGACCACCGCCTGGGACACGAGGTCGAGGTCCTTGAGGCGCGCCTCGATGTTCTGCGGTGCGACGTTCTTGCCGCCCGCCGTGATGATCAGGTCCTTCTTGCGGTCGGTGATGCGCAGGTGCCCGGTCTCCGTCAGCTCACCCACGTCCCCCGAGTGGAGCCACCCGTCGGACAACGCCTCCGCCGTCGCCTCCGGCGCCTTGAAGTAGCCCATGAACACGTTGTCGCCGCGCACCAGGATCTCTCCGTCGGGCGCGATCAGGACGTCCACGCCCGGCAGCGCCTGCCCCACCGTGCCGAACTTCACCGCGCCGGGCTGGTTGAAGCTCGTGGGCCCCGACCCCTCGGACTGACCATAGACCTCGTAGATGAGCAGGTCGAGGGACAGGAAGAAGTCGAGCACGTCACGAGAGATGGGGGCCGCTCCCGTCACGAGCAGGCGCCCCCGGTCGAGGCCGATGGCCGCCTTGACCTTGGAGAGCACCAGCCGGTCAGCCACCGCATAGCGCAGCGCCAGGAGCCCCGTGGGCTCCTCGCCACGCTTGCGCAGCTCGCCCACCTGCCGCGCCGTGGACCGGGCGAAGTCCACGAGCTTCGCCTTGAACCCCGTCGCCAGAGCCAGCTTCCCCTGGAGCGCGGCGGCGAACTTCTCCCACACCCGCGGCACCGCCAGGAAGATGGTGGGGCGCGCCTCGGGGAGGTTGTCCTTCAGCTTGTCGAGCCCCTCAGCAAACCAGATGGGGTAGCCGCCGGTGATCGGCAGGTGGATGGAGAACATCTGCTCCGCGATGTGGGACAGGGGCAGATAGGACAGGGAGCAGTCGTCGGGAGAGACCGCCTCGCCCCCTCGGGTCATCATGTCGATGGCCGACCGCGCCGTCCACGCCAGGTTCTTGTGGGACAGCATGGCGCCTTTGGGCGGCCCCGTCGTCCCCGACGTGTAGATCAGCGTCGCCAGCTCCGCCTCGCGGATGGCGCTCATGCGCACCGCGTGGTCCTCCTCGGCGCCCGCCCCCTCGGCCAGGAACGCCTCCCACGAGACCGCCTTCGGGTGGTCCACCTCGTCGCCCTCGTCGAGCAGCACCACCTTGCGGAGCTGCGGCAGCGAGTCCAGGCGGGAGTGGACCTTCTCCCACTGGACGCGGTTCTCGACGACGCAGACGGGCGCCTCCGCGTGCTCGACGATGTAGGCGACCTGCTCCGGCGTGCAGGTCTGGTAGATGCCCGCCGGGACGCAGCCCACGGCCATGGCGCCCACGTCCGCGATCAGCCACTCGGGGCGGTTGTTGGCGAGGACGGTCACCGCCGCCCCGTGGGGGACGCCGTTGGCGATCAGCGCGCACCCGAAGCGGCGCACGTCGTCGGCGTACTCCTTCCAACTGATGGGGTGCCAGTGCCCGTGCTCCTTCTGGTAGAGCGCCGGGTGGCTCGGCATGCGCGCGGCGTTTGCGAAGAAGCGGTCGACGATGGTGTCGCGTGCCATGGCTGCCTCCTGGGTGGGCGTCCGAGGATCGCCCACCGGCGGGCCCTTGGCAAGCGCAATCGCGCCTCTAACGAGGAGTGAGCGTCCCCTCGAGGTGGTCCGCCAGCGCCCGCGCGATGCCGGGCTTGCCGACCATGCGCGTCGGCGCCCCGCCCGTCGCCAGCCAGGCCACCTGCTCCCCCGCCGGGCCCACCTCCTCGCCCCGGTTGGCGACCACCGCGTCGTAGCCCTCCGCGAGGCGACCCGCCGCGATGCCCATGAGGGCCGCGTGGTCCAGGCCCTCCTCGTACTTGAAGGTGACCATGTAGAGCGAGGGGTGGCGCTCGCGGACGACCTTGATGACCTTCTCGGTGGGCACCAGCTCCAAGGACGTCAGCGCCCCACCGCTCGGGATCTTGCCCGCGGCGACGACCTTGGGCCGGTAGTCCGCCACGGCCGCGGTGAAGATGCCCGCCGCGTAGCCCCCAGCGAGGGCACCGAGCACCCGCTCGACGTACTCGTCATAGGTCTGCGCCACGACGTGGGGGAGCCAGGCAGGCGGCGTGAACGTGGCCGCGCCGTGGACAAGGAAGGCGTCCGCGCCGCGCAGATGCAGCTCCCGCGCGATCTCCGCCCCCAGCCTGCCCTCGAACTTGTTCGTGAGACGGCGGATGCCGTCGATGGGCACGGGCGTCGGGCCCCCGGTGACCAGCACGCGGACGCCGCGCAGCGGAGAGCGGCTCGTCGCGCGGCACGTGGCGGCCACCAGGACCTCGTCGTCGGGGATCTTGTCCTTGCCGTCCTCCTGCCGCGGCGGAATGAGGGTCACACCCAGAGACCGCAGGCTCGCGAGGGACTCCCGCAAGATGGCGTTGTGCATCGTGCCGTGCATGGCCGGCGCCAGCAGCACGGCGGCCTGCCCCCGCTCGACGCGCCCCAGCGCCGAGGCGAGGGTGGTCGTCACCACCGTGTCCGCGATGCCGTGGCGCAGCTTGTTGACGGTGTTGTACGTCGCCTGCGGCGCCAGGTAGGCGTCGAACCGGGCGGTATCGGAGAGGTGCTCCGCCGTGGGCCCGAGCCGCGTCACCACGGGGTTCGTCGTGGCCCAGGCGAGGGCGTCTTCGGTGGTGTAGCGCAGCGCCTCGGGGGTCGCGTAGGCGACGACGTCGGCCCCCTCCCGGCGCAGCGCACGCGCCACGAAGGGCCCCCTCATGGCCGCGATGCCCCCACACAGCATCAAGGCGACGCGCTTCCCGGCGAGGTGCCCCCCCTCGACCGCGACCTCCCGGTCGTGCAGCAACGAGTCGGGCGGGGCGGACAGATCCCAGTCGCTCATTGGGCACCTCCGGCGCCGGACGCTACCCGGGCGGCCCGCCGGCTGTCAACGCGTCCAGCGCCTCCACGACCAGGGCCGGCTCGTGGTGCCCGTTGGGCCAGTGGGGCCCGAAGCGCAGCACCCCGTCGGGGATGGACACCGCGATGCCTTGGGTTGCCAGCCCCCGCAGCAGGTCCTGGACGCGCACGCCCGGTGGGGGCAGGAAGGACAGGATGCCCGAGCGGGCCCCATGATCGGGAGCGCGCAGGCTCGTGAAGCCGCGCGCCACCATCGCGGGCTCCAGCAGGTCGTGCCACCGCTGGACGTGGTCGAAGATCGCGGCGGGGCCGAGCCCCTCGATGAGCTGCGCCGCGGCGTCCAGCGCCGCCAGCCCCGCGGCGTTCTGGGCGCCCCCCTCGAAGACCGCCGCCGTGCGCTTGAGCGGGCGGTCGTACCGCAGGTGCCCGGGGCCGTCGAGCAGGAAGCGCGCCGCGTCCTCGTGGCTCAGCCACCCCGCCAGGCGGGGGCGCAGGGTGGGGGCGCGGTGGGGCGCGACATACAGGAAGCCCGCGCCCTCGATGCCCATGAGCCACTTGTGGCTCCCGCACGCCAGGTAGTCGATGGCGCCCACATCCAGCGGGACCACCCCGAGCGCCTGGATTCCGTCGACGAAGAGCTCCGCCCCGTGGGCCTCGCACAGCGCAGAGATGTGCTCCCAGGGCATGCGCAGGCCCGTCTGGAACTGCACCGCGCTGAGCGCAACGAGGCGCACCCCCCGCCGCAGCTCCTCCTCCACACGCCCGACATCCCCCGGCGGAGCCCAGACCAGCTCGAGCCCGTTCTCAGCGGCCGCCTGCTGCCACGGCGTGATGTTCGTAGGGAACTCCCCCTCGAACAGCAGCACCCGGTCGCCGCGTCGCCACGGCAGGCACTGGGCGACGGCGATGACGCCGGACGTGGTGTTGGGCATGAAGGCGATGTCGCCCGGGGACGCGCCGATCAGCCCTGCAAGCCGTCCCCGGAGCACCTCGCGCTGGTCGCGCCACCGCAGATGCGCCATGACCCCGTGGGTCGCGTAGTCCTCGAGCACCGCCGCGACGGCCTCGATGACCCGGACCGATGGCGGCGAGATGCCACAGTGGTTGACATACACCCGCGCCGCCAGACGCGGAAAGAGCGCGCGATCCCCAAGCATCGCGCTCACCGCTGCACGCAGGGGTCAGCCAGCAGCTCCGGGCGATACTCGAAGTGCATGGTGTCGAAGTGGTACCACTTGCCGCCCCAGATGAAGCCGTGCCGCTCGAAGACCTCCACCACGTCCATGGAGATCCGGTTTCTCCACGCCAGACGCCCGTCGGGTCCGGGCTTGACCCACCCCCAGAAATCGCTGCTCGCGACGCCCACGTCGATGGCCACCGCGTAGCTGTGCATGCTGCGGCGCTTCGTGCCCCGGATCGCGCGCCAGTTGAAGGTGCCCGCGGTCTTGGCGACGGTCGGAGCGGACGGCAGCTTCGCGACCTCGTCGGAGACCGCCTGGAGCCGCTCGTGCACCCGGTTGACCGTCGTCACCCGCACCGTCTCACCGCCAAGCCACCGGACCGGCGCCAGGGTCTTGCGCACGGCGGCCGCGCTGTCCCCGTACATCTTTGCGAAGAACGGCTCGTGCCGGATGCGCCCGGGCTCCACGTTGAGGGGCGGCGGCGGCTGCCACGCCCCGCCGAGGGGATAGCGCTGGGCCATCTGGTCCTCCAGATCCGCCGTGTCGAGCAGCACCTCGTGGTCCGGCTTGGCGACGCCGTCGTCCCAGGCCATGCGGGTGCCGTCGCACCACACGAGCTCGCTCGGCGTCGCGGAGCAGAGCTGCTCCGGGTAGGCGGCGAGCAGGCAGCGCAGGCCGGCGGGCAGCGCCACATCCGCGCCGGGAGCCGTGACGGGCTGCGCCGACGCAAGGGGCGCAGCCGAGGCGAGCAGGGCGAGCGCGATGACGAGCAGGAGGGAGCGCATGCCGCACAGCAATGCCCGCGACCATCACCGCTGTCAACCGCGATCACCGCTCGACCACCGCCGCAGTCCGTGCGAGGATCGAGGGTGATCAGGAGGAAGTCATGCGAACCCTCGTCATGCTGCTGCTGGCGCCCGCGGCTGCCCTGGCCGCTCCCATCTCCTGGGACGCGCCCGTCACGGTGTCGGGCAGCAACCCCGCCCTCGTCGCCGACCCGGACGGCGGAGTGCACGTGGTCACGTCTGGCTCCGGCGTCCGGTACGTCCGCCTCTCGCCAACAAGCGACGTTCTCGTAGACGAGGAGGTGCCCGGCGCCGGCAACGCGACGAGCGGCTTCGGCTTCGGTCCCGGGCTCGCGCTCGACGGCGCGCTCCACGTCGTGTGGGCCGTCAGCCACGGAGACTCCGTCTACTCTGCGTGGTACTCCCGCAAGGAAGGAGGCTGGACCGCGCCGCTGGAGGTCCAGGGCCCCACCCTGCGCGGCTATGCGCCGTCCGTCGCCGCCAGCGGGGTGGCCCACGTGGTGGTGAGCGCGGTGCCCGACGGCTACGAGACACCCTTCGGCGTCGCCAACTACGTGCGCATCTCAGGCGGCGCCGTCGTCGACGCGAAGACCATCGGCGAGGTGCGGGTGGACGACTTCGCGACGATCACGGCCTCGGGAGCGGTCGTCCACGCGCTGTTCGGCTACCCGAGCCCTGGCGGGTTCATCGGGCAGGCCCGATCCACCGACGGGGGTCAGGAGTTCGTCTCGGGACCCGAGCTGCAGCACGGGGAGTGCGGTGGCCGCGTGGGGCAACCCTCCCTGGTCAACCTGGGCGCGGAGGCCCACGCGGCCTATGGATGCGAGAAGGACGCGAGCGCCGGGGACGGGCCGTCCGTCCGCTACGCGCGGCTCGTGGACGGCCTCCACGTGCAGGACAGTCGGGTGACCCCGCCGGGCGCCCAGCAACCGTGGCACCTGACCCTGGGCATCGGGCGGGTCGCCGTCGCCGGGCAGACGCGCGTCGTGGCATGGGCCACCCGCGACGAGGACGCAGACGTCTCCGTGCAGGTGTCCGAGGACGGCGCCGTCTGGAGCGCCCCCGACCTGGTGGACCAGGGCTGTGGTGGGGCCGAGGGGCGCAACGCCATCGCGCTTGCCGCGGGCGGGGGCTCCGTGTGGCTCGCGTGCCCCTCCAAGAACACACGGCTCCACCGGGGGACCCTCACACAGACCCCAGCGCCTGCGTGTGACCCGCCCATCCGCGCCATCTCGCTCTTCCCCGAAGCCGCCACGGGCAGCGGCGCCACCTTCGAGGCCACCTACGAGCACTGCGAGGGAGGGGGAGCCTTCCGCATCGTCCAGCTCCGCGTCGCAGACGTCGTCGCGGCGGATGTGCCTGCCGTGGATGTGTCCTACGAAGACGGGATGCTGCACCTCGGCGACCAGAGCTGTCCCCCCGGCCAGGGCGCCCTGTCCACGCCCCTTGCGACGCTCGACTGCGCCGCCTCGACTGTGCTTGCCGACGGGCTGCGCCTGACCCTCCGCGCGGCGATCACCTTCGACCCATCCTTCGCCGGGACCCACGGCGTGTTCTTCGACGCGAAAGGGGGAAGCGGCACGCCGGAGCCGCGCCTCAACTGGACCCCCATGGGCACCTTCACAGTGGTCACCGCCGACCCCGGCGGAGACGCCGGCCCGGCACCCGGCCCGGACGCGGTCGCCCCAGAGCCGGACACTGCTGCCGCCCAGGACGCGCGCTCCACGACGGGACCTGGCGACGTGGAGCCGGGCGGAGACGTCGCGGGCGCACCTGGTGCGCCCCCCGGCGGCGCGCAGGGTGCCTCGGGCGGGGGGTTCGTTGCTCAAGGGCCACCGCCGAAGACCGTGGAGACGACAGCCGAGGGCTGTGGGGCGCCGGCCCCTCTGTCCTGGTGGGCACCGGGCGTCCTGGTGGTCCTCCTCCGGCGCCGCGGACGCGCGGGCGGCGACGGCTGACGCCTGCGCAGGAGTCCTTGCCTGCGCTTGCTCCCGACCGCGCGCCTCGCTACTCTCGACGCGCACCACGGAAAGCCCCGCCGCCGGACGCCAGAGGGTGGCGGGCTCGCGAGAGTGACCCATGCTTCGATACCGCGCCGACCTCCGCACCCTGGCCTTCGTGGCCACCTACTTCGTGCTCTTCGCCGTGGGGTGGGTCGTCGACCCGCCGCTCTGGGCGCTGATCCCGTTCCTGGTCGTGCTGTGCAGCTTCGCGTGGTTCTGCGCCGTGATCACCCACAACGTGATCCACCTGCCCGTGTTCCGCAGCGCCGCGCTGAACAAGGTCTTCCAGGTGGTCCTGACCATGACCTACGGCCACCCCGTGAGCGCCTTCGTCCCCGGCCACAACCTGAGCCATCACAAGTACACGCAGACCGCCCGCGACGTGATGCGCACGACCAAGGTGCGCTACCGCTGGAACCTCCTGAACGGGGCGCTCTTCTTCTTCACCGTCGGCGGCTCCATCATGAAGGGGGACATCAGCTTCGGCACGGCCATGCGCAAGCACCGCCCCAAGTGGTTCCGCCAGTTCCTGCTGGAGTCCGGGGTCTTCATCGCGGTGTCCGTCGCGCTGCTTGTCCTCGACTGGCGGAAGTTCCTGCTCTACTGGTACCTGCCCCACTTCTGGGCCGCCTGGGGCATCGTGACCATCAACTTCCTGCAGCACGACGGGGCGGAGCCTGACCACCCCTACAACCACTCCCGCAACTTCACGGGCCGCTTCTTCGGCTGGTGGACCTTCAACAACGGCTTCCACGCCGCCCACCACATCGAGGCCGGGCGCCACTGGAGCCTGCTCCGTAAGATGCACGAGGAGGAGGTCGCGCCCCACATCGACCCGCGGCTGTGCGAGCCGTCCATCGCCGCCTACATCTGGAGAACGTTCATCTGGCCGGCGAAGCGCGTGCGCTACGACGGCGCGCCCGTGGTGCTGCCTCCCCCCGAGCCCGACGAGAGCTGGATCCCCGCCCGCGCCGAGACCCCGTCCGACGTGTCGCTGGGGGCCGTGGCCTGACTCAGATGCTGACGCGCAGGTTGATGCCGAGGTCGATGAGCTGCGGGTTCAGCTTGACCCCGGGGAAGGACAGCACCCCGGGGATCTCCACGGCCGGGATGTCCACGCCGAAGCGCAGCTCGCCCCCCTTGGTGCCGTAGTGGCCGGCCACGTAGGTCTGGATGTCGAGCCAGGTCAGGACGCGGGCTGTCACGTCGAGCCGTGACAGGAAGGACAGGTCGCTCAGGTTGCCCAGCGTCGAGAACGTGACGCTGCCGTCGTCCCAGGCGCCCGGCGACGGAAACAGAAGATAGAGCGCCGCGTACCACTCCCCGAGATAGAAGGGCTGAAAGCCTCCTTCACCCAAGGCGCTCTGGTAGAGGAGCCACGGGTAGAGGTCCTTGCCGTCGTAGCCTCGCTGGTTCCAGAAGGCCTCGGCCCCCACGTAGAGCACGTCTTCATCCGAGTAGTTGACGCCATAGTTGAGGCCCCAGGCCACCTGGACCGCCACGTCGTCCCCCACGTCCTGCTCCGTCGGGAGGGTGAAGGTGGCGAGATTGAAGTCTCCCTCCCACGCCTTGCCGTCGATTCCGAAGGAGACTCCGACCTCCCCGTACAGGTCGACGTCCCCGATGCCCGCGGAGAAGTCGAAGCCCACCCGGGGTTTGCGCCCCTTCTGGTAGACCGCCGAGAGGGACAGCTCCGCCGACTCGATGACGAACTCCGCTCGCCCCGCCACGCCGAGCTTGTCGAGGCCGTTCGCCTCGTCCAGCATTCCCACCACGTAGAAGTTCCAGCCGAGGGACTCCACGGGGACGTGTACCTTCGCCAGCGTCACACCCGTGCGCTCGTCGTAGAAGGCCAGCGGATCGCGCCGCGCCGCGTTGACCACGT
Organism: Myxococcales bacterium; assembly: GCA_045863395.1. Classification (GTDB taxonomy): domain Bacteria; phylum Myxococcota_A; class UBA9042; order JABWCM01; family BTVJ01; genus BTVJ01. The sequence goes on from BTVJ01000064.1 coordinate 23,604, forward strand.
CCACCGGGGTCCACAGGCGCGCCGTCCCCCACCGGATGGGCTGCTTGCCGAGCGTCATGAAGACCGCCCGGGCGATGTCGAACTTGAGCCAGAGCTGGTCGAGCAGCACGTCGGGGTTGTCGCCTGGGGCCTGGCCGAACGCGCCCGTGGCGTCGGGATCGACCGTGGGGTCGTACTTGAGTCTGCCGCGCACGTAGGCCCGCACCCGATCTCCCGGTCGGGCGTCGAAGTAGATGTCCACCAGGTTCGGCATGGACAGCGTGTTATCCTCGATGTCGTTCCCTTCGAGGATGGAGTATGTGGTGCGCAGGTAGACGAAGCCCCCGATGGCGAGGGTGTCCTCGATGATCTCCAGGCCGGTGATGTCTGACTGGCCGAGGACGTCGTCGTCGCGAGAGGGTGGACGAGGGGGAGACTCGGGCGCCGAGTCTGGTGCGGGGGCAACTTCGGGCGCGTCGCCCGGCTCCTCGCCGAAGATGGAGTCCTCGTCCCGATCGAGGGGCGTGCTGGGGGGAGGCTCCGCCGGACTCTCCCCGAAGATGGCGTCCTCGTCGCGGACCGGCTCGTCCGCCCGGGCGGTGGCGCTCGCGGCGAGGACGGCGAGGACGAGCCAGCCCCTCATCGGCTCTTGCTCTCCAGCCACGCCTTCGTGAACATATTGGCGTCCAGGGACCGCAGATCCACGGACTTGATGACGACCATGGTCTGGTTGCCCTTCTCCACCTCGTCGTAGAAGCGCATCTCCAGCGGGTACCAGACGTCGGCGCCCTTGGACTCGCTGAACACCTTCTGCCACTTGGGGAAGTAGGCCGTGCGCATCAGCTTGCCGGACAGGGCGAAGTCCTGCTGCTTCAGCACGTTGCCGGACGCCTTGTCCACCCACAGGTGCAGGATGGGGTAGGCGACGTCCTCGCCCTCCTTGGCGTTGAGCACCAGCTTCCACGCCTCGAACTTGCCGAGCTTCTCTTCGCCGCCGAACGTGGGGGTGAACTCCTCGGCGAGGCGCGACTCGTCGAAGTCCGCGCGCCGCGAGTCGCTGCCGGCGATTCGCTCCCGCTCCGTCCGGCGCTCCCACTTGCCGACGGTCGGGTCGTACATCCACAGGTTCTTGTCGATGCGGAGATACCCCTTCCCTTGCTCCGCCTTGGGCTTGAGGAAGAGGATCATCAGCTTGTCGTCGGCGTCCCGGCGGTAGACGACCGCCTCGTAGACGACGTCCTCCTTGTCCTTCTCCTTGGCCTGGATATACGCCAGGGACTTGTAGTCTCCGCCGTTTCGCTGGCGGTCGTCGATGGTCTGGAGCACCTTCAGCATCTCCGCGTCGCCGAGGGCCCAGGCGAGCGAGGGGAGCAACGTGAGCGCGAGGGTCAGGAGCATGGCACGGCGCATGGGGTCCTCCGAATTGGAATCAGCCGACGTGGTGCATGGCGCTCACCGGGCGCAGCTTCATGGCGCGCCAGGCCGGGTACAGCGCGCTGAGCGTGGTCAGGACCGTGATGATCAGGATGGCCCGAATCACGGCATACGCCTCCACCTCCAGCCAGAGCGTATCGGACATGGTGAAGATCTGGAACGCCTCGATGGGCACGGACACCCCAGACGTGTTGATCGCCCAGGCGACGAGCGCGCCACCCAGGGCGCCGGTCACGGTGCTGAGAAATCCCAGGGCCCCCGCCTCCATGAGGAACATCCACAGGACGCGCCCCTTCTGCATACCGATGGCGCGCATGGTGCCGATCTCCCGGGTGCGCTCCCGGATTGCGATCCAGAGGGTGTTCATGATGCCGACCATGATCAGCCCCATCAGGATGGCGACCAGCAGGACGGTCAGGGTGTCGAGCGCGTCGATGGTCCAGCTCATGAACGAGATCTCGTCGCGCCAGTTGGTGATGTCGATCTTCTGCCCGGTCCAGTCCTCCCGGCGCACGATGTCGAACTTCATCCAGAAGGGCTGCGCCAGGTGCTCCATGAGCAGGTATCCCTCATCGGCGAGCACCTTGCGCAGGTGGTCCTCCACGGCGGGGATGTCCTTCGGGTCTTTGAGATAGATCTGGATGGCGCCGGTGGTGTCCTCGTTCATGCGGTAGATGTCGCGCACCACCTGCTGGGGCACGAACACGCTCCACGCCGACATGAAGCCCACGTTCTGCGCGACGGCGCCGACGGTCACGTCCACCGTGTTGTTGACACCGCGCCAGGTGGGGGCGCTGAGCGTCACCTTGTCTCCCACGTCCACCTCCAGGCGCTTGGCCTGGTCCACGAAGAGCAGGATGGTGTTCGGCTGGGCCAGCGAGGCGAAGTCTCCGAGGATCTTCGGCTCGCCTCCTTCCTTGTAGGCGCGCTGCTCCGCGAGCTTGAGTACGACGGTGAGCCCCTTCTCCTGCGCGATGTCGACCCCATTGACGCCTGCCTGGAACGAGCCCGTGTCGCTGATCACCTTGGCCCACCCGCGGCCCCGGTCGATCACGTAGTCGAGCCCGGGAGTCTCCCGCTCGACGATGGCGCGCACCTTCTTGTAGTCGGTGACCAGGGGCGCGGGATTGTTGTCGGTGACCTTGTAGAACCCCGCGACGTTGACGTGGCCGCTGGAGAGCGTCGTCGCCGCCTCCAGCATGGTCGACTGGATGCCCGTCGAGAGCCCCAGCAGAATCACGAGGAGCGCCGTCACCGCCGCGATGGCAGACCCGAGGAAGATGTTTCGCCGCCTGTGCTGGAGCAGGCTTCGGAGCGCGATGAGCAGGAGCTGTCCCATGGCGGGTCACTCGTCCTTCTGCATCGCCTCGAGCGGGGTGATCCGCGTCGCGACGAAGGCGGGGTAGAAGGTGGAAAGAGCCGAGACCACGAACATGACGCCGAAGGCGATAATCAGGTGGAGCGGCGCGAGGAAGGGGTGGAGCCGCGGCCCGCCGAACAGGAAGCGCATGATGTCGCTGGTCGCCGGGATGCCGGCGCTCCCCATGGCCAGGACGATGCCGCTCCCGACCGCAATCCCGAGCAGCCCGAAGATGGTGCCCTGCACGCCCGACTCGACGAGGAAGCTCCACATGACGAAGCCGCGCTGAGCCCCGATGGCGCGCATGGTGCCGATCTCACGCACGCGCTCCATGGTGGCCATGACCATGGAGTTGTTGATGATCACCAGCGCCACGGCGAAGATGATGAAGATGGCCACGTAGAGCACGATGCGGATCACGGTGATGAACTGGCCGATCAGGCCCGCCGCTGTCTGCCAATCGACCACCTTGAGATTCAAGCCCTTCTCGTCGCTGACCCGCCGAATCTCGGCCATGGTCTCCTGGATCTTGGATGGGTCCTTGAGGATGACGGCGGCGTTGATCGCGATGCCGTGCTCGATCTCGGCGGTCGAGTAGGTGCGGGCGAGCAGCTCGTCCGTGAAGTTTCGCCGCTCGCTCAGGTCCACGTCGGCAAACTCGTCGAAGCCCGTGGTCGCCACCTCCTCGGTCAGGGAGTCTCCCCCGAAGAGAGCGTCCTCCGCATTCTCCCGCGTGACCTCGGCCGCCCCGACGCCCTGCTTGATCGCCGCGATCTCCGCCGCGTCCGCCTCGGTGCGATACCCGTACAGGTCGCGAAACGTCATGAGATCGATGAGGTTGTGGCTGCCGGCGAGATCCGAGTCCTCCAGGCTCTTGAACTGGAAGGTCCCGTAGACCTTGACGTTGACCGACTTCATGTACCCGGACTTGGTGAACGCCGTGATGGTCATCACCTCGCCCATGGGGATCCGGTAGAGCGTGATGTGCGGCGCCACCGCGTCGTAGAAGACCTTGTAGCGCGCGTCGAAGGTGGAGTCGTCCATGTCCAGGAAGGCCTGCACCAGGGGGATGAGGTCGTCTCCGGCGGGAGCCCCGGAGCCGAGGCTCTCCCGGAGCGCCGCGACGACCTCCGCCGTCTTCAGCGGGTCGATCTGGTAGACGATTTCCTTGTACTGGCTCACGTTGCGCTTGACCATCTGCTGAAGCTCCGAATCCTCGGCGATGGTCTTTCCGTCCCGATCCCGGGCCTTCTTGATGGAGTCGAGTCGGCGCGCCGTTCGGTGCTTCACCCACTGCTCGTAGATGTGGTCGCTGAAGAGGAACCCGCGCTTTCCCGGTGGTACGGCCGTCCCCTTCACGATCTCGAAGCGGTCGAAGTTGCGGGCGAAGGAGTCGAGATCCGTCCCGATGTACCGGAGCCACACCATGTCCGAGTCGATGGCGAGGGGTCCGACCTGGTTCTCCAGATACTCGAGCGCAGAGAGCGGATCCTGGCGAAACTCCTCCCAGAAGGCATCGCTGGCGGCCCGGGAGACGGCGTCCACCTCCTCCTGCTTGATCACCTCGGTGCGCGCCACGTCCTTCAGGCGCACGAAGTCCGCCTGCATGAGCGTGACGATCTGCCGCACGACGCGCCCGTGCGCCTCGATGGCCTCCGGATCTCCGCTGCGCACAGCGGCCCGGAGCTGCCGCAGGCGCTCCTCGATGGCGCTCCCGAGGAACACGATGGAGCCGTTGAGGCCCATGGGCACGATGGACTCGATGTTCTCGATGCCGGACAGCCCCTCCTTCACCGCGGTGAAGTCCGGCAGGGTCCCGATGTCTCCCTCGCCCATGAGCATGTCGCCGAACAGGGCCAGCTCGTCCTTGGCGTCCTTGGAGTAGACCTGGATGTGCCCGGCGAGGCTCCCCACGATGCTCTGGGACATGGACGAGTTGACCGAGTCCAGGAGCGAGTTCCCCACCACCACCAGCGCAGTCCCGAAGAGGATGATCGCGCCGACGATCAGCGTCTTCGCCTTGTGCGCCAGGAGGTTACGGAGCCCGATGCGGACCAGGATGCCGGCGGGCAGCCCGAAGATCCTCATCGCGCCACCCCCACGTAGGACGGCATGGCCCCGAGCGTGGCGTTGGCGTCGAGGATGTTCCCGTCCTCCAGCAGGATGATGCGGTTGGCGTGGGACCAGACCTTCGGATCGTGGGTAGAGAAGATGAACGTGGTCTTGTCGGCCGCATTGATCTCGCGCATCAGGTCGATGATCGCGTTGCCGGTGCCCGAGTCCAGGTTCGCCGTCGGCTCGTCGGCCAGCACGATGGCGGGGCTCGTCACCAGCGCCCGCGCGATGGCCACGCGCTGCCGCTGGCCGCCGGACAGCTCGTTGGGGCGGTGCTTCTCGTAGGCGTTCAGCCCCACCTTGTCGAGGAAGTAGCGCACCTTGTCGCGCCGCTGGGAGGAGGTGGTGCGCCCCTGGAGCAGCAGCGGGAACTCCACGTTCTGAAACACGTTCAGCACGTTGACCAGGTTGAAGGTCTGGAAGATGAACCCGAGCTTGTCGAGGCGGAGCCGCGTGAGCTGCCGCTCGCTCAGCGTGGCGGTGTCCTGCCCGTCGACGGCGACGACGCCGCTGGTCGCGGTGTCCACGCAGCCGACCAGGTTGAGGAGCGTGGTCTTGCCCGAGCCCGAGGGCCCCGCGATGCTGACGAACTCGCCCCGCTGGATGGCGACGGACACCTCCCGCAGCGCGGGCACCACCACCTTGCCCAGGGTGTAGTTCTTGACGACCTTGTTCAGCTCGACGATGGCCATGGGGTGCTCCTCGGTGAGGCGCCGCGGTGCTCGGGCGGGGTAACGGAGCGGGCGGGGGACGGATTCCCTCGTCGAGGGCGGAAGCTACTCCGGCTTCAGCAGGGAGGCAAGCTCGCCGCTACTGTGCATGTCCTTCGTGATGTCGCAGCCGCCGATGAACTCCCCGTCGACGTAGAGCTGCGGGATGGTCGGCCACTCGGAGAACGCCTTGATCCCCTCCCGGATCTCGCCGTCGGCGAGCACGTTGACCCCGACGTACGGCACGCCGTAGCCGTTGAGGATCTGCACCACGGCCGCCGAGAACCCGCACTGCGGGAAGCTCGGCGTGCCCTTCATGTAGAGCACCACCCTGTTGTTGCTGATGGTCTCCCGGATCTCGGACTCCACGTCGCGGCTCATCGCGCACTCTCCTTTCCGAAAGCGGGCGAGCGGGCTTCCCACTGCGCCGGCGTAAACGTCTGCAATGCCAGGGCGTGGATGGTCCGCCCGTCCACCAGCTCACCGAGCGCCCGGTACACGGCCTTGTGCTGCTGCACCCGGCTCATCCCCTCGAACTGGGCCGCGATGACCACGGCCTCGAGGTGATCCCCCGTCCCCGTCATGTCCCCCACCAGGGCCGTCGCCCCCGGCAGGGCCTGCTCGATGATCTGCTTGACGTCGTCGACCTGCATGTCCGCTCCTGGCTCCAAGCCCGGGACCGCCCCGAGCGCGGCACAGCATAGCGGCTCCCGCGGGGGAGGGAAGGGGGGCTCGTCGTAAGTAGTTGATTATATGCGGAAAGAACTCGGTTCAGGGACCGAGCGCCGCCAATGCGGACCGGAGTAGTCTGGGTTCATGCCATTCGGCCAGCGATGCTCAGAGCACCGCGTACCGCTCCGGCTTGTACGGCTCCCGTGCCCTCCCCAGGAGCACCGCCTTGGGCTCACAGGTCCCGCACAGCGGGTGTACCCGAACGTCGTCCTCGGCCGTCAGGATCAACGGGAGGAGCATGGCGCCCACCTCCTGCGCGGTGGCGCGGTGCACGAGGAACACGCTGTACTGCACCCGGCGCCCGACGGAGGCCAGCGCTTTGGCGACCAGCCGGCGCCGCTTGTCGTCCGGGATGTCGTAGGCAACGAGGAGCATGGGTCATCCGGCTGCGGCTCGGCCGTCCATCACCTCGGTGCGCAGGCGCGCGACGCGGGTGTCAATGGCATCGCGCGGGCCCCGGTCCCCCGGCCCCTGGGCAGCCATGGCCTCTTCGAAGAGCGACAGCCACCGCTTGAGCGCCCGGGTCTGCAGGCGAACTCCGCGCGCGCCGAGAAGCTGGAAATCGTCTGGCGCCACCATGCGCCGGTTGATCACCGAGAGCGTGAGCCGGTCGACGACGCGCACGCGAAAGGGCTCGATGACGTCCAGGGCCAAGGACGACCTGCCGTAGCGGACGCCATGATAGTACCCGACACGGGGGTCGAAGCCTGCCGCCTCCAGCCGCCCCGCGATCTCGCTGGCGAGCAGCGTGTAGCCGAGGTTGAGCAGGGCGTTGACCTCGTCCTCGGCCGGGTGGCGCGAGCGCCGCGTGAAGGCGAAAGGCGGCCTCACCATCGTGGAGAACCCCTCGAACCAGGCGGCTGCGGCCGCTCCCTCGATTCCCCGGAGGGAGTCCAGGTCCGCTGCATCGGCGCAGCGAGGGACTGCCTGGTCGAGCCGCACGAGCACCCCGTCGAGCACCGGGGCCGCGTCGGGGTGGTTGCGGCGGTACCGCTGCGCGTGCTCCCGCGCCCCCCGAATCTTGTCGGTGACCAGCCCCTTCGCGAGCGCCAGCCGGAAATCCTGCTGCGTGTAGCGGGCGTGCTGGGCAAGACGCAGGAAGACATTGCCCGACTCAGGCCCCACGATCTGGCCCCGGTACCGCCCCTGGGACGAGAGCAGCACCACGGAGACCCCATGGCGCAGGAGCAGCGCGATCGCCTGCGTCGTGAGCTGGACGTTCCCCATGAGCACGACCCGGTCCAGCTCGTCGGCGGCCCAGCGGTCGAGCTCCTGACGGTCGACGGAGACGGCGATCTGGGCGGCCGACCGGTGGATGCGCGCCCCCTGGTGAGTCACGTAGACGACCTTGCGGACCATGCTCTCTCCTGGTTGCGGTTCTGGGGCGTCAGGCCCATTCGTGGTTGGTGACGGGAGCCACGAGGACCCCGGCGCTGCCTGTCGCGGGGCCGGCTCCTGCCTGCGCCGCGCGCATCCCCGCGGGCACCTCTTCGAGGCGGGCGATGATCGCCGCTGGGACGGCCTGCGAGGCGGGCGCCGCAGAGGACGTCGCCGCGGGCGTGGCTTCCGGCCCGGGGCGAGGCGCTGGACGCCCAGGGCTGTCCCGCCACGCCCGCAGGAACCCTCCCGCGTGAAGGAGCGGCGTCGGAAAGCCCCCCCGGCGAAGACGCTCAGAGAAGTCGCAGCGGCAGTCGGGCGCCAGCTCCGGGTGCTTGTCCTGAAGACGCCGGCAGCCGATGGGGACCGCGGTCAGTCTGCCGATGTGCCGCTGCGTCTCGGCCACGTCGTAGTTTCGGCACTTCCCGATGATCGCATGGATGGCGCGCTCCCCGTGAGTCCCCAGGTGCCCGAGCGAGTGAAGGAGGCTCGTCCGCTCATGGTGCGTCAGGTGGCCTACCATGGCGCTGCGCCGCGCCAGTCCGCTCAGGAGCTGGCAGCCGCTCATCACCCGCGCCACGCCGGCGCCAAAGCTATCCATGGCGGGCAACGCCGCGGGCACGAACACGCTCTCTCCCGTCGGGCGAGGGGAAGCAACAGGCAGCGGGAGGGCAGAAGGACCACCACAGAAGATCCCCTCGAGGGTCGGTGAGACGCTCGTCCCATCGTCCCACGTCAGGTGGCTCCGCCGACCGGTGCCGCGGTGGACGCCGAGCGGGAGCGCCATCACGCGGTCATGGGCGTCGGTGGCCTCGTCGCCGGCAGGAAGCGCCTCCAGGGTGACAGCACCTCCCGCGTCCCCTGCACGGCGGCACCACTCCGCCACCAGTCGTGCCACGTCTGCCGCGCACACGCGGCCTTCGAGGGGGATCCACACATGAGCGCCGCGGCCCCCGGTGTCTTCCACCAGGAACCGGACGCCCGCCTGGCGCAGAGCAGTACCCAGGGCTGCGACGGCCACATCTATCGGATCGCGGCCGTCACGAGGCCCGTCGATGTCGATGACGGCAAGCGTGCAGGCGCCGTCGTCGAGGCGCGGAGCCACCGCCAGGCGCTGGCGGCCCATCAGGTGCTCTCGCACATCGGGCGGCCCCGGCGGACGGCTGACCCGCACGTACTCTCCCTGGCCGGCAGCAGTGGGCTCCCACACCGCGAACCAGGACGCGCCCGCGCAGAACAAGGCGAGCCAGGCGTCCACGGCGTCGTCGTCGATGGCCGGATCGGGGGACGGCTCAGAGGTCGCGGGCGTATCAGTCCGTGCCATGGCCTCCTGCCAGGCTGCCTGCGCGCCCTCGAAGTCTCCTCGAGCGGCCAGGCTCTCTGCCTGATCCAGGAGCGCCGCCACCTCCCCGCGGGCGTCCTCGGGAGCGGGGTCGTCGGTCTCGGGCTCCGTCTCCCCCGGCTCCTCGGCCCACTCGGCGCGCGCCTCCTCGTCGAGGTCGGGCTCGGGCGCATCGGGGTGCTGCCCCAGACGCTCGTGCAGCAGCTCCCGCGCCACCCGGTCATGGACGCCGAGGGACGTCCCTGGAGGGAGCGGCGTATTGAAGTACTGGGCCCACCCGCGGATGATGGGCTCGATGCGCTCGCGGAGGGTCGCGGTGGGAGTCGCAGGCTCCTGATCGAGGCGCGCCCGCAGCGACTCGAGCGCCCCTTCGCTGGCCCGGAAGCCACGCGCGCCGACGACGAAGCCGAGCCACGGGAAGCCCTCCGACGCGGCGATGACCTTGTCGGACCCGGCCTTGACGGAGAAGCCGCGCCGAGAGAGCTCCGTGCGGAACAGGCCCAGGGCACGCTGGGCCTCCGCAGATGTCGAGGCCACGGCGCACAGGTTGTCGCTGTATCGCAGGAAGCTGAGGCCAGCGTCCTCCATCGCCCGGTCAAAGCGGGTCAGCGCCAGGTTGGCCAGCGACGGAGACAGGGCGCACCCTTGGGCGAGTCCCACTCCAGGACGCGTGGCGTGGGCGTGGAGGAGTGACGCGACCAAGCTGTGCACATCGGCATCGACGAGGTGGCGCACCTCGTCGAGCAGGGCGGGCAGCGGCACCGTGTCGAAGAAGTCGCGTATGTCCGCGATGGCCGCCCACCCCAGGCCTTCGGAGACGCGGCGAGAGACCAGCTCCACGGCGTGTCGGGCCGACTTCCCCCGCCGGTAGGCCCAGGCGGCCGAGGAGAGCACGCGCTCGATGCGTGGGTCGACCACGGCGCGGAGCAGCTCGACGACGACGCGATCATCCACGGTCGGAACGGCAAGGCGTCGCATCCCGCCACCCGGCTTGCGGATTCGATGGCGTGCAAGGGGCCCCGGGCGCCAGGTGCCGCTCTGGAGGCGCTCGGACAGCTCTGCCGCGCGCGTCTCCCGGTCCTGGCGCCACGCAGCAGGTGTCACGCCGTCGGCGCCGGCCGCGGCGCTGCGGCGCGCCACGGTCTCGAACGCCAGCTCGATGGCAGCAGGAGTCATCCGGTCGCGCAGGGCCATGGTTCACCTCAGACGTCGATCAGCTCTCCAAACTCGTCGATTCGGGGCATGCGCCGGGGCGCAGGCTGGGGGGGAGTCGGCGGACTCTCGGGCGGGAGCCGCGTGACGGACTCGACGCGCTGCGCAGAGGCGCGCTCAGCCACCCGACGAGGCTCGGGGCATGCAGGCGTGCCGCTGAGCGTGGTGCGCTCACGACGTCCCGCTTCCTCCTGCGCGGCGACCCACCGCCCGATCACGTGACGCAGCCGTCCGAACTCCTGGGCCACGCGGGAGTCCACGCGCTGAACGGCCACGAGGGTTGCGATGCAGAGCCCACAGCAGGCGAGGACCAGCACGATGGCGAACCCCGTCAGCATGGCCACGTCCGAGACCTCAGTCATCGCCCCCTCCGCAGACCGGGCACTCGGGCCAGCGCTCCGCCTGCACGACCAGCCGATCCAGCGGCTCCTCGAAGACCCACGTCTCGGGCTCCATGGTGACGAACATCAGGTTGCCCCGCTGCTCGCCGTGTGAGAACCACGGGTCGACTGGCGCCCCGGACACGAACACGAGCGCGAGGCGCGCGGCGATGGCCGTGCCCAGGGTCACGTTCACCGGGAGCGCCGGGACGCCGCGGGCGGGGGCAGTCTCCACGGCGTAGGGCTGGAGCGAGCCCCTCACCGGGGCATGGCGGCCGCCCTCTGCGTAGGTGGAGCAGAGGTGGCACGGCCCCTTCGCGGCGTCGGTGACCAGCTCGATGCGGACGCTGGCCGCCAGGTCCGAGAAGGCCACATACAGGGTCGGAAACCCGAGGCGCGCGGCCAAGCCGTTGACGACGGCCCGGGAGTCGCGGGTGTCCGTGGCGACGACCACCAGGTCCGGTCGAGCCGTCTGGAGCAGGTCGGAGAACGCCACCGCATCCCGCACGACGTTCAGGGCGTGGCCTTCGACACGTGCGCCGGGAACCGACGCACGGACGGCGTCTCTCCAGACCAGGGCCTTCCGGCGCCCCACCGAGGAGGGCGAGACCATGAGTCCCCACCGGACCAGGTTCTCTGTCTCGAGCCGCTCGGGGTCCACGGCATGGACCGCCAGCCCGAGACGCGCCAGCCGTGTGGCGAGATCGGAGCCCACGGAGCCGGTCCCCACGACGACGACGGTCTTGCTCGACAGGGCGTCGGCTCCGGGCACCCCACGAACGCGGTCCAAGTATTTGGACTCATCGACGACGACGACGTCGATGGGCAGGCCGCCTTGGGTGGCCACCGCATCGCTTGCGCGGAGCACGATGTCGCTCGTGTCGAAGGTGGTACCGGGCATCAGCACGACCCCGAGGCGCTGGTCGAGGGTCGGGTCGGCGGAGACTGCCTGGACGCGGTAGATGGGGCCGTCGTCGGCCGGCTCGACGGAGCCGTAGAGGGCATGTGGAGTCGAGGTCGCGGCCAACCGGGCCACATCGAGCAGCTTCGCGGAGATGACGAGCGCACCTGGGGAACGCCTCGACCGCGACTCGATTCGGTGGATGTACTCGTCCAGGGTCGTCATGGCTCACCTCCCATCGAGGAAGCGCCCGAGGGCGCGAAAGAAGTCTGCGAGCGTGCGCCGGGGCCCCCCCGGCACCTGGTAGTCCGCCCGCGTCAGCGCGACGGGCGCGTGCTTCGTGGCTGTGTGCTGCGGGCCGTCCAGAGCCTCCGCGACCAGATCATCCAGGCGATGGAGGCTGCTCCAGCCGTGCCGAAGCGGCACAGCGGAGAGCTGACCGTGCACGTCGCCGCGCAGCACCAGGGGGGCTCCCACGGGATATTCGGGAGGAAAAACCACGGAGACGCTCACGCTGCCGCTACGAATCTGAGCTGCCAGGGGCCCGCCGGGTGGGGCCACGGGTTGAACAGTCGCGTGGAAGCGGCGCCGGATGGACTCCAGGTCGCTCTCGACCCGAGCAGCCGCAGCGTGCCGGAACGTCGCCGCGGCCACCGGCTCGATCTCTCGGAGCAGCTCCGACAGGGGGGGCAGAGTCTCCAGGGCCGCCGCGGCGGCCGCCTCGCCATCGTCGATTGCCATGACGGGCACCTGCTCCACTTGGGCGCCCCAAGAGCCGGTGTCACTCGCCACGAAGCCGAGCACGGAGGGCGGGTTGCCCGGCCGACCGGTACCAAGGACCAGCACGAGGTGACTGCGGCGCTGTTCGCCGTCGCGCAGGATGGACGTCGCAGTCGCTCGATCCGTCTCGGAGAGATACGGCATCCAGAAGGGATGCACGTGCCAGTCGCCCACGTACGTCGCACCTTGGATGCGCCTCTGGATGCTCGCGATCATCCGGCTCTGCCAGGCGCCGTCGGTGACCACGTGGGACCCTCCCGTCGAGGCCGCCGGACCCGCCGGCAGCGCATAGAGCAGGACCGTCTTCCCCGGCAGCTCGAGGGCGACCAAGGACCCCCCGGCCTCCACCTTGTCGCGGAGACCGTCCTGGACGGCTCGCTCGACGACCTCGAACGCCGACTGGGACATCAGAACATTCATCGCGCCTCCGATTGAGTGGTAGCCGATGGACAACGCGGGTTGAACCGTGGTCGGGTCAGACCCAGACGCGCCCCGTCTCCTTCCACTCCTCGTAGTGAAACAGCCAGGCCGACACCCACGCGAGCAGAGTGACGATGGTCGACCGCCTGGTGAACGCCTCCCCATGGTCCAGGCAGAGAGAGCCGTCGATGAACCGGTGAGGGGTGTTGGCTGGGAGATCCGGCTCGACGATGTGGGCGACCGGCATGACCCCGTCGCCGTAGTTTGGTGGCAGCGCCACGAGGATCCGGTACGCAGCCCGCAGAGAGCGGTTTGGTCCTACGATTCCCGTGGCGTACGTGATGCCGTTGTGGTGGACGTCCACGGTGAACCCTGGGTACTCCTGGGCGAGCACGTCTCTCTCCATGAACAGTCGCTCGCGTCCCTCGGGCGTCTCCCAGAACTGTCCAACTGCTGCCCAGACGTGCGCGCGCATGGTCACACCTCCACCAGAGAGGCGAAGTCGCACTTGGACTCGCTGGCGTCGATGCAGGCACCACCCCACTCGTGATCCTTCATGCTCACGCCCGCAGGAGCTTTGCCGTCTGGAGCGTGCTGCGACGGCTTTCCGGCGCTGGCGTGTGGAGCGGCGTGGGCGGGGTCCACGGCGACCATCTCACCGTTGACGATGCGGACTGACCCAGCCTCCTTGAGGTGTCTGCGGAGCTCCTCGATGGTCTCGTTCATTTCCCGCGCCTCCATGCCTCGATGAGGGTCTCAGATTGGCGCGACCGCACCCTCGGCCACGCACGGTACAGCCTACGAGCGTCGAGGACGCTCCCCTGTTGACATGTCACCAGAGCACGCGAAGCCAAAGACATGCACTGCGGCTTGGGCAAGTCGCGTCAGACACATGCCAGCAGCAGCTCTCAAGGCTGATCGGCGCGCGCGGAGGGGCGGCCGGCATCGACGGCCGTCGGGTCAATAACCCCAGCACCGAGGCGTGCCAGCCGGTAGGAACCTCGCCTCGGGGGAGAGGGGCGAACGCCGGGGGCGGCTGACCCAGGTGACGGTCTTCGCGTCCCGGCATGGGAGGATCACATCGTGGGACGGGATTGCGGAGCAGCAGGCGCGACAGCGGGCTCAGTCAGCCCTCCGGGTGCGCGAGGGCACCACGGGCCACCAGGCGACGCAGAGCACGCAGACGAAAGGCGCGGGCCACGGCTCCTGCGGTCGCAACCGGGCGCGCATCCCTTCGCGGGCGCCCCGGAGTACGACGATGCCGCAGCAGTGATCGGCGCAGAGGAGCCCAGCACGCGACGTCATACCGGGGACCTCGACCCCTCGGACGATGACGCGGCAGCAGCGACCGGCGCGGAGGAGCCCCGAACGTGGAGGGAACTGCAGGGTGTGCTGGCAGCCGCGCACGTCCTGTTCGGGGCGACGCGCACGGGCGCGGCGCAGCGCGCTCTGGAGGACTTCCACGGTGTCCTCATGCGCATCCCGCACGAAGGCTGCCGGGACCCGTCATCGCTCTGTCGCCGACTCAGGGACAAGTCGGAGATCTGTCCAAGCCGGATGCGCGCGTGGGTCGCTGCGGCCATTGGGACCGCGGCCGGGGACTCGGCCTCCCTCCCCTCAGCGTCCCTCTTCCGACGACCCGACGACCTGCTCCTGGACTTGAGGGAGGTGGAAGCGCTGGCGCATCGCAACCGGCGGTCGTGGTCACCCACGCTCGGCGCCGACCTCCAGCAGGCGGCCCGCCGCGCCGTGAGCGTGGCCATCGACCGCAAGGCGGCGCTTTGCCGCTCACGGCGTCCTCGCCGCGCCGGCAGCGGAGTTGTGCCGGACCTTGATCGCGTCGCATCGTGGCTCAGTGACCACCCCAAAGTTCATCGCATGGACCACGCTTCGTTCGTATACGAGCGCATCGACACCATCTGCGAGGTTCTCGACAGGACCCTGGACCGTGGCGCCCACGCCCCGCTCGCGGCCATGGCATCGGCAGCGGCGCCCCACCTGATGGTGCTCGAGCGCACGGCCATCCTCCGCCGCCTCGCGGAGGCCGTGTCAATGACCAGCGCGGACGGGACCCGCACGTGTACCGCCCTTTGGGCCCTGACGGACCTCGTCGGAGCGCACCTATATAAGGATGGCGACCTTGACCAGCTCGGCCACGCGGTCCTCAACGACGATGTGAAGCGCTGTATCGAGGACCAAGCGCACGGGGTGGAGGCGCGCGCAAGAGACACCGCAACGGCATCCAAGAGCCGCGCGCTCCGCCCCATCCTCCTCGCCGTCGCAGCCTTCGAGCGACTGCGTGGACTGACCGCGCATCGCGCCGGGGCCGACCTCCACGTCGTTCTGCACCACCTGTCCCGCGCCAAAGCACACGCGCTCGATGCATCCCACGAGACCTTGCAGGTCGCCCTCGTAGCAGACGAGTCCGTGGTGCGCCGCGCCCACGGACAGACGGCGGAGGCCATCGCGTCGCTGGCCCGGGCCCTCGTCATCGCCAGAGGGCACCGCAACCACCGCATGCGCTTCGTCCTTCATCGCGAAGCCGCCTACACCTGCGCACAGCACGGAGCCCCGCTCCTCGCCCTGGAACACGCCTCGCTGGCGCACGAGACCCTGGACATCATCGACGACCTGTGCGAGATCCAGGTCCAGGGCCGCATGCGCCCCGGGTGGTACCAGCCCAGCTTCCGCGCAGAGCTGAAGAGGCTCTACGCAGACCTCGAAGGAGCGGGCGTCGCAGTCGAAGCGCTGCAAGCATCCCACCCCGCCGCCGCCGAGAGCCGTCGTCCGGAAGCACCGACCGACGGCTCGAGGCGTTCCCAACTGAACCGCTAGCCTCCGCGAACGCCCAAACGGGGGGTATGCTAGCGAAAGAAGGAAGTCATGTTATTTCAATCGGATAGCATCCCCAGAGGCACTTCGCTGCTATGAAAGACTTGCGCACTCGGGGCAAAGTCGGGCACATTAGCGCTGGAGCCGACGCGCAGTGGCTTGGTGCAAGGGCGCGAAGAGGTGGCTCCTGGAGGGGGGGCGCCCGCTACGAGGGCATTGAGACCGATGATCATGTCCTTCTTGTAGTACGTCTTCTGCTTGTGACCTGGAGGGGGGGCGCCCGCTACGAGGGCATTGAGACACGGAAGGAATGTGCTAGTTGGCGGGGAGTTGGTCGTCCCTGGAGGGGGGGCGCCCGCTACGAGGGCATTGAGACTACCTGGCTTTTGTCAGCCAGAATAACGGCTACTTCGAAACCTGGAGGGGGGGCGCCCGCTACGAGGGCATTGAGACCCGAGGACCGTGACGTCGGCGGCGGCGGCGGCGGGACAGCCTGGAGGGGGGGCGCCCGCTACGAGGGCATTGAGACACCTTGACCTCGGGCGCGGGCGGGGGAGCGGCCTTGATCCTGGAGGGGGGGCGCCCGCTACGAGGGCATTGAGACTCGAGGATTTCGCCGCGCTTGCTGCTGCACCGCCAGAAGTACCTGGAGGGGGGGCGCCCGCTACGAGGGCATTGAGACCCCGCGCACTTGCCGCCGATGCAGGCGTCCGCATCGGTCCTGGAGGGGGGGCGCCCGCTACGAGGGCATTGAGACGATGATGAAGAGAAGAACGGCCACGACGAGAAGGATCCTGGAGGGGGGGCGCCCGCTACGAGGGCATTGAGACACTGCGGTGCGGGCGTCTGCGGTGCGGGCGTCTGCGACCCTGGAGGGGGGGCGCCCGCTACGAGGGCATTGAGACCGTCGGGTGTCGCATGACAACCCGACTTTTTTGTTGAGAACCTGGAGGGGGGGCGCCCGCTACGAGGGCATTGAGACACACAATCCCACTCCGAACACCCTTGTTCGGAGAGAGAACCTGGAGGGGGGGCGCCCGCTACGAGGGCATTGAGACTGCTGACAGTGAAAATGCGGTACGTTGCCATCTGACTTCCCCTGGAGGGGGGGCGCCCGCTACGAGGGCATTGAGACCGATCGTACATCTCGAAGGCCACGATGATGATGGCGATGAACCTGGAGGGGGGGCGCCCGCTACGAGGGCATTGAGACCCGGGCCTTAACGAGGGTGCAAAAGAAACAATGAACAACCTGGAGGGGGGGCGCCCGCTACGAGGGCATTGAGACCCGCGAGCGACACTGCTCACGAGCGGTTGGTCGAACCAACCTGGAGGGGGGGCGCCCGCTACGAGGGCATTGAGACCGACACCCGGGATGCCCTGCGCGCCGTCCTTGCCGTCCCCTGGAGGGGGGGCGCCCGCTACGAGGGCATTGAGACACGATGTGGACGACTTCGAGAAGCAGGAAGGTCATCCATCCTGGAGGGGGGGCGCCCGCTACGAGGGCATTGAGACGAAACGGACACCCCAACCACGGCGTCGTTGCCTGGTCGGGCCTGGAGGGGGGGCGCCCGCTACGAGGGCATTGAGACCTATATAAACCGCATCAGGAGTTTCTTTCGGCAGTCTCCTGGAGGGGGGGCGCCCGCTACGAGGGCATTGAGACACTTTGCCCCGATTCGATTGACCCGCCATTCTTCGCAACCTGGAGGGGGGGCGCCCGCTACGAGGGCATTGAGACGCGGGGTGGGGCCAGCTACAGGTTGTGCTGGCAGCCCCAGGCCTGGAGGGGGGGCGCCCGCTACGAGGGCATTGAGACAGACGCGCAGGGGCCCGGGGACCACGTGGTACCCGGAAACGCCTGGAGGGGGGGCGCCCGCTACGAGGGCATTGAGACGTAGGTCGCCCCGAACGCCAGGAGCTCCTCGACCGTCGACCTGGAGGGGGGGCGCCCGCTACGAGGGCATTGAGACCCTTGATGTCGCGCAAGTCGGCCTCCATCCGACTCGTGTCCACCCTGGAGGGGGGGCGCCCGCTACGAGGGCATTGAGACGCTGAAGAAATCCTCGCCGCCCCACCACAGGGGCCTCGTCCTGGAGGGGGGGCGCCCGCTACGA
>BTVJ01000065.1:0-40894 GCA_045863395.1 Myxococcales bacterium
CAGTCCCCCTCCGGCGTGCTGTGATTTGCGCGGTTTCCGATGCGCGTCAACAACCTGTAACCGAGCGCGACCGGCCTTCGTCTGGAAGGCCTGCCGGCCCTTGCGACGACGACGCTGGGCGCCGGGGTCCTCGTCGTCCTCCTCGTCCTGCCACTGGTGAACCTCGACGGCGACAACGATGAGCGACTTCGACTCGGCCCCCCGGCCACGGTGCTCGCTGCCGTCCTCCTTGCCGCCGACGTAGACTTCGTCGACCTCCACCCAGTGGTCCGTGTGGCCCTGGTCGGTACAGAAGGAGGACAGCTTCTCACGGCCGGGGGCGAACATGGTGCCCCGCAGCTTGTGCAGCATCGTCCACGCCGTCTCGATGCGCTTAATACCAAGCTGACGCTGAAGTTCGACGCCCGAGACCCCCGGCTTGAGAGTCGCGAGGAGCCACGCGGCATAGAACCACAGGCGAAGAGGCTGCTTCGTGCGATGGAGCGCCGTGCCGGCTGTCACGCTGATCTTGTGGTGGTTGGAGCACTGCATCATGCCTGGCTTGCTCTTGACTGCAGCAGCACAGGCGCTGCCGCACTTGGGGCAGGCGTAGCCGTCGGGGTAGCGCAACTCGAAGAGGTAGTCGGCGCACGCTTCGTCGGTGGCGAAGCGAGCAGCGAACTCCATGATGCTCTTCGGCGGATCGGGGTAACGGGTCATGATCAACCTCTGCCTCTGATTCGTCACCGGGGGGCAAGCCACAACAGGACGTCATAGTAGGCAACCGGAAAGGCAGGATCAGAAATCCCTCTGCGCCACCCCAGGTGCGTCCACAGTCTGGACGGCGCCAACGCACCAGTCTGTGTCAAGCCCCAGAAACAAACCTCCGAGACTCATTTCCCACTTGCCTTCCCGAGGATCTGCCGAGCTGCTGGGCGGGGGAGGCGAACAGTTACAGTGAACTCGCCAGTGCGACGAGCCTGGTAAGTGAGCCGGCGACCCAGAGGGACCGGATGGCGTCACGGAGCGCGTTCAACGGACCCTCCGAAGCTGGCATGATCGTCGAGGAAGAGGCCGACCGGACAACTCGAGCCTGTCCCAATGATGGCTCCGGGCCCACGCCGTTACCTGCGTAACGCGATGCATGTCGTCTTGTCAAGCACCCGCCCCGCAAGCGACGTTCGCCCGCCAGGAACATGGGGTATAGCAGTTCGGTCCACGGAATCCGTGCAGGTCGAAGAGAGGCCACGAGACACGGACGTCGTGGTCCCAGGACCGCATGGGCGGCGCCGGTCGGGTCCCTCGACCGGTGCACGCAACCGGCGCACTCTTGAACGCGGAGCGTCGCCCCCGAAAGGGTGGCGTCCATGGGGCCTCCCGAGAGACTGGCGTCGTTCCGAGACAGGCTGCTGGCGACGCTGCGCCTCGCGCAGCCCGTCCTGGACGTAGTTGGAGTCCTCGTGGCGGGCTCGGACGTGCCAAACCTGGTGGAGCCTGGCGCCGGAGCGACGCTCGTCGTGTCGAAGGATGTGGACATCGCCGTCCCCGTTGCCGCTCACGAGGAGGTGAAGCGCCGTCTGGCGGCCCTGAGGGGCACCCACCCAGCGAAGGACGAGCTGTCGGTGTGGGTTGCGAACGACCCGGCCCTCCTTGAGTTCAGACTCATCGGCTACGACCCGTCCTGTCAGGACCGACGGACACATGGGTGTTGGAGGACGCCAGCCTGCCGCTAATGGTGTTCGGCCTGCTGTCACTGGTGCGACCCGGCCCGGTCGTCCATGTCAACAGCTCGGGCACGCCCGCGGCGTCTGGACACGCCTCGCGCGTCTCCTGGCCATGCAGGAGTCGGCCTGGGTCATCGACGAGGCCGCCGCCCGAGCGCTCCGGGAGGGGGGACACGAGCCCGAGCCCGTCGGCGCAGAGCTGGAGCCGCCGAAGGAGCTGTACGTGGTGTCCGCAGCCGACCTGGAAGCCATCGGCGAGCGGGCTCCCATCCCGGTGCGGCTGGGTCCGGAGCTGCTTGGCGCCCGAACCGTCGCGCTCGTCCCGTTCGAGCTGGGTGCGAACGTCTGACCCACGCGGGACCTTGGGGTCGCCATGGGGGCCAATCGGCATCCCAGCGCAGTCCACCACGGTGCGCCCTTCAGGCCCGCGCGTGCGCAGCTTCGCCGCCCGAGACACAACAGCGGCCGCGTGCCGGCTCGTGACGTACCCGGGTGGTCCGTGTACCCTCTCCCGTGTGGCGACGGGAGGCCGCGGATGGTCGAGACGGTGGTAGTGTCCGACATGCACCTCACGGACGCTGAGCCGGTGAACCCGAAGCGCCCGCTGTGGAAGGCCTACAAGCAGGCGCGGTGGTTCTTCGACGAGGACTTCGCGCGGCTGCTCGACCACGTGGCCAGCGAAGCGGCGGGGCCCGTCGAGCTGGTCCTCAACGGCGACACCTTCGACTTCAACAACATCACGCGGCTGCCGGAGGAGCCCGAGGGGGAGATCGGGTGGCTCGCGCGGCGCAGGGGCCTCGGCGCCGAGGAGTGGATGAGCGCCTTCAAGATGGGCTGCATCATCGCGGACCACCCGGCCTGGTTCGCAGCCCTGGCGCGCTTCCTCGAGCGGGGGCATCGGGCCGTCTTCGTCGTGGGCAACCACGACGCCGAGCTGCTCTGGCCGCGGGTCCAGGGGCTCGTTCGGGAGGCCCTCCGTGCAGACACCGACGCAGTGACCTTCTGCAACTGGTTCACCCTGAGCGGCGACACCTACATCAGCCACGGCAACCAGTACGACCCCTACTGTGTGCTGCCGAACCCCGTGGACCCGCTCATCGAGGTGCGCCGGCGCCCCCGCATCCGCCTGCCCTTCGGCGACCTGGCGCAGCGCTACATGCTCAACGGCATGGGCTACTTCAACCCCCACGCGACCAGCAACTTCATCATGACCGGGCGGCAGTACGCGGTGTTCTTCTTCCGCCACATGCTGCTCACCCAGCCGTTCCTGCTCTGGACGTGGTTCTGGGGGGCCATGGCGACGCTGCTCGTGTCCCTCAACGAGTTCATCCGGCCGGCCATGCGCGACCCGCTTTACGTCGACGAGAAGACGGAGGCCCTGGCCCGCGCCGCCAACGCCACGCCCTCCATGGTCCGCAAGCTCCACGCCCTGCAGGTGCCGTCCGCGTGCACGAGCCCGCTCATGGTGCTGCGCGAGCTGTGGCTCGACCGGGGGCTGCTCGCACTTGGCGTGGTGCTGCTGGCCTGGCAGATCGTGCTGATGGTCAACATGGTGCTGCCGGCCAACCCGCTCTGGGTCTTCGTGCCCCTCGCCGCCATGTCGCCGGCGGTGATCGTGTACGCCTCGCGGGTGCGCTCCGGCCTGTTCACGGCGCCCCTGCTCACGGAGGAGCGGGCCTCTCTCATCCACCGCATCACCGGGGCGACGCGGGTCGTCTTCGGGCACATCCACATCCCGGAGCGGCGTCAGGTGGGGCCCGTCGAGTACATCAACGGTGGCTTCTGGTCCGCCGCCTTCGCCGACCCGGCGTGCAGCCGCCGCATCGGCACGCAGACCTTCGTCTGGATTCGCCCAAGCGAGCCTGGCCGGCGGGCGGAGCTGCTCGAGTGGCCCCCGGGAGCCACGGCCCCCCGCCTCTTCCGGGATGAGGCGCCCTCCCCCGCTCTGACCGCAGCTCCTGACCCGTCTGCGGCGGGTTGAGGCTCAGGCCCGGGTCGGGGCCAGCGCTGCTCGCCACGCACGAGACGAGCCGAAGCGCCGCCACGGGTCTGGCCTGTGGGCTTGCTTCGCCCCCGAGCATCCCGTATCAGGATGCTTTCACCGTCACCGCAGAGGTCTCCATGCGCAGGTCACGGCTGTTTCACGCCGTCGTCGTCATCGGGTGCTCCCTGGGGGCAGCAGCGTGCGACGGCGAGGTCTCCGGGGAAGACGCCCTCTCGGGCACGCCTGCGTACGGCAAGGGCCACCCGGGCTCGCTTGCCCGAACCGACGAGGACGCATCCGTGGCGGGGGATCCGCACGCGGGGCACGGCGCTGGGGCGCAGGATGCGTCGGCCTCGGGGGGCGCGTCGGGCGCCGGCGACAATCGCGCCACCGGCGACGGCTCTGGGGCGGGTGACGCCCGCGAAGCCACGGACGCGGTGCAGGATGGCGAGCCTGGGGAGGAGGACGGATGGCAGCCGACGAAGTAGCCTTCGACCCGGCGGGACGCTGGGGCGGGCGCCTGACCTCCAGGGACCTGCCCGACGACCCCACCGTCGAGGCGCTGCCCGCCGCAGACCGCGCGGAGCTCGCCACCCACTGGCTGCAGCGCGGTGCGTCCGAGCTGCGGGTCGGAGAGTCCTTCGCCGTCATCCGGGACGCCCTGGCGGAGCACGGCTCCGACCACCTGGCCGCCCTTGCCGCACGGGCGGTCGACGACGAGGCACGGCACGCCCAGCTGTCGCGCGTCGTCGCCTCCCGCTACGCCGGCGTGGAGCTGGCCCCGCTGCCCCGCCTGCCCCACTCCGTTCCAGCGCACGCATCCGCGCCTCCCGCGCTGCGCCGCTCCCTGTGGGTGGTCGGGCAGTGCTGCCTCAACGAGACCATCGCGACCGCGGTCCTGGAGGCGTCCTTCGCTGCGACGCGCGCTCCGCTGGCCCGCGCCGCGCTCCGGGAGCTGCTCGCCGACGAGGTGGACCACGCGCGCATCGGCTGGGCCCACCTGGCCGAGCTCGACGCAGGCGTCCGGGACTCCCTCGGCCCGTGGCTCCTCCCGCTGACCCGCGCCAACGTCCGCATGTGGCGCACCACCCCGCGAGACTACCCGAGCCGGCCCGAGCTGGTGGAGCACGGAGCGCTGACCCGAGAGCTCCTGGAAGGCGCCATCCAGGCGGCGCTGCGAGACCTCGTGATCCCGGGCTTCACCCGCCTGGAGCTCCAGACCGAGCCCCTGCGCCGCTGGGCGGACGCGGGCACGCCGACCGAGCAGGAGACGCCATGAGCCGCGCGTTCGCCACGGCCCTCGCCCTGAGCCTTGGAGCATGCGGCGCGGCGGATCCAGAGCCCTCGAACCCGGCGGCGGAGTACGCCCCGACCGGGCACACCGTCGAGGTGGACCTGGAGATCGAGGAGATCGACTGGGAGGTCGCCCCCGGGGCCATCTACGGCGCCGTCGCCTACAACCGCTCGGTTCCGGGCCCGATCATCGAGGCGACGGCGGGCGACCGCATCCGCATCCGCCTGACGAACCGCACCGGCACGCCGCGCAGCATCCACACGCACGTGGTGCACTTCACCGAGAACAGCGACGGGACCAAGAAGGGCGTGGCCCAGCCCGGCGAGACCATCACCGTGGAGTGGGAGGCCGTGCATCCGGGGACCTTCCCGTACCACGACCACGCGGGCCACGGCGAGGCGGAGGGGATGGCGGCGGGCCTGATCGGCGCCCTGGTGGTGCACGACCCGAAGGCTCCCGCAGCGCAGGTCGAAAACGTGGTCGTGTTGTCGGACCTCGACATGAGCCGCTTCAAGACGCTCCCACCCATGGACCACGCGAGCGGCGACGGCGGCCACCACTTCATGCACGTGATCAACGGCCGCGCCTACGAGCAGTGGGTGCCCACGTTCGGCGCCAAGGTCGGCGACCGGGTCCGCTGGCGCGTCCTGTCCCTGGGCACCGAGTTCCACACCTTCCACGTCCACGGCCACCGCTGGGTCGGCGCCGATGGCGTCCTCACCGACAACATCAACCTGGGACCCGGCACCTACGCGACCTTCGACTGGGTCGAGGACAACCCCGGCTCGTGGCTCTACCACTGTCACGTCCCCTCCCACATGGAGGGCGGTATGGTCGGCTTGTACCTGGTGGAGCCTGCGGGGCCTTGACCCCCTGTCGCACCTGGACTAGAGAGGGCGCGGGGGGCTCACCCACCCACGGAGGCGACCGATGCCCACCTTCCACTACCAGGAGCTGCTCCCACTCGGAGAGGATGACACGCGCTATCGCAAGCTGAGCGGCGATCACGTCACCCTCGGGACGTACAAGGGGCGCGAGGTGCTCGAAGTCGCCCCGGAGGGGCTCACGCTGCTGGCGCGCGAGGCCATGCGGGACGCGGCCCACCTGCTCCGCACGGGGCACCTGGAGCAGCTCGCCGCGATCTTGAAGGACCCGGAGGCCTCGCCCAACGACCGGTTCGTCGCGCTGGACCTGCTGAAGAACGCCGTGATCGCTGCGGAGGGCGTGCTGCCGTCGTGCCAGGACACCGGCACGGCGGTCGTGTTCGGGAAGAAGGGGCAGGCGGTGTGGACCGGCGGCTCGGACGAGGAGGCCCTGTCTCGCGGCATCTACCAGACCTACACGGAGACCAACCTGCGCTACTCCCAGGTCGCCCCGCTCTCCATGTTCGAAGAGAAGAACACGGGGACCAACCTGCCGGCGCAGATCGACCTCCTGGCCACGCCTGGCGACGACTACCGGTTCCTGTTCCTGGCAAAGGGCGGCGGCTCCGCCAACAAGACCTACCTGTTCCAGGAGACCAAGGCGCTGCTCACGCCGGAGAGCCTGGAGCGCTTCGTCGCCGAGAAGCTCCAGACCATCGGCACGTCGGCGTGTCCTCCCTACCACCTGGCCCTGGTCATCGGCGGCACCTCCGCCGAGGCCACCATGAAGGTGACGAAGCTCGCCAGCACCAAGTACCTGGACCACCTCCCGACGACCGGCAATGAGCACGGGCGCGCCTTCCGGGACCTGGAGACCGAGGCCCTCGTGCTGCGCCTCGCCCAGCAGACGGGCATCGGCGCCCAGTTCGGGGGCAAGTACTTCGCCCACGACGTCCGCGTCGTCCGCCTGCCGCGGCACGGCGCCTCGTGCCCCGTGGGCCTGGGCGTGAGCTGCAGCGCGGACCGCAACATCAAGGGCAAGATCACGCGGGACGGCATCTTCCTGGAGGAGCTGGACCGCGAGCCGGCTCGGTTCCTACCGGGGCCCGGCGGCACGGCGGACCACGACGACGCCGTCCGCATCGACCTGAGCCGCCCCATGGCAGAGATTCGCGCCGCGCTGTCGCACCTGCCCGTCGGCACCCGGGTCATGCTCAACGGTCCGCTGGTCGTCGCCCGCGACATGGCCCACGCGAGGCTCAAGGAGCGCCTGGACCGGGGCGAGGGCCTGCCCGCGTCCTTCCTGAACCACCCGGTCTACTACGCCGGCCCCGCCAAGACCCCGGAGGGCTACGCCAGCGGCAGCTTCGGCCCGACCACCGCGGGGCGCATGGACTCCTACGTGGACCTCTTCCAGAGCCACGGCGGCTCCATGGTCATGCTCGCCAAGGGCAACCGCAGCAAGCAGGTCACCGACGCGTGCAAGGCCCACGGCGGCTTCTACCTCGGCTCCATCGGCGGCCCGGCGGCGCGCCTGGCCAAGGACTGCATCCGCAAGGTGGAGGTCCTGGAGTACCCGGAGCTCGGCATGGAGGCCATCTGGCGCATCGAGGTCGAGGACTTCCCCGCCTTCGTCATCGTCGACGACAAGGGCAACGACTTCTACGCGGCCTTGCGGGGCGCGTCCCTCGGCGGCGTCGCCATCCGCTAGCGCACCAGACGCGCTGTCGGGGAATGACCGCCCGGCTCCCCCGGTTTGACTCCTCGCCTTCGGTCGCCTACGGTCAAGAGGCACCCGCTCACGAGGAGGACCCATGCTTCGACTGTTCCTGGCCCTGGCCGCGCTGGCCGCCGGGTCGGCCACCGCCGACACCAAGACGACCAGCGTCAGCAGCTACGCCTATGACGCGCGGGGGCGCATCCAGACCGAGCTCATCAAGTCCTACGGCCCCGACGCCGCGCTCACGTCCACGACCGACGTGCGCTACCGCTACGACGAGGCGGCGGGTCACCTCCTCGACCAGACCTGGACCACGAAGAGCCCCGGCGGCGACGTGATCTCGAGCGCGCTCACCACCCACTCGTGGCGCGACGGGGAGCTGGTGCAGACCGAGCGCTCGTGGATGAACGCGGCAGGGCGCCAGACGCGGCGCGAGGTGGACACCTGGGAGAAGGACGACTCCATCCGCCTCAAGCAGCGCCAGACCGACGTCTATGACGCCGAGGACCTGCTCGTCGAGACCCGCTACGGCATCCACACCTTCGACACGCGGGGGCGCTCCCTGGCGCGGGACGAGTCGCGGTTCGACGCGCGGGGCCTCCAGACCGGCCGCCAGCTCGACGAGCTGCGCTACGACACCGACGGCCGCATCGCGGGGCGCACCATCCACGACTTCGACGTCCACGACGAGATCACCAAGGTCGTCAAGGAGCGCTGGACCTGGGGCCGCCCGGCGGCCGGTGGCGGTGAGCGCCTGGAGCGCATCGACACCACGGTGAAGGACGGCGCGGGCCGCGTGCAGGAGACGTCCATCGACAAGCGGGCCTACGAGGGCGGGCGCATGGTGCAGCGCACCTGGTCCGTGTTCGACGCCACGGGAGAGATCACCCGTCAGCTCGTCGAGTCGCTGGCCTACGACGGGGCGGGTCACCTCCAGGCCCGCCGGGGCACCTGGGAGTACTTCGCCGACCCGCGCTGACCCGCTTCGCACCAGGGAACGTCGCTTCCCTTCGACCCGCCGCTTCCATCTGCTATCATTCGCCGCCATGACCCGACCCTGGCCCCTGGCGCTGCTCCTGACCGCCTGCACGACCTTCACCGGGACCATCCCTGCCGAGACGTCTGGCAGTGACGGTGGGGGCGGGTTCGGCGGAGGCGGGGGAAAGCCAGCGGACGGCGCCACCGCCGAGCCCCTCAAGTGCACCGCGGCCGTCTGCTGGACCTCGGCCTCGGCGCCCGACGCCCCAGCCGTGCTCGCGCCCGCCTGCAACCCGGCGGGGGTGCAGCCCGGCTGCCCCGATGGCTGGACCTGCACGACCACCACGGCCAAGGTCCTCGCTCAGGGGGACCTCCCGGCCCACGAGGCTGCCGAGTGCGTGCCGGGCGCCCCCGCGCAGAAGGTGACGCTCGACACGGCGCCCCGCCCGACCGCGATGG
Source organism: Myxococcales bacterium (assembly GCA_045863395.1). Taxonomy (GTDB): domain Bacteria; phylum Myxococcota_A; class UBA9042; order JABWCM01; family BTVJ01; genus BTVJ01. The sequence goes on from BTVJ01000065.1 coordinate 9,002, forward strand.
TCAACGGCGTGGACGTGGCGCTGACCATCACCGTGAACGGCGCGGCGCCGGGGCCCGCGACGAAGCGACCCGGCACCCTGCGCCTGACCCACCGGGACGACGGCGCCACCGTCTGGATGGCCCTGCCGTCGAGCGGACCCGTCACCGTGTCCGGCTCGCTGCGGCCAGGGCGCTTCGACGCACGGCTGGACCTCGGGGACCGGGGCGCGACGGCCCCTCCGCTGCCGGTCTTCGGCGTCCTGGACGTGACCTCGGGAGGCGAGGCCACCGTCGACGTGGCAGCGCCGCTGAACCAGCTCACCGTCCTGCTCGATGGCATCGACGTCAGCGAGGCGGAGCCGGGCGGGTCGCGGGGGGAGCTGGTCATCGTCGACGCCGCGGACCAGGAGGCCCGGGTGCCGCTCCCGACGACGGGGCCGACGACCGCCGCGGTGGCCCTCCCCGAGGGCACCTATCGGCTGAGCTGGGATGCCTCGGGCGCCACGGCGCTGTTCGTCCCCCGCCAGCACGTCCTGCTCCAGGAGGGCGCACTCGACGGCTCCCCGCAGACCTTCGAGCTGGAGACCGTCTCCCTCTTCGTGGCTCCCACCATCGACGGCGCGCCGCCACCGGCCGCCTCGTCCGTGGTGCTGGACACGGGCCTCTTGCCGCCGCGCACGGTCAGCGTCAAGGACGGCGCGGTGGCGACGACGGCCTTCGTCACGCCCACGGACCTGGCGCTCGTGGTGCCCCCATCGAGCCAGACGGCGCCGCCGGGCACGGTGCGCCTCGCGCAAGGGCACGTGCCGAAAGACCAGGAGACGGTTGCAGCGGCCCTGCAGACCGTCACGCTGAGCGGCACGGTCACGGTGAACGGAGGCCCCATGGCGCCCCAGTCCGTCGGGACCGCCGCGCGCGTGGAGCTGCGGGCCGCGCCGGGCCTCACGCCTTGCGCGGTGTCCATCGCGGTGCAGGACGGGTCGTTCAGCGGCAAGGTGTACGCGGCGGAGGCGGACGCCTGGTACGTCCCGAGCTCCCCGCCCTCAGTGGAGAGACCCCTCCAGGAGCAGCGCCTCGCCTCGGCGGTGGACCCAGGGGACGGCACCACCTTCAACGTGCAGGTGGCCTCGGTCAGCGTCCAGGTGCTCGCCGGCGGGGCCACGCCCGCCGATGCAGCCCCGGGCGCGGTCCGCGGAGCCGTCAAGCTCGCCCCCAGCGATCCCGAGGCGGGCCTCGGCACCCTGTCGGCGCCGCTCCCGACCGAGGGAGTCGCCAGCGTGACCATCCCCGTGACGCCTGGTACCTACGACGTGCTCGTGGAGCTGCTGCCGGGCGACCCGGCCTGGCCGTCCGAGCCCGCGGTGGCCCTCCCCGCCCGGACGATCACGGGCGCCGAGTCCCTGATCGTCGACGTGGCCGCCGCGCCCCTGACGCTGGAGCTGACCCTGGGAGGCGCGCCGCCGCCGGCCCAGCCGACTGCCGGTGGGCGGGGGTCCATCCGCCTGGTGTCCAGCCGCGGCGAGTCCGTGGAAACGCCGCTGGCTCCCGCGGGGCCTGCCGCGGTGACCCTGCCGCTGTGGGCGGGCACCTGGAGCGCCTACTACCTCTGCAATGAACCCTGCAAGAGCCCGCTCGCTCCCGTGTGGCCGACGCCGCTGGCCGAGGGGCTGCGCGTCTCCCCGTAGCACCTCTGCCCGGGCCCTGGGCCGTCGTCACGCACCGCTTCGCAGCAGCCGGCCCAGCGACGCCGGGTCCAGGTGGGCCACGGAGTGCCGCCCGATGTCCAGGAGGGTGCGCAGCCGCCCCCCCGAGGGCGCCGCGACGGTGCGACCCATGGCCCCCGCGACCACCCGCAGGTACTCCCGCGCGAAGACCGCCGGGCTCGTCGTGTCTCCACCGAGCAGGCCCAACGTGGCGCGACGAAAGTGGGGGCTGGCCTCCCAGGATCGGAACACGCCGCCCCGAAGCGCGCCCGCGCCCGGCTCCGGCGACCGGAAGACCTCGTACAGCGCCCGCGCCAGGAGCGCCCGCGTCTCGAAGAAGGGCCGGCGGTCCCGCTGGTACCGGCGCAGAGGCGCGTCGTCCCGGCCGCCCCCGTCCAGGTACGCGTCCACCCCGGCGAGCAGATGCCGCACGTCGTTCAGCCCGTTGGTCATGCCTGCCGCCGTCATGGGGTGGGCGCACCCGCAGGCGTCTCCGACCAGCACGGCGCCCGGCAGCCAGACCCGCTCGGCCGCCATGCGGTAGTTGGGGGCGATCTGGAGTTGGTCCGGGCGCTCGATGGCCGCCTCCACCGCGGGCCGGAACTCCGCGGGCAGGAGCGGTACGTACTGCTCTCGCAGGTGCGCGGCCAGCCGGTCGCGCCGCCCCTCCGAGAAGTCCGGCGGGAGATCGAACACCATGCGGGCCTCGGTGGCGCTGATCGGGTAGGCCAGCACGGGTCCCCAGGCGCCGAGGAAGATGTGCCCGTGGCCGGCCACCGGCAAGGCACTGGCTGGGACGGTCGCGCCCCCGCTGAAGCTGATGCGCTCCTCGTCGGGATCCAGCCCCAGCGCCTTGCGCACCCGCGAGTGGCGCCCGTCGGCGACCACCAGGAGCGTCGCGTAGATGTCGCGCGGCTCCCCGGAGCGACCCGCGAGGCGGGCTCCGAAGACGCGCCCTTGTGAGACCAGCGGCGCCTCGACGCGCCCGTGGACCCAGGTCACTCCCGTCGCCGCGGCGGCGCGCTCGCGCAGCGTCTCCACCAGGACGTGGTGGGGAATGGCCAGGCCCCGGGGCGGCACGCCGCGGATCTCGTCGTAGCGGAGCAGCGTGGGGTCCTCGTGCGAGCTGCCCGGGAACACCGCGAACCCGTGGACGTCGATGGCGCCGGCCCCGTGGAGGGGGCCCAGCAGACCGAGGCGCTCCAGGATCGCGACGCCCGCCGGGTGCATCAGCTCCCCGGCGAGGCGCTTGTGGGCCGCCCCCGGCTTCGCCTCGACGACCGCCACGCGCCGCCCCTCCCGCGCGAGCGCGCTCGCCACGACGCTCCCGATGAAGCCGCCGCCAGCCACGATGACGTCCACGGTGCGGGGCAGGTCGCTGACCGACGCGTAGGGCACACCCATTCCAGGCTCCTCCAAAGTGCAGCATGTTCGTGGAACCCGACCATTGGTCGGGTCTGGCGATGATGGCCAGCGCCCCACGCGCCGTCAACAAATTTCGACTCACGGTCTGGTTTTTCTCGAACGCCGGTCGCCTGTCATGGATGCGACACCGCGGCGGCTCTGCTATGCTCCGCACCCCCGGAGGGTGCCCCTCGGAGGTGTCATGCGGAGCAGGTTCCTCGCGACGGCAGTCCGGCTCGCCGTCGATCATCGGCGGGTCGTTTTCGCGGTGTGGGTCGCCCTGTGCGTGGCGTCGGTGGCCGTGCTCCTGACGCGCGGCCTGCGCATCGACACGTCCCGGCAGGCCATGGTGAGCGAGGACAACGTCGACTCCCGGCGCTACCAGGAGCTGCTGCGGGAGTTCGGCACGCCGCTCCACGTCGTGCTGGTGGTCGAGGGGGACGACCCGACCACGAACCGCGCCTACGCGGACACCCTCGCCGCAGCGCTCCGCACCCAGGACACCGTCGGAGACGTGCTGTACCGGGCGGACACGGCGGCCATGCGCAGCTACGCCCTGCTCTATGCGCCGCTGCCAGAGCTCCAGGCCCTGCGAGAGCGCCTGCGCGCGGCCGCCGACGCCATGGGACGCACCGCGGAGACCAATGCCCGCCTGGACATCCAGGGTCTGACGGGCGCCCTCGAGGAGGCCAACCAGGCGCTCTCGTCCCTGGAGGAGGGCGACACGGAGGGCTGGGGGCGGGCCCAATCCCTCGCAGACCACGCGGGGCAGGTCAATGACGCCGTCGGGGCCATCTTCCAGGTGGTCCGGGACGCCCTGTCCACCGACGGGTGGACCGAGCTGCAGCTCGTCAAGTCCGTCGGCGCGACCGACGTCGCCGCGGCCGGCATCGACGACCACGGCTACCTCTCCGCGAGGGACGGGCGCCTCCTGCTCCTGTTCGTGAAGCCTGCGAGCCCGAGCGAGCAGGTCGGCTACCTCATCCCCATGGTGGACGCCGTCCGCCGCACCGCCGAGGCCCTCGCCCCGCCGGGCGTCACCGTCGGCGTCACCGGCTCCCCCGCCTTCGTCGCCGAGGAGATGCTCCAGGTCAACCACGACATGATCCTGACCGGGACGGTCTCACTGGTCGCGGTGCTCCTGCTGTTCCTCCTCGCCTACCGCTCCCTGGTCAAGACGGCGCTCGTCTTCGTTCCGCTGCTCGCCGGGGTGCTGCTCGCGGTCGGCGTCGTCTCGCTGGTGCTCGGGCACCTGAACCTCATGTCGAGCATGTTCTTCGCCATCCTGGTGGGCCTGGGCATCGACTTCGGCATCCACCTGATCACGCGCTTCGACGAGGCGGTCGGCGGCGGCGCAGACCGCGCCGCGGCCCTGGAGGAGACCCTCCACAGCGCGGGCCCCGGCGTGCTCACCGGCGCCCTGACCACCGTCGCCGCCTTCCTGACCATGACGGCCAGCGAGTTCACCGCCATGCGGGAGCTGGGCCTGGTCGCCGGGACCGGGGTGCTCCTGGTGCTGCTCGCGACGCTCACGCTGCTGCCCTGCATGCTCGGCGGGGCGAGCGCCCCAGCGACCGCGGCCCCAAGACACCACATGCACCGCTTCCTGTCCCGCTTCGCCCGCTACCCTGGCTGGAGCCTCCTGGTCTCGGCCGCGATCACCGCCGCGCTGGCGTCCGCGATCCGCCCGATCACCTTCGACTTCGACATCAAGCAGTTCCTGCCGGCCGACAGCCCGGCCATGAAGGCGTTCACCACCATCGAGGAGAGTGACTACTACAACCCGGACTTCGCGGTGCTCGTCGCCGGCAGCCTCACCGAGGCGCGGGAGTGGACACGCGCCCTGGAGCGTCAGACGGATCTGGTCGCCCGCGTCGAGTCCATCGCCACCTACCTGCCTGCCGACCAGGACACCAAGGAGCCGGTGGTGCGCGAGGTGGCGGCCCTGGCCCGCCGCTTCCCGCTGCTGAAGCTCCAACCGGACGCGACCCCCGACGCGGCCCGCTTCCGCGCCGCGCTGAGCAAGACCGTCGAGTACCTGGAGGTGGATGTCCCGCTGACACTGCAGATGCACGGGCTCGCCACGCTGGCCCCGGGCGCCCGACAGCTCGCCGAGGAGGCGCGGCGCACCCTCGAGGCCATCGAGGGTCTGCCCGACGCGACCCTCTCGGCACGCCTCGCCAACCTGGAGACGCGCCTCGCCGGCATGCTGGACGGCACCGAGGAGCTGATCCACTCGGGCAGGACGCGCGTCGCCCCAGAGGACCTCCCCGAGGAGGTCGTCAACCAGTACTACCGAGTGTCAGAGAACGGCGAACGGCTCGTGGTGCGCGTGTTCCCCAAGGGCAGCATCTCGGACCCGGAGTTCATGGGCCGCTTCCGCGCGGCCCTCGCCGCCATCTACCCCGACGTCACCGGCTACCCGATCACGTTTCTGGCCTTCGGGGAGCTGCTGCGCGACGGCCTGGAGCTGGCCGGGGTCCTGGCGCTCATCTTGATCGTGGTGCTGCTCGGCGTCGACCTCCGCTCCGCGCGCGACGTGGTGGCGAGCCTCGTCCCCCTGGCCCTCGGCGTCGTCTGGATGATCGGCGGCATGAACCTGCTCGGCATCGGCTACAACTTCGCCAACCTCATGGCCGTCCCGCTGCTGCTGGGCATGGGCATCGACAGCGGCGTCCACATCGTCCATCGCTGGCGCCAGGGGACGGCCCCCGCAGACGTGGCCGGCACGGCGGGCAAGGCGGTCACCCTCTCGTCGCTGACCACCATGGCGAGCTTCGGCTCCATGGCGCTCGCAGATCACCGGGGCATGCAGTCGCTGGGCGAGACCCTGCTCCTGGGCATGGGGGCGTGTCTGGTCCTGTCCGTGGTTGCGCTGCCGGCGCTGCTCGCCCTCTACGAGAGGTTCACCGCTTCACGGCGGTCGCCGGGTGGACCTTGAAGTAGGCCTCCAGGGCGGCCCGCCCCAGGTGGGTGCCCTTGATGCGCCAGGCGCCTGCGTTGGACACCAGCGCCGCGACGGCGATCTGGGGCGCCTCCGCCGGCGCCAGCGCGACGAACCAGGTGTTGAAGTGGCCGATGCCGCTGTCCTTGCTGGACAGGGAGCCCGTCTTGCCCGCGATGGCGACACCCTGGAGCGGCGGCTCCGCCTTCTTGAAGTACTTGGCCGCGGTGCCCTCGGTCGTCGTGGTGACCATCATGCGGGTGACGGTGCGGGCGGTCTCCGGCGAGACGATCTGCCGCAGCTCCCGCGGCTTCGCCTCGTAGATGGTCACGCCGCCGCGCTCGATGCGGTCGACGAGCTGCGGCTCCAGCATGCGCCCGTCATTGCCGAGCGCGCCCATGAAGAGCGCGGCGTGCAGGGGGCTGAGCTTCGTGTGGTGGAAGCCGGCGGCCGACGCCGCGTACTTCACGCGGTCCTCCGGGAGGTCCGCCCGGCTCGGCTGGACGTCCATCACGAACGGGATGCGCGCGTTGAAGCCGAAGCGCTCCGCCCAGGCGGTCAGCTCGGCCCGGTCGAGCAGGCGGTCCGCCAGCTTGGCGAACACCGGGTTCGTGGACTTGCCGAGGGCCTGGGCGAGAGTGATGCACGCCGTGTCCGCCTTCGGGTTGTCCGTGATGTGCTGCTTCGTGATGCCGTGCAGTCCCCCGTGGTAGCACGTCTTCTGGTCCGGCGAGACGCCCTCCCCCTCCACGAGCGCGGCGGTCGTCACGATCTTGAACACGCTCGCCGCCGGCTGGGTCGCCTCCAGCGCGAACCGACGTCCGGGCTTCTCGGCCGAGTGATCCGCCAGGGCCAGGACGCGCCCCGTGGCCGGCTCCACCGCCACGAGAGCACCGATGGGCACGTCGTACTTCTGCAGCACCTGCTCCGCCCGCTGCTGCAGCGCGGGGATCAGCGTCAGCGTCACCCTGCGGCCGTCCGCCAGGTCGATCACGTACCGCCCGTCCACGACCTTGGCCGCCTTGAGATCGAGCGCCTCGGGCGGCACCAGGTCCGCCGCGCGGGTGGCCACGGCGACCGGGTCCTCGGGCTTGATGGCGGCCGGCTTCGCCAGGGGCGAGGACGCGACCAGCGGGATGGCGTCGGCCCGGGCGAGGTCGAGCCCCTGCGTCCACACGTGGGCGCCTGCGCCCAGCCCCAGCCCGATCCCCGCCAGCACCGCGATGGTCATGCGCCCGCGGCGCGACAGCGGCGTTCGTGGGCGCTTCTCTTCCGTCTGCCGGGTGACCCGCGACTTCCTGTTGACCGGTCTTCGCTCTGCCATGTGGAGACCCCGCTGTGCGCCGAAACGCGCGGACTCTAGCACACGAGTCATATTGAGCAAGAACAGTTGCCGGAGCGAGCCCACCCAACGTCTCTGGCAACGCCCGGAGGCGGCGATCCCATCCTTGACACCCCCGGGAGCGCCGCGATAGGTTCCGGCGCTGCTCGCGGCCCTCGCGGCCACGAGCGACGGCGCCCCCGACGGCCGCAAGGCACCGGAGAGACGGCATGGCCGACGCCCGGTCACTGGCCCGCATGTTCGACTGGCGGGTCAAGCGCAGCCAGAACCTCGCGGCGCTCCGCTTCCGCGTGGCCGGAGGCTTCCGCGATCTCACCTACGGCGAGTGGCAGGCGCGCGCCCGCAGGGCTGCCCGGGGCCTGATGGGCCTTGGCGTCGGCGTCGGCGACCGCGTCGCGCTGCTCACTCGCCCGAGCGCCCCCTGGGCGGTCATGGAGATGGGCACCACCCTGGCCGGCGCCGTCTGCGTGCCGCTCTACCCCACCGCTCCGGTCGATCACCTCCTCGACACGGTCGCCGCCTGCGAGGCGCGCGTCCTGGTCGTCGACCGCCCCGAGCAGCTTCGCCACATCTGGGACGAGCGCCATCGCATCCCCACGGTCGAGCGGGTCGTCGTGCTGCACCGGGACGGGCCCTCGACGAGCGGCACCGACTCCGAAGGCCCGCGCCAACCCCACCTGTGGCTGGACGAGCTGCTCGACGCCTGGAGCGCCACCGACGGGGACGACCAGCTCGCGCGCGAGGAGCGCCTGACCGCTTCCTCGCCCGCAGCCGTGGTCATGACCGCGGGCACAACGGAGGCGCAGGAGGCCGTCGCCCTCACCCACGGGCACCTGACCTCCCAGGCGGAGGCCCTGGCAGACGCGCTCGCCCTCTCGGACGGCGACGTGCTGCTCCTCGGCCAGCCACCCGCCTGGGCGTTCGCGCGAGCGCTCCTGCTGGCCTCGGTCCGCGCCGGCGCGATCACCGCCCTGTCCCCCGACCAGGAGACCGCCCTGGAGGACGCGCGAGACGTCCACCCGACCCTCTTCGCCGCGACCACCACGCTCTGCGAGCGCTTGTACCGGGGCGTCGTGGCGGACCTGCCCGACCGCAGCGTGGCCGGCCAGCGCGTGCTGGCCTGGGCGCGCTCGCTGGGTACGGAGGTCTCCCGCATGAGGGAGTCGGGCAAGCCCCCGGACCGCTTCCTGTCCCTTCAGCGGTCCCTGGCGAGCCGCCTGGCTTTCGGTCCACTCCGCGCCCGGTTCGGCGGACGCCTCAGGCTGCTGGTGGGCTCGGGCGGCCGCATGCCGCGCTCGGTGGCAGAGCTCTTCGACGCTGCTGACCTGCGGCTGGTGGAGGCCTACGCCCTGACCGGCGCCTCCGGTGTCGCCCATGTGGGCTCCCCGACCGGCTGCCCCCCCGGCTCGGTGGGCCGCGCGCTCCCTGGGATCGAGTCGCGGGTGGAGGACCAGCAGATCCTGCTGCGGGGCCCGTCCGTCGTGGGCGACTGGCTCGCCACGGGGGACCTCGGGCGCCTGGACGACGACGGGCTCCTCTGGCTCATCGGTCGGCGCTCGCAACGCATCACCCTCGCGGGGGGACAGACCGTGGACCCGGCCGCCCTGGAGTCGCTCCTGAGGCAACACCCGTTCGTGGAGCACGCCGCGGTCTGCGGCCACGGGCGCGACTACGTGGGCGCCGTCATCGCGCTCGACCGCCGCACGGTCACCCGCTGGGCGGAGCGCCGCGGCCTGTCCATGCCCTTCGAGGATCTGTGCAGCCACCCGGACGTCTACGGCCTGGTCCAGGGCCACGTCCAGGAGAAGAACAGCGAGCTGGCGGACTTCGAGTGCATCAGGAAGATCGCGCTGGTGGACGGCGCCCCCTCCGAGGAGACCGGTGACTTGACGCCGATCGGCCTCCTGCGCCGCGCGCCCTTCCTGGAGCGCTACCGGTGGATCGTGGACAGCTTCTACAGCGAGGCATACTGACATGGCCGTGCACGACGAGCGGCGGATCCTCATCGTCACTCCGACCTACAACGAGGCCCAGAACATCGAGCGGCTCGTCGACCGCATCCACGAGGTGGTGCCCGACGCCCACGTGCTCATCGTGGACGACGCGTCCCCGGATGGGACGGGCCAGCTCGCCGACCGCATGGCCGAGGCGGACCCGCGCGTCCACGTGCTCCACCGCGCGGGCAAGCTCGGGCTCGGGACCGCCTACATCGCCGGGTTCCGGTGGGCGCTCGCCGAGGGCTTCGACCTGGTCTTCGAGATGGACGCCGACTTCTCCCACCGTCCGGAGCACCTGCCCCAGTTCCTGGCGTTGGCGCGCGAGTTCGACCTGGTGCTCGGCTGCCGCTACATCCCTGGCGGCGGCACCCAGGACTGGGGGCTCTATCGCCAGATGCTCTCCCGCGGCGGCAACCTGTACGCACGCAGCATCCTGTGGCTCCCCTTCCACGACCTGACTGGCGGCTTCAAGTGCTTCCGCCGGGAGGTCCTGGAGGCCATCGATCTCGACGCCGTGCAGAGCGAGGGGTACGCGTTCCAGATCGAGCTGACCTGGCGTGCCTGGCGCCGAGGGTTCCGCATCGCGGAGACGCCGATCCTCTTCCCGGATCGGACCCGGGGAAAGTCCAAGATGAGCCGGAAGATCTTCGCAGAGGCGATCTGGCGCGTCTGGCGCCTGCGGCTCGGGCGGTAGCCCCCAAAACGACGCCTCTCGCGCCCGCACGCTCGTGATCACGACGCCCCGCATCTCCGCGCACCCAGTGAGCGCCTGCGGTGGCATACTTCCGATTCTCACGATTCGGTGTATCCTAGCGTGCTGACACAGACCGACCAGGGAGCAGCATGCCTGAGCCCACAGCAGCGCAGACCGTGCAGGGCCACAACACCGACGACCGGAACCTCCGGGACGGTGTCGAGCAGGACTGCTTTGACAGCTTCGAGCGCTTCCGCGACCTGGTGGAGGGCATCGCTGCGGTCGTGTGGGAGGCGGACCCGGACCGCTCGCTCTACGCCTACGTGAGCCGCCACGCGGAGCGCCTGCTCGGCTTCCCCGTCGCCATGTGGACCACCCAGCCCCACTTCTGGGTCGAGCGCATCCACCACAACGACCGGGCCCGCACGGTCCTCAGTGGCCGCCGCGCCGCCACAGAGGGGCGCGACCACGAGCTGGAGTACCGCATCCTCGGCGACGACGGGCGCGTGATCTGGGTGCGCGACATCGTCCAGGTGCTGCGCAGCCGTGACGGGCGCCCCATGATGCTCCGGGGGGTGATGACGGACGTGACGGCGCGCAAGCGGGCGGAGGAGGCCCTGACCGTCCGCGCTCGCCAGCAGGCCGCCGTCGCCGAGATGAGCCACCGCGCGATCACCCACGTGGAGTGCGGGGCGCTGCTCGCGGACACCGCCGAGCTCGTCGCCGTCGCCCTGGGCGTCCCCATGGTCGAGGTCCACCGCGCGACGCGATCGGGCGCCCTGGAGGTGGTCGCCTCCGCCGGCATGGACGGCGGCGTGGGGTCCCGCCCGGTGCGCCTGGCACCCGCTGCCGAGCCCGACCAGGCCTCGTGGGCGTGGCGGGAGGATCAGGCCGTCATCGCCGACGACCTCAGCACCGACGTCCGCTTCTCGCCAGACCCCTTCCTGCTCGCTCTGGGCGCGAAGAGCGGCATCACCGTGGTGATCCCCGGCAACAAGCGCCCCTTCGGCCTGCTGAGCGCCTACGCGAAGCACCGCCGCAGCTTCGCGTCCCACGACCTGCACTTCCTCCAGGCCATCGGGCACATGGTCGCGGCCGCCCTGGAGCGTCTCCAGGCATCCGAGGAGCTGGCCCGCAGCGAGCGGCGCTTCAACCTGCTCGCCGCCACGGCGCCCGTGGGCATCCTCCAGACCGACGCGACGGGGCGCTGCACCTACGTCAACGAGCGATGGCGGGAGCTGGTCGGCTTCACACCCGCCGCAAGCCGGCGCCTCGACTGGCTCCGCGCCGTGCACCCGCAGGACCGGCGCCGCGTGCGGACCGCGTGGGGCCGGGCCGTGCGCCTGGGGGCGCCCTTCGCGGTGGAGTGCCGCCTCACCGGACCGGACGGCGCGGTGCTCTGGGGGCTGCTCCAGGCCCAGCCAGAGCGCCGCCCGGACGGCGCGGTCGTCGGCTGGGTGGGCACGGTCACGGACATCTCCGAGCTCAAGCGCGCGGAGGAGGCGCTGAAGGAGAGCCAGCGCAAGATCTCCTCGCTGATGGCGGACCTCCCGGGCATGGCGTACCGGTGCCGCAACGACTCCACGTGGACCATGGAGCTGGTCAGCGACGGCTGCCGGGAGCTGACGGGCTACGAGCCTGCGGATATCGTTGACAATGGGCGCTTGTCCTTCAGCGACCTGATCCTGCCCGAGGACCAGGCGATGGTCTGGAGCGAGGTGCAGACGGCAGTCCAGGCCCGCTCCCCGTATCGCCTCTCCTACCGCATCCGCCACCGGGACGGGAGCGCGCGCTGGGTCTGGGAGCAGGGCCGCGCCGTCTACGGGAGCGACGAGTCGGTGCTGGCGCTGGAGGGCTTCATCACCGACATCTCCGAGCGCAAGACGCTGGAGGAGCAGCTCCGCCAGTCGCAGAAGCTGGAGGCCGTCGGGCGCCTTGCAGGGGGCATCGCCCACGACTTCAACAACCTGCTGACCGCCATCCTGGGGTTTGCCGTGCTCGTCATGGGTCAGCTCGGCGAAGAGCACCCCCTGTGGCGCCGGGTCGCGGAGATCAAGAAGGCCGCCGAGCGCGCGGCGTCCCTGACGAGCCAGCTCCTCGCCTTCGGCCGCAGCCAGATCCTGCAGCCGCGGGTGCTCGACATCTACGCGGTGGTCTCCGACATGGACCAGATGCTCCGCCGCCTCATCGGCGAGGACGTGGACCTGGTCACCGTGCGAGGGCCGGTGCCGGGCCGGGTCAGGGCGGACCGGGGGCAGCTCGAGCAGGTGGTCGTCAACCTCGCCATCAACGCCCGCGACAGCATGCCCGGCGGCGGCCGCCTGGAGATCGAGGTGAGCGTGCGCGACGTAGCGCCAGGCTCCCGAGAGCATCAGGGCGGGCTCCCTGCCGGGTCCTGGGTGGTGCTCTCGGTGCGCGACAGCGGCGGCGGCATGGACCAGGACACCCAGAACCGCATCTTCGAGCCGTTCTTCACGACCAAGGAGAAGTCGAAGGGGACCGGACTCGGCCTCGCGACGGTCTACGGCATCGTCAAGCAGAGCGGCGGCGAGATCCGCGTCGAGTCCGCGCCTGGCGAAGGGTCCCGCTTCGACGTGCTCCTGCCGCGGGTCGACGACGAGGTGGAGCCGGCGCGAAGGCGCCAGGAGGACGAGGCGGAGCGCGGGACGGAGACCGTGCTCCTGGTCGAGGACGAGGACATGGTGCGGGAGCTGGCCTGGCGGGCCTTGGAGATGCACGGCTACCGCGTCATGGAGACCGGGCGCCCCGAGGAGGCCCTCGCCATACTGCGAGACTTCGAGGGCACCATCGACATCATGGTCACCGACGTGGTCATGCCCGTGATGAGCGGGGGCGCCCTCGCGCAGCACGCCTCGATGCTGCGCCCGACCATGCGGGTGCTCTTCATGTCGGGCTACACGGACGACGCCATCGTCCACCACGGCATCAACGACCGCCGCCACGCCTTCCTGCAGAAGCCCTTCACCCCGAGCGACCTCGCCCGCATGGTGCGGAGCGTGCTCGACGAGTAGAGCAGCGGCCCCCCCATGGCGCGCTACTCGGGCGAGAACACGAAGGGGTAGGTCACCACCACGATCCCGCCCTGCTTCGGGAACACGATCTTCTTGATGACGGCGACGAGCCCCTTGGTGGTCTCCTCGTCGCCCAGCGTGTCCGACTCGACGCGCACCTCTGAGACCGAGCCGTCCTTGTCGATGGTGATGCGCACGACGATCTTGCCCTTCAGCGCGGGGTTGCTCTGCAGGGACCGCTCGTAGACCGCGCGGATGGCACCGGTGTGACGCCGGATCTGGCGCTGGACCGTCTCCCGGTCCGCGCTCCCCGACACGACGGCGCTCGCCACCTTGACCGCGGGGGCCTTGGCGACCCGGCCGCCGCCTTTGCCCATCCCCACAATGCGCCCGTAGCCGACGGCGCCGCCTCCTCCCGCACCAGTCCCCCTGAAGCCCATCCCGCCCGAGCCGTGCCCCATGAGGGCTGCGCCCTCGGCCGCCTTCATGGTGAAGACCCCTGCGACGGGCATCGCCGTGGACAGGTTCACGCCCTCGGGAGCGTCGCCGGGCTGCGTGATCGTCCGGGTGGTGCCGTCGCCGACCCTCTTGGAGCGGTCGACGGCGACGAAGCTGGTGTACGCGGTGACCAGCCGGTAGTCGAGGCCCAGGGCGGTGATCTGCTCAACGACGCCCGCGTCGTGGCCACCCCAGAGGAGCCGGTCCAGGGACTCCACCCGGGCACGGGCCCAGAGGGTCTCCAGCGAGCCGTTGCGCTCCTCGCTGGCGGCGAGGTCCACCTGGATGGGGAGCGAGATCGGCGTGCCCTGGGAGGTGGCGTGCAGGGTGACGGTGGCGGCCCCGGGCTCGAGGTACCGCCCGTGGATGACCAGCGGTCGGGACGCGACCAGGTCCGGCAGCGCCGCGGGCTCCACGTCGGCGACCGCAAGGCCGCCCCAGTCGATGGAGATCCCGCTCAGGACCGGCCGGTCGATCATGCGGTAGAGCGCGGCGACGGCGCGGGAGGGGTCCTCGCGGCTGGTCAGGTAGACCGTGGCGCCGTTGCCCGCCTTGCCGATGCCGTCCATCAGCATGCGATTGACGCTCGAGCCCGTGCCGAAGCCGAAGGCCCGGGCCGTGAGGCCGCGCGCCTTGAACCCACGGACGAGCCCCTCGATCTGAGCGAGGATCTGCGCCTCGTTGCCCACGTAGCCGTCCGTCAGGAACACGACGACTCGGTCTCGGCCCCGCTCCACGTCGGCCTTCTTCGCCGAGAGGGCGTCGGTGACCGCCGTCGCCAGGTACGTGCCGCCGCCAGCCATGGCGGCGTCGACGAAGCCCAGGCCCAGCCGCACGTTGCCAGCGTTGGCAGGCCGCGACGCCTCGAAGACGCGCCCGGTCTGGCCGGCGAAGGTGACGACGTTGAAGGTGTCCACGGGGCGCAGGCGAGAGATGGCCTGGCGGGCGGCGTCCTTGGCCATGGCGAGGGGGAGCCCGCTCATCGAGCCGCTCACGTCGATGACGAAGATCACCTCGCGGGGGGCGAGCACCTCGGTGGTGGCCGGCGGCTGGACGATGAGCTGGAAGAAGCCTCCACGCTTGACCCGGTGAGCGTAGACGGCGGCCGTGGGCGTCGGCGCGTCCGTGCGGAAGCGCAGCACGAAGTCTCGGTTCGGCAGGCGCTCGTGGGGCGCGAGCTGCACGATCATGGCGCCGTCCACCTCGGCAAGCTCCACGTCGTGGGTCGGCACCTCCAGGTCCGCCACGGGCAGGCCGGGGGCGATGACCACCTCGATGGAGATGTCGTTGCCGCTGCGGAAGCCGGCGCCGACGATGGGGGGAGTGACGCGCGAGGCGTCGGGCACCGCGTCCGTGTCGCGGGACCAGCCGGTCCCCTGCTTGCCGCCCTTGGCGCCGGGGATGAAGCGGGGGCCCACGACCATGGGGAAGACCACCTCCACCTCGCCCGCGTCCCAGGTGAGGTCCTGGACGTAGCGGATCACGACCTCGATGTCCTTCCCCGGCTCCATGTTGGCGATGCTCTGCGTGAAGACGTTGGGGCGCTCCTGCTCCAGCAGGGCCGCCGTGTGGCCGTCGCGCTTCGCGTCCTCGTAGGTGCGCCGCGCGTCGTCGCGGCGCTGGATCTCGGCCTCGATGAGCCGATCCCCCACGCGGATCTTCATGTCGTCGACGGCGCTGTTCTCGGGGAGGGGGAAGACGTAGACCGCCTCGATGGGCTTGTCGAGGGGGTTCCTCCAGGTCTGGGTGACCTCGACGCGGGCCGTGAAGCCGCTCACCTCCATGGAGACGTGGGTGCGCTGGAGCGGCAGGTCGGTGGTCTTCTTGCCCACCTTCACCTGCAGGCGGGGCAGATCCCCTGGGTCAGTGAGGACCCGGCGGGCGGCGAGGAGCACAGAGTCGTCGATGGCCTCCGGGGCGGCGCCGGAGGTGCTCCCCGCGCGGGTCGGAGCATCGAGCCAGGTGGTCACGGGCGGCGGCGGGGCGAGGAGCGCGCCGAGCAGCGCGGTCAACACGATGACGGTCAGGTGCATGGGGGCCTCCGGTGTGGGTCAGAAACGACCCACCCGCAGACGCCGGCCTCTCAGAGAAGTTCCCGCGAGGTCAGAGCGGGTAGCTCGGCAGGATGTCGATGGGCAGGTCCGACAGGGCCTCCACCGTCGCCACCAGCTCGGCCGGCGGCTCCCCGTAGCGGCCGGTGAAGGCGCGCAGGTCGGCCTCGGTGCCCTCCGCCTGGAGGCGGGTCAGCTCGTGGAGCAGCGACGTGGCGGCGGGCAGCAGAGCCTCCGGGTCGACCCCCGTGCGCCCGTCGCGGGCGCGGATGGCGCCCTTCTCTTTGAGCCACGTGTACTGGATGACGTTGGCCTTGCCGTGGGCCTCGTGGAGCCCGAAGCGGATCGACCGGAACAGCCCGCCGAAGGTGGACGCCCCGATGGAGTGGCGCGACAAGGCGGGGATGCCGAAGCGCCCGTTGAACTGCATCAGGAGCACCATGGAGCCCGTGTCGGCCTTCGCCTCCTCGATGGCGGTGTACGACGCCCCGCACGCCTCCGACACCTTGCGGCCGTCGCTGCGATAGGCGGGCCCCAGGCCGTGGCTCACCTCGTGGAGCAGCACGTGGAAGAAGTAGGCGTCGAAGGAGGTCGCCTCGAAGTCCGCGTCGGCGAGCACCCGGCGGGCGATGGGGCGAGTGCAGGCGTCGAACTTGGCGCGCATGACGTTCCGGACCATGACCTGCTTCCAGCCGACCGTGGCGCGCACGCCAGCGTCGTTGGGCAGGTTGAAGGCCGAGGCGAGGATGCCCGCCCGCGCCTCCCCGGCGCCGAGCAGCTCATCGGCGACGACCATGGGCGCCATGCCCCCGAGCGCGGGGCGCGCGCCGGCGGGCACGGGGAACGCGGCCGCCAGCTCAGGGAGAGCGCGCTCGATGGAGGCGAGCCGCGCACAGGCGTCCCGGTCCACGGCGAGGAGCATCGCCTCGTAGAACGCCTTCTGGCCTTTCAGCGCGTCGGCGTAGACCTCGAAGGGGCCGATGACCACCTCCAGGGGGGCGTCCACGAGGCGGACCCAGTCGGCGTCCGATGCAGCCAGGTCGCCGTCCCCGACCAGCGCGGCCGCGCGGCCCCGCAGGAAGGCGGCGAGGCCGGGGTGATCCACCGTGTCGGCGGCGGCGCGCAGCCCGCTGGCCACCGTCGCGAGCTCGGTGGCATAGCGCGTCGCGTAGGGGACGGCGACCAGGGCGCCGTCACGCCGCTCGACGGCGGCGTTGGGGTCGAGGAGCGCGTCCCGGTCGTCCGGGTGCGCCTCCAGCCAGGCGTCCAGCGCGGCGGCGGTCAGGTCCGCCGGGTACACCGCCTTGCCCGGGAGCATGGGCGGCACGTCTGGCAGGAAGGGCTCCCCGCCCGCGAGGGTGTCATAGGGCCCGTTGAAGTACCGCAGGGCGCGCCGCGCCTCCAGCGACAGGTCCGGCCGCGCGAAGGTGGCGGGTACGTGCTCCCCGATTTGGCGCCGGTAGATGGCGTCGATGCCCTCGAAGGCCGCCGCGAGGTGCGGGAGCGCCGCCCGCGTCGCGGGAGAGAGAGCGCCGAGATCCGCGCCGAGCGTTGCCGGCGAGAGGCCGCCGAGGCGTTCGTCGATGTTCATGGTGTCGTCTCCGTGACCCCCCAAGGGTGCGGCGGCATTGTGCCCCACCCGGCCGGGGAGCAACACCCTCTGCGGAGCATGAGCGGTTGCGAGGGTGGCTTCTCGGCGGGTCAGCCCTGGGAGCCGGCGCGAAGGCTGGTCGCCAGGGTGTCGCGCTGCTGGGCGTTGTAGAAGTAGGGGTAGCGCGGGTGGCCGCTGTTGATCTCGGGGCGAAGCGTTCCGTCCGGGCGCAGGAAGAGCAGGCGCGGGACGTAGCCGCCGATGTCGGCGAAGCGCTCTTGGAGGAAGGCGGGCTTCTCGTCCTGGTCGGCGATCACCATCACGAGACCCCGGGTCAGCTCCTGGATCTGGGGGTCCTCGAAGACGGGCGCCAGCGCCTTGCACTTCGGGCACCAGTCCGCATAGACCAGCAGCGCCATGTTGCGGTTCTCTGCGCGGGCCTGGGCGAGGCCCTCCTCCCACGTCTTCCAGGCGACGGCGCTCGTCCAGTGGATGTCCGTCGGGCTGCGCGGGGGGGCCGCGGGGGTCGGGATCACTCCGGGTGGGGCGGCGACCGCGGGGGCGGCGGTGCCTGGGGGCTGTACCGCCACGACCGGGGCCTGAGCCACGGCCGCCGGAGCCTGCTCCGCGGGTTGTTGAGCGGGCGCGGCCTGCGGCGCCGGCGCCACGACCTGGGGAGCAGCCTGGGGCTGCGCGGCCTGTGGTGGAGCCGCGGGGCGGTCGCCGTAGCAGGCACTGACCAGCACACTGGACATCCACAGACCGATCCTGATGGCTTGCTTCATGACTCCTCCGCGTGGTCGTCCCCCGGGGACCGGGTCATGGTGGCGATCCGCGCTCCGGGACGCAAGCGCGACGATTCGCCAGCCCGGGTGTAAGCGCCCTCGTCGGGCGCCGTTGTCCTCGCAACAGACGGACCACACCCCCCCGGAGGACGGCAATGAAGACCTCGATGCTCCTGACCCTCGCCGCGACCACCCTCGGCGCCTGCGGCATGTCTCGCTCCGCCATGGCGCCGGACATGGCGCCGCTCCAGCTCACCCAGGTGGACGCCCCGGCCCCCGCAGCCCTGGAGCGCAACCACTTCGTGCGGGACAAGCCGGCGGGCCTCACGGAGGACGCCCTTCGGGAGATCCTCGCCGCGCCGGTCTACCTGGAGGACGGCGCCCGCATCGGCGTGCTCCCCGTGGAGACCGGCTACGAGCCCGACCCGGACCTCCCCCTGGCGGCGGTGCCCGCCTCGCTGAGCACGGCGCTGGAGGGCTCGGGCCTCTTCGAGGTGACGACCGAGGTCTCGACGGGCTTCCCCACGGGGATCGGCGTGGCAGGGCTGCGCGAGCTGGCGGCCCGCTACCGTTCGGACTACCTGCTCCTCTACCGGCACCGCTTCGTCGACCGGAGCTACGTCAACGAGTGGGGCGTCATGTGGCTGACGGTCCTCGGGGTGTTCTTCGTGCCCAGCGAGACCCTGGAGTCGGCGGGCGTCCTGGAGGCGACCCTCTTCGACGTGAAGACCGGCACCATCCTCTTCACGGTGTACGAGCGCGTCACTGCGCGGTCCGACGAGAACATCTGGCACAATGACAGGAAGCGCCGCGAGATGAAGCAGGCGCTCCTGGACGGCGCGGCGAAGAAGCTCGCCGACCAGGTGGTGTGGAAGTCCCAGCGCCTCGCCGCCGCCCGCCCCTCGCAGCCGGCGACGGCCGCGCGCCCCGTGGCCGCGAACCCGGACGGCAGCGCGAGCGGCGCGCTGGAGTGACGACGACCGGCGCCTCCGCTCCACACCCACGAAGGCCGCAGCGATGCCGGCGCGCGATCCCCTCACGACGCGGCCAACGGCGGGGCGGCACGTGAGACCAGGGACCCGCTGGTGAGGGAGACCTCGCGAGGGCGTCGCGTTGCCCCTTCCGCTGACCTGTGCTACACACACCGGGTCGAGCCTCAACTCAAACTGGAAGGACGCGCCCCCCGTGGACTCCCTGCGACCACGACTCGCCGCCGCACTCGCGCTGCTTGCCGGCTGCGTGCAGGCGGGCGACCCGCTCTTCCAGACCGTCGCGCCGGCCGCAGATGCGGCGAGCGGCGGCCCATGCGACCAGCCGGTGGACTTCGCGACCCAGGTCGTGCCCATCCTGGAGGGCAACTGCGCCCTGTCTGGCTGCCACAAGGGCCCCGGCGGCGCGGCGGGGCTCGTGCTGGACGGGGACGTGGCGCACGCCAACCTCGTCGGCGTGACGGCCGGTGGGTCGAGCAAGAGCCTGGTCGCGGCAGGGGACGTCGGGGGGAGCTTCGTGGCGGACCGCATCCAAGCGGCCAACGGCGCGTCCATCATGCCTCCGGTTGGGGACCCGCTGGGCGAAGACGACCTCCAGACCGTGCTGTGCTGGATCGAGCAGGGGGCCACGCAGGCGGCAGCCGACCCGTGCGCCACGCCGGTGGACTACGAGAAGACCATCCAGCCCATCTTCAGCTCGACGTGCGCCCTGGGGGGCTGCCACAAGGGCCCGAGCGGCGTGCTCGGCCTCGTGCTGGACGTCGGCGCGTCCTATGACCTCATCGTGGACAAGGTGGCGAAGGGATCGTCGAAGAAGCTCATCGCCCCGGGAGACCCGGACGCCAGCTTCCTCTTCGATCGGGTCCGGGCGGCCAACGGCGCGTCGATCATGCCCCCCGTGGGCGATCCGGTGCCGGCGGCCCAGGTGGAGCAGATCCGGTGCTGGATCCAGCAAGGCGCGCCCCGCGAGGTGGCCCCATGACGCGGTTGTCCCTGGCCACGCTCGCGCTGCTCGTCGCCTTGCCCGCCGCCGCGGCCGAGTTCCAGATCCGCTCGGACACCATCGGCGACTTCTACGGGACGCTGCGCAGCGACGGCGAGGAGATCTCACGCCGCCGCCTGCACCAGATGCTCGGCCTCGACGTGTTCGACCTGTCGGGCGACGGGTCCAACGACCTGTTCTTCGTCTCCAGCTTCCGGTTCGACAGCGATCTGGGCATCGCGCAGGAGGAGCTGGACCGGGTGGGGCAGCTCCGCCGCGAGCGCGTGAGCATCATGTACGCCTACTTCGAGGCGCGGGAGCTGCTCGGCTTCCTGGGCATCCGCCTCGGGCGCCAGATGGAGATCGACGCGGTGGACATGCTGCTCTGGGACGGGCTGAAGCTGCGCTTCGACACGCCATGGTACTTCGGCGTCGAGACCCTCGTCGGGGTGGAGGCGCGCAACGACTTCGGCCCGCTGACCACCAGCAGCTTCGAAGGGGACGGGCGCCGCGAAGGCGACCTGCTCATGGATGGCAGCTTCGGCGACGTCTCGCCGGGCCTCGTGTGGGGCGGCTCCATCTACTTGCGAGATCTGACGTGGACGCACCTCGCCGTCACCTTCCGCGAGATCCGCAACACGGACGACGACGACATCGAGCAGCGTCGCCTCGCGGTGGCCTTCCAACAGCGCATCCAGGACTGGCTCTTCGTCGAGGGGACGGCCAGCTACGACTTCTTCCTGGAGTTGGGCAACGAGTACCGCGCTGCGCTGCGCTTCCGTCCGGTGGACTGGTTCGACGGGCGGGTCCAGTACCACTACCTGCTGCCCAGCTTCTCCGCGGACTCCATCTTCAACGTCTTCTCGTGGCGCCCCATCAACCGGGCGGAGGGCACGGGCACCTTCGACGTGGGCCATGGCCTCACAGTGTACGGCGGCGGCTATGCCTCCTTCCTGGAGACCGACGCCCTCGGCGAGAAGGTGACCGACCGCATGGTGCAGGACACGGGCATCCAGGCCGGCGCGCGGTGGGTGCCGGGGCCCGAGGGGCAGGTGTGGCTCGACGCCCAGACCCAGTTCGGCTACGGCGGCGACCAGACGTTCGTCAGCGCGGGCGCCGAGTGGTGGTTCCTGGAGCGCACCCTGGGCGTGGACGGCCGCGTGGTGCTCATCCTCTGGGACGATCAGGTCCAGCAGAACCTGGAGGGCACGCTGTTCGGGGTGCAGGCCGGCGGCACGTGGCAGTTCGTGCAAGGTGGCAAGCTGCGGCTCCTCGTCGAGGAGGCGACCACCGAGCTCCAGCCGAGCTGGTTCCGGGCGATGGGCATGGTGGAGATCTCACGGTGGCTGTGAACGCAAGACGGATCATCATCGGGGTCGCGCTCGTGGGAGTCGGGGTTGCCAGCGTGTCCGCCCAGAGCTGGGACGGCACGAACCCCGACGCGACCGTCGTCGACCGGCACCACACCCCGTCGGGCGTGATCTTCCCGGACCAGCGCCTGCCCCTCCGCATGCTCCACGGAGTTCACCTGAAGCTCGGGCTCCAGTGCGTCCAGTGCCACGAGGACGCCGAGTCCAGCACGCGCGCGTCGGACAACCTGCTCCCGAAGGGTGAGTCCTGCGATATGTGCCACCAGCTCACCGAGCCCGACCCGGGCAAGCTGGTCCCCGCGGCGGCGTGCAGCACCTGCCACCTGGGCGCGAAGGACGGCGCGCTGGCGACGGGAGTGAACCCCCACGAGGCGAAGCCGGGGACGCTGCCCAGAGAGGCGCTCCCGCCCTCGGTGCACCTGCCGCCCCCGAACCTGAAGTTCAACCACAAGGTCCACGTGGACCGGAAGATCGAGTGCACCACCTGCCACGAGGGCATGGACGGCATCGGCACCGCCACGCGAGACAACGCGCTGCCGGTCATGGGCAAGTGCCTGGAGTGCCACGACAACAAGCAGGCGCCCTCGGCCTGCGGCACCTGCCACGTGACCACGCCCGACAACCTGGTCGTCAAGGACTACCCCACGGGCAAGCTGGCCCCGAAGGGCTACTACCGGAGCGACAACCACGGCGCGCCCGACTGGGTGAGGGCCCACGAGGTGGCTGCGCGCGCCGACGAGAGCTACTGCGCGGCCTGCCACACGAAGCGGGAGTGCACCGAGTGCCACAACGGCATCCTGCGCCCCATGAGCATCCACCCCGCCAACTGGGTGCTCCTGCACCCGACCACGGCCCGCAAGAACAGCCTGGAGTGCCAGAGCTGCCACCGGGAGCAGAGCTTCTGCCTCGACTGCCACCAGCGCTCCCGCCTGTCGGACCTGTCGCCCAACGACAACCCGGGCGTGCTCGTCCACCCCCGCGGCTGGGTCAACAACCTCGTCGGTGGGGAGAGGCCTGGCCCGAACCACCACAAGTGGCAGGCACAGCGAAACATCCGCACCTGCGCGAGCTGTCACCAGGAGAACACCTGCGTCAAGTGCCACTCGGCGCGGGACGTGCCAGGCTTCGGCGTCACCCCCAAGTTCAACAAGGTCAACCCGCACCCCGCGGACTTCGCGACCCGGTGCGGCACCATGCTCGCCGCCAACAAGGGCATGTGCAGCAAGTGCCACGACCCGGGTGACCCGCACCTGGCCCGCTGCCGCTGACCCCCCGAGGTAGGGGCACCACGCGCCTTCCACCACACCACGGGAGCCCTGGCCACGCGCAGGCGTCTCCGACTGGGGCCCCGACCCATGCCTCCCCGCCCCCTTGCGCAGCGAGACCCTCGCGCCCCTTGACCGGCGGCGCGCGGATGGGGTTGGATCCCCCGTGATGAGCGACCGGCCGGACACCAGCCTCCGAGAACTCGTGCGCGGGGGCGTGGAGGCACTGCTGGAGGAAGGCAAGTACGTTCGGGACCGCCTGGCGGCAAATGCGGCGGCACGGGAGCGCACAAAGCCGTCCGCTGGCGAGCTGCTCCTGATGAAGCGCGAGCGCAAGCGCAGGCGCCTCCGATCTCACACGCACTCCTTCGTGTCGGTCATCCTGGGCCTTGCCGTCATCAACGTGATCACAGGGCTCGCGTCGGGCGCCTTCTTCCCGTGGGTCCTGCTCGTCGCGGCGTCCTGGGGAATGGGCCTCTCCATGCACGCCATGGGCTTCCGGTCCTGGGTGCAAGACCACGAGAGAGCTCTGGTCGCCGCCGAGGCCGAGCTGGGGGTGAGCCCGCCGCCGCAGCTCCCCCCGCTACAGAGAGGCAGGCCTCCGGTCTCTGGAGACCCGGCCTGGGAGGCTCTGCTCGCCCGATGCCGCGCCGCCGTCACCAGCGCGCAGGCCGCGCTCGCCGATGCAGGCAGCGACCGGGACACGATCGAGCGCCTGAGGTCGGGCCTCACCGACGTGGAGCACCTCGCGGCTGGAGCCGAGAAGGTGCGGCGGGCGCTCGCCGAGATCGCCCCCGAAGGGGCGAGCCTCGACGGCGAGATCGCGCGCCTGGACGGCCGCATCAACGCGGCGGACGACGAGCGGCTGCGCGGCGTGTACCTGGCCAACCGCACTCTGCTGCAGGCGCGCAAGGCCAAGGTCACCGCGCTGCGGGCGGAGCGGGAGCGCATGGCGGCGAGCGCCGAGGGCTTCCTGCTCGCCGTGGAGAACGTGAGGCTGGACGCGGCACGCATTGGGGCCGGGCACGTGCCCGCCCTGTCCGCGGCCCTGGGGGACACACTGGACAGGCTCTCTACCGAGGTCAGCATCCTGCGGCAGGTGGAGGAGGAGCTGGAGACGCTATGATGGTCGATGGGGCAGACACCGCCCCGCACAAGCTCGAGGTGATGCGCGACATCATGGAGCAGGGCATCGCCATGGTGCACCTGGACCCGCGCAAGGAGGGGGTCCAGGTCCCCGAGCGGTTCAGGCACGACCCGGTGCTCCGCCTGAACTTCGCCTATGGCTTCCGCCTGCCCGCGCTGACCGTGGACGACGAGGGGGTCTACGCCATCCTCAACTTCCAGGGGGAGCGGGCCGCCTGCAACATCCCCTGGAGCGCGGTGTTTGCCATCACGGCTCCCGAGCACCCGGGGCTCGGGCACCTGTGGCCGGAGGACGTCCCCCAGGAGCTGGTCGAGCACGTGGTCGCCAAGGCGTCCCGGCCCGCGCTCCGGGAGGTGGGGGTAGCCGAGGGGCCCGGGGAGACCACGAAGCCCGACAAGCCGCGGCCCGGCCCGAAGCCCCGCGCAAAGCTGAGCGTGGCCGCCAGCGCCAAGGGGACCTCGCGAGGAGGTGAGGACACGCACAGCGCAGGGCCCGGGAACGAGGTGAGTGTCGACGACGGCCCCCGGGAGATCACCAAGCCCGGCAAGCCGCGGCCTGGCGCCAAGACCAAGGTGGAGCGCCACACACCGCCCCCCGACGGGCCCCGCCCCAAGGGGCACCTGCGCGTGATCAAGTGAAGAGCCGCCAGTTGCAGGCCGCCGGCCTGCGCTGGCGGTGCCTGGAGGCCGGCGAGGGACCGCCGCTGGTGCTGCTCCACGGCTTCCCCGAGGACGCCCGCAGCTTCGACCGCGTGCTTCCGGCGCTGCCCGGACTCCGCTTGATCGCGCCCGACCTCAAGGGCTACGGGGAGACCGACAAGCCGCGCCCCGGGGGCCCCAACGGCGACTACCGCCCGAGCCGTATGGCGGACGAGCTTGCGGCCCTCCTCGACGTCCTCGCGGCGGAGGCCGGCGTCCAGCAGCTCGACGTGGTGGGGCACGACTGGGGGGGCATCCTGCTTTCGGCGCTCGTCGCCCGCCACCCGCGCCTGGTGCGCCGGGCGGTGCTGCTCAACGCCCCGGTCGTGCGCTTCGTCCCGTGGCGCCCGGTCCACGTCTACGCGTTCAACCTCCCGTGGCTCCCCGAGGCGGCCTTCGCTCGCGATCCGCGCGCCTTCGTGCGGGGCATCCTCCGCTGGTGGACGGCCGTGGACGAGGCCTTCACCGAGGAGGACGTCGCCCGGTACGCCGAGGCCCTCTCCGGCGGCTCCATCCGGTGCGCCCTGGCCTACTACCGGGGGCTCCCCCGGGACCTGCCGTTCATCGTGGACGCGTGGCGGAGCCTACGGACGCGCCCCGCTCCCCCGACCCTGATCATCTGGGGGGCGCGGGACCCGATCCTTCCGCTGGCGGTGGGCCGCATGGGGGCCGAGGACCTCCGCGCGCGCCTGGCCGTCATCCCTGCCGCGGGGCACTTCGTGCACCGGGAGGCACCGGCGGAGGTCGCGCGCCTGATCCTGGAGCACCTGGAGGTCAGTCCGAGCCGGCGAGGGACCCGACCGTAGCGCGTGGGGCTGCCGGTGCCTTGGGGGCTCCCTCCCCTTCCAGCTTCGTGACGTCCCCCGTCGTGAACAGGTAGGTGCGCAGCTCCTCGTCCAGCTTGGGGACGCGGCGCCGCAGCCACTCCAGGGTCATCACGGCGTGCTCTATCTCCTCGTTCATGTTGTGCACGAGGATGGCGCGCAGCTCCTCGTCGCTGGCTGCGTCGGAGCGCTGGCGATACCAGTCCACGGCCTCCAGCTCCTCGATCAACGAGATGATGGCCCTGTGGATGTCGATGGTCTGTGGCGTGAGCTTGTCGGCAGGCTCGTGGAGTCCGGTGTGTGCATCGCCCATGGGTTCCTCCAGGTCAGTACGGCGCGACCACTCTAGTGAATCCGTCCGCCGGGTGTCCACCCTTGCCAACCGCAGACCCGCCCGCTATACATCGCGCGACGACGGAGAGGGCGATGATCGAGAAGACGCGGATCCTCGAGCGGCTCGCGGAGCTGAACGAAGCGGCGGAGAAGGGCGGCGGCGACAAGCGCATCGCGGCCCAGCACGCGGCGGGCAAGCTGACGGCGAGGGAGCGCATCGACCTGCTGCTCGACCCGGGCACCTTCGTCGAGGTGGACAAGTTCGTCGCGCACCAGTGCACGGACTTCGACATGCAGAGGAGCCGCATCCCGGGCGACGGCGTGGTCACGGGTCACGGCCTGGTCGACGGGCGCCTCGTGTTCGTCTTCGCCCAGGACTTCACGGTCTTCGGCGGGTCCCTCTCGGGGGCGTTTGCAAAAAAAATATGCAAGATCATGGACATGGCCGTCAAGATGGGCGCGCCCGTCATCGGCCTCAACGACTCGGGGGGCGCCCGCATCCAGGAGGGCGTCGTCTCTCTGGCCGGCTACGCGGACATCTTCCTCCGCAACACCCTGGCCTCGGGGGTCGTGCCGCAGCTCTCGGCCATCCTGGGGCCCTGTGCCGGGGGCGCCGTCTACTCCCCCGCCATCACCGACTTCATCGTGATGGTGCGCAACACGAGCTACATGTTCATCACGGGGCCAGACGTGATCCGCGCCGTCACCCACGAGGAGGTCACCAAAGAGGACCTCGGCGGCGCCGCCACGCACGCCACCCGCAGCGGTGTCGCCCACTTCATGGCGGAGGACGAGCGCCACTGCATGGCGCTCCTGCGGGAGCTCTTGTCCTACATGCCGTCCAACAACGTGGAGGACCCGCCCGTCGTCCCCACGGACGACCCTGTCGACCGCCGCGAGGCGTCGCTGGCGGACCTGGTGCCCGCGCAGCCCAACCGCCCCTACGACATGCACGAGCTGATCCGGGCCATCGTGGACGACGGCCGGGTCCTCGAGGTACAGCCGGGCTTCGCGCGCAACATGATCTGCGCCTTCGGGCGCTTCGGCGGGCAGAGCGCCGGCATCGTCGCCAACCAGCCGGCGGTGCTGGCCGGCTGCCTGGACATCGACGCCAGCGTCAAGGCGGCGCGGTTCGTGCGCTTCTGCGACGCCTTCAACATCCCGCTCGTGACGCTGGTCGACGTGCCCGGGTTCCTGCCCGGCACCGACCAGGAGCTGGGCGGCATCATCAAGCACGGGGCCAAGCTGCTCTACGCCTTCGCCGAGGCGACGGTCCCGAAGGTGACGCTGATCACGCGCAAGGCCTACGGCGGCGCCTATGACGTCATGGCGTCCAAGCACATCCGCGCCGACGTGAACTTCGCCTACCCCATCGCCGAGGTGGCGGTCATGGGCCCCGAGGGTGCGGTCAACATCATCTTCCGCAAGGAGCTGGACACCGCCGAGGATCCGGACGCCCTGCGCCAGGAGCGGGTGGATCACTACAGGGAGACCTTCGCCAACCCGTTCAAGGTGGCGGAGCTCGGCTACATCGACGAGATCATCCACCCGGAGGACACCCGCCCCAAGGTCATCGGAGCCCTCCGGATGCTGCGTACCAAGCGGGACACGAACCCCCCGAAGAAACACGGAAACATCCCCCTTTAGCATTGATTGGAGCCAATCCCATGAGTGAGCTCGAGGTCAAGAAGGTCCTGATCCCCGTCGACTTCTCCGACACGTCGCGCAAGGCGTTCTACATCGGGCTCAAGATGGCCAAGATGTTCGACGCCGACACCTACGTGCTGCACGTCAACGAGCCCCTGAGCACCTTCGACAGCGGCTTCGAGGCGGTCGAGGACACGGCCGGCAAGGTCCAGCGCCTGGAGGACGGGGTCAAGCGGCGCATCAACGAGCTGTTCGAGAAGGGCGGCATCGACCAGGTGGACCGCCGCCGCGTCTTCACCGAGATCCAAGGCGGCAAGCCCCACGTGGTCATCGTCCAGTTCGCGAAGGAGAAGGGCATCGACCTCATCGTCATGGGCACCCACGGCCACACGGGCCTGAAGGCCGCCCTCATCGGCAGCCAGTCGGAGCGTGTCGTGCGCCGCGCCCCGTGCCACGTCTTCGTGGTGAAGGCCGACGAGGAGGCATAGCCCCGACGATCTGGTGCCAGTCCCCCCGCGCGCGGTATACTGCTCCGTCGACTGCCAGACCAGGACGGAGGAACCGTGACCGATCCGCACGGCGCGTGGGTGCCCGGCGCCCACCCGGCGCTCTTCAACGACGACCTCGCCCCGACCCGCCCCGAGCAGCGCACCTGGAACGTCTGGAGCTTCGCCGCCCTGTGGGTGGGCATGGCCGTGTGCATCCCCACCTACATGCTTGCCAGCAGCCTCATGGGCAAGGGCATGGCCTGGTGGCAGGCCATCGTCACCATCCTCCTCGGCAACGCCATCGTGCTCGTCCCCATGGTGCTCAACGCCCACGCGGGCGCGCGCTACGGGGTCCCGTACCCCGTGTTCGCCCGCGCGGCCTTCGGTGTCTTCGGCGCCAACGTACCCGCCATGCTGCGGGCCATCGTGGCGTGCGGCTGGTTCGGCATCCAGACGTGGATCGGCGGCGCCGCGATCTACCAGGCGGTCGAGGCCCTGTCGCCCGGCCTGCTGGAGCTGCCGCGCGTCTTCCCCGCAGCGCTCGGCCTGGAGACGGGCCCCTTCCTCTGCTTCTTGATCTTCTGGGTCATCAACATGGCCGTCGTGTGGCGAGGGCTCGAGTCCATCAAGTGGATCGAGGTGTGGGCCGCCCCGTTCCTGCTGGTCTGCGGCTTGGCGCTGCTCGGCTGGGCGGTGGCGCGCGTCGGCGGCTTTGGCCCCATCCTGGACCGCCCGGCGAGCTTCCCCGTGGGCGAAGACTTCTGGTCCGTGTTCTTCCCGGGGCTGACGGCCATGGTGGGCTTCTGGGCGACCTTGTCCCTGAACATCCCCGACTTCACCCGCTACGCCCGGAGCCAGCGGGATCAGGTGCTCGGACAGGCCATCGGGCTGCCCACCACCATGACGCTCTTCTCGTTCATCGGGGTGGCCGTCACGGGCGCGACGGTGATCCTCTTCGGCAAGGAGATCTGGGACCCCGTCGCCCTGGTCGGGCGCTTCGGGAGCCCGGTGGTGGTCTGCGTCGCGATGGTGGCGCTGGCCATCGCCACCCTGTCGACCAACATCGCGGCCAACGTGGTGGGGCCGGCCAATGACTTCTCGAACCTGGCGCCGAAGCGCATCACGTTCAAGCTCGGCGCGACGATCACGGGCATCCTCGGCATCGTGATCATGCCCTGGAAGCTGCTGGCCAACCCGGACGGCTACATCTTCACCTGGCTCATCGGGTACTCGGCGCTGCTCGGCCCCATCGGCGGCATCCTCATCGCGGACTACTTCATCGTCCGGCGGACGGAGCTCCTCGCGACGGACCTCTACCGCCACCCCGGCTCGTACAGCTATGGCGGGGGCGTCAACTGGGTGGCCATGTTCGCGCTCGTCGCGTCCATCCTGCCCAACGTGCCCGGCTTCCTCGCCAAGGTGGGGGCCGTGCCGGAGGCCACGGTCACGCCTGCCTTCCACACCATCTATACTTATGCGTGGTTCGTGGGCTTCTTCAGCGCGGGGGCGATCTACGTCATCCTGACCTGGGCAGCCACCCGATCCGCGGCGGGTGCTGCGGCCCCGACCGCCTGACCGTCACGGCAGGCGCGCGAGGAGGCCGTCGAGGACCTCGCGCACCAGCTCCGCCGGCCGCGCCTTCTCCACGGTGGCCCCGCAGGCGTGGGCGTGGCCCCCACCACCGAAGCGCCGCGCCACCTCCACCACCTCCACCGCCAGCTTGGACCGCAGAGAGATGCGCACCGTCGCCCTCCCCTGTCCCTCCACCTGGAAGGTGGCCGCAATGAGGGCGCCGTCGACGCCCAGGAGGTGGGCGATGACCTCCCGGTAGGCCTCCCGGTCCACCGTCAGGCCGTGGGTCAGGTGCTTGTCGATCATCACCCACCCGAGGCGCCCGCCGGCCTCCCAGGTCGCCGCCTCGGTGGCCCGCGCCACCAGGCGCGCATGGTCCCGCGGCCGCGCCCCCCACAGCGCCTCCTGGATGGCCGCCGCGTCCGCCCCCCGATCGATGAGCTCGGCCGCGACGCGCAGGGTCTCCGACTGATTGCGCAGCCACCGGAACGAGCCCGTGTCATAGGAGATGGCCGTGTAGAGGGCCGACGCCGCGACCGGGTCGACCGCACCGCCCAGCCACCAGATGAGGCGCCACCCCAGCTCCCCGCACGATGACACGTCCGGGTCGATGATCCCGCCCACGCCGCGGGCGTCCTCCAGGTGGTGGTCGAGGGCGATGACCTTGTGCACGCGGGCCCGCAGCGCCTGCTCCATGTCCCCCGTGCGCTCGATGTCGGCCACGTCCACGAGGACGATGAGATCGGCGGCGTCCAGGGCGGCAAGCGCGTCCGGCACCTCGCGCCAGCGGGTGATGGAGCGCTCCGGATCGAGGAAGTGGAGGCGAGCCGGCAGCGCATCCCCGTTGATGATGCGCGCGTCCACCCCCTGAGCGCGGAGCGCGCGTGCCAGCGCCACCTGGGTGCCTAGCCCGTCGGCGTCAGGTCCCTTGTGCGTGGTCAGGACGACGCGCCCCGCCGCGCGCAGGCGCTCCACCTGAGCGGAGTCGACCCCCTTCTTGAGCATCAGAGGCCGAGCCGCGTCGTGTGGCGGATGAGGCTGAAGAACTCGGCGCGCGTGGCTGGATTCTCGTTGAAGACGCCGAGCATGGAGCTGGTGATGGTGCTGCTGTTCTGCTTCTCTACCCCGCGCATCACCATGCACAGGTGGGTGCCCTCCAGGACCACCGCCACGCCCTGGGGCTGGAGCACGTCGTGGAGGGTGCGCGCGATCTGCACGGTCAGCCGCTCCTGCACCTGGAGCCGGCGGGAGAACACCTCGACCACGCGCGCCAGCTTGGAGAGCCCGACGATTCGCCCGTTGGGGATGTAGGCCACGTGGGCCTTGCCGAAGAACGGCAGCATGTGGTGCTCGCAGAGGCTGAAGAAGTCCACGTCCTTGCAGACCACCATCTCGTTGTGGTCCTCCTCGAAGATGGCCCCGTTGATCACCTCGTGCACGTCCTCCTGGTAGCCCTTCGTCAGGAAGCGCATGGCCTTGGCGACCCGCTCCGGCGTCTTCTTCAGCCCGTCCCGCTCCGGGTCCTCCCCCAGGGCGGCCAACAACCTCGTGATCAGCTCTTCCATGTCGCCTCCGACGCAGGGACTCGCGCCCTGCAGTGGGGCGCGATGCTACGCCCGGCCCGAGCGCTTGTCACCACGGGGGCACCGTGTCGCGACGCAACCTATCGAAATCGCTTACTTGTTGTCGGCGAGCACCGCGCCGATGATCCCGTAGAGGCACTCAAGGTCGGTCGCGCCATCGGCGGAGAGGGCGCGGCCGTCGTCCTGGACGACCACGATGCGGACACGGCCCGGGTCGTCCAGCGGCGTCTCCGGGTGGCGCCAGCCGCGCTCGGCGAGCCAGCGGCGACAGTCCACCCACCCCGGCAGCCAGGTGTGACGCGAGGCCACGTGCCCCACCTCTCCGTGGCCGCGCACGAAGGCCACGAAGCCGTGGTCCGTGACGTACCAGTCCCCGAGCCGCGGCTTCCACACCAGGCCCGCCGCGCGCAGGGCGCGGGCGCGCGCAATCTCTGCCCGGGAGTAGCGCATGGGCCTGTGTACCACCAGGCACCGCGGTGGGGCAACCGGGGGGTGATCGGCGTTGACGCGGCGGGAGGGTGGATCTATGATGCCCCGCGGCTGTGACGCGCCGCGTCATTCACCAGCGAAGGAGGCCGTCATGCGGTGGAACAAGGTCGTCGAGGCGGGCAGGAAGGTCGTGGAGGCAGGCGTCGAGCGAGCGCTGGTCGCCGCCAACGCCGCGGAGCAGGTGGGGCGGCGCGCGGCCCGCGGCTACAACTGCCTGGCGGAGCGCGCCCCCTTCCCCCTGCCACGCATCCCGCTGGGTGGGGAGCGCCACGAGGAGGAGATCTCCCCACCGTCCCCCCCGGCGCCGCACCCCAACCCGGTGGTGACCACCACGTCGCTGATGGACGAGCCTGCGCTCAGGGTAGCCGCCGCGGAGGTCCCGGCCACGCCGGTCACACGGACAGCGGCTTCCAAGGCGCCGAAGGCCGCTCCCAAGGCGCCGAAGGCCGCTCCCAAGGCGCCGAAGGCCGCTCCCAAGGCGCCGAA
>BTVJ01000066.1:0-40133 GCA_045863395.1 Myxococcales bacterium
GCTCCTCGTCGGTCTCGCCGTCGCAGTCGTCGTCGAGGCCGTTGCAGACCTCGGGCGCGGCGCCGAGCAGCGGGTCACAGGTCGCGGGGGCCCCGTCGGCACAGAGGGGGGCGAGGTGGGCGCAGACGCCCTCGCCGCAGGAGACCTCGCCCAGCTCCTCGTCGGTCTCGCCGTCGCAGTCGTCGTCCTCGCCGTTGCAGGTCTCCTCCACGGCCCCCTCGTAGGGGTCGCAGGGCACGGGCTTGCCACCCTTGCAGGCGGTGATCAGGCGGGCGCAGGGCCCCTGGCCGCAGGGGACGTCGGGCAGCTCCTCGTCGGTCAGGCCGTCGCAGTCGTCGTCCTTGCCATTGCACACCTCCTCGACGGCGCCCTGGAGCGGGTCGCAGGGGGCAGGGCCGCCATCGAGACACGACGGCAGGATGTGCGCGCAGGCTCCCTCGCCGCAGAGAGTGTCGCCGAGGCCGTCGTCGACCGCGCCGTCGCAGTCGTCGTCCAGGCCGTTGCAGACCTCTGCGACGGCGCCGCTCAGGGGGTCGCACGCGCCGGGCACGCCATCCACGCACGCTGGGACCTGGTGCTCGCACGGCCCCACGCCGCAGGGCACGACCTCGAGCTCCTCGTCGGTCTCGCCGTCGCAGTCGTCGTCCGCGCCGTTGCAGATCTCCGCGGTCGGGCCCTGGACGGGGCAGGGGGCGTCACAGGTTCGCAGGCCCTCGCAGCGGGCGCCTTCGATCTCTACCCAGCAGATCGTCTCGTAGCCGGCCAGCCCGGCCGGGCAGGGGCACCCGTCCACAGGGGTGCAGCGCGGCACGGGGGTGGACTCGTCGCATGCGAAGCCGTCCGGGCAGGTCAGGGCCCCACCGCAGGGGGTGAGGCAGAAGCGGCCGTCGGGGCCCTCGTCGACGCAGGTGCCTACTCCGCAGTCACTGTCTGTCATGCACGGGCGGCAGAGCACGCAGTCCGCATCGAGGCAGGCCGGGTCGACATCGGCGCCGTCGGCACCGGTGGTCCCGTCGTGTGCGTCGACTCCGCCGGCATCATCACCGCCGCCGCCGCCGCCTCCGCCGCCTCCACCGCCGCCGCCACCGCCTCCACCGCCACCGCCCCCAACGCCACCGCCGCCGGCTCCGCCGCCTCCGGCGCCCTGCCCACCGTCGTCGCCCCCCGCGTCGATCGCCACGAGGCCCTCCGGGGGGTCGAGACCGAGCTGGAGGGCCGCCCCCTGCGGCGCAGAGTCGGAGCAGCCCACGGCGACGACGCTCAGGGCAGCCAGGAACGGGGAGAGCGTCGAGCGCATGACACACCTCGCGTGGAGTGATGAACGCATCGTAGCACACGCCGCATGGGGCGTGCCCGTCCCCGGGCGAGCGATTCTGCGCGACGTCGTTACCCACGGAGCGACGCTCAGCGGGTCGGTGCCTCCCCCCGCCGCTGCCTCAAGTAGGCCCGCAGCTCTTCGAGCGCCGCCTCCGCCTCGCGCCGCCTCCGCGCGTCCCCGCTGCGGGTGCTCGCACGCAGGCGAAGCAGCGCCTCCTCGGTGCGTCCCAGGTCGGCCAGGGTGCGGGCGATGAGGGACTGGAGCAGGAGGACGTCCGGGTAGGCGTCGGCGGCTCCCTCGAGCAGCGCCAGGGCCGCCCTCGGGTCGCCGGCATCGAGGAGGCGGGCCCCCTCGGCCAGGGTCGGGCGGATCATCTGCGCCTCGAAGTGGGCGCGGGGGAGGAAGGGAGACAGCGCGATGCCGAGGCCGTCCGTGATCACGCCGGGCTGCGGCGAGAACGGGATCAGGTTCAGGGCGGCTCCCGTGACTGCCGCGACGCAGAATGCCTGGACGCTGACCACCGCCAGGGAGTCCGACGGGGACAGGACCGTGTCCCAGCCAGCGACCGAGGCGACGAGCGCCGCCAGGAGCAGCTCAATCCCGGGTCCCGCCGCATAGATGGCAGCGTTCTTGGTGCGCGCCCACGCGACGCCGCCCGGAGTGACGCCGACCATGCCCACGATGGGAAAGGCGCGCACCTCGATGGCGACGCCCCGCCACTCGAGCCTGCGCAGGAGGGGGCCGAAGCCCACGCGGAGCTGATCGACGCGCCAGCCGAGCGCGTGCGCCACCAGGGCGTGGCCCAGCTCGTGAATTGCCGTGAGCACACCCCAGGACAGGATGAAGACCGGGACTGCGAGCCGGGTAGGGGTCCAGTCGCCGACGATCTCGGCGACCAGGAGGCCAAAGAAGACGACGAGGAATCCCCCGGCGATGAGGCGCTCGTTCGAGGTCCAGGGGCGATCCTCGCTGCCGCTCGTGTCTGGAGGCAGCACGTCCTAGCGGCGCATGCGGAGGAGCAGCATCAGGATGTAGTAGAACATCATGGCGATGGCGGCAAAGAGCGCCAGGGAAGCCGCCACGTGGGCGCCGATGGGGTAACGGTGCATCACGTTGCTGGTCTGGTAGAGCACCGCCGCGCCGGCGAGGACCACCATGGCCAGGGCGAAGAAGCTGCCAAGGGTGAACCCGAAGAAGATGGCCACAAGGATCGTGCCCATGGCGGCCAGGGAGGCGAGCTGGATCACGCGGCCGAGGAACGAGAAGTCCTTCTTGGTGAAGAAGTTGATGGCAGTCAGGCCGCCGAACACCACGCCGGTCAGCATGCCCGCGGTGGGGAGGACGTTTCCGTCGGTGAAGAAGGCTGCGATGTAGAGGATGGGCACGAAGATGATGGCCTCGGCGACCACGTACAGGGCGAGGCCCGCGTACTGCATCCCCGGGGAGGTGGCAGTGGCCGCCCACTTGTTGGCGATCCACCCCGCGCCGGTGAAGGCCGCCAGGATCAGCAGCCAGTTGAACTGGCCCGTGCCGAGCCAGCTCAGCATGGCGGGGGCGAAGGGGGAGTTCACCAGCAGGGTGGCGATGCCGGCGAAGGCGAGGATCGCCCCGCCCAGGTGGATGTAGGTCAGGCGGATGAACTCGGCGCGGTCGGCGGCGGCCGCGTCCGCTGCTGCGCGACCATGGAAGGTGGCCAACGACATGGGCGGTGTCTCCTTTGCGGGGCGGGCCCCGATCTCGGTGCGTGGCGGTGGTCCCCTGCCGGGGAGCGTCGAGCCCGGGGCCCGGCGTGCCCACCATGGTAGCCTGCTTTGGTGGATGGGCAAGCCTGCCTGGGCAAATGAGGCGAGATCGTTGGCGCCGCGGACGCAGCCGAGTGCGCCTCGCGCCCGCTGTGGGTGTCGACGTTCCACGAGGCACTTCGGGCGCAACGGTGACACCGCTCTCGCGCACCCACGAGTCTCCCTGCATGGCGCGGGTTGACGCCCTGGCTGGCGAGGCCCAGAATCGGCCACCGTTCCAGGAGGGCGCGTGGACGAGAAGCAGACAGCCGTGGCGCCCCCGACCTGGGTGGATCACACCGCCTCCGACGACCGGCGGGTCATGGACACCCGCTGGCTCCGGGCCCTCTACGCGGTGGCGGAGGTCATGTTCGCGGGGGACCGCGGGCTCCCACCACCGGCGCGCCTTCGGTGGCTGTGCCACGACACCCAGGACTTCCTGCGCCAGATCCGAGGCCGCGGCGCCCTGGTGTTCCGCCTCGCGCTGCTGCTCGTCTCCATCGTGGCGCCGCTGTTCGTCCTCCGCCCACTGCCCCTCCGCGCGCTGTCCTACGAGCGCCGCTGCGTGGCCCTCGCCCGCTACGAGCGCAGCCCGCTCGGCCTGTCTCTCTTCGTGCTCAAGGCCATCCTGTGCATCGTGTGGTTCGAGCACCCCGACTCCGCCCGGGAGGTGGGCTTCGACGGGTCGAGCCTCCGGCGGGCACCATGAGCGGCGCCATCACCCTCGGGCGCGACGTGGCCGCCGACCTGCGTCTCGACACCGACGTCGTCGTCGTGGGCTCCGGCGCCAGCGGCGCGGTGGTCGCTGCGGAGCTCGCCTCGGCGGGGCGGCGCGTCCTGGTCCTCGAGGAGGGGCCCCATGTTCCTCCTGCGCTCACCGAGACCCTGCGGCCCAGCCAGTCCCTGCGCACCGTGTGGCGCGACGGCGGCATGACGGCTGCCCTGGGGCTCGGCGACACGCCCGTCATCAACGTGACCATGGGGCGCTGCGTGGGCGGCTCGTCGGTGCTGACCGGCGGGGTCTGCTTTCGCACGCCGGGCTCCGTCCTGCACACCTGGGTTCGTGAGCGCGGCCTGACCGAGCTGACCGAGCCCGCCCTGGCGCCATACTTCGACGAGGTGGAGCGCGCCATCCACGTGGAGACCGTTCCCGTCGCGATGCGTTCGAAGAGCACCGCGCTGTGGGCCGCCGGTGCCGAGCAGATCGGCGCGACAATCCACCCCACGCGGCGCAACACCCACGACTGTCTGGGCGCGGGACGGTGCAACTTCGGGTGCCCGACGGGCGCGCGATTGGGCGTCGACCGCACCTTCCTTCCGCGGGCCCTCGCGGCGGGGGCCGACGTCCTCTCCGACTGCCTCGTGGAGCGCCTCGTCCTTGATCGGGATCGCGCAGCCGGTGTTCGAGGGCGCCTCTCCAATGGACGCAGGGTCACCGTCCAGGCGCGCCACGTGGTGCTGGCCGCCGGGGCTGCCCACACGCCCATGCTGCTCCAGCGCGCCGGGGTCGGGCGCGCGTCGCGCCAAGTGGGGCGCAACCTGACGCTGCACCCCGCCTTTCGCATGATCGCCCGCTTCGACGAGCGCATCGACGGGTGGAAGGGCGCCCTCCAGAGCGCCTGGAGTGACACCTGGGAGCACGAGCGCATCACCATGATGAGCGTTTTCGTGCCGCCGGCCGTGGTCGTCGCCGCCATCCCCGGGTTCGGTCCCGACTTCATGCGGGCCGCCGAAGAGTTCCCCCACCTGGGCATGTTCGGGGCGCTGATCCACGACGAGGGGGGCGGGCGGGTCCTGCGGGTGCCTGGCCGTGAGCCCCTGATGGTCTACCGCATGGACCCCCGCGACCGCGCGGCCATCCCGCTCCTCGTGCGTCACCTGGGCGAGGCGTGGCTGGCGGCGGGCGCCAAGGAGCTCGTCCTGCCGATCCTCGGGCACCCCCCGGTGGACGCCGACACCTTCCGCCGCCTGGACCTGGAGCGTGTCCCCGCGCGCCGCTACGAGTGCAGCTCACAGCACCCGCTGGGCACCTGCCGCATGGGCACCGAGCCGCGCAGCTCCGTCGTCGACCAGCGGGGCCGCGCCTGGGACGTGCGGGGCTTGACCATCGTGGACGGCAGCGTCGTTCCTACGAGCCTCGGGGTGAACCCACAGCTCACCATCATGGCCATGGCGCTGCGCCTCGGGCGCCTGCTCGGCGAGGAGCTGGCCCGCGCGTGACGCGGGTCACCCGAGGCGCTCCCTCACCACCTCCCCGACGAGCGCCTCGGCGAAGTCCACGGCGCGCGTGATGTCAGCGGGGTCCACGTTCTGCGGGGTGTCCGTTGGCACGTGGTAGTGGCGGGGCGCCCCGAGGGAGCGGTCCACGCAGCCGATGCACACGCCGTCGTAGCCCTGGCGGCGGAACGGGTAGACGTCCGTGGCGCCAACCACCACGTCGAAGGGGGCGACCCCGGCGAAGGGGCCAGTCGCCACGCGGCGCAGGGCGCCGTCCAGCCACGCGGGCAGCGGGGCTCGCACGATCTCGCCCTCGTCGAGCCAGCACAGCTCCCCGTTGGAGAGGCCGTCGAGGCCGATGATCAGCGTGTTGGCCGGGTCCCAGGCCTGCCGACGGTCCCGCGCGAGGCTGTAGGCCCCGCCGGTGCCCGCCTCCTCGGCACCCGTGAACACGAAGACCAGCTCCACATCGGGGCGCTTGGTCGCCGCCAGGCGCCGCGCGAGCAGGCTGACTCCCGCGACGCCGGAGAGGTCGTCCGTGGCGCCGGGCACGACCTCGTTGCGCAACACCACCTGGAGGTTGAGCAGGAACGCGATCAGGCCCGGGATGGCAAGCAGCAGCTCCGCCGGGCGCAAGAACCCCCCGACAGGCCCGAAGGCTGCGCGAACGAGCGCCAAGGTGGCTCCAATCGCCTCGGCGACGGTGGCGACGGCCAGGGAGCGGCCCATGAAGCGCAGGGAGGGAGGCAGGGCCGCGGGCCCGAGCCGCTCGATGACGCGCGGGTCGAACACCCAGCCGGTGAAGGCGGCGTCCGCGTGGGCGAGGAACACGATGCGCAGGCGGGGCTCCCCCGTCGTGGCGGGCAGCGTGGCGACCAGGTTCTGCGAGTCCACCTGCTTCAAGAGCCGCCGAAGCAGGTAGCCGGCGCGCGCCGAGTCCGCCAGGTACGAGCCCGCGGCCACCCCCCGCAGCGCGGCCCCCGCGAGGGGCGCGACGCCCCCCACCAGGGTCCCGAGGACGCCCATACCGAAGTGGAGCGCCATGACGGCGTAGAGGTTGTCGCTGAAGCGGAACGGGTGCTCCTCGATGGTCACGCCCAGCTCCCGCAGCGTGTCGACGGCGATGCGCTGGGCCCGGCGCTCCGACGGGCTGCCGGCCTGCCGCCGCGGGCACTCGCGGACGATGCGCTCGATGAGGGCGGTCGCAAAGCTCGGCTCGTCGAGGGGCTCGTGGGGTCCGGTCATGTCGTGGCCTCCTGCGGTTGGCGCGACCATACCACAGCCAACGTCGATTTCGTGTCGAGGCGAGTTGCCTGCGCCTCGCGCTTGGAACACAATGCGCCCGCTCACCCGAACGCAGGAGCGCTCCATGAAGCACGAAGTAGTCCACGGGCCGTCTTTTGCGCTGCTGAAGGTGCGCCTCGAGGCCGGCGAGTCCATCACGGCGGAGGCTGGCGCCATGGTCACGCGCCAGGGCCGCGTCGCCATGAAGACGCGCCTCAACGCGGGCACCAGGGCTGGCATCTTCGGCCGCCTCATCGCCTTCTTCATCGCGCTCTTCCGCAAGGTGATCGGCGGCGAGACCATGTTCATCAACGAGTTCACGGCGGAGGCGCAGGGCGAGGTATCGTTCGCGCCGCCGCTCGCGGGGCAGATCGCCCACCGGCGCCTGGACAACGAGCGCATCATGCTGACCACGGGCTCCTTCCTGGCGTGCGGGCCGGGCATCGACATGCGCATGCGGTGGGGCGGGCTGCGGGGCATCCTCTCGAAGGAGGGGCTCGTGTTCCTGGAGCTCAGCGGGACGGGCGACCTGTTCATGACCGCCTACGGAGGCATCCAGGCCGTGCCCGTCGACGGCCGCTTCGTGGTCGACAACGGCCACATGGTCGCCTTCGACGCGGGCCTCGACTTCCGCATCACCAGCGCCGGCGGGGGCGTCATGGGCCTTGTGGCCTCTGGCGAGGGGCTGGTCTGCGAGCTCACCGGGCGGGGCACCGTCTACATCCAGTCACGCAACGTGGGCGCCCTCGTGGGCTGGCTCGCGCGGCTCCTCCCCTAGCGACACTTGGGTGAACCCATGGACATCGAGATCCTCTACAGGCCGGCGCACACCATGGCGCGGGTCACCCTGGCCGCCGGGGAGCAGATCGAGGCGGAGGCCGGGGCCATGGTGGCCACCGACGCCAACGTGCAGATGACCACGTCGGCGGGCGGCTTCAAGAAGGGGCTCAAGCGCCTGTTCGGCGGCGAGAGCTTCTTCCGCAACACGTTCAGCCCGTCCGGGGGGAGCGGCCAGGTGATGCTGGCGCCGGCGCTCTGCGGAGAGATGACGGTGCTCGACTGCGGCAACGCGAGCTGGTTCCTCCAGTCGCGCGCCTACGTGGCCGGCCACAAGACCGTGAACCTCGACACGAAGCTCGGCGGCTTCAAGGGCTTCTTCGGCGGGCCAGGGCTCTTCGTGCTGCGCGCGAGCGGGCAGGGGCAGGTCATCGCCAGCGCCTTCGGCGCCCTGGAGCGCATCGACGTGAACGGCGACCTGACGGTGGACACCGGGCACCTGGTCGCCTGGGAGGATCGCCCCGATCTGACCTACAAGGTCACCAAGGCGGGCGCCGGGTGGATCGGGTCGTTCCTGTCGGGCGAGGGGCTGGTCTGCAACTTCTCGGGCCGTGGCGTCGTGTGGATTCAGACCCGGAACCCCATGGCCTACGGGACTCTCATCGGGCGGCTCCTGCCCCCCAAGAAGCAGTGAGGGCGCGATGAAGCACGAGATCCTGGATCGGCCGGACTACGGGATGGCGCGCATCACCTTCGAGGCGCCAGGTGAGTCACTCGTCGTCGAGTCGGGGGCGATGGTGGCGCGGGACGCCGGGGTCTCCATGAAGACCCAGATGTCCGGCGGCCTCCTGAGCGCCGCCAAGCGCAAGCTCCTCGGGGGCGAGAGCCTGTTCCTCAACACCTTCACGGCGGGCGCCGCCGGAGACCGGCTCTACCTGGCCCCCGCTCCGGAGGGCGACATGGCCGTCATGGACGTGCGCCCGGGCGAGGACCTGATCCTCCAGTCCGGGGCGTTCATGGCCGCCGCCCCCACAGTGACCCTGGACACCAAGTGGGCGGGGTTTCGCGGGTTCCTGGCCGGCGAAGGGCTGTTCTTCCTCAAAGCGGGAGGGCAGGGCGAGCTGTTCGTCAACACCTACGGCGGCCTGCACACCATCGAGATGGACGGGCAGGCGCCCATGATCGTGGACACCTCGCACATCGTGGGCTTCACGGGCGGGCTCACCTTCACGATCCGGAAGATCGGCGGCATGAAGAGCCTGTTCCTGTCGGGTGAGGGGCTCGTCTGCGAGTTCACGGGGCGCGGCACACTGTGGATTCAGACCCGCAACGCGGGCTCCCTGGCATCATTCCTGGACCCGTTTCGCATCGTGCGCAGCAGCGGAGGGGGAGATTGACCGGGCCGAGCCAGTCTCATGACGATGGCCGCCCCGGGACCACGGGCGCCCCCCTCGCGGAGCCTCCGCCCACGGCCTTCGGTCACAGCGGTCGCCGTCTCTGGCTGGAGGTCGCCATCGCCATCGGGGCCGTCATCATTGGAGGCTGGGCCATCATCCAGGGAGGGCGGTCGCTGGCCGGCGCCCTCGCGGCCAAGCTCCCCTATGACGTCGACCGCGCGCTGGGCGCGCTTGCGTCGGACTCCGTGCTGGGCGGGGCCCGCGTCTGCACGAACCCGCGCCTCGTCGGCGCCGTCACTGCCGTCGTCAGCCACCTGGAGGTGCGCCTGGACCCGGTCTACCACCCGCTGACCGTTCGTGTCGTCGAGGACGAGACCGTCAACGCCTTTGCGCTTCCTGGGGGGCACGTCTTCGTGATGACGGGGCTCTTGCGAGCGGTGGAGTCTCCCGACGAGCTCGCCGGC
Source organism: Myxococcales bacterium (assembly GCA_045863395.1). Taxonomy (GTDB): domain Bacteria; phylum Myxococcota_A; class UBA9042; order JABWCM01; family BTVJ01; genus BTVJ01. Next base: position 9,239 of record BTVJ01000066.1, read on the forward strand.
GTGCTGGGCCACGAGATCGCCCACGTGGTGCAGCGCCACGGAATCCAGCGCATCGCCCAGTCCATGTGGGTCGGCTTCCTGCTGTCGTGGGTGACCGGTGGAGGACTGGCGGAAGACCTGACATCGCAAGGGGCGGCGCTGCTCACGCTGAAGTTCGGCCGGGATCAGGAGCTGGAGTCGGACTCCATCGGCCTCGATCTCATGGCCCGCGCCGGCTACGACCCGACCCGGTTCCCCGACTTCTTCGCGCGCCTGGGTGACGCGGGCCTTCCGGCCTTCCTCTCCACCCACCCGGACCCGGGGGACCGGGTCGCAGAGCTGCGGAAGGTGGCCGGCGGCATGCGCCCCGAGCGCCCGCAGGTGGGGGTGCCTTCGTTGGAGGATCTGCGCGCGCCGTGTGAGGGGCCGTAACGCGCTACGGCAACGCCGCCAGCAGCGCCTCCACATCGGCCTCGGAGTGGACCTCGGTGAAGTTGACGAGGAGGGCGTGCTCCATGCCCGGGTAGAACTGCCCCAGCGGGACACCCGCGGCGATGTCCTTCGTCATGAGGCGCTCGACGAGGTCCACTGCCGGAATGGGCGTGCGCACCGCCACCTCGTGGTAGATGGCTGCGTCGGGGAACAGCAGCCCGTAGCCGGGCATTTTCGCGACCGCGGCTCGGAAGCGGTGGGCGTGGGCGAGAGACGTGCGCGCCACCCGCTCCAGGCCCCGAGGCCCCATGAGCGACAAATAGATACACACCTGGAGCGCGACGAGGCCCTGGTTGGTGCAGATGTTCGACGTGGCCTTCTCGCGTCGGATGTGCTGCTCCCGGGTCGTCAGCGTCAGCACGTAGCCTCGCTTTCCATCGACGTCCACCGTCTGCCCGCACAGGCGGCCGGGAACCTGGCGGACGAACTTCGTCCGGGTTCCGAAGAGCCCGACATGAGGTCCGCCGAAGCTCAGCGGCACTCCGAGCGCCTGCCCCTCCGCCACCACGATGTCTGCGTCGTAGGCGCCGGGCGCCTCCAGCAGCCCGAAGGCCGTGGGGTCCGTGTTGACGACCACCAGGAGCGCGCCCTTGTCGTGGGCCAGCTTCGCGATGGCGTCCAGGTCTTCCAGGCACCCGAAGAAGTTGGGGTGCTGCACCACCACCGCCGCCGTGCGCCCGTCGATGGCCTCGGCAAGCGCCGCGAGGTCCGTGGTCCCCCCTGCAAACCCCACCTCCACCAGGTCCCCCGTCCCGGCCTCGCCGATGCCCTCCAGGTAGGTGTGGGCGACCTGGCGATACTCCGGGTGGACCGTCTGCGCGACGACCGTCACGTCGCGGCGGGTCACCCGTCGGGCCATGAGGATGGCCTCCGCCGTAGCGGTGGACCCATCGTAGAGGGAGGCGTTGGCGACCTCGGTGCCCAACAGCTCCGCCACCATGGTCTGGAACTCGAAGATCGCCTGGAGCGTGCCCTGGGCCAGCTCGGGCTGATAGGGCGTGTACGCGGTGAAGAACTCGCCGCGTCGCACCAGGGCGTCGACGGCCGTGGGCGCCACGTGGCGATACACCCCGGCACCCAGGAACGACCGCACCCGGGTGGCGTCCCGGTTCCTGCTCGCCAGCTCGCCGAGATGAGCCATGAGCTGGGGCTCGGCCAGGGGAGGCGGCAGGTCCAGGTCACGCCCCAGGCGCAGCTCTTCGGGAATCTGTGCAAACAGGTCGTCGATGCTGGCGACGCCGATGACCTGGAGCATGCGCCCCAGATCCTCTTCCGTGTTCGGGATGTAGCGCATGGGTGCCTCAGTCGAGCTCGCCGATGTACTCCTCATACTCCGCGGCGCTCATGAGCTTGTTGAGCTCACGGGGGTCGCTCATCTCCACCTTGATGAACCAGCCCTCGTCCCACGGGTCCTCGTTGACGATCTCGGGGCTGTCCACCAGGGCCTCGTTGACCTCCACCACCGTCCCGCTGGCGGGGGCGAAGAGGTCCGAGACGGACTTCGTCGACTCCACGAAGCCGAAGGTCTCGTCCTTCGTGACCTCGTCGCCCTCCTTGGGCAGCTCCACGTAGACGATGTCTCCGAGCTTCTCGGCGGCGTACTCGGTCACTCCCACGACGATGATCCCATCCCCCTCGGGGCGGGCCCACTCGTGCTCCTTGGTGTAGCGGCAGTCCTTCGGCATGCTCATGGGGCGGCTCCTTGGGGGTTCAGGGACTCTCAAAAGCTCTGGATGAACGGAAACTTGACGACGCGGGCCGCCACGCGGCGGTCGCGGATCTCTACCTCGATGGGGGTACCCGGCGCCGCGAAGGCCGTCGGGACGTAGCCCATGGCCACCGGCTTCTTCAGCGTCGGGGACATGGTGCCGCTGGTCACGTGGCCGATCGCGCCGCCCTCCGCGAAGATGGGGTAGCCGTGGCGCGGGATGCCGCGGTCCAAGAGCTCGATGCCCACCAGGCGCCGGGGGACGCCGGCCTCCTTCTGGCGCAGCAGCGCGTCGCGCCCCACGAAGTCGCCCTTGCCGAGCTTGGTCACCCAGCCGAGGCCCGCCTCCAGCGGGGTCGTCGTGTCGTCGATGTCGTTGCCGTAGAGGCAGTAGCCCATCTCCAGGCGCAGGGTGTCCCGGGCGCCGAGGCCGCAGGGCTTGATGCCGTGGCTGGCCCCGGCCGCCATCAGCGCGTCCCAGAGGGCGCCTGCGTGGTCTGGCGCCACATAGAGCTCCACCCCCTTCTCGCCCGTGTACCCCGTGGTCGCCACCCGGACCATCGCGCCCCCAAAGCGCAGGTCGCGAAAGTGGAACGGCGGCATCGCCGCGACGAGGTCCTCCCCAAAGACGCCCGCCAGCGTGGCGCCCGCCAGCGGCCCCTGGAGCGCGAGCTGGGCCCACTGGTCGCCCTGGTCCTCCAAGACACAGTCCCCGCTCAGGAACTCCCGGTAGTGGGCGTGATCCTTGTCGCGGTTGGAGGCGTTGACGCAGATGAACACCTCGGTCGGCCCCACCCGGTAGACGATCATGTCGTCGACGATGCCGCCATCGGGGTGGCAGACCGCGGTGTACTGCGCCTGCCCGTCGACGAGCTTCGAGACGTCGTTGGTCACGACGCGGTTGACGGCCGCGATGGCGTCCGGCCCCGTGACCCGCAGCTCACCCATGTGGCTGACGTCGAAGAGGCCGACGGCGCCGCGAACGGTGGCGTGCTCGTCGAGGACGCCGGAGTACTGGACCGGGAGCTCCCAGCCCGCGAAGTCGATGAGCCGCCCGCCCGCCTGGACGTGGCGGTCATGGAGCGGTGTGCGCCGCGCTGTCATGGGTGTCGCTCCTGTGCCCGCCGCTCGGCGGACCAGACGGTGTTGGACATGAGCATGGCGATGGTCATGGGGCCCACGCCCCCGGGTACGGGCGTGATGCTGCCCGCCACCGCGAAGGCCTCGTCGAAGGCCACGTCCCCCACCAGCTTGCCCGACTCGTCGCGGTTGATGCCCACGTCGATGACCGCCGCGCCGGGCTTGATCCAGTCGCCGCGCACCATCTGCGCCTTGCCGACGGCCGCCACTACGATGTCCCCCTGGCGGACGACCGCCGGCAGGTCTCGGGTGCGGGAGTGGCAGATGGTCACCGTGCAGTGGCGGGCGAGCAGCAGGTGCGCTACGGGCTTTCCGACGATGTTGCTGCGCCCGATGACCACGGCGTGCTGCCCCTTGAAGGGGACCCCGGTGCGCTCCAGGAGCTCGACGACGCCCACGGCCGTGCAGGCGACGAAGGCCGGCGCGCCCGTCACGAGGAGCCCCACGTTGGTGGGGTGGAAGCCGTCCACGTCCTTGTGGGGGTCGATGCGCTCCAGCACCCGGGCCGAGTCGACGTGGGGGGGAAGCGGCATCTGGACGAGGATGCCGTCGACGGTCGGATCGGCGTTGAGGCGGTCGACCAGCGCCAGCAGGGCGCCTTCGCTGGTGTCCGCCGGCAGGTCGTGAGGGATGCTTCGGATGCCGAGCGACTCACACGTCTTGCGCTTGTTGCGCACGTAGACCTGGGACGCCGGGTCCTGCCCGACGAGCACGACGGCGAGCGCCGGCGTGACGCCCAGGTCCGCCAGCGCCGCGATGCGGCTGCGCAGCTCCTCCTTGATGTCCGTGGCAATCTTCTTGCCGTCGATGAGCGTCGCCAAGCGGCACCTCCCGCCCCCGGGTCATCCCTCTCAGGCGGGGCGCCGGGCTGCTGCGCTGCGTGTTAGCACGCGCTCTCGGGCTACGTCAAGGCGCTTGGGCGCATCGGAAAGTGGCGAAGTTTCGGGCCCCTTTCCTCTGATCAATGGACCAGGTCGTCCTTCTTCGGGAGGAGGTCCGGGGGAGGGCGGTCGGGGAGCACCAGCGGGGTAGGGGGCCAGGGCTCGTCGTCCTCGTCGGCCAGGCGGTCCTCGATGGCCATCCGCTGCAACTTCAGGCGCTTGCGGCGCCGCAGCCGCCACCAGGCGTAGACGATGATCAGGGCGCCGGCCACCCAGAGCAGGTCCGTGGTCGAGAGGAGGGCCAGCCAGCCGCTCGAGTCCCTGAGGCCCTCGAAGAAGGCCGCCTCCAGGGGAGCGACGGGGGAGCCGAACGTGGCCTCGAAGGCGACAGGGAAGGGCGAGCCCCCCCGCACCCGGGCGAGCAGGTCCCCGAGCCGGGCGTCGAAGGCGTGGTGGCGCTGCAGATAGCGCAGGAACAGGACGGACTCGGCGTAGGCGAGGCGCGCAGCGGCGTCCTCGGCAGGAAACCCGCGCTCCAGGTCCGCCAGCGGGATGAGGCGCCCGGACAGGGCCGCGCCCGCCGCCGCCTCCAGGCGCCCGGCCACGGTCTCGCCCGCCAGGAGGATGGCGAGCCCCTCGTCGAGCCACCGCGGCATGAACCGGTCGCCCGCCGCGCGGTAGAGGGCCACGTGGGCGATCTCGTGGCGGAAGATCTCGGGAAGGCTGAAGAACTGGTCGGGGGCCGTGGAGAGGATGATCAGCCCCTGCGCCGGGTAGGCCGTGCCGGCGACCCAGGTGTCGAGGCCCTTCGACGGCTGTGCCGCGAAGAAGTCCTCCCGGTTCGAGGCCACGTTCACCTCGAAGGGCGGGCCCGCCGTCACCACGTCCAGAGCGCCGAGCCGCCGGCCGATCTGCTCCAGCGTGCGGTCGGCGCGCTCCATGAGGGGCTCCACGGCACCCCGCGCCCCGTCGGGGAACACGAACACGAAGTGGCGCGTGCGCTCGGTGGCGTTCTGCGCCACGGCGGACACTGGGAGGGCGAGCGCGAGCAGGAGGACCAGCAGGCGAATCATAGGCGCTTCCAGAACCAGCGCTGCCGCCCGGTCGAGATCTCGAACAGGAAGCCGAACTGGAAGGTGATCTGACCGGACGGATCGAGCAGCCCGACCGGGGGGTTGGGGAACGGAGAGGCGGCCTGGAAGGCCCGGCGCGCCTCCTCGTCGAGGAAGTCGGCGCCGCTGTCCTTGACCGTCACCATGCGCTGGAGGGCGCCCCGGTCGTCCAGCGTGACCGTGAGCACGGTCAGGCGGTCCTGGACGCCGTAGACCCGCCCGTGGGGGTCACGGCGCCGGTAGACGTCCTGCGGGTGCCAGTGCTCGCGCACGCGGTCCTTCACGCGGTTGAAGAAGTCCCAGTAGCGGAACTTGCGGCTGTTGAGGCTGGTCTCGGAGCCCTCCTCGACGTCCATGAGGGCGTCGTCGGAGCGGGTCTCTCCGGCGAGGGCCTGGAGGTTCGCCAGGGCGTTCTCGCGGCTCGTGCCCGGCAGGAGCAGGCGTCGCTCCTTGCCCGGGTCCTTCTGCTCGTCCGAGGAGCGCTCGCCCACCTCGGTGGGCTTCGAGGGGTCCCGGGGCTCGGGGAGCTCCATCTCCTGCTGCGCGTCCGGGGACTGGGTGGGGTCCGGGCTCGTCGCGCGCTCACTCTGGACCTGCGACGGCTCCTTGACGCGCGCCTTCCCCGCCTTGCTCTGCTTGGACTTCGGGCTCGGGGGAGCCTTGGTCTCCTTCTCCGTGCGGGTGTCCACCTTGTTGAGGAACTTCGCCTCCTCGGGGGGCTTCACGGGCTCGGGCGGCTCGGGCAGGTCCACCACCTGGCCGTCCAGGGGGTCGGGGGGCTCCGGGGGCTTCACGGCGGCCAGCTCGGCCAGCTCGACGGTCATCTCTTTCGGGGCAGGCACCGCGGGGCCGAGCCCGCCGCCCGTCGCCTGCTCCCGCAGGAACTCGACCAGCAGGAGCTGCGCCGCCGTGGCCACGACGAGCGACGCGAGGAACACCAGTCGCCTGTCGGTGGAGGGTCTGCGCATGGTGACCAAGTATAGGGTGCGCCGGATCCGGGTCAACGCGGCCGACGGTGGAACAACCAACCGCCGGCATTCATGCCAGCTTGACCCCTCGCGCCCCCTATGGGCATGATGGGCCGTCGTCGCTGCGGCGACGCCGGAGGCGCATCCGTCCTGGTGGGCGGCCCGGTCTTCAAAACCGTTGTGGGGCGTCGAGAGGCGTCCCGGGCGGGTTCGATTCCCGTGCGCTTCCGCCCTTGACCACCGCCCGAGGGCCTCGGGCCCTCGCGGCGGTGGCGCTCTCTCGGAGGCAGACCCGCCGTGCCCACCCGCCAGCCGTGCCCCACCACCATGCCTCCGTGACCGTCGCCGCCGAGAGCGCCCCCTCCCCGCCCTGGGAGGACCGGCTCGTCGTCGAGCGCAACTACGAGGGGTGGCGCCTCGACCGCTGGCTCGCGCAGAAGCTGCGGCGCGCGTCCCGGTCGCAGGCGGCGCGCATCGTGCGGGAGGGCGCGCGCTTCGCCGACGGGCGGCCCGCCAAGGCCGGCGCGCGGCTGCGGGCCGGGGACGTGCTGGTCCTGCCACGAACCGAGCGGGCCGACCCGGGCGCCCCCCCGCTGGACGCGCTCCGGGTGCTCGCGCGGGGGGACGGCTGGGTGGCGCTGGACAAGCCGGCGGGGATGCTCGTGCATCGCACGGCCGCAGAGGGCACCCGCACGGTGGATGCGTGGCTGACTGCGACCTTTCGCGGCGAGCGCGTGGAGCCGGTGCACCGCCTGGACCGGGACACGTCCGGGATCCTGGTCGCCGGGGTCGGTCTGCAGGCGATCCGGGCGCTGAAGGCGCTGCTAGCAGGGCGAGAGGTGCACAAGACCTACCTTGCCGTGGTCGCTGACCCGGGCCGTCTCTGGGAGCCCGGGGTGGAGCGCACCGTGGACGTCGGCCTGGGCTTCGACGAGCACAGCGCCGTGCGGCTACGGGTCGGGCGCGGCTCCTGGGAGTGCGCGACGCACTTCACTTGCCGCTCCCGCTCGGGCTCACTGGCGCTCCTGACCGCGCGCCTGGACGGTGGGCGCCAGCACCAGATCCGCGCACACCTGACCATGGCGGGGACGCCCCTGCTGGGAGACAAGCTCTACGAGGCGGGCGACGACTTCTTTCTCGAATGGATCGAGCGCCCGGGGGACCCGGAGCTCGTCGCGCGGCTCCCGACGCGGTGGCACTGCCTCCACGCGTGGCGGCTCTCGTTCCCGTGGTGCGGGGACATGGTCGCGCTGGAGGCGCCACCTGGGAGCCCGTTCGACCTCTCCGCCGCGGGAGCCTCCGATGCCTGAGCGCCTGTCTCCCCTGCTCCTCGCCGTAGTCGCGGCCTGCGCGACCGCGCGGCCGGATCCCGCCTGCCCGGATGCCGGCGCCCCCTATGGCGCTCCCGCACTGGCCAAGGGGGACATCCTCCATGTGGCGACGGGGAGGCGCATGACCGTGGACGAGGCGCTCGACTGGCTCGCGTCGTTCCCCGTCGTCTACGTGGGCGAGAGCCACGACAGCGCCGATGATCACGCGGTGCAGCTCCGGGTGCTGGGCGGGCTCATGGCCAGGGGCCAGGGGCCCGTGGCGCTTGGAATCGAGATGCTGCCCCGGACCCGGCAAGCCGACCTCGACGCATGGCTCGGTGGTCGCATGGACGACGCCGCGTTCGAGGCCGTCTGGCGTGAGAGCTTCGGCGACACCTGGGTCTACTACCGGGACCTGCTCGCCGTCGCGAAGGCCCATGGGCTGCGCGTGATCGCGCTCAACGCCGAGCGGCCGCTGGTGAAGGCCGTCCGCCAGGCGCCGGTGAGTGAGCTGGCGCCCGAGATCGCCGCGTCCGTGCCCGAGCTGGATCTGGACGACCCGTGGCACCGTGCGCTCCTCGAAGCCTACTTCGCCGGGCACGTGGACGCCGGCTCCCTGGAGGGGTTCTATCGGGCGCAGGTCCTCTGGGACGAGACCATGGCGGACACGGCGGCCCGCTTCCTGGCCGGCAAGGGGTCCCGCCTGCTGATCCTCGCTGGCGGCATGCACGTGCGGTGGGGCGTCGGCATCCCGCGGCGCCTGTTCCGGCGCGTTCCCGTGCCCTACGCCATCGTGGAGCCCTACCCGGTGGAGATCTCGGAGGAGCGCAAGGCGCAGCTCATGGACGTGACGCTGCCGGCGATGCCCATGCGTGCCGCGGACTTGCTGTGGGCCGTGGGATACAGCGGGCTGCCCGAGCCCGCTGCGCCGTAGGTCTACGGCGTGCCTGGACCCAGCGCCTGGTGTGCGGCGTCCAGGGCGGCCAGCTCGTCGAGCAGCGCCTGCCCCGCCGCGGTCGGCCGCGCGTGCTCCAGCAGGGTGGTCATGCCGCTGTGGTTGCCTGCGATGATGCGCCGCCACCGATCCCGGAAGCCGGCGCTACGCGACAGGGGGTGTCCTGACGCCTCCAGGAGCCGGTAGAGCTCGGCGACGGGAAGGAACGCGTGCACGGCGAGGAGCACGCCCCAGAGGGGGCGGGGGTCGGGCCGGACGGGAGAGGCATAGAGGGGCCAGAAGGCGTTCTCCAGCACCGGGTCCAGGTGGACCAGGGCGTTGACCTTGTTGTGCTGGAACTCGTGGATCAGCGCCTCCACCATGGTCATGCGCTGGGGGTGGAGCGTCAGGTAGATGGTCCCGATGGCCTCCTTGAAGGACGCCGACAGGTGCCGCTCCGCGTCCCACCCCACGGGGACGAGCTGCTGGACCACCACGTCCATCTCTGCCCGCAGGGCTGGCATCGCGTCGGCGACGACCTCCAGGGCGGCCCGGAGCGCCTCGGTCCACTCGGAGGCCGGGTGCCCGCCCAGGTCGACCCGGTTTCCGTCCTTGTCCGGGTGGGCCTCGTTCAGGGCGAGGGGGCTCGCGTCCGTGAGCGCCAGCGCCATGCCCGGCGCGACGAGCGGGAAGGGCGCCGTCACGGTCACTCCGGGGACCGTGGTGGGGGCCGCGAGGTCCAGGCGCTCCAACCGACCGCCGGCGAGCAGCAGGGTCACGGCCCCCGGCTCGAAGCGCGCACCCGTGCAGCCTGGGACGGCGACGTGCAGGTTCCCGGGCACCGACCACAGGGCGTCGAGGGGCAGAGGCCAGGGAACACCATGGGGAAGGCGCCCCGTGCGGGCGAGCTCCAGGAGCAGGGCGGGGAGCAGCGCGCGGATGTGGCCCGAGGCGCGCCCGGCGTCGCCCTCCCGCGCGGCGTCGTCGGCGCAGTGGACGAGCACGGAGATTGACGGCGGACGGAGCAGCCGCAGCAGGTCCCCCGGCGACCGCTCGCCCAGCGAGCGCAGCAGTGTGGCGACCGCCCCGTGGCACCCACGGAGGGCGGGGTCCGGCGCCGAGACGGGCAGGCGCAGCAGCACCTTCGCCGTGTGGCGGAGCTGCCGCCCGAGCAGCGCCCTGACCTCGGCAGCGTCATCCGTGGCTGGCAGGGTGAGCCCCATGGGCGTGCAGCGTAGCGAGGGCGGGGGCGCGTGGAAAGCGCGCCGCGAGTTGACAGCGCTCAGGCGCAGGACTAGGTTTTGCCGGCTCGGCGGAGCTGAACTGAAAAACGCAAGTGATTTCGCCCAACTTCGTGCCTGTTGCGGCCAGGAGGACCCCATGCCCATCTACGAGTATCACTGCAACGCCTGCGACACGGACTTCGAGGCCTGGCAGAAGATCACGGAGACCAGCTCAGACTGCGAGGCGTGCGGCTCGTCCGACACGCGACGCAAGGTGTCGGCGACGTCCTTCGTCCTGAAGGGCTCGGGCTGGTACAAGACGGACTATGCATCCACGCCCGCGAAGCCCGTTGGCGAGAAGTCCGGGAGCGCGGAGTCCCCGGCGAGCAGCCCCGAGAAGACCGACAAGGCAGAGAAGTCCGAGGCGCCGGCCAAGACCGAGGCCCCAGCCCCGAAGGCAGCCGCGGCGTCCTGACCGCGCCTCAGGGCGCGCCGGCGAACAACCGGCGCGGCACCCCAACACTGCCGCCCGCCTCGACCCCATCAGTGCAGAGCGCGCGTCCTCTCAGCTCACCACGTCCGCGTTGGCCTGGTCGAGCCGCTTCGTCCAGATGAGCATGCCGATCATGTAGAGGTTGACCGGCACGGTCACCAGCACCACGTACCACCAGATGGCGTAGGGGGTCACGCTGGCGATGGCGCCGGCCAGGGCCAAGGCCGCCATGTGGGTCGTAGGCCCGAGGAAGGACCACATGCGCAGGTTGCGCTCGTAGACGGCGTGGATGCGGTGTGCCTGCGCCGAGCCGGGGGCGAAGCGGCGAGGGGCCGGCTTGTGCTCGTTGAGCGAAGCCTGGAAGACGCAGTAGCGCCAGTACCCCCACAGCAGGACACGGTCCACGGCGTGGGTGGCCGCCCTGAGGTCGGCGAGCACCTCGTCGGGGGGGTCCATCTCGGGCTTGCAGATGCCCGTGAGCATCTGGAAGCGCCCCTTGTAGAGATCGAAGAAGGCCGCGTGCAGGGTCATGCTGGCGCCGGCGGCGGCCATGACCAGGAAAGGCACGAGGCCCTCCGCCGGCTGCCCGAGCAGGCTGACGCTGGACTTGTAGAGGAAGAGCAGGAGCCCCACGTGGACGAAGATGGCGTTGATGTAGTCCGCCATGCCGTCGAAGATGCGCCCGACCCGCGTGCCGCCGCCGCGGGCGCGGGCGAGCTGACCATCTGCGCAATCCATCACCATGGCCAGGAGGATGCTCACCGCGCCGATGGCCATGCCGCGCGGAGAGCCGTGCGCAAAGGAGACGCAGGCGCCGGCCCCGAACAGCGTCGACGCCACCGTGAGCTGGTTGGGGGTGATGTGGGTGTTCAGCAGCGGCTGCACCACGATGGCTGCAAGGCGGCGGTTGACGTAGAAGTCGACCAGCTCCTCGACCTGGGCCGGCTTGATCGCCGCGGAGTGGTCATAGCGGAGCTTCTCGCGCGTGTCCCGGGCCATGCTGCCTCCTCACCGCGCACGCAGGGTGCGGGGCCGTGCGGCCGTCAATAGCACCGATTCCCGGAATCTCCAAGTGGAATTCGACCTCTGGTCGTGTTCGCCGTGGGGGGAGGCCCGGATAGGGCGGGGCGGCTCAGACCTGCTTGTGGAGCCAGGCCCGCCGGCTGTACCAGAAGGCATAGATCAGGGCGCTCGCCACGTTGGCGAGGGCGAGGATCCACCAAGCCCCAGGGCGTCCGACGAAGCCCTGACCGATGAGCACGATGCCGACCGGGACCTGGATGCCGAACACGACGATCAGATCGAGGATGAAGCTGGACAGAGTGGCGCCGGCCCCGGAGAGCGCGCTGGAGAGCACGGCGGCCACACCCAGGAAGGCGTAGCTCGGGCCGACGATCATGAGGTACTCCCGACCGATGGCCACCACGGCCGGGGTGGCGTCGAAGAAGGCGACGATGGGCTCAGCCAGACCCATGTAGAGGGTCGCAATGGCGAGCATCCCGAGGAAGGTGTAGGCGGCGGCGATCCAGCCCGCCCGCAGCGCGCGGTCGAGCTGCCCGGCGCCCAGGTTCTGACCGACGTAGGTGCTCGCCGCCGCCCCCCAGCCGAGGCTCGAGAACAGGGCGATGGTGTCGAGGCGGATGCAGATGCCGAAGGCGGCGAGCGCCGTGCCGTCCGCGTCGGTCGTGAAGAAGCGAGCGACCAGGCTCACGAAGACGATGACGGCGAGGATGCGCACGACGAGCTGGGCGGACGACGGGGCCGCGATCTTGACGAGGCGCCACACCTCCTCGCGGGGGGCGCGAAGGAGCCCGAGGCGAAACTGGAGCCCGCTGTGCCTGCTCAGCATCCACCCGAGCGCCACGAGGCTGCCGAGCGTGCGGGCGATGACGGTGGCCCACGCCGCCCCGTTGACGCCCATGTGCGGCACGCCGAGCCACGCGGCGAACGGCGTCGCCCACTGGAGGGCAGCCGGAGCCGGCCCTGGTCCGTAGGCCATGATCACGTCGAGCACGATGTTGAGCACGCTGGCGCCTCCGATGATGATCGACGGGAAGCGCGACTCCCCATAGCCCCGCATGATGGCGGTGAGCTGGAGCAGGAAGAAGATGGAGCCGCTGCCGCCGACGATGATCTCCAGGTAGTCGATGGCGACGAGGCGGATGTCCCCCTTGGTGCCCACGAGCTCCGTGGTGACCCAGTCGGCGCCGAGCACTCCAGCGAACCCGAGGATGATCGACATCGCGAGGATGACGCCGACGCTCCCCCAGGCGGCGGCGTTGGCGCCGTCCCGGTCGCCGCGGCCCAGGCGTCGGGCGATGACTGCGACGGTGGCGTTGGACAGGCCAAGCACGACGATGGTCGCGAGCATGGCGAGCATGTCCGCGACGGCGAGGGCGCCCAGGGCGGCCGTCCCGTTGGGAAGGCTCCCGATGATCACCAGGTCGATGAGGTTGAAGGAGGCGTGGGCCGCCATGGCCAGCGCCATGGGGGCGCCGAACCGGAGCACGCCCCGCCCCATGGGCCCGGTGAGGATGGGTGAGGCCCCGGCGGGCGACCCGGGGGCGACGGTCGCCGTCACTGGAGGAACTTCTGTGTGATGGGGTGACGCCGCCCGCCGCCGAAGGCCTTGCTCGTGACCTTGATGCCTGGGGCCGCCTGGCGCCGCTTGTACTCGTTCTGGTCCACCATGCGCAGCACCCGCCTCACCAGCGCCTCGTCGTGCCCCAGCGCGATGATCTGCGCGGCGCTCCGGCGCTCCACGATGTAGGCGTGGAGGATCGCGTCCAGCACGTCGTAGGGGGGCAGGGTGTCCTGGTCCTTCTGGTCGGGGCGCAGCTCTGCGGATGGCGCCTTCTCGATGATCTCCAAGGGGATCAGAGGATGAAGCGGGCTGGGCGAGGCGATGGAGTTTACATAATCGCACATCTCGTAGACCAAGGTCTTCGGGAGGTCGGCGATGATCGCCAGGCCGCCCGACATATCTCCATAGAGCGTGCAGTAGCCCACGGCCAGCTCGCTCTTGTTGCCCGTCGACAGCACCAGCGCACCGTACTTGTTGGAGTACGCCATCAGGAGGTTGCCGCGGATGCGCGCCTGGAGGTTCTCCTCCGTGACGTCCGGGGCGCGGCGGTCGAACAGGGGCGCCAGGTCCCGCTGGTACGCGTCGAAGATCGCCGTGATGCGCAGCGTGTGAAGCGTGATGCCCAGGTTCCTGGCCAGGGCCACCGAGTCGTCCACGCTGCCCCGCGACGAGTAGGGCGACGGCATGGTCACGGCGGTCACGCTGCGAGAACCCAGCGCCCGGGCCGCGATGACCGCCGTGAGGGCCGAGTCGATGCCGCCTGAGAGGCCAAGCACTACCGACTCGAAGCCGCACTTGTTGACATAATCACGAAGACCCAGCTCCAGGGCGGCCAGCGCGTCGCCGATGTCCGGGGTGGGGTCGTCGGGGAGCTCGGGCTGGCTCGGCGTGAAGGGGTCGAAGACCACGAGGCCCTCGGTGAAGCGCGGCCCCATGGCCACGGTGCGGCCCGCGGCGTCGATGCCCAGGCTCCGCCCGTCGAACACCAGGCTGTCATTGCCGCCCACCAGGTTGCAGTACGCGATGGGGACCCGGTGCTTGCGCGCGAGCTGAGCGAGCAGGCGCTGGCGCAGGCGGTGCTTGCCCATGACGAACGGAGATGCCGACAGGTTGACGATCACGTCGACACCTTCGTCGGCGAGCGCGGTGATGGGGTCGGTCCGGTACAGGCGCCGGTCCCAGGAGTCCGGGTCGTTCCAGGCGTCCTCGCAGATGGTGAGGCCGACGCGGCACCCCTTGACCGTGGCGACCACCGGCTCCTCGCCGGGCTCGAACCAGCGCGCCTCGTCGAACACGTCGTAGTTGGGCAGCAGGCGCTTCCTATAGGTGGCCTGCACGCGCCCGTCGGAGAGGACCGCCGCAGCGTTGAAGGCGCTGCGCCCGTAGGGTCCCGGGTTGGCGAGCACGAAGCCCGCGACGATCGTCATGCCGTCGGTCTCGCGGGCAAGGGCCTCGACGGCGCGCTCGCTGGCGGCGACGAAGGCCGGGTGCTCGACCAGATCCATGGGCGGGTAGCCGGCGAGAGCGAGCTCCGGCAGCAGCAGCAGGTCGCAGCCGGCCGCGCGAGCGTCGGCGGCAGCCCGGCGGGCGAGGGCCAGGTTCCCGTCGAAGTCGCCCACCGTGGTGTCGATCTGAGCCATCCCGATGCGCATCGCTGCCTCCCGAGCCTCCGGGGCGAAGGACGCGCGATTATAGGGATCGGCTGCGTGGGAGGTCAATCGAGGGGCCGGTCCGGCGAGGGCCTCGCTCTGGAATAGAACGTCTGATAATCCATATTATGTCAACTCGCAGATCCGATGGATGGTCGGGACCCGGCCCCGCACGAGATGGCGCCGGCGGCTGCACGCCACCGCCAGGCCGCCTTGTCGGCACGGATGAATTTTTTTTCGAGCGGGGGTTGACGGTCGAGGATCACAGATTTGAATGTAGCAGCTCGCCGGGGGGGCCCCGAGGATCGGCGACGCAATCAGTCGATTGGCATTATCGTGCGGGCATGTGCCCGCGATTCACCCAGAGCGGAGGAGGTGCGTGATGTTCACCCGTTGGAGCGACTTCGACCGGACGATGGCCTTCATGGACGAGCTGCGCCGGCGCATGGATCGGGCCTTCGAGGCCCCGGCCCAAGGCTTCGCGACCCAGAACCGCCTGTTCGGGGCGACGGGCTGGCCTCGGATCAACGTGAGCGACAACGGCAGCAACTACATGGTCATCGCCGAGGTCCCGGGCCTGTCCGACAAGGACCTGACGCTGAACCTGACGCAGGACACGCTGACCCTGAGCGGCGAGCGCAAGGTGGTGGTGCCCGAGGGCTACTCGGTGCACCGCCAGGAGCGCACCCCCGTGAAGTTCTCCCGCAGCGTGTACTTCCCGACCCGGGTCGACCCGGAGCACACGCGGGCCAACATCAAGAACGGCGTGCTGCAGATCGAGATCGGGAAGGTGAAGGAGGAGCTGCCGCGCCAGATCACCGTCAAGGCGGGCTGAGGCAGCGTCGTTCGGGAAGAGAGAGTCAGTCGTTCGAGCAATGAATCCGGGTATCATGACCCGATTGAGGAGGCCAGCGATGAAGGACCCGAAGAACGTGGCGATCACCAAGACCGAGGCGACGGACCCCGAGGCCGTGTGGGAGGGGCGCGTGGCGGCCCCGTTCGTCGACATCTACGAGAACCGTGACGAGCTGCTCGTCGTGGCGGACATGCCGGGCATCGAGCAGGACAGCATCCAGATCAACCTGAACAAGGACCAGCTCGTGCTCGAGGGCCGCGCGCCCAACTTCGCTGAGAACCGCGACCTGCTGAGCTGCGAGTTCGAGCCCGCCAGCTACCGGCGCGCCTTCCTGGTGCCGAAGGGTATCGATGCGGCGAAGATCACGGCGGAGCTGTCCTGCGGCGTGCTCAAGGTCCACCTGCCGAAGGCGGAGGGCCTGAAGCCGCGCCAGATCCCGATCAAGACCATCTGACGGCCATGAGCCGCCAGCCGTAGAGGCGTCCTCCGGGCTCGCGGGGGTGCGGCGGGTGCCGCGCCCCCGATGGGCTGCTTCGGTAGAGCGCCCTGCCCCACCCTGCCCCGCCCCGCGTCGCCGTTGCCGCAAGGACCCTTCACGGACCTGAGCACCCTGATTTCGCGCCGATGCGCGCGCAGCGCCTCCGTGCGCCGGCCACTGCGCCGCGGGCAGGAGCACGGCGGCCGCGCGGTTTCGAGCCGCGCTGCTCCCAAAGCCCTCTGAGCGCTTTCTCCGGCCCCCTCCTTTCTCTATGCTGTGGACCGCCAGGCGGTCGGAAGGAAGGAGCTGGGGCTCATGCGAAGCAACAATCGGTGGGTTCGGGGCGTTCGGCTCATGCGCGTCATGGGCGTATGCGCGTTGTTCGGGTGGGCGGCGTGCGCGTCGGAGACGACGACGGCGACCAACGAGGCGCTGGACGTCACGGGCGGCGGAAGCAAGAAGGACATCAGCTTCGGCCAAGACCTTGGCGGCACCGACACCGCGGTCGCGGTGGACGTGCCCTACGACCCTGGCGCCCCGGAGCCCGGCAAGCTGGGGTGGACCTGTGAGGGCAGCCAGGACTGTGACTCGGGCCACTGCATCGACACCCCCCTCGGCAAGAAGTGCAGCCAGCAGTGCGTGGAGAACTGCCCTGACGGGTGGTCCTGCGAGAACGTGGCCGTGCTCCCCGACGTGCTCTACCTCTGCCGCCCCTGGGCGTCGGACCTGTGCAAGGAGTGCGTGGTGCCCTCCGAGTGCGGCGGCCCCAACGACCACTGCCTGTACGTGGGGGCGGCAGGCACCTTCTGCGGCCTCGACTGCCAGAGCGACATGGACTGCCCGACCAGCTATGCCTGCAAGCAGGTGACGACGACGCTGGACGAGAAGGTGCTCCAGTGCGTGCCGACCACCGGGTCCTGCGTGTGCACGCCGGACATCGACGGCACGACCCGCGAGTGCACGCGCTCCAACTCCATCGGCACCTGCTACGGGACGGAGACCTGCAAGGGCGACCAGGGCTGGGTCGGGTGCACGGCGACGACCCCCGCCTTCGAGACCTGCAATGGCAAGGACGACGACTGCGACGGGCAGGCGGACGAGGGCATGGACCCGGAGGCCTGCGAGATCGCCAACGGCTGGGGCAAGTGCGTGGGGACGCGGTCCTGCAAGGGGCTCGGGGGCTGGGTGTGCGACGCGACGACCCCCGCGGCCGAGAGCTGCAACGGCAAGGACGACGACTGCGACGGGCTCACCGACGAGGACTTCGGGGGCCTGGGCGACCCCTGCGACGGGGACGACCCGGACCAGTGCCAGAACGGGACCATCCAGTGTAGCGGGGACGGCAAGACCATCGAGTGCGTGGGCGACGAGAACAAGGGCGAGCTGTGTGACGGCCTCGACAACGACTGTGACGGGCTCATCGACGAGGACTTCCCGACCCTGGGCACGGCCTGCGACGGCCCTGACTCCGACGACTGCGCCATGGGCGTCATGGTCTGCACCGCCGACAAGCTCGCTGTGGCATGCACCGGCGACGTGAACCAGGTGGAGGAGTGCGACGGCTGGGACAACGACTGCGACGGCGCGACGGACGAGGGGTTCGCCGACTTCGACGGTGATGGCCAGGCGGACTGCGTCGACGAGGACGACGACGGCGACGGGGACCTGGACATCACGGACTGCAAGCCCCTGGATCCCACCATCTTCAGTGGGCTGAAGGAGGAGTGCGACGGCATCGACAACGACTGTGACGGGCTGGTGGACGAGGACTTCGCGGACACGGACGACAACGGCGTGGCCGACTGCCTCGACGATGATGACGACGGTGACGGCGTCAAGGACAAGAACGACAACTGCCCGAAGGTACACAACGTCGACCAGAAGGACTCGGACGACGACGGCCAGGGGGACGCGTGCGATGCAGACGACGACAACGATGGGGTGGAGGATTGGGAGGACAACTGCCCCCTCATCTGGAACCAGGACCAGAAGGACTTCGACAAGGACGGGTTCGGCGACGCCTGCGACGACGACGACGACAACGACGGCTCGCCGGACAAGGCGGATTGCCAGCCGCTCGACGCGACCATCCACCCCGGAGCCCCCGAGGGGTGCGACGGCAAGGACAACAACTGCAACGGCCTCGTCGATGAGGGCCAGCCGGACACGGACGGCGACGGGCTCAAGGACTGCGTGGACGACGACGACGACGGCGACGGGGACCCGGACCTCAGCGACTGCGCGCCGCTCGACGAGCTGACCTACCACGGCGCCTACGAGCTGTGCGACGGCAAGGACAACAACTGCAACGGGCTCATCGACGAGGGCTACCCGGACGTGGACCAGAACGGGGTCGCCGACTGCGAGGACATCGACGACGACGGAGACGGAGACCCGGACGACCTGGACTGCGCCCCCAACAACCCCGCGATCCACCACGGCGCCAAGGAGCTGTGCGACGGCTTCGACAACAACTGCAACGGGCTCATCGACGAGGGGTATCCAGATACGGACGGGGACAAGATCGCCGACTGCCTCGACGACGACGACGACAACGACGGGCTCCCGGACTTCGCCGACAACTGTCCGCTGGCCGCCAACCCGGGGCAGCAGGACAACGACAAGGACGGCATGGGCGACGCCTGCGATCCGGACGACGACAACGACGGCGACCCGGACACGAGCGACTGCAAGCCTCTCGACCCGACGATCTCGGCGCTGGCCCAGGAGCTCTGCAACGCCAAGGATGACGACTGCGACGGCCTGGTCGATGAGGAGGGGGCCAAGGGCTGCTACGCCATCTACCTGGACGCGGACCAGGACGGGTACGGCAACCCCTCGAAGGTCAAGTGCCTGTGCGGGGACGCGGACTTCTACACGGCGGACGTGGGCGGAGACTGCGACGACTCGGACCCCAAGATCAACCCCGCCGCCATCGAGAAGTGCAACGGCTTCGACGACAACTGCGACGGCATCGTCGACGAGAAGAGCTCCACGGGCTGCGTCAACTGGTACTACGACGGAGACAAGGACGGCTACGGGGTCTCCCAGAACTTCAAGTGCGGCTGCGGCCCCGAGGGGGCCTTCTCGGCGCCCAAGCCCGGGGACTGCGACGACGGCAACCCCCTGGTCAACCCCGGCCTGCCCGAGAAGTGCAACGGCTTCGACGACGACTGCGACGGCAAGGTGGACGAGGAGGACGCGGGAGGCTGCACGGTCTACTACCAGGACTTCGACGCCGACGGCTTCGGGACCTCGACGCCCGCCAAGTGCCTGTGCGCCCCGTCGGGGGTCTTGTCCGCGTCGAAGTCCGGGGACTGCAACGACGGCGACCCGAACATCCACCCGGACCGGCCGGAGGTCTGCAACGGCAAGGACGACAACTGCAACTCCCTGGTCGACGAGGAGGGCGCGGGCGGCTGCACGGTCTACTTCCGCGACTTCGACAAGGACACGGCGGGCGTGACCGGCGACTCCAAGTGTCTCTGCGTGCCGACGGGAGACTACTCGGCGACCTACGACGGAGACTGCAACGATACGAACGCCGCCGTCGGGCCTCAGGCGACCGAGATCTGCAACAACGTGGACGACGACTGCAATGGCTTCATCGACGGCCAGGATGTGGTCGGCTGCGAGGTCTACTATCAGAACGTCGATGGAGACGGCTATGGCGTCACCGGGGTGTCGAAGTGTCTCTGCAAGCCTGACGGCGTCTATGACACGAAGCTCCATGGCGACTGCAACGACGAGAACAAGTTCATCCACCCGGGCGCGCTGGAGCAGTGCAACCTCGTGGACGACAACTGCAACGGGCTCGTCGACGAAGGGGCAGAGGACGAGTGCTCCCAGTTCTTCAAGGACTCGGACGGCGACGGGTTCGGCGTGCTCGGCGACGCCAAGTGCCAGTGTGGCCCCACGGGCAAGTACACCGCCATCCAGGCGGGGGACTGCAACGACGAGAGCTCGCTGATTCACCCGAACGCCCAGGAGATCTGCGGCAACGGCGCGGACGACAACTGCAACGGCAAGCAGGACGAGGAGGACGCCTTCGGCTGCGACCTCTACTACCGGGACTTCGACGGCGACACCTATGGGCTGTCGGCGTCCAGCAAGTGTTTGTGCGCTCCGTCCGGGGACTACAAGGTCAAGAAGGGAGGCGACTGCGACGACGCCGTCCCGTCGGTGAATCCGGGCGCCAACGAGTCCTGCAACAACATGGACGACGACTGCGACGGCGCCGTCGACGAGGAGGGGGCCATCGGGTGTCTGGTGCGGTATCTGGACCTGGATGGCGATACGTGGGGCAAGACCAACGACTCCAAGTGTTTGTGTGGGGTGGTCGGTGGCTACACGGCGACAAAGGGCGGTGACTGCAATGACGCCGCGCCCCAGGTGTATCCCGGCGCGACCGAGGCGTGCAACGGGGTCGATGACGACTGCGACGGTCTGGTGGACGAGGAGGCGGCCCTCGGGTGTACCGTGATGTTCCTGGACGCGGACGCCGACGGCTACGGGCAGACCTTGAAGGCGAAGTGCCTGTGTACGGGGACAGGGGAGTATACGGCGACGCTGGGTGGTGACTGCGACGACACCCAGGTGGGCGTGAATCCCGCGGCGAAGGAGGTGTGCAACGGCAAGGACGACGACTGCGACGGGCTCGTGGACGAGGGCGCTGCTCAGGGCTGCACCAACTACTACAAGGACTTCGACGCTGACGGATACGGCGTGACCGCGGACGTCAAGTGCCTGTGCGTGGCCGAGGGGTTCCACACGGCGATCCTGCCCGGCGACTGCAACGACACGGCGCTGACGACGAACCCAGGCGCCCCCGAGGTCTGCAACGGGTTCGACGACGACTGCGATGGGTTGCTCGACGAGACGGACGCCATCGGGTGCGACGTGTTCTTCGCCGACATGGACAGCGACGGCTACGGGGCCGATGGGTCCGCCCAGTGCCTGTGCAAGCCGAGCGCGACCCACAAGTCCAAGACCGCGGGTGACTGCGACGACACGAAGGCGACCATCCACCCCGCGGCGGTCGAGGCCTGCAACGGCATCGACGACAACTGCAATGGCCAGGTCGACGAGGGGCAGGCCGGGGAGTGCGAGAACTGGTTCATGGACAAGGACAAGGACGGCTTCGGCATCCTGTCACAGTTCAAGTGCCAGTGCGGGCCCATCGGTGACTACTCGACGCAGGTGATCGGCGACTGCGATGACACGAAGCCTGCCGTGAATCCAGGCTCAGCAGAGAAGTGCAATGGCCTGGATGACGACTGCGACGGCATCGTCGACGAGGAGGGGGCGACCGGGTGCATGAACCGCTACCAGGACAAGGACGCAGACGGCTACGGGAAGGACGGGACGGGCAAGTGCCTGTGCGCCGGGAGCGGAGATTACACGGCCGTGCTGGCCGGCGACTGCAATGACACCGCCGCTGCGATCAACCCCGGCGCCAAGGAGCTGTGCAACGGCATCGACGACGACTGCGACGAGCTCCTGGACGAGGAGGGGGCGCTCGGGTGCGGGACGTTCTTCTATGACGCGGACGGCGACAAGTACGGCAAGCCCGGCGTGACCAAGTGCCTGTGCAAGGCGACCCCGCCCTACTCCGCGCTCCAGGGCGGTGACTGCGACGACGACGTGGGCACGACGAACCCCACGGCCACGGAGATCTGCAACGGCAAGGACGACAACTGCAATGGGCTCGAGGACGAGCTCAACGCGGTCGGCTGCCTCCCCCACTACCTCGACAACGACCAGGACGGCTATGGCGTCGCCACGTCGGCCCAGTGCCTGTGCGCACCGTCGGGCAAGTACTCGGCGCTCGTTACGGGCGACTGCAACGACGCGGACACGGCCATGCACCCCGGTGGTGCCGAGCTGTGCAACGGCAAGGACGACGACTGCGACGGCGTCATCGATGAGGAGGGCGCGGTCGGGTGCAGCACCTGGTACCGTGACTTCGACAAGGACGGCTACGGCAAGACGGGTGACTCCCTGTGTCTCTGCGGCGCGACGGGGGTCTACACCGCCGTCTGGCCCGGAGACTGCAACGACGACGACGGGGACATCAACCCGGACGCCGACGAGCTGTGCAACGCAAAGGACGACAACTGCAACGGCTACGTCGATGAGGGCGCCTCGGGCGGCTGCGTGTCCTTCTACTTCGATGGGGACGGCGACGGCTTCGGCGTCAGCACCGACTTCAAGTGCCAGTGCGGCGGGCAAGGCAAGTACACCACGACCAAGCACGGAGACTGCAACGACCTGGTGCCGACCATCTTCCCTGGCGCTCCGGAGCAGTGCAACACCGTGGACGACGACTGCGACGGCCTCATCGACGAGCAGGATGCGGTCGGCTGCACCGTCCTGTACTACGACGGCGACAACGACACCTGGGGCAAGACCGCTGACTCCAAGTGCCTCTGCGCGGTGTCGGGCCCGTACAAGACCACCAAGCCCGGCGACTGCAACGACGCCTCCGCGGCGGTGCACCCAGCGGCGACAGAGGCCTGCAACGGCATCGACGACAACTGCGACGGGACCGTCGACGAAGAGAACGCCACGGCCTGCAAGCAGCACTACCTGGACAAGGACGGGGACAACTACGGCCTGACCGTGAACAAGAAGTGTCTGTGCGTCCCGGCGGGAGACTACAAGACGCTGGTGCCGGGAGACTGCGACGACACCAACTCCACGGTCAATCCAGGGGCGACCGAGGCCTGCAACGGCGTGGACGACGACTGCGACGCACAGATCGACGAGACGGGTGCCAGCGGCTGCACGGTGTTCTACGAGGACGTGGACAAGGACGGCTACGGCAAGACCGCGATCAAGGCCTGCATGTGCTCGCCGAGCGGCAATCTGACCACGACCCTGAGCGGTGACTGCGCCGACGCGGATGCCACCGTCTACCCGGGTGCCCAGGAGGCCTGCAACGGCAAGGACGACGACTGTGATGGCCTCGTGGACGAGCAGGACGCCCAGGGCTGCTCCAACCACTTCGTGGACGTGGACAAGGACGGCTTCGGCGTCAGCAGCACGCTCAAGTGCCTGTGCGGCGCGACGGGCGACTACACGTCCACCAAGGGCGGTGACTGCAACGACGCGGACAAGTTCGTCCACCCGGGCGTCACGGAGGTCTGCAACGGCAAGGACGACGACTGCGACGGCGTGAGCGACAACGAGAACGCCGTCGGGTGCGGGTCCTACTGGGAAGACAAGGACGGCGACGGGTACGGCAAGCCCAACGTCGCCAAGTGCCTGTGCGGCCCGACGGGCGACTTCTCCTCGGTCAACCCGACGGACTGCAACGACGCCAACGGGTCCATCTACCCGGGCGCCCCCGAGGTGTGCAACACCCTGGACGACGACTGCGACGGACAGGTGGACGAGCTGGGCGCCATCGGCTGCCTGTCCTACTACAAGGACCTGGACAAGGACGGCTACGGCATCACGACGGACACCATCTGCTCCTGCAAGCCGGTGACCCCGTACGACACGCTGCTCAAGAACGACTGCAACGACTCGAACCCGAACATCAACCCGGGCAAGGGCGAGGCGTGCAACGGCATCGACGACAACTGCGACGGCAACGTCGACGAGCAGAACGCGTCGGGGTGCTCGACCATCTACCTGGACGCGGACAACGACACCTACGGCAATCCCTTCCAGAGCAAGTGCCTGTGCGGTCCGTCGGGCAGCTACAAGGCGACCAACGGCTCGGACTGTGACGACACGCGCAACACGGTCTACCCGGGAGCGCCGGAGAAGTGCAACAGCCTCGACGACGACTGCGACGGCCAGGTGGACGAGGAGGGCGCGCAGGGCTGCGTCACCTACTACCGCGACCTGGACGGCGATGGGTGGGGCACGAACTCTCCGAGCAAGTGCCTCTGCACGCCGAGCGGCGACTACACCGCGCTGAACAAGCCGGACTGCAACGACGCCAACGGCAACATCTACCCGGGTGCTCCCGAGAAGTGCAACGGCTACGACGACAACTGCGACGCGCTCATCGACGAGGGCGCCCCCACGGCGCTGTGCGGCAACGTGGCCAACGGCGCGCCCGCCTGCAACGGGAGCTGCTACGTCGCGTCGTGCGCTCAGACCTGGTACAACGTCGACGGGCTCTTCTACAACGGCTGCGAGTGCAAGCAGGACTCTTATGAGGGCGGCGCCGCGGGCTGCGCCAACGCAGTGAACCTCGGCGACGTCCCGGACAACGGCTCGACCAAGACCTTCTCGGCCAACGTCGTTCCGGCCGGCGACGAGGACTGGTTCCGCTTCACGGCCGTCGACAGCGCAGACACGACCTGCGACGCCTTCGACGTGCGGATCCTCTTCCTGTCGAACCCGAGCAACGCGTTCCGCTTCGACGTCTACCGCGGCGGGTGCGCAAGCGGCAACGTGATCTGCGCGGCGAGCACCGAGCACCGGTGGTACACGGACTTCTACACGGCCAACCTGGGCGAGTGCCCCTGCGCCACGGCGGCCGAGCCGAACAAGCACGTGTGCACGAACAACGGCGCGGTGTTCTACATCCGCGTCTACCGCGTGGGCGGGGCCGCGGTGACCTGCGACAGCTACTCCATCGAGGTCAGCAACGCGAAGTACTGAGCCTCACCGGGGCGCGAGGCGGTGCTCGAGCGCCGCCCACACCGCCATCGCCGCGGTGGCGACCGTCGCGGCGAGGGCAAACATGGCGGCGTGTCCCCATGCGTCGGCGAAGGCGCCGAGCAGGGGGGATACGACAATCTCAGAGACTCCCCAGAGCGCCGTGAACATGGCGACGCCGCTCCCTCGGTGCGTGGAGGGGACCCGGTCCACCACCTGGGCCACGAGGACGGGGAAGCAGTACCCGTGGGAGAGGCCCGCCAGGAGCCCGGCCAGCAGCAGGTCGCCCAGGGTCGTCGCGCCAGCCACGAGCACCAGGGCGACGCCATAGGCGAGCATGGCGGGTGCGACCACGTTTGCCGGGCCGACCCGGTCGGGCAGCCGCGCCCCGAGGAGGCGCACCGACGCGGCGGCGAGCGGGTACCCGAGCCAGAGGGTCGTGGGTGACGGGATCCCCCGGCGCCCTGCCGCGACCGTCGCGAAGGACATGAAGGTGGCGACCACGCCTGAGAAGATTACGGTGGCGAGCCAGACCGGGGCGACGGAGGGGGCGCGGAGTGAGCGTAGGACCGCGGCCAGGGTGATTGGCTCCCCCGCCTGCGTCCTTGGGGGCCTGGGGAGCGCGAGCACCAGAGGCAGAGAGAGCGCGACCAGGCACCCCACGGCCGGCAGGAACCAGCGGAGCTGGGCCGGGTCCACGCCGACCTGCTCCGTCAGGGGGTTGACCAGCAGCGGCAGGAGCCCGGACACCCCGAACAGGGCGATGCCCTCCGTGCGGCGGCTCGCGGGCACCAGGTCCGCGGCGAACGTGAAGTAGGCCGTGAAGAGCGCGCCCTGGCCCGCCCCGAAGATCACGCGCTCCGCATAGGCCATGGGGCCGGTAGAGGTCACGGCCGCGACCAGGGCCATCCCGAGTGAGAGAACGGCGGTGCCGACGACCAGGGTCGGGCGCCGCCCCACCGTGTCGAGGGCCCACCCGACGGCGGGCCTGGAGAGGAGGCCGCCCACGGCCCCTGCGCCCATGATCGCGCCGATCTGCGCGTTGCTCGCGCCGAGGTGGTCCAGGTAGAGCGGCAGGAGCAGCATGGACGAGTAGCCAAGCGCCTGCAGGAAGTGGCCCGCGACGAGGAGGGCGAAGGGGCGCGTCAGGAGTGGGGTGCTCACGGCGGCGCATGGTGCCTGGGGGTGGCGAGGGGCGCAAGGGGGAGGGCGTTGACGGGCCTGTCCGCCGCGTCAGCGGCTCTGGGCCCGGATCTCACTCTCCAGCAGCTTCGCCATGGCCTCCCGCATGGGCCCGGGGACCGTGTGACCGACGCCGGCCCAGGTGCGGAGCTGCACGTCCCAGCCCGCCTCGCGCAGCCGCTCCACCACCTCGCGCGTTGGACCGACGGGGTGCACCGTGTCCCCTTGCCCATGGAGCGCCACGATGGGGGGCGCGCGGGCCGGCGCCCTGCCCTGCGGGACCAGCTCGGGCGGCAGGGTCCCTGCCAAGGGGACGGCGAGCGCGATGAGCGACGGGTGGCGCGTCGCCAGGACGAAGCTCAGGACGCCTCCTTGAGAGAACCCGGTCACGATGGTGCGCCCTCGAGATGGGTGCGCGGCCCGCACCTGGGTCACCAGCGCCGCGATGCGCTCGGCGGAGCTACGGATGGCCTCGGCGCGGGCGGAGTCGGAGGGCTCCACCGCGCGGGTCGGATACCACGACCCGCCTCCCCCATGGGGTTCTGGCGCGCGAGGAACGATGACCCGCGCCTTGGCGTTGAGGCCCCGAACCAGGCCGGAGAACGCCTCGGGGCGATCGCCAAGGCCGTGGATGGCGACGACGAGCGGGAGAGGCTCCTCCGCCGCGGCGCCCCCCGTGAGCACCTCCACGTAGTCCAAGGGCGGCTCGGCGCGTGCCCCTGCCGAGCACAGGAGCAGCAGCACGAGGAGGGGGAGGCGCGCCATGACCACCAACGTGCCACGGTGGGGCCGCGGAGTCCATGCGGGCGGGTCGGTGACAGCGACGCGGCGATCAGGCGGCTCGCGGAGCCAGTCGTCCGTTGACGCGACATGCAGCCGCGTCATATGGTCCTTCGCCAGGAGGTAGGACCATGCGGTTGATCCTGGTCGGGGCCCCGGGAGCGGGCAAAGGGACGCAAGCGGCGCGGCTGGTCGAGCGGTACGGCGTGTCGCACATCTCGACGGGCGACATGCTGCGCGCAGCGGTCGCCGAGGGGAGCGAGCTCGGGCTCCAGGCCGACGTCATCATGAAGCGCGGGGATCTGGTCCCCGACGAGCTGGTCATCGGGATGCTCCTGGAGCGCATCGGCCGCCCCGACTGTACCCGCGGCTTCCTGCTCGATGGCTTCCCGCGCACGCGCCCCCAGGCGGAGGCGCTGGACCGGGCGCTCGCCGAGGTCGGCACGGGGCTGGACGCCGTGGTGCTCATCGACGTGCCCGACGCCGCCATCGTGAGCCGCATCACCGGGCGCCGGAGCGATCCGGAGACCGGGCGCATCTACCACTTGGAGTTCGATCCGCCCCCAGCAGACGTGCTGCCGCGCCTCGTCCAGCGCAAGGACGACACGGAGAGTGCCGCCCTGGCGCGCCTGCGCAAGTACCACGCGGAGACAGAGCCCATCATTCCCTTTTACGAGGCAAAGGGCCTGCTCCGGCGGGTGGATGGCCTCGGCTCTCCCGCCGAGGTCACGGCGCGGCTGATGGCGGCCCTCGGCTGATTCCTGCACCGTGGGGCAACTCCCCCGTGACCCGCGCCCCTCGCTCCGCTACAATCGCGCTCCTTCTCTGGCGGAGGACGGTGTGGCATCCTGGCGCTCCAACCTGACGGTCGCGGTCGTTTCGGCGCTGACAATCGTAGGGGCCGACGTGGCCCTGCAGCAGGTGATGCCCGTGCCGCCAGCCCTCCTGGAGGTGGAGGACGGCGTGGCGGCGCTGGAGTCCGGCGATCCAGAGATCCTGCTCATCGGGTCGAGCCACGCC
The DNA here is from genome assembly GCA_045863395.1 of Myxococcales bacterium. Classification (GTDB taxonomy): domain Bacteria; phylum Myxococcota_A; class UBA9042; order JABWCM01; family BTVJ01; genus BTVJ01. Next base: position 36,647 of record BTVJ01000066.1, read on the forward strand.
CGCTCCTTCGTCCCCATCCGCGACCGCCTCGCTGCGGCGTCCGGCGGGCGGCGCCAGATGGCCCTCGTCAGCTTGGAGTTCGGCAAGCTCACCGGCTACGCGTGGGTGCTCGACCACCGGCTGCGGCCCCTCGTCGAGGAGACCCGCGCGGACGGGACCCTGGTGCGCCCGTCCCTGCGGCGCCTCATCCTGGTCACCGAGTGGTGGGACGGGTGCGCCACGGGTCATGGACTGGCGCTGAACATCCCTGCGCGGGCGTTCACGCTCTGGCACCTCGTGGCCGACGTGGCGCAGAATGGCCTCAACGGGTGGAACAAGAACTGGGCGGCCTGGCGGTGGGGGCGGCTCTGGCGCTCGTCGGTCCTCGTCCAGGACAGGGGGGTGCACCGGCTGCGCCACGCTCTTCGCGCGGCGGTGTTCGGAGAGTCACCCGAGGAGCGGCAAGCCGAGTTCGACGCGCAGGTGGCCTACTGGCGTGCCATGACCGAGGAGGGAGCGACGGACCCCCTCTGCCGTGACCCCGGCGAGCAGGCGGCGCTGGAGCACATCGTCGACTGGGGCCTCGGGCGTGGGTTGGACGTCACGCTGCTCCTGTTCCCCCGCATGCCCGTCACGCTCACCAAGAAGGCCAAGGCCACGACCATCGCCATCTGGCGCGCCCGCGTGGAGACCCTCGCGCGGGACCGGGGCGTGCGCCTCGTGGACATGAGCACCAGCTCGCCACTGACCGACGCGGACTTCATGTCGGACTTCGACCACGTGACGGCCGAGGGCAACGAGAAGCTCGCCGACTGGGCCCTGGAAGGCGACCTCCACTTTCTGCTGGACGCCCCGGGTCCACCACCGGTCGCAGCGAGGGGGGACCGATGAGCTTCGGCGACGTGGAGCTCCTGGTGGCCTTCCTGCCCGTGGTCTGGGCCGTCCACTGGCTCCTGCCCCGTCGCGCGGGCGCCCAGAACGCGTGGCTCCTCGCGGCGAGCTGGCTCTTCTACTTCACCTGGCACCCGCGCCTCGTGCTCCTCTTTGCCGCCAACACGGTGGTCACGTGGGTCGTGGTGCGGCGGCTGGCGCCAGGCGCACCAGGTCGGAGCCGCGCGTGGCTCATCGCCGGCATCGCGTGGTCCTTCGGGCTGCTCGGCGTGCTCAAGTACGCGGGGTTCTTCGCCGGGGGCCTCGCCGCCATGCTCGGCGCCGTCGGGCTCTCCGTCTCCGCCCCGACCCTCGAGCTGGTGGTGCCCATCGGCATCTCGTTCTGGACCCTCCAGGTCGTCGGGGCCATGCTCGACATCTGGTGGGGGCGTGCTGCCGCGCCGTCGGGGTGGCTTCCCTGGGCGACCTTCGTCAGCTTCTTCCCGCAGCTCATGGCGGGGCCGATTCCCCGCGCCGGGCAGCTCCTCGTGCAGCTCGAGGCACCACGCGCCCTCTCCGCGGACCGCGTGGCGCGCGGGGGCGCCACCTTCCTGGGCGGCTTCGTCCTCACGTACCTCGTGGCGGCGACCCTGGGCCCCGGGCTGGTCGACCCGGTGTTCGCCCACCCGCTCCACTACGGCGCCCTGGCGCACTGGGCGGCCATCCTGGGGTACGCGGGGCAGGTGTTCTCCGACTTTGCCGGATACAGCCTCATGGCCATCGGCTGCGGGCGCCTGCTCTCGCTGGAGCTGCCCGAGAACTTCCGCCAGCCCTTCCTCGCGAAGAACCTCATGGAGCTCTGGCGGCGCTGGCACATCACGCTCAACCAGTGGCTCTTCGACTTCCTCTATACGCCAGCCATCACGGGCCGCGGCAGGCTCCGAGGGCGCTACGACCTGGCCTTCCTGCTGGTCTTCGGGTTCAGCGGCCTGTGGCATGGAGCGGCGCTGACCTTCGTGGTGTGGGGCCTCTTGCACGGGGTCGGCCTGGCGGTCCACCGCCGCTTCGACGAGCACGTGCGCGGGCTCTGTAGGAAGGATCGTGTCTGGGTCGCGAGGCGCCGCTCCCGCGGCTGGGCGATGTGGTCCTGGGCGCTGACCATGGGCTTCTTCGTGATGACCCTCGTGCCCTTCCGGGCCCAGAGCCTCGGTGCGGCGGGCACCTTCGCCGCCGGCCTCCTCGGGCTCAACGGCGCAGACGGCATCCACTTCGACACCGCCGTCGCGAAGTTCAACCTCCTCGTCTGTGTGGGCATCCTGGTGGCGATGCATGCCCTCGCCCTCGGACGCCTGCCCGCGCTCCGCGAGCGGGCCGCCGCCCTCCCCTCCCCGGTCCGCGGCGTCGCCTGGGGCCTCGTGGTGGTCTATCTGCTGCTCTTCATGCCGGTGGCGAGCGGGACCTTCATCTACGCGCAGTTCTGACGGCAGTCACTGCTCACAGCGCACCATGAGCGCGTCGATCTGGCGCTGCTGCTGCTTGATCGCCTCGACGAGCACCGGCACGAGGCGGGCGGCGTCGACCCCGCTCACCGCCCCGTTCGCATCGACGGTCACCGCCTCGGGGAGCGCCTCCGCCAGAGACTCGGGGGCGAGCGCCACGCCGCTGGCGAATCGCGAGCCCGTGAGCCTCTGGAGCATCCCGACCGCGTCGCCCAGTGGCGCGCCCACCTCCGGCGTCGCTGTGGAGTAGAAGCCCGCCGCGTGCACCTCGCCGTCGAGGCGCAGCCCGTCGACGTCACCGGCGTACCACTGGGGGCTGACGAAGGTGGTGACTGCTCCGACCCCCTCTCGGTCATACGGGCGCATGGCGAAGCCGACGACCCGGCCGGCGCGGGTGGCGCGCATGGCCACTCCGGGCAGCGGGGACGCGGTGAGCGCGTCGCCGGGGCGAATCGGGCCATTGAGGGTCGTCACCTTGACGGGGACTCGGCCTGCCAGCGCCACCAGAACGTCTCGCTCGGCGCGGTGGGGGCGGCCCATCTGGAGGGAAGGATAGGTGGACACCACGCCGAGGACCGCTGGGTCGTAGTCTCCGCCGGCCGCCTTGCGGACGAGCCCCGCGCCGGTGAGATCGTGCGCCAGCAGGTCGCCAGCCTCCACCCGCCCCACGTCGGCCGAGGGCATCCACTCGGCGAGGTCGGCTGGGACATAGGTGTCCACATCGACGAGGCCCGCGGTGCCGGAGACGCCCGCCTGGCCTCCCCCGCCACCGCCGCCCCAGTAGTTGGCGGAGACGGTGCCCCCGGCCCCACCTCCGCCACCGTTGACGGTGGCGCTGCCGTTGCTTGCGTTGTTGGCGGGGCTGCCCCAGCCGTTGAAGCCCGCCTGGTTGGCGCCCGCTGCCGTCTGGGTGCGGACGCTGCCGCCACCGCCGTTGACCTGGCCGCCGGCGCCCCACTCCTGACCGCCGGTCCAGCCATTGAAGCCTGCGACGCCGCCGTTGCCACCGCTGCTGGTGTTGGCCGCGAGAGAGCAGGCGCAGGCGCCCGTTCGGCTGCCCCCCCCCCCCCCCCCCCCCCCCCCACCCCCCCCCCCCCCCCCCCGGGCCCCCCCCCCCCCCCCCCCCCCCCCCCCCCCCC
>BTVJ01000067.1:0-39288 GCA_045863395.1 Myxococcales bacterium
GCGCCGAGGCCGAAGCGCAGCGCGCCGAGGCCGAAGCGCAGCGCGCCGAGGCCGAGGCCCGGCGTGCCGACGAGCTGGCGGCCCGCCTCGCGAGGTACGAGAGGGAGTTCGGGCGGCTGGAGTAACCGGGGAGAGCGCCGCCAGGAACCTGAACACTCGTTCCCCTGTTTTTTCTTGACGCATGCGACGGAGGGTCCGATCCTGCGCGGGCCATGAACAAGGGACCGCTCACACAGCTCGGCAAGTACCACATCCTCGAGAAGATCGCGTCGGGGGGCATGGCGACCGTGCACCGGGCGCGCCTCGACCTGCCTGAGGGTGCCTCCCGGGTGGTCGCCCTCAAGGTGCTGCACCCGCACCTGGCAGAGGACCCGGACTACGTCGCGATGTTCCAGGACGAGGGGCGCCTGATGCGCCGCCTCGACCACCCGAACCTGCTCTCGGCCTTCGATCACGGCACCGTCGAGGGGTGGCACTTCATCGCCATGGAGCTGCTGCCCTGCGTGTCGCTGGCGGCGCTCTGCGACCACCTGGACCAGAGAAAGCGGGCGATGGAGCTGCCCGACGCCCTGTTCGTCATCTCCGAGGTGCTCGCCGGGCTGGCGTGGGCGCACGCGCTGACCGACGAGCGGGGGACGCCGCTCGGGGTCATCCACCGGGACGTGAGCCCGCAGAACGTGCTGCTCACCACCGGCGGCCAGGTGAAGCTCATCGACTTCGGCATCGCGAGGGGGCGCAACCGGTCGGTGTACTCTGCGGTGGGGGTGGTCAAGGGCAAGGCGGGGTACATGTCGCCGGAGCAGGCGGCGGGCTACCCGGACGTGGACGCTCGGACGGACATCTACGCGGCCGGGGTGCTCGCCTACGAGCTGGTGACGGGGCGCCTGCTCTTCGGCGACGGCGATACGGACCGCATCAGGCGCCGCATCGTCAACGCGCCCGACCCGGCGCTGCCAGCGGACGCGGACCTGCCCGTGCCGCTGCAGGACGCGCTGACGACGGCGCTGCGGCGCAACCCTGCGGATCGCTTCATGGACGCCGTAGCGTTTCGCACCACCTTGGAGGCGATCCTCGCCGAGCTTCGCTATGCGCCCGACCGGAAGCGCCTCGGAGAGCTTGCGCGGGACGTCCTCGAAGCAAAGGAGGGGGCGAAGCGCAAGGAGCGCAAGAGCAAGGAGAAGGAGCGCAAGGCCGCGGCGCGGCTCAAGGTGGTGGCCCCCGTGCCGAGCGGGGACGCGAGACCGGGTCGCACCGCCGTCCCGGGTCAGACCGCGGTCGTTGAGCTCGACGGAGACCAGGCCGCCGTCCGGTGGATGGCCCGCGCCGCCCTCGGCTTGATGGCCGCGAGCCTCCTCATGGAGCTGTTCGGGCTGCGGCTTCCGCCCTGAGCCGCTCGGGTGCGGAACGTCTCCCTCTAAGCCTACGTCGTCCGCAGCCGCTCCAGGTCCGCCAGGGTGGCCTCCTGGTCGCACGCCACCACCCCGCTCGGTCGCAGGACCTTCAGGTGCACCGCGCTTCCGTCGCAGCGGGGGCAGTGGTCGGCGACCACCTCGATGGGCCCGGTCGTAGGGCGGCCGGGGCCCTCGCCGCTCGTGGTCTTGACCCGCAGCAGCTCCGCCAGGGCGGCCACGTCGCGCTGCTTGAGTGCCTCCACGAGTGAGTCGAGGCGGGCGAGCGGGGCCCGCCCGAGCCGCTCCTGCACATACCAGCGGTGGCAGAGGCGGCAGAAAGGCGTCCGCGCGACCCCCATGGTGAAGAACGCGATGAGCCCCGCTGTGACCAGCCACTCCAGGCTCCAGACCGTGAGCACCAGCGGCTCCGACAGCTCGAACGCCGCCATGCCCACAGTCCGCAGGCCCGACCCCGCGCGCAGCACGATGAAGCCGAGCAGCCCCTCGTCCCCGGTCTCGTCCCGCAGCAAGGCCTGCCAGGCCTCGTCCACCTCGGCGTCGGGCGCCACGTCTGCTGGCGTCCCACCGAGCACGTCCACGTCGTCCGAGCCCAGCAGCCCCTCCAGGCGCGCGTCGCGGTAGAGGCGGGCGAAGTCGCTCTTCGCGGCCTCATGGCGGCCTACCCAGGTGCCGAGCAGCACCACGAGCGACACGGCGACGGCGACGACGCTGAGCACCCGCGGCATGGCGCTGCGGGTCAGGTAGACGGTGAGACCCATGGCGATGCCGAGCGCGACACCGATGGCGACGGGGTACAGGAACAGGAAGTAGACGCGGCTCTCCAGGAGGCCGGCGCCGACACCCAGGCCGAAGCCCAGGGCCGAGCCCACCACAGCAACCACCGCCGTCCGCCACACCGCCTGACCGACGCTCATTCCGCCTCCAGGTCCAGGGGGAAACGATCCTCACGAGTCGAGCCGCTCCGGTGAACCGCCGGAAGCCCCGGCGCAATCCCGCGGGGGAGCGCTGGCCCCCGCCCCCGCTGGCCGCCCAGGTTCGAGACCTCGGACCTGGCCGCCCCGCTGGCCAACCCCGCGCCGCGCAAGAGGCAGGCGCGGGAGAGAGACCCCTGCGGAGTTACTGGAGAACCTCCACCTCAGGAGGGTCTCCGCCTTGCCCGAGGGATTGCCCACAACACGGCCAGCGCGGACCAGAGGGCGACGGCTGGCGCAACGGGGCCGCCACATCCGCCAGACGACGTGGCGGACGCCGGCACCACATCCTTCTGCGATCCGGTTGCATCACCGGCCGCGCCGCCCGGCTCGACGCAGGTCACGAGCGCATCCGACGCCAGCGCGTAGTTGTATGCCTGCACCCGGAAGCACCGCGAGACACTGCCCTGGTGAACGAACGTGGTCGCAGGACAGCCCGCCAGAGCGAGGTGGTGCGGCTGACACGCGGGGCCGTCCGGACTCTCGGAGCAGATGCTGTACAGGATTACTCCGTCCGCCGGCAGCACGAACACACGCACGAAGTCGTTGGGGCCGGTGTCGATGCAGTCGGAGAATTTCAGACTGCCATCGCACGGGGTGCCAGCTTCGTCCTCGGAGACGATCTCGACGCGCTCCAGGACGGGCTTCGGCGGCGCCAAAGCTGGCGAGGCGCCCACCTGGAACGTGAAGGGACCGTAGGAGTGCTCCTCCCCGTCGTTCTTCAGCATGACGGACCAGGTCACGGTCTCGCCTGCGTCGAGGCCGGTGAGCTGCCAGCGCTCCCAGCCGATGAGGCCGCCGGCCCGGGCCGCCTCGGCGCCGTCAATCTGGACGGTGACCTCGGAGGCGCCCCGCGCCATGAGCCACAGCGAGGCGTTGGTGGGGATCCCGAGCGCACCGTCCGCCGGAACGACACGCAGGGGCGGTGGCGGCGCGGTCCACATGCAGCTCGCGCGCGCGCTGCCCGGCAGGACGTACGACATGAGCAGCAGCACGAGTGTCGTTGGGCCCAGGGCCCGCCACGTTTGGTTCATCGCTGTTCCCTCTGACGGCTCGACCCGCGCCCGATCATACGCCCGCCTTGTGGGAAGGCGCCAGCACGCCAGCCGAGCGCGAACATTTGACGGTGCCGAGTGGACACGGGCGAGGCGAATGCCCACACTGGCGCCGGGAGGACCCGACGATGGCCGTGAGCCGCACAGGTGCACTGGACGAGCGCTTTCGGGCCGCCGTGCTGGAGGCGCCGCAGGGCAGCGGAGCACTGGACGACCCAGCGGGGGGCGGCCTTCTCGTGCGCGACGTCCTGGCGCTCTTCGAGTCCCAGACGCAGAGCCGCCAGCTCGACTACGCCGCCCGGTGGCTCAAGGACCGGGGCGACGGCTTCTACACCATCGGGTCCAGCGGCCACGAGGGCAACGCGGCGCTGGCCCGCGCCCTGCGGCCCACGGACCCGGCGCTCCTGCACTACCGCTCCGGCGCCTTCTTCGTGGAGCGGGCGCGGCAGGTGCCGGGGAGCACGCCGCTGCTCGACGTGCTCCTCGGGTGCGCTGCGTCCACGGATGAGCCCATCGCGGGGGGGCGCCACAAGGTCTTCGGCAGCCGCCCGCTGTGGATCCCGCCGCAGACGTCCACCATCGCCTCGCACCTGCCGAAGGCCGTGGGCATGGCCGTCGCCCTCGACCGGCGCCGGAGCCTCGACGTGCCCGTGGCGCCGGAGCTGTCGCACGACGCCATCGTGGTGTGCAGCTTCGGGGACGCCTCGCTGAACCACGCCAGCGCCCAGACGGCCCTCAATGCCGCGTCCTACGCCGCCTTCCGGCACCACCCCGTGCCGCTGCTGCTCGTGTGCGAGGACAACGGCATCGGCATCTCGGTGCGGACACCGCCTGGGTGGGTCGAGGCGGTAGAGCGCCCCGGGCTCCGCGTGCTGCGGGCGAGCGGGCTCGACGTGGTGGAGGCCTACGAGGCGGCCGCGGAGCTGGCGGCGTATGTGCGGCGCACGCGGCGGCCCGCGCTGCTGCACCTGAAGGTCGTGCGCCTGCTCGGGCACGCGGGGAGCGACGTGGAGCAAGTGTACCGGACGCCGGCGGAGATCGAGGCCGCCGAGGCGGACGACCCGCTGATCCACACGGCGCGGAGGCTCGTGGGGGCCGGGGTGGCGCGGGACGAGGTGCTCGCCCTCTACGACGAGGCGCACGAGCGGGCCTTCGCCCTGGCCGAGGAGGCTGCCCGGAGGCCGCGCCTGCGGAGCGCCGCGGCTGTGATGGCGCCCCTGGCTCCCCACTCACCGGACGCGGTGGAGCGCGAGGCGCTGCGGGTGCCCCAAGGCCGCGACGGCTTTTGGGATGGCCAGCTCCCCGAGGAGGACCGCCCGCGCCACCTGGCGGTGCAGGTCGGGCGTGCCCTCGGCGACCTCCTCGTCGCGCACCCGGAGCTCCTGATCTTCGGCGAGGACGTGGCCCGCAAGGGCGGCGTCTACAACGTGACGGCGGGGCTCCAGCGCCGTGGGGGGGTGGCGCGCGTCTTCGACACGCCGCTCGACGAGACGTCGATCCTCGGCATGGCCATCGGCGCCGCCCAGCTCGGGTTCCTGCCGGTGCCCGAGATCCAGTACCTCGCCTACCTCCACAACGCCGAGGACCAGCTCCGGGGGGAGGCGGCGTCGCTCCAGTTCTTCTCGCAGGGGGCGTTCCGCAACGGCATGGTCGTGCGCATCGCCTCCTACGGATACCAGAAAGGCTTTGGCGGGCACTTCCACAACGACAACTCCGTCGCCGTCCTGCGGGACATCCCGGGCCTCGTCATCGCCTCGCCCGCGCTCCCCGACGACGCGGTGCGCATGCTGCGGACCTGCGTGGCCGCGGCGAAGGTCGACGGCGCGGTGGTCGCGTTCCTGGAGCCCATCGCCCTCTACATGACCCGCGACCTGTTCGAGCCGGGAGACGGCCTCTGGACGGCCCCCTACCCCGCGCCGGGGGACGGCCACGTGGCGGTCGGGAGAGGGAGGGTACACGGCAACGGCGGCGACCTGACGCTGGTCACCTTCGGGAACGGGTTGTACCTGTCCCTGCGCGCACGGCGGCGCCTCGAGGCCGCCGGAGTGAGCGCCCGGGTCCTGGACCTGCGGTGGCTCGCGCCGCTCCCCCAAGGCGACCTGCTCGAGCAGGCTCGGGCGACGGGCCGCGTGCTCATCGTGGACGAGACGCGGCGGAGCGGCGGAGTCTCCGAGGGCGTCATGGCGGCGCTCCTCGACGCCGGGTTTGCCGGGACCATCCGCCGCGTGGCTGCTCACGACACCTTCGTTCCGCTCGGCGAGGCGGCCAACCGGGTGCTGGTGTCCGAGGACGAGGTCGTGGGCGCCGCCCTCGCCCTGGTGGGGGGAGGCTGAGCGATGGACGACCCCCTGCGCGTCCTCCTGGTGTGCCCCGGCCGCGGCTCCTACGGCCGCGGGCAGCGAGGCTCCTTGGGTGAGTGGGCGCTGCTGCCAGAGATCGAGGCCGCCCGGCGGCGGTCCCCAACGCTAGGCGAGCTGGACGCCGCCCCCTTCGCACCCTCGACGCACCTGGCCGGCGAGCACGCGTCCCTCCTGACCTTCGCAGCCACGGTGCGGGACCTGGGCGCCCTGGACCCGAGGCGCGCCCGCGTCGTCGCCGTCGCAGGCAACTCGTTGGGCTTCTACACGGCGCTGTACGCTGCAGGAGCCCTGCCACTGAGGGATGCTGGCCGCCTCGTCGAGACCATGGGCGGGTACCAGGCCGGCGCCGTGGTGGGCGCGCAGGTGCTCTACCCGACCGTGGGGGAGGACTGGCGCCCGGATCCAGAGCTGCGCGACCTGGTCGATGCGGCGTTGGCGCTCCCTGGGGTCTTCCCGTCCATCCACCTCGGGGGCACGGCCGTGCTCGGCGCCAGCGAGGACGCGCTGCCGGCGCTCCTGGCTGCGCTGCCCCCGGTCGAGCGGGGGCGCGCCTTTCCGCTGCGGCTGCCGCTCCACTCCGCGTTCCACACGCCGCTGATGCGCCCCACCGCAGAGCGGGCCTCGGTGGACCTCGCCTCCCTGCCCTTCGCATCCCCCACAGTCCCGCTGGTGGGCGGTGACGCTCGGATCTGGCGCCGCCATGCAGACGCTGCCGCCCTCCGGGACTACACCCTGGGCGCGCAGGTCACGCAGACATTCGACCTCACGGCCTCCATCCGCGCGGCGCTGGGCGACTATGGCCCCGACGCCGTGGTGCTGCCCGGACCCGGCGACACGCTGGGCGCTCCCGTCGCGCAGATCATGATCGCAGCCGGGTGGCGGGGCCTCCGGGACCGGCAGGACTTCCTGGAGGCGCAGGTGTCCCCACACCCTCCGGTCCTGAGCATGGCCCGCCCGGAGCAGCGCGCGCGGGTGGCGAACGCGTGACCGCGATCCTCCTCGCCGCCCTGGTGCTCTGCTCCTACACCGTGGGCACCCTGGCGGGCTTCGGCAGCAACGTGCTCATCGTCACGCTGGCGTCGCACCTCATGCCCGTCCAGGAGCTGCTGCCGATCCTCCTGCCCCTCAACCTGGCGCTCAACGGCTGGCTGGTCATGCGCCACGGCCGCCATGTGGATCGCCGCCTCCTGCTCCGCCTCGCCCTGCTCATGGCCCCCGGCGTGGCCGTGGGCGTCGTAGTGTTCTTCGTAGGCTCCGGCGCGCTGCTCAAGACCCTGCTCGGCGCCTTCGTGCTGTGCGTCGGGGTGCTGGAGCTGCTCCACCACGCCCGGGGCGCCCGCTCCCCGGCCCTCCCCCGCCTGCTGGCGTGGCCCTTGCTCGCGGTCGCCGGCGTCTTCCAGGGTCTGTTCGCATCCGGCGGCCCCCTCGCCGTGTGGGTCGTCGCCCGGGAGCTCCCGGACAAGGCGTCCTTCCGCGCGACACTGGCAGCCCTGTGGCTCCTGCTCAACGGCGCCGTCCTCTCGAGCTACGCAGCGGGCGGCCTCCTCGACGCCACGTCGCTGCGCGCCACCGCGCCACTGCTCCTGCCCTTCGCCGCCGCCCTGATCGCGGGCGAGCGCCTCCACGACCGCATCGACCAGCAGCGCTTCCGCCTCCTGGTGTTCGCGCTCCTCGCCCTCGGCGGCGCGGCGCTCCTCGCTTCACGATGATGTTGCCGACTCGTCACGTGCCAAGGTCTGTTGTGTGCGTACATTGACCGTGAACTTCGGGTCGAGGTGCAGCATGGCAACGCAGATCAGAGAGACCATCTGGCCAGACGCAGAGGAGGCGGCCGACGCGCCCCTCCCCTACGATCCGCGAGACCCGGACAGCGTGCAGGCCGCACGCGAGGCCCTGCGCGACCGCCTCGGCCTCGACTACCTCCCCGTCCTGTGCAGCGAGCCCCCGAGGCGCCGCCGCGTGGTCCGCACCCTCCGCCAGAGCATCTCCCGCCTGCTCCGCCGGGGCTGACCGCCCTGGAGGACACCCGTGCCCCATTCGCAGGATTCGCCGCTGGTGTCCGCGGCCAGCCTCGTACTTCCCGCGCAACTTCAGCCTTCGATGCCCGAGAGGGCGCACCGCTCGCAGCGGCGCGGGCAGGAGGCAAGGGCATGGCGAGGCGCAAGACGTGGGCGGGAGAGCAGCGCGCACCCTGGCAGTGGCTCACCTTCGAGCTGCTGACACGCGTCATGGGATCGGGCGAGCTTCGGCGAGAGGTCTCCGTTGGGCGAATTCCACTGCGACTCGACGCGGCGCTGCTCGGTTGCGTCCCATCGCCCGACTCGCAGAGGCACCTCCCGGACATCCTCTCGCGCCTCTGGCCCTGCACGCTCATGGAGTACAAGGGGCCCAGCGAGTCCCTCCGCGCGGGAGAGCTTCACCACCTGGTCGGGGGCGCCTGGCTCGCCCTGGGCACGGAGCTGTCCCACATCCACCACTCGGACGTGGGTCTCCACGTCGTCGCGCCGACCCTCTCCCGCGCCTTCTTGGACGACGCGGCGCGAGCCGGCGCGACCGTGCGACAGCAGAAGCCGGGCGTCCACGTAGTCGCCGGCCTCGCCTTCCCCTGCGTGGCGTTCGAGGCGCAGGTCATTGCCGGAGACAACCCGGCCCTCGCTCTCCTGGACCCCAGTTTCCTGGGCGACCCCCGCCGCATGGACGCCCTCATCGACGATCAGGACCTCCTGTGCTACGTTTACGACATCATCCGCGGGCTCGACCCCGCGCTGGAGGCGACAATGGCCCAACAGGACGCCCGCGCGCTCGCCGAGCTTCGGAAGCGGGTCCTCGCCCAGGTGCTCAAGGACTCCACCGCAGAGCAGAAGCTCAAGGGGCTCTCCCCCGAGGAGCGGCTCAAGGGCCTCCCGCCCGAGGAGCGGCTCAAGGGCCTCCCGCCCGAGGAGCGGCTCAAGGGGTTGCCGCCGGAGGAGATCGTAAAGGCGCTCACGCCGGAGGATCGGGAGCGGCTGCGTCGCCTGCTCCACTGACTCGTCCTCTCCGAAGGCCACACGAACGATCATGGACACCAGACTCGACGCGAGTCGGGTGGCCCGCCCCGGCTCGAACGATCCGCAGACCTGATGCCCGATGGCGCCCGCTACAAGCAGAAGTCCGCGTGGGGAAAGTCGGCGGGCGGCTCGCAGATCCCATCCTTCACGGCGCCGCAGAGGTCCTTGCAGAGGTCCGGGGTGCCGGCCGGGACGTGCTCCGGGGGGACCCACTTGGCGGTGAACGTCGTGGAGTTTGCGTCGTAGTCCACGGACTGGTCGCCGGTGGTCAGCGTTACGCCCTCGAAGGAGAGCGTCCCCTCGATGCGGTCGTTGCCGCCGTCTGCGATCACGAAGCCCTTGAGACGCACGGCCTTGAGATAGACTGTCAGGGGTCCCACGTAGACCTTCACGTCCACGGGGTCTCCGGTCATGATGCGGTTGTCGCCGTCCCAGTCGAATCGCGAGCTGACGAAGACCGTGTAGCCCTCCTTCGTGGTGTCGATCTTGAGCTTCGTCGGGTCGTCCGTGTTCTTTGGGGTATCCTTGCCAATCTCGTCCCCCTCGGCGCCGGCAAAGGCGCCTCGGCCGTCCGGGAGCACGCGGAAGTCCGCCAGCAGGGTCAGCACGGCCGGCAGCGGCTTGTCGATCTGCGCCAGGATCACGTAGATGCCGTTCTTGAACTCCATGGGGCGTGCCGCCTCACCATCGGCGCCCGCGTCTGCCCCCACGGCCGGCAGCGGAGGCGCAAACTGGAAGTCGAACCACACGGGGATGGTCAGCGTGCGGCTTGGCCCTTTCAGCCCCGCGAGCACCTCCAGGACGAGGGGGACGTCCACCTTGCCGGCGCCGTCAGGGTCCAGGACCAGGGTCGCGGAGAGGCGGTCCTTGGCGACGGTCAGCGTGTTCTTCCCGCATGAGGAGGACGGACGGCATGTGTCGAGCTTGGGCTTGGTCCCGCGCTTGAGCTCCTGCTCCTGGTCCCGGTCGCCCGCCCACACCCGGACCGCAAGCGTCGCAGCGTCGATGGGCTCGCTGAACTTCAGGACCAACGGCGACCCCAGCTCGAACACCGCGCCGGCGGGGCGCTCCAGGTCGACGACGGGCGGGGGCTCGTAGGTGCAGGCCACCAGCGCGAGGGCTCCGAAAACGAGTATCAGGCGTGCCATGGCGCTCCTCAAAACACGAACAGGAAGCGGTTCTCCACCAGGAACGAGGTCACCGCGTCGCCGTTCTCGTCCTCCAGACCGTCGCCGGGGAAGAGGACGGCTGCCTCCACGGTCCAGGTGAACAGGTCGCGGAACGTCCATTGTACTTGGAGGTCCAGCTCCGTTCCATAGTAGGAGCCGGGCTTGCCGCCGTGGAAGTTGACCGCGTCGTCGTCGATGCGGTCCCCGTCCTCGGCCAGGATGGTCGTGATCGGATCCACCACCCCTGCCTCCGGCCACGCGAACAGCGCCCCGAAGCGCACGTGCAGCCAGTGGTGGGGGCCTTGCAGAGCGTCGACCTTCACCTGGGGGAACAGCGCGTAGGCGTTGGTGAAGCGGCCCTCCGTGGACACCTCGGTCAGCGGAAAGGACGGCGCGTTGAGCTGGCGCAGGTTCTCGATGCCCACCGCGGCCGAGCGCGCCGACTCGAAGGCCAGGATGTGGTCGAAGAGCAGGAGCCCCACGTTGGTGTCCCGCGCGAAGGTGAAGGTGGTCAGCGCCGAGCGGGAGCGGGGGTCTGCGTCGCCCGTGGCGAAGTCGAACTCCAGGGTGGCGGTCACCGGGTCGAGCAGCACGTCGATGACCGCCGAGGCGCCCATGGCGAGCACGTCCTGGCGGCCGGGTGGCTTGCTGGAGAGGACGGCGAAGCCCTCGGAGACCTCCCGGGTGCCGCCCGTAAAGATCGAGTACTGGAGGTCGAGCGCCACGGGCCCGATGGTCGCCTTTGCGCGGAGCGGGAACGCCCAGATGGCCGTGTCGAAGTCGTCGGCGAACTTGTGGACCATCAGGGCTGACACCAGCAGCTCCTTCCACTCGACGCCGAGCCAGTCCGCCTCCCGCACCCGCCACTGGAGCCCCGCGGTGATCTGGTTCAGATCGTCGTCGGTGGCGTGGATGTCGTCCTGCACCTGCCAGTCCCAGGCGAAGATCAGGAAGACCCCGTTGTCCGCGGACGCGTCGGCCACGTGGTCGTCCTCGGTCAGGAGCTTGATCGCCTCGTCGAGCTTGGTGGCGAACAGCACCCGGTCGCCCACCTCGCTGTAGGTGCTCACTCCCCAGCGGTTGGTGCGGCTCCCGTCGTGGGCAGAGATCGACGCGCCGGCGGTCACCGGCTGGCGGCCCACCCGCAGGAGCCCGAACGGCAGGTACACGTCGCCATAGGCGTGGTTCACGCGGATGGGCTCGATGGGGACGAGCGCCGGCGCGTAGCTGTCGGCGTTCAGCGGGTCGCGGCCAGAGATCAAGCCGATGTCCCATCCGGCCGAGTTGGGGGCACGGGAGGTGACCGCGAGGCCCGAGACCGGCTTCGGGTCCTTGCCGAAGTCGCCGTTGTCGCCGAAGAGCACGCCGTCGACCAGGTCGAGCTGGACCGTAACACCGCCCACCTTCGGCCACTTGAAGCCCAGGTCCAGGCGCAGGCGCTGCTCCGTCCACTTTGCGTCCTGGACCTCCGTGCCGCTCAGGTCGAAGGGGTCCACGTAGAGGGTGCGCACGCGGTACTCGGCGCCGAGGACGAGCCACTCGGGGATGGTCTCCTTCTTCCACTCTGCGAGCTGAGCGCGGGCAGGCATGGCGAGGGCGACCAGGGCGCAGGCGAGCAGGGCTCGGGTGGTCATGGGGTGCGTCCTCTCGGGGGTCGGGTTGCGGGTGGACCGTAGCATCGGTGGCGGCGCTTGAACAGGCCCCAGGGAGCGGCGACGTAACTCGTGGACACGCTCCCCCCGCCGCGTACAATGCCGCGCCATGAGCGAGACCCCACGAGACGATGCATGGACCGTCGCGGAGGAGGCGCTGCTGGCGCCCTTCCTGCGCGAGCAGCTCCCCGGCCAGGCGTACAACGCCATCAAGCGCATGGTGACCACCGGTAAGATCACCGTGAACGGCGCCGCCGAGACGCGGCCCACGGCGAAGCTGCGCCCTGGCGCTCTGGTAGCCCTCCACATGGCCACGCCCCGCGCCACCGACCGCCCGTCGGTGCGCATCGTCTACGAGGACCCCCACGTGGTGGTCATCGACAAGCCGTCCGGGGTGAGCAGCGTCCCCTACCACGAGGGGGAGCGCGCGACGGCCATCGATCTCATCCGCGACGCCTGGCGCAAGCGCGGCATCTCCGAGCAGGGGCCGCTCCACGTGGTGCACCGCATCGACAAGGAGACCTCGGGGCTCCTGGTGTTCGCGCGCACCAAGCTGGCAGAGCGGGTGCTTCAGACCCAGCTCCGGGCCCACGAGATGGACCGCGTCTACCGCTGCGTGGTGCACGGGGAGGCGAAGAGCACCCGCATCGAGTCCGTGCTGGTCGACGACCGGGGCGATGGGCTGCGCGGGACGGCGCGCACCGCGGAGCAGCGGCGGCGCGGCAAGCGCGCGGTGACCCACGTGACCGCCATCCGGACCTTTGCGTGCTGCACCGAGTGCGAGGTGCGCCTGGAGACGGGCAAGACCCACCAGATCCGCATCCACCTGAGCGAGCTGGGCCACCCGCTGGTGGGAGAGAAGGTCTACATCCGGGATTGGGCACGCGATGGCCACGCCGCGGTCCCATCGCCGCGGCTCCTGCTCCACGCGGCGACGCTCGGCTTCGTCCACCCGGTAGGCGGCCACACCGTGTCGCTGTCATCGGAGCTGCCCCAGGACTGGCTTTCGGCGGTGGCGGCCATCGGTGGTTGACGAGAGGGGGCGGCTCGTGCGGGAATGCACGCCCGGAGGAAGGCCATGAAGCGGATCATCGTGCTCGCCGTGCTGCTCGGGGCCTGCGCCGGGGACCCTCCGGCTGGGCTGGCGCCCACGAAGCGCGCCGGCGGCCCCGTCGTTCGCTGGGACCTCCAACACAAGCCGCTGCCCGAGATCCCGCTGCCCAACGACGCGGCGACCCGCCTCGACCCCACCTCGCCGACGGGGCGGCGCGTCAACGTCAGCCTGCTGGCGACGACCTTCCTGGAGTCGGACCTGCGCGCCAAGGCGGACCGCCTGACCGGCTTCGGGATCTTCATGCCGCTGACGGTCGGCTTCGACAAGCCGCTGGATCTGGCAAACATCATCGAGCGCCAGTCCACCACGGACGTGGCCGACGACGTTGCGTGGCTGGTCAACATCGACGAGCAGTCTCCAGGCTTCGGGGAGCGCATCCCGCTCGACTTCGGCGGGGGCGCCTTCCCGCTGGTGTTGGAGAAGACCAACAACTACTTCGACAACGACCCCCGCAGCGACTCCATGAACCTGCTGTTCGAGGCCGTGCAGGAGGACCGCAACTGCAACGGCACCCTCGACCCGGGGGAGGACACGGACAACGATGGCAAGCTCGACCGGCCCAACGTCCATGGGCTGGAGTGGCACGAGGACGCCAACTGCAATGGCAAGCTCGACCCGGGCGAGGACTGGGATTGCGACGGCGAGCTGGACAGCAATCTGGACATCGTGGACGGGCTCCACGAGGACATGAACTGCAACGGGGTGCTGGATGTCGGGGAGGACGTGGACTGCGACGGCGCCCTGGACAAGGCGACGGGGGCGCTGACGCCGGCGGCCGGCGACACCAACGGGGACCTGATCCTGGATGAAGGGGAGACGTGGAGCTGCGCTGCTGTGGTCGCCGGTGCGCCCGAGCTCGCGCGCGGTCGCCGGGACGCCGCGCTGGCCGACCACCTGACCACGTTCTACGAGCAGGAGACCGACACGCTGGTCATGCGCCCGATCATGCCGCTGCGGGAGCACACCACCTACGCCGCGCTCCTGACGAAGCGCCTCGTGGGGCGAGACGGCAAGCCCGTGGAGTCGCCCTTCCCGCAGACCAGCCACGCGGCGCAGACGCCGGCCCTCGCTGCCCTGCCCGCGGCGGCAAAGAAGGCGGGGATCAGCGTCGGAGACGTGGTCTTCGCGTGGACCTACACGACCGGGTCCGTCACGTGGGAGATGGAGGCCATCCGGGCGGGCCTGTACGGCCACGGTCCCTTCGCGCGGCTGGCGGACGAGTTCCCCGTGGAGACCTTCCTCCTCGACCGGCTCCGCGACGACAACGATCCCCAGGCCTTCATCGCGCGCTACGCGGACTTCGAGGCGCCCCTCGGCCTGCTGGCGGTGGCCGACGGCCTGGGCTCGGGCGCCCTCCCCTACCTGGACTCGGTGAGCCACCTCGTCGTCGGCACCTTCCAGTCTCCGTATTTCCTCGTGGACAGGAATGGCCTCGCCATGGACGGCTACCCGGCGGACGACGACGAGGTGTTCGACATGGACGCCACGACCGGCGAGGCGCGGGTGGGCCCCGGGACCGTCACCTTCTGGTGCGCCATCCCGAAGACGGTGCCGGGGCTCCACGAGCAGCCCTTCCCCGTGGAGATCTTCGGCCACGGTTACGGGTCGAGCAAGTTCGAGGTCCTGCCCCAGATGGGGCGCATGGCGAAGTTCGGCATCGCAGCGTGCGCCCTGGACGCGGTGGGCCACGGGACGGGGCCCGCCGCGGAGGGGACCATCGATCTCGGCAGCGGAGAGCAGAAGATCCGCGACGTTGCCTACTCCTTCTTCCACCAGGTGCAGCTCGGCAACTTCGTCCTCGCGGCGCTCAAGGGGCGCGACCGCGACCTGGACAACGACGGCATCGGGGACCCAGGCGGAGACTTCTGGACCGCGGACACGTTCCACACCCGCGACATCGTGCGCCAGTCCGTCGTGGACCACCTGCAGTTCGTGCGCATGGTGCGGGCCTTCGACGGGACGCGCACGTCGGCGCAGGACACCAACGGCGACGGCTTCGGCGACCTGCTCGGCGACTTCGACGGGGACGGGGTCGTGGACATGGGCGGCCCTGGGGTGAAGTACGCCATGTGGGGCAGCTCCCTCGGGGGCATCCTGACCGGCATCCTGGCGGGCCTGGAGCCGGCGCTGGATGCCGCGGCGTCACATGCTGGCGGGGCGGGTCTGCTGGACATCGCGCTGCGCAGCCGCCAGGGGGGCGTGCCGGAGGCGGTGTTCCTGCCGCTGTTGGGGCCCATCGTGTCCTTCAACCCGGTGCCGGAGACCAACCCGGCGCAGACCGAGCTGACCATGCTGGTCAACAACGTCGCGCGGACGGGCACCTACGCCATCGCGCGCACGACGGCCATCGCGCCCGGCGACCGAGTCGTCCTGAAGAACCTCCGCAACGGCGAGGTGCGGGAGGCCACGGTGCCCGGGAACCGGCGCTTCCGGCTGGCCGTGGCGGCGGATGCGCTGAGCGCCACCCAGAAGCGGCGCCTGCTGGGGTACGGGCCGGCGCCCCACGCGGACGACGCGCTGGTACCGGGGGCGCCGCAGGGCGTGGCCGCAGAGCCCTCGGCGCTCCCCGTCCCCAAGGACCCCGCGGAGCTCGGCGATCCCTTGCTTGTCGAGATCTGGGGCCCCGGAGGCACGGCGCCCAAGAAGGTCATCGACACCTTCGGCCTCGACGTGGCCTTCCAGGGGGCGCTGCACCCGGCAGGGTCACCGCTGGTCGCGCTGTCCAGCGGCTTCGGGTTCCAGCGCAACTCCCCGGAGCTGCGGCGGTTCACGGGCATCGCGTCCATGATCCTCCAGTCGGCGGACCCGGTCGGCTACGCCCCCCACTACTGGCGCGAGCCGCTGAAGTTCCCCTACGACGACGCGACGCCGGGCGCCAACATGCTGGTGCTGCCCATGAGCGGGGACATGAACGTGCCCGTCAATACCGAGATCATGATGGCGGTCGCCGCCGGGACCGTGACCCACGAGGGCAAGGACCCGCGCTACGGCAAGAGCCAGCTCCAGATGCTCATCGACAACCACGTCATGGAGGGGCTGGAGCGCCTGTGGCGCTTCGACTTCCAGGTGGACATCGACGCGGACAAGGACTGCGAGCTCGAGGGGAGCGTCCGCAGGCTCGGGAGCTTCGACGCCGACGACGTGGACGAGGGGACCAGCGAGTACCACGCACCGAGCCCGGAGCTGCCGCTGCGGGCGACCGTGACCAGCGCCGGTGGCAAGGCGCCGGAGAAGGCCCGGTACTGCAACGAGTCGGACAAGCTCTGCGGAGACATCCTGAGCGCCAAGGGCGGCCTCAACGCCATGCGCATCGCCTACACGTCGCCCGAAGGCGCCCACGACCTGCCCGACCCCAACCCGTGCCGCAAGTTCGACGTGGCGGCGTACTACTTCAACCTGGTCGCGTACTGGTTCCACACGGGCGGCACGGTGCTGCCAGACCACCTGTGCCTCGCGCGGGAGTCCTGCGAGTTCTTCCCCTGGGAGTGACCGCGACTCGTCGCACCCTCCAGGGGAATCCCGCCGCACCCCACCGCGTTGGGCATGCTCCCGCGGGAGCTGACCCGCGGACACGAACCAAGGAGACATCGAGATGGACGACGGTATGGGCAGGCGGGCGGCGCTGGGGCTCATGGCGGGCGCGGCGGTGACGCTGGCGGCGCGAGGCGGGGCGGCGCGGACCATGGTCGAGGTCGAGGTGCAAGCGCCGCGGGAGTACACGCTGGCGCCGCTTCCCTACGCCACGAACGCCCTCGACGGCTACCTCAGCGCCGAGATCCTGGAGCTGCACCACGGCAAGCACCACGCCGGCTACGTCAAGGGCCTCAACGACACGCTCGCGGCCCTGACCGAGGCTCGCGCCAAGGGAGACTACGCGACCATCAAGCACCTGGAGCGGCAGCTCGCGTTCCACGGGGCCGGCCACGTGCTCCACACCCTGTACTGGGAGAGCATGAGCCCCAAGGGCGGCGGCCAGCCCACAGGGGCGCTGGCGAAGGCCATCACGGAGGGCTTCGGCAGCGCCGACGCCTTCCGCGCCCACTTCGCGGCGGCGACCAAGGCCGCGGAGGCGAGTGGCTGGGGCATCCTGGCGTGGGAGCCCCTGGGCAAGCGCCTCGTCATCCTGGCCGCGGAGAGCCACCAGCAGATGGGCCTGCCCGGCGCCGTCCCCCTGCTGGCGTGTGACGTCTGGGAGCACGCCTACTACCTGCGCTACAAGAGCGACCGTGGCACCTACGTGGACCGCTTCTTCGACGTCATCGACTGGCGCGGGGCGGGGGCGCGGTTCGACGCCTGCCGGACGTAGAGCTACTGGGGAGAGGCTGCGGAGACACGGCGCCGGGCGTACCTGACCACGTAGGCGAGCTGGTCGCCCGACTCGGGGCCACAGCGGCGCACCTGGCGAAAGGTCTCGATGGCGTCGATGGGGTCCGCCCCTTGCGCCACGAGGATGCACGCAGCGAGCAGGCCCGTCCTGCCGCAGCCCAACGCGCAGTGCACGAGCACGGCCTCTCCGGCTTGGAGCGCCGCGACCGTGTCATCGACGAGGGCCTCGAAGGCCGCGTCGTTGCCGGGCGCCTCGTAGTCCACGATGCCGTGGAGGATGAAGCCGTCGCCCCAGCGCGCCCGGGCGGCGGCCTCGTAGCCGGGGCTGCCGAGCAGGTCTCCGAGATCCAGGGAGGGGACGAGGCAGATCACGCGGTGGAGCCCCCAGAGGCGCAGGGCGTCCAGGCGCGGCCCACAGTCCGGCCCGTAGCCCGGGCTCGGCCCCGCGTAGAGGCGGCCTGCGACCCCGGGGACCGGGATGCTCACCATGCTGTAGAGGCGCGCTCCGTCGGCGTTGCGGATCTCGACGAGGTGCGCGTCGGCTACCGGCCCCCGGGGCGCGGGCCCCAGGCGGGCGAGGCGCGGCTCGGACCGATGGACGGCGGCGAGCTCGCCGCGCACGGACAGCGACGGCATGAGGGTTGTGGCGTCATGGAGCATTGACGCACCATAAGAGATGATGTGGCCCGCCCGCAACATCATCCGGGTTGGTGGAGAGTCGCGCCCCAAGTCGGCCTTCCGGGTCCGCATCGGGCCCGGCGTGAGCACGTCGGTTGCTGCTCCACGAGCCCTTCGTTCCTGTCCGGACAATCAGTTCTCAGACTGCGTTTCGCACATTTCAGAGTTCAGCGGGGAGCGGGGCGTCTCAGCGGTGTGCGCGGCGGCGGCGACCCATGGCCACGGCAATGAGCGCCACCAGCGCCACCGGGGGGCCGCTGGTGGTGCGGCAGCCGCCGCAGGAACCCGCGGTGTCTCCCGGGGGCGCGGTGGCGTCGTTGGACGGTGGATCCTCGGTGGGGGCGCTCCCGTCGGCGACGGGCGCGGTGGTCTCGCTCGTGGATGGAGCATCGGTGGTGGAGTCGGCTCTTGGGTCGGGCGCGTCGGCCGTCGTCGCAGAGTCCGCCGCTGCGTCCTTTGGTTGTGAGGCTACGTCCTGGACCGCGGAGACGTCCGCGGGCTCGGGGACGGCATCGTTGGCCGCCGCTGTGTCCGAGTGCGCCGAACCACTGTCCGCGCCGGTCGCGTCGATGGCGGCGGAGTCCGGGCTGGACGTGTCGACTCCCGTCGCGTCCGCCCCTTGCGTGTCCCCGCCGGCCGCGTCGGGGCCGGAGGCGTCCCAGCCGCCGGCATCTTCGGGCCCCACGCACTGGCCCTCCTGACAGAGGGTGCCGGCGGGGCAGCCGACCCAGCACCCCGTGCAAGCGAGGGGTGGCGCTGAGGCGACGCGAAGCTCGGCGGGGATGCAGCGCTGCGCGCCCGGGGTTGCCGCTGGCGCGTCCCCCTCCGGCGGCACGGGCCCGCAGACGTGGGAGCAGGAGGGGCAGTCCTCGCAATAGAGGCGGCCCTCCGAGCACCACACGGCCCGGCCGGCGCTGTCGCAGCAGCCTGCTCCACCGATCACGGCGGGGCAGTCGGGGGCGCTCGATCGCTCCGGCCCCAGGCACGACTCCGGGTACGGCGGCGCGCACTTGCCGTCTGCGCAGAACTCGCCCTCGCCGCACACACCGCAGCCGTCCGGGTCTCCGCAGCCGTTGGACCCGCACTCCTTCTGCCAGCAGGTGGGGACGCAGACACACTTCCCCGCGGCGCAGACCTCGTTGGGGCCGCACTCCCCGCAGAAGTCGTAGCACCCATCCGACCCGCACTCCTTCCCCTCGCAGCTCGGTGTGCAGCACCACCCGTCGGGCATGCAGACGTCGGGCTTTGTACAGGTGCCGCAGAACTTGACTGGGGTCAGCTCCATGGGGTCGAAGTCGCACAGGGCCGTGCCGCACTCCCGGTCGCCGCACTCCTGCACGCACGGACAGACCACCCCGCACTGCACCGTGCAGTGCTGCGCACAGAGAGAGTCCCACTGGACGTCGCAGCAGTAGGGGTCGAGCCCGCAGACGCAGTCCTCGCAGGGGCACCCGTCGCAGCCGGCGCCCTCCATCTCTTTGCACCCACGCTGGACACACTGCCCCTTGAAGCAGCTCTTCGGACCGAGGCAAAAGCCGCAGGGGTTTCCGCAGCCGTCGTCCCCGCACTCGCGGTTCTCGCAGGTGCATGGGATGCACTTTCCCCCGTTCTTGCCGCAGAAGGTCCCGTCGGGGCAGCTCCCGCACGAGCCGCCGCAGCCGTCGTGGGCGCCGCAGACGGCTCCGGCGCAGTTGGGGACACAGGCCGCCTTGGGGCACTCTCCTCCGCACGCCGCACACTCCACGGAGCACAGCGCGTCCCAGGTCACGGAGCAACAGAACGGGTCCTCCGCACAGACGCAACCCTCGCAGTCGCAGCCGCAGCCGGGACCCGATCCTGACGTGCACCCCGGTCCAAGCGGCGCGCAGGAACCATCTGCCGTGCAGACGGCTTCGCCCCCGCAGCTCCCGCAGCTCCCTCCGCAGCCATCGGGACCGCAGGAGTTCCCGCCGCAGTCCGGCGTACAGCAGACACCCGTCGTCTCGACGCAGACCTGTCCGCCCGGGCACGGCCCACACTGGCCGCCACACCCATCGGGTCCGCACGCCTTTCCGTCGCACTTGGGTGCGCACTCCACGCACTTCCCGTCGAAGGTGCACACGGGCCTGTCCGCCGGGCAGGCCCCGCAGTCGTTCAGACACGGCCCGACCCCGCACTCCTGCTCACCGCAGGCGCAGGCGGGCACCACGCCGCAGTCGAGGTCGTCACTGGGTTTGATGGGCAGACCGGCACAGCTCGCGGTTCCGCTCGTCGACTTCTTGCAGGGGCCGGGGCTCCAGGGATTGGTGCAGTCGGCAGCACAGAGGGTCGAGCCCTCCTCGTTGCAGAAGACGCGGTAGTCTCCGCTACAGCAGCCGGTCTTGGGCATCCCCTCGCAGCTCGGCGCGACAACACTGGTCTCGTACTGCGTGCATTGAATGTTCGGGATGCTGCACCACTCCAGGTCCTTCTTCGTGTAATAAGAGCACTCGGGCGGATTCGCGGCCACCGCGACCGACGGCACGAGGACGAGCGCCGCGATGATGAA
This sequence comes from Myxococcales bacterium, assembly GCA_045863395.1. Classification (GTDB taxonomy): domain Bacteria; phylum Myxococcota_A; class UBA9042; order JABWCM01; family BTVJ01; genus BTVJ01. The sequence continues at coordinate 20,312 of BTVJ01000067.1, forward strand.
GGCGCCAGGATGGTGCCGTCGACTCTGGCCATGGTGCTGTAGGGAGTCCTTCATTGTTCCGGTCGTCATGGCGCCACCTCCCCCTGCGCGGCGACCGTCGTGCATGAGGCCAGATCCGGCCGGCGCTCCAGCACCCACGTGTCGTTGGTCGTGCTGGTCGACTTCGGGTGCTTCTTCCACCCGCCGAAGAGGAGGAAGCGGTCTCGCTTGGGGTCGTAGTGAACGTCGCTCTGCGTGATCAGAGGCTCTGAGGCCCCCACGTCGAGCCGGCGCATCTTCAGCGAGTGGGGACCTGTGGAGGCGATGGTCCACGTTTCGAAGACGTCGATGGCCTTGTCGCTCGTCGGCCAGTCGGGATACAACCAGAGCCCGTGACAGGTCGCGCGGTCCACCATCGGATCGTAGGCGCACCGACTACCGACAGCGGATGTTGGGAGTTCCGTGTCGAGGGCGAGTTGCACCCACTCCTCGCCTCCCGGGGTAGAGAGCCCGGTGAGCGCCCACGCATCCAGCGGGCCCCGCACCTTGCACGGTCCCTGATAGCACCTCATTCCCGCAACGACGACGAGCATGTCTCGCTTGGAGTCGTAGTAGTGGAACCCGAAGGCCCGGGTTCCCATGCCGCTCCCTCCCGACGTCAGGTGTCGCCACCGAGGCAGGTCCTCCGCAAGCTCCAGGATCCAGGTGTCGGAAAGGACCCTATTGTCCCTGACGCCGCCATGGAGGACCATGGCGTTCCTGGCCGCGACGAACGCGCCGTGCGATGGGTTGCCAGGGAGCGGCCTTGGCTGCAACGGTCTCACAGGCAAGAAAGCCTTTGGCGAATTGAGGTCGTAGGTCCAGAGATCATTGAGATACTTGGTGTTTGGGATCAGCAACGTCGTCCCGAGCGTGAAGATGACTCGGTTTCTGACGGCATCGATGACCACTTCCCCCGTGCGCCCGACTGGCCTTGGGTCAGCCGCGGGCAGCTCGGTCCACTGCAATGCGGGCTCGAAGGACAGAGCCCAGATATCGTTCCCGTCGACTGGGCCCGGGTTCGCCGAACTCTTCTTGTAGCCTCCGACGAGGATGAGCCGGTCTCCTGTGGGGTCCAGAGCGAGCCCACCCTGGTGTTCGCGTGGCACGGGCAGCGGGGGCGGAATCTCCAACTGCCTCCAGCGCAGCGGGACCTTCGCCCACGCCGCACTCCCCTCCGAGCTCAGAGGTGCCGCGACCATCACATTGTCGAGCTTCTTCGATGGCGCCGTTGATCGCGCGGGCCCCGGCCCCGCCGGCGCCGCGTCCTCGCGGCAGCCGGTCGGGGTCAGAGCCAGGAGCAACCACACGGCGACCCGGGTCGCTGTGCTATGGGCCATCATGGCTACGGCTCCGGGGGCGGGAATCCCCGCGGCAGGTAGCCCTCCTGGTCCACGGTGCACCGCCCGTACTCACAGTCGAAGCCCGCAGGACACTCCAGGCCCTCGTCCTCGCCGCACACAGGCGAGAAGACCATGTCGGGCTGCTGGTTCAGGCCGAAGTGCCGGAATCCTCGGAGGGACAAGAACTCCCACTCGTCGGTATCACGGTAAGCCTTGACATTCGACTGCCCGCGCACGTTGGGGTTCGTCTCCGCGTACCAGGGCCCGCACCCCTGCCAGTACCCGATCTGTTCGTCCCAGTGGTCCTTCCAAAAGAGGAACGCCCCGACGGGGTCTTCGTCCAGGTCGTCGTTCTCGTTCCAATCGATCTCAGGCCGAGCTGAGTCCTTATAGAGCGGCACCGGCCCCCACTCCCCCGGATAATAGGGGTCTCCGGGGTATCCCTGGTTGTTTCGGATGCAGTAACCGGCCCAGTAGAGTTGGAACATGCGGTTGTCGATGTACGCGTTGTCGTAGTCCCCGGGATCCACGTCCAGCCCGAAGGTGTCCCCGATGCCGTCCTCTTCAGAAAGGGCCCCGACCACACACACGCCCTCCAAGCAGCACTTCTCTCCCTCGACCCAGTCCAGGACCGGAATAGGGCACTCCGGATCGTCCTTGTCCGGGCACTCCGAGTCCTCGCAGCTCACGCCTCGGTCGGCGAAGCCCTGCACCGTCTTGTGGACGCCGCTGGAGTAGTCCAGCGCGGGAAGGTTGGTCGCGTCCCAATCTCCCTGCGTGCTGACTCCGTAACTTGTGGTGAACTGGTAGGACATCACACTGATGAAGTTGACGACATCCCGAACACCCCGCGTGCAGAGACCCCCTCGGCACTCGCCGAAGTCACCGGTACACTCGTGGTCGAAGGTGCACTGCTCTTGGTCGTCCTGCTCGATCCAGCCGTGAAGCAGGCCAAAGATGTGACCCAACTCGTGGAATGCCCGAACACGGAAGGTGGCCTCATCCCACCAAGAAGCCCCGAAGGCCACCCACGGCTGGTACAGCGCCACCCAACCTGGGAACAGGTCCTTGCAGCCGGGGTAGGGGTCATCGCAGCCCTGCTCCAGCAGGCAACACGAGGAATAGTCCGAGAACATCGTCTCTCCTACGCCGCTGGCGCCCTCACCCGGGAACTCGTTCTGCAGCCACACCTCCCCGAAGATTCCCCGCCGGTTCCGGGGGACGAACGCATACGGCTGCGAGGGGTCGCCCCTCATCACCTGCTGCATGTTGTAGGGCGTCAAGGTGGCCTCGTCACCGAAGTAGTCCTGGTGGACCAGCGCGTAGGTGTCGCACGGGTTCAAGCAGTTCGCTGGCACGCAGCGCTTCGGACCCCCGGCAAACGCCTCGGTGCAGTAAGTTCCGCCTGGGCAGCCCTGGACGTCGCAGTCCGTCGTGGGTACACACAGCCGGCCCCAGGGCGGATCGAACTCCTCGCAGACGGTCCCGCCACCAGTACACTGCTCATAGGGCGCGCACGCCTCCGGGCACTGCTCGCAGATGTCCGCACAGGCGTCACCCGCGGACACAGCGAACATGTCGCAGTAGCACGTCTCGTAGTGGTCCCGTTCCACGCAGCGCCCTTCACAGGATCCGGGCGGCGGATCCTCGAGCACGACCGTCGGGCACGGCTCGATGGCATACGACTCACACTCGGCGCGGGGCTCCATGGCGATGCAGAAGTTCGGGTTCTCCGGCCCGATATTGCCGCCGGTCCCGCCCTGCGCGAGCTGGCCGTAGTCGAAGAAGAGCTTGATCGGGCTCTTCGCCGCGCCCGTGGTCGCCGTCTCGCTCCCGTAGGCCGCGACGATCTGCGCGAGCGATGGGGCAAGCCGCCCGAACACGTCTACCTCGAGCTCACCGATCTGCGGCCAATCCACTTGGAAGAACCCGTTCTGGATCAGTGGGTCGCCGCCGTAGTACGCGAGGTTGATGGCGTCGCTCGTGTAGGGGTCGCAACCGTAGAACGTACAGCCACCGACCGTCTCCCAGTCGTCGCGGAGACCGTCACCATCGGTGTCCTTGGGGTTGGCGTCCGGGCACTCCGACTCGTCCCAGCACGTGCCCAGCGCTACCTCCAGCTCTGTACCCAGGTAGTCGTGGTCCGGGTCCCTCCCCGAGATCGCCACGTCGTTGCGGTAGAGGGTCACCGTGCCGTTGCCGTACAGGTTCGTGTCCCAGTACGAGTGTCCGACCACGTAGCCGAAGGCGAAGGTTCCGCTGGGGTAGGCGGTGATGGACGACGAGCTGGCCGCCAGCGGGAGCGCCGGCTGGCCCCAGATCCCCGGGTTGACCGACGGGTCCCCGAACGGAGCCGTCGAGGACAGCGCGTAGCCGTAGAGCTTCTCCGTGCCGGCCAGCGCGAGGACTCCAGGGAGCAGCATCCCGTGGGTCCAGATGTCCTCGTTGGGCACGGGACGCACCGCCGTGTACGCCAACTGGAGCTTGTCGTCGGCTTCCCACTCGATGGGGTCGTTGACGGTCCAGCGCCTGGTGACGTCCCCGCCTGGCTCGATGGTCTCGCTGACCACGGGCGTGCCATTCTTGACGCCCGCCTCGAAGAGGCACGATCCGCTCGTCGCGTTGGACTTGCGGTGGACGAACACGATGACCGTCGTGCCTGAGGTGAGGGAGATATCCCGGCAGGAGGTCAGCTCCGAGGTGGGGAAGAGGTCGGTGCAGTTGCCGCCCGCCACGTCGTCGTTGGAGCGGATCCACGCGCCGGTGCTGCGGTTCCATACGTGGAGCACCGTGTCGAGGCCGCCCGTCGCCTGGGACGTGCGGAAGCGCCACGTCGCCGTCGAGTTGATGTAGACCAGCTTGAAGTAGATGCGACCGGCGTCCTCGACGTGGAACACCCGGTCGTCGTTGGCCGTGGCAGCCCGGGCCCCGTTCTCGTCGAACCCGGCCAGGGTCACACAGAGGATCGCGAGCACGGAGGTGAGCTTCATGGGGTCACCTCCTTCGGGGACGGCGCCCCTTCCGCATCCCCCAGCGCTGCCTCCTTCATCTTCCCATAGGCCTCGCCGCGTTCGTCGTCTGGCAGGGACGCCAGCCACTCCGCCTTGGCGAGCACCTCCGCCTGAAAGGCAGCCACCTTCTGCGCGTAGCCGGTGTCGGCGGCCTTCGCTGGGAGCGGCGTCTTCGCCGACGCCACCGCGGGCAGCGCCTCGATAGCCGCGGCCGATAGCTTGAGCGCCGAGGACACCACCAGCCTGTCGCCGCTCCGCGCCCCCCCCCGCCAGGTGACGTCGAAGCCGGGGCTGAAGAAGAGAGGGACAGAGGCGACGAAGAAGCTCTGCTCGTGGGCCTGGTCCACCGGAATGGATCCAGGAGCCCCCGCCGGGCGGGACCATGCCAGGAACTCCTCCGTCTCGGTGCTGAGCCAAACCTGCTCCTCCAGGATCTCCACCCCGTCGCCGGCAGGCCGCGACGGGAGCGCCACGAGGAGCAGCGCGGCCTCGTCGGTGCGCGCGCTACCGAACTCGAAGTGCTGGATATTCTGAGACTTTTCTACGAAGCCCCCCCCCCCGTGGGCTCCGCGACCGCCGACGCCGTCGCGAGGATCATCGCGACCGCCACACCCCGATGCCAGACCATGCTCGAGCCTCCTTTGGGTCCGCATCCTGCGCAAAGCCTACCCCGCCAGACCCCACGGGGCGACGCGCTCTCGCCATGCTCCTGATGCTGCGCCTCGCCCTACGCGGGCGTCAAGCTCTGTGTTTGCTGCTCGAGGTCGTTGTGGTTGCCGAAGGCTTCGATTCGTGGAGTTGCATGAATTCTTTGCCTGACTGTGTCCTACCGGTGACCCTAAGAGGGGCACGTCTACTTGCACCGCCGCCGAGAGCAAATTGAACCTGAATACCCTCATAGTCGACGTTATCCTTCCAACCTGGCCCCAAGAGACATTGAATGCTCCACCGTGGGCGAAATCTCCGACGTGGCCCCCAACAGGGGCGTCAACGCGCTTGCCTGCTTCATTGCTGTGGGGAGAGAGGGGACGCGGGCTCGGTGCCGGGCCATCCGGTCGTGCCCTCGCCCGCGGCACAAGGCCACCGCGGGCCCTGTTCGCGTGGTCGGTCTGAGGGATGCTTCGGCGGGGTCCCGCTGGCCGGAGACGCCTCGGCGCCAGTGACGCGGAAGCACTCGGCGCCTTGCGTCGTCGCGCAGCGGGACATATCGTGGCCTCCATGAGGTTCTTCAACACCGCCGGGCCCTGCATCGAGGGCATGCACTACATGCTGCCGCCCCTCGACCGCATCCCCGAGGCGCGGGGCCTCGTGGACAGGGGGGCGTACTTCGTCGTCCACGCGCCGCGCCAGTCGGGCAAGACCACCGCGCTGCGGGCGCTCGCCAAGACGCTCACCGAGGAGGGGCGCTACGCCGCTCTCGCGTTCTCCTGTGAGACGGCGGCGGCCACCGGTGACGACTATGCGGCAGCGCAGCGGGCCATCCTCTCCCAGATGGAGCTGTTCGCTCGCTTCGACCTGCCGCCCGAGCTCGCCCCGCCGGCGCTGCCCGCCGCCGCCCCCGAGGCCCTGCTCGCTGCCGCGCTGTCCGCGTGGGCGGCCTCCTGTCCTCGCCCCCTCGTGCTGCTCTTCGACGAGATCGACGCGCTGCGAGGCGACAGCCTCCGCTCCGTGCTGAGCCAGCTCCGCGCCGGCTTCGTGGCGCGGGGGCGCGGGTTCCCCTGGTCCGTCGTCCTGTGTGGGCTGCGTGACGTGCGCGACTACCGCACGGCTGCCGGGGCCGACCCGGACCGCATCGGCTCGTCGAGCCCGTTCAACGTCAAGACCGAGTCGCTGCGCCTCGGGAGCTTTGACAGGAACGACATCGAAGCTCTCTACGCCCAGCACACAGCAGAGACGGGCCAGGCGTTCGCGCCTGGGGCGGTCGACCGTTCCCTTGAGCTCACGGGCGGCCAGCCCTGGCTCGTCAACGCTCTGGCCCGCGAGGTGGTCGAGAAGATGTGCGTGCCCGCTGCGGAGACGATCAACGCCGGCCACTGCGACCAGGCGAAGGAGCGGCTCATCCTCGCGCGCCAGACCCACCTGGACTCCCTCGTGGCGCGCCTCCAGGAGCCTCGCGTCCGGCGCATCCTCGCGCCGCTGCTCGCCGGTGACGCGCTGGGCGGTGACGAGTACGACGACGACGCGTCCTTCGTGCGCGACCTGGGGCTGGTCGTGGACAAGCCATTGCGCATCGCCAACCCCATCTACAAGGAGGTCCTGGTCCGGGTCCTCGCCGCGGCGGCCGAGTCCAACATCCAGCTCCCGGACCGCCCCTGGGCAGACGACGCGGGCCGCCTCGATCTCCGGGGCCTCCTGGTCGCCTTCGCCGAGCTCTGGCGCGAGCAGGGTGCGGCCATGACCCCCAAGATGCCGTACCACGAGGTGGCGGCCCAGCTCGTGCTGTCCGCCTGGCTCCAGCGCGTCGTCAATGGGGGCGGCTTCGTGGACCGGGAGTACGGCGTCGGCAGACGTCGCATCGACGTGCTCGTCCGGTGGCCCCTGCCGGGCGGCGCGTGGCAGCGCGAGGCTCTGGAGCTCAAGATGCGCCGCGACCACGAGGCGGACCCGACCCCCGAGGGCCTGCGCCAGATCGAGGGCTACCTGGCGTCGCTCGGCCTCGATCATGGCTGGCTCGTCGTCTTCGACCGCCGCTCCGACGCCCCGCCGGTCGCCGAGCGGACCGCCTTCGACGAGGCAAGGACCCCCTCCCTCGGCTTGGCGGTGTCCATCCTGCGGGCGTGACGCCCCCCAGTGCGGGCATCAGGTCGACCCACCTCGTGGCAGGAGGCGGTCTCGGGCGTCCAGAGTCCAAGCTCTTGCCACACGAAGTCCGCACGCTACCATGGGACAGATGGACGCCGACGCAGACCGCATCGCCCGCTTCATTCACCGCCAGGACGCCGCCGACGCAGCAAGCGCAGTGGAGCGCCGCACGCGGCTCACCAGCGAGGCCCGAAGCCTGGCGCGGCGCCTCGTGGAAGGCTTCGGGGCGTCGCGCGTCTGGCTGTTCGGATCGCTGGTCTGGGGGCACCCCGACGACGCCAGCGACCTCGATCTGGCGGCCGAGGGCCTTGCGGAGGAGAGCTACTTCCGTGCTCTGGCGGCCCTCCTGCGGGACTCGGCGGTACCCGTCGACCTCGTGCGGCTGGAGGAGGCTCCCCCGAGCCTGCGAGAGCGCATCCTCGAGGGCGGCCTCCTGCTCGAGGGGGCTGAATGAGCACCGCCGACCGGCTCCGGGTGCTCCTGGCGGATCTGGCGGCCGATCAGGGGGCCCTGGAGCATCACGCCGAGACGATCCGCTGCTGCCTCGAGTCCCTGCCGTGGGAGCCCGACGCGCCGGTGCTCTCCGTCGTCGCGGTGGCCCTCCACCACTGGTACGGTGCCGCGGAGAGCGCCATGGAGCGCGTGATCCGGTCCTTCGAGGGGCTGCCGGCTCAGGACTCCCGGTGGCACCAGCGAATCCTCGAGCTGTCGACCCGCGAGATCCCGGAGGTCCGCCCCGCGATCCTGTCGCCAGAGACTGCCGACGGGCTACGGGACCTGCTGGCCTTTCGCCACTTCTTCCGCCACGCCTATGCGATCTCGCTCTCGCCAGTGAAGCTTGCCGCGAACGCACGGGCCCTCGCGGACACGCACCCTCGCCTGGTCGCGGACCTCGCGCAGCTCGAGCGCGTGGTGCGCGCAGGCATCGCTGCCGCCGACAGGTAGCCCTGCGATGTCTGGCCCTGGGGTTGGGCTACCGGAGCCGCAGTCGCGGGCGCCAGGGGAGGGGGAGCGGTCGCTCGCGCTCGTAGCCCTCCGGAGGGGGACGGAGGCCGCCCAGATCGGCGCGCCCGGACGCGAGGCGGAGCCCTCGGCGGTCTGACACGTCCACCCAGGCGTCCATCATTCGGAGCGTGATCCTCAGGGTGCGGGTGCCGGGGGAGACTCCCGTGACGACCACCAGACCGGGCGCGGCGGACGCGGATTCGCCCGGAAGGGGGGCGGCGTGCAGCGCGATGGCGTCGGCGCCCGCGGGAATCTCCAGAGTGGCCCGGAGGCGCGCGCCGCGGTGAGTCAGCTCCACGGGCAGGTTTGTGGGGGGCCCGAGCGGAGCGGAGAGCTCCCCGGGGTGGTGCACGGCCAAGGCCCCCTCGTAGCGGACGCCGGCGTGCGTGCGCCTCGGAGCAGAGTGCGCCCCCGCGAGAACCGGTGTGGCGGTGATGCTCAGCGCCGGGAGCAGCGGCAGGCGGTGACGCTCCCACTCTCCGAGGATTGCCGCCCACGCGGCGGGGGAGATGTGGGGGGCATTCGGCGGCGGGTCGTCCACCTCGTCGAGGAGCGCGAAGGGGAGCAGCGCCTCGCTCAACGCCGGGCTCAGCAGGCGCGCGGCCAGCCAGGTCCAGAGCACGTCCATTGTGCTGCGGAGGGTGTCCATGTCCGGCACCGCGCCGTCGCTCGGGCGGAGCAGGTTCCAGACCGTGCCCAGGCTGACCCGCACCCCGGGGTGGTCCTCGGCGTCGAGCTCGCGCCGGATGCGGTCCACGTCCACCGGGGTCGTCGCCCAGACGTCGAGCTGGATCTGGTCCGTGTCGCGGAGGCGCGCGACGACGCGTCGCCAGGCGGCCTGCTCCCGCTGGAGGACGCCGGGGGGCAGCGCGGGAGCGTGCTCCTCGGCCGGGATCACCGACAGCGCAACGGGGGAGGCGAAGGCCCTGTGCAGCAGATCCAGGTCCTCGTCGGAGGGGGCCGTACACAGGTAGAGCCCCACCATGCTGTCGAATCGGTGGGGACCTGACGCGGCGAGGGCCCGGAGCCATGCCGTAAGGGTCCGTGCGGGCGGCTTGCCGCAGATCAAGCGGAGCTGCGAGACCCCGAGGGAGGCCGCGCGGGCCACCTCCGAGGCAAGCGCCCCGGGGGACCGCGTCAGGGTGCCGGGACCGTACAGCGAGGCGTGGGATCCGTAGCACGCGGGGCAGCGCATGGGGCAGCCGCGGGCGGCCGGAAGGGTGCGCGACGGGGAGAAGGCGGCGCTCGGCCAGTCGGAGACCCGAGACAGGGTGGGGAACCAGCCGAGGGTCAAGCAATCGGTGGCGTCAAACTCCGCCTGGGTCATGCGCAGCGAGGGTCCGGCGCCGGACCGGGACACGACGTTGGGGAGGTCGGTGGAGAGATCGGGGCGAAGCTCCGTGGGGAGATCCCTGGGGAGATCCCTGTGGAGATTCGTGCGGAGCTCGGAGGGCGACCCGGCAAGCAGTGCTTTGACGAGCAGGGCAAAGGAGCGCTCCGAGTCTCCTCGCAGAACGTAGTCGACGCCCAGTCTGACCAGCTCGCTCGCGTAGTGCCCCGCGGTGATACCCCCGGCGACGATCACGGCGGCGGGGTTCGTGGAGCGGACGTGCTCGACGAGGCGCAGGAAGCCCGGCAGACCCACGGCCCAGTGGAGATCACTCGCCACCACCCGGGCTGCCCGAATCTCCGCGTCGCTCACCTCGAAGGCGTAACGGCCCAGACGCGCCGCATCCAGCGCGTTCATGCAAGAGATGGCTCCGGCCGGGACCACGGCGTCGCTGAGGTGCCCGGCCGGGTGGATGTAGAGGACCTCTGCTGCGCGCCGAATGATCCACCTCCCAAACGCGGTGTCGGAGCGGCCTCACGGGCGGGGTCTGCGGGCGGGGTCCTTCGCTCCGCCGGCTCTGCTCGGGGTCTTCCCCTTGGCGGCGGCTTTGCTCTTCGCGGTGGCCTTGCCCATCGCGGTAGCCTTGCCCATCGCGGTGGCTTTGCCCTTCGCGGTGGCTTTGCCCTTCGTGGCGGCCTTCCCCTTCGCGGTGGCTTTGCCCTTCGCGGTGGCCTTCCCCTTCGCGGTGGCCTTGCCCTTGGCGGCCGTCTTCCCAATCACGGTGGCCTTGCCCTTGCCGACCTTCCCCTTCCCGGCCGCCTGTGGAGGTGGCGCGGCAAGGCGGGGCCCGGCAGGGGCAGCACCCTGGAGCGTCCGAGACAGCGTCACCACACCGCGCGCCCACTTGAGGGACTTGGGGCCGCATCGGCCCCCGGACCGGTAGTGGCAGATGGCTCGGGTCGGGTCTCCTCCCGCGCGGTCCAGCCAGGCATCCAGGGCGCGGACGCCGGCCCGCACGAGGTCGGGACCATGCCGCCGCCGGGTCGCCCGCATGACCTGCATCGGGCCGCGGGCGCCCTTGGATCCGCGAGCGTTGGGGTTGAGTCGCGACTCGTGCCACGCCAGAGAGACCGCCAGCGCTGGCGGGACCCCCTCGTCTATGGCGGCCTGCGCCACCCGCTCGCAGGTCTGCTGAGCTACGGGGCGGGTGACGCGGGCACCATGACCCCGCTCCGCGATGAGCGCGGCGCACAGCGCAAACACCTGGGCTACGGGTCCCATGACTCCCATCTCCGGCGGCACGACGCCGCGGGACTGACTCTCTCGTCTGCCGGGGCCCGTGTCAACCTTCCTGGCCCTCCCGAGGGCACTGTAGAACATCACCCCGTGCGCGGCAGAACTTCGACACCGACTTGGAACAGCCCGCCTGCTCGCCACGGCGACCATCGGCCCGACTAGCGGCGATCCGCCCCACGGACACCATGGCGCGCTTCTTGCTGGGACTCGCACCGTCAATCCAACAAAGGGAGGAGACATGAGCACGGTAGGACGCTGGTCCGCATGGACCGTGGCCGCTGGCCTGACCATCGCGCTGGTGGCCGACGCATCCGAGGCCGCTGCCTGCGGCGGGTTCTTCTGCAACGCGGTGACCCAGGCGCCCATCTACCAGGCCGGAGAGCGGGTCGTCTTCGCGCGGGAGAAGGACCGCGTCGCGATGCACATCGAAATAGTCTACCAGGGCGACCCGACCACCTTCGGCTGGGTGCTGCCGCTCGCGGACATCCCCACCGACTCGGAGGGCGTCCCCCTGCCGCTGGACAAGGCGGTGAGCATCTCGTCGGGCATCCTCTTCGACCGCATCCAGCAACAGACCAACCCTCTGTTCACAGTCCAGAACACGTTCGAGTCATCCTGCTGGGACGGTGGGTTCGGCGGCGCGGACGCATCGGGCGGTGGAGCGTCCGACAGCGCGGGCCCATCCAGCGTCCCTCCCCCCGTCGTCGTGCTTCAGGAGGCAGCCGTCGGCCCGTACGCGGCGCAGCTCATCCAGGCCACGGACGCCGACGCCCTGTACGCGTGGCTCAACGACAACGGCTACGTCCAGGACCCAGCCGCGCGCCCGATCCTCGAGTACTACGTCAACGGGAAGTACGTGTTCCTGGGGCTGCGCCTCCAGAGCGACAAGAGCACGGGCGACCTGCGGCCGGTGGCCATCCACCAGACCGAGGACGCCCCCTGCGTCCCGCTGCGCCTGACCGGTATCGCCGCGACACCCAACATGCCCATCCTGGTGTGGGTGCTCGGAGACGCCCGCGCCATCCCGAAGAACTTCCCCCACGCCGTCATCAACGACGCGGCGCTGATCTTCCCGGGCGGAGCCAACTACCTGGCCGTCGCCGACGACGCCATCGACACGCTGGCCGGCCACGCGTGGATCACCGAGTTCTCGGGGCCCGCATCCACATTCGCCAAGCTGTTCTGGGCTGGCAATGCTACGGCGGAGCAGGAGCTGAAGACCGCGCCGACCCTGGCCGCGTTCCTCAGCGCGGCCCGCTCCCTCGCCCTCTTCTCCAACGCGGACTTCTCGGCGCTCCTCATGAGCGAGGTGCCGTTCCCCGACGGCCAGAAGGGCTACCCCTACGGCAACTGCTACTACTCCCCGGCCTACGACGAGAGCAACTTCTGGCGCTTCGGCCCCTGCCCCAGCAACGAGGACCACGTGACTACGGAGGCCGAGTTCTACGGCTATCTGGACTGGTGGGCAGGCGAGCTGGAGCTCACCGCGGACCTCGAGAAGCTCCGCAGCCGGGTGCTGGACGAGATCGTGGGTCCCCTCAAAGAGATCCAGGCCATGTTCGACAGCGCCAAGACGGTCACCCGCTTCTATACGACCCAGGACCCGGACCAGATGACCAAGGACCCCATCTTCGCGTTCAACCCCGACCTGCCGGAGGTGCCCAGGCAGCACGTGGTCAAGACGGTCATCTCCTGCGACGAGGCGACGCAGCAGGATCAGATCACCGCGACCTACTCCACCGGGCAGGTGCACGTCTTCCCCTGCAACGGTAGCTGCTTCGGGACACCGACCTTCGGACCCGTCCCCGGCGCCCCGTCCTTGTTCCAGGCGCAAGTGCTCGACGAGTGGGGACCGCCTCGACCGTACGACCCGGACTTCACGCAGGACGTGGACGCCCAGCTCGACTACGCGCAGGTGGGCTCGCCGAGCCTCCCCTCGACCTACGAGCTGCCGCCGGCTCCCGAGCCGGACTTCGGCACGCCGGATGCTGGGCCCTCCGGCGACGGCCAGGGGCCGCTGAGCGATGCGAAGGGCGGCGGAGGGGGCGGCGGCTCGGCGGGCCCGGGCGGCTCGGGCGGCTCGGGCGGCTCGGGCGGGTCTTGCTCGGCGTCCCCGCGAGGCGGCCCCCTCCCGTGGGCTGCCCTCGCGCTAGCGCTCATTGCGCTCGCGCGACGCAGGTCGTCCGGCGCTCAGGAGCCCACAGCTCGCCCTCGGCGCTCGCCCTCGGCGCTCGCCCGACGCGCTACAACCCCATCTCCTTGAGCTTCCGGGCCAGGGTGCTCCTCCCGATGCCGAGGACCTCCGCGGCGCGGCTGCGGTTGCCGTCGACCGCAGCGAGCACCCGCAGGATGTGCCTCCGCTCCACCTCCGCCAGCGTCGGCGCGACCGCCTCCTCAGGAGCCGCCCCGCTCGCCGGGAGGCCCAGGTGGTCCGCGGCGATCCACCCCTCGTGGGTCAGGACCACCGCTGCCTCGATGCAGTGCTCCAGCTCTCGCACGTTGCCCGGCCAGGCGTGCAGCCGCAGCCGCGCCCAGGCGTCCGGCGAGAGGCCGCGCACCTTGGCGCCGTGCTTGCGTCCGTAGATCTGAAGGAAGTGCTCGACCAGCCCCTCCACGTCGGCCAGTCCCCGCTCCCGCAGGGGAGGCAGCGCGATCTGGACCACGCGCAGGCGGTAGAAGAGGTCCTGCCGGAACTGACCCGCCTCCACCAGGGCTGCCAGATCCCGGTTGGTCGCGCTGATCACGCGCACGTCCACCGTGACGGCCCGGCCGCTGCCGATGGGCTCGATCTCCCGGTCCTGCAGGAAGCGCAGCAGCTTGCCCTGGGCAGAGGCAGGCAGCTCGCCCACCTCGTCGAGGAACAGGGTCCCGCCGTCCGCTGCCTCGAACTTGCCGGTGTGGGCGCGGTCCGCCCCCGTGTAGGCGCCCCGGGCGTGGCCGAACAGCTCGTTCTCCACCAGGGTCGGCGGCAGCGCCGCACAGTCCACCTTGACGAAGGGCTTGTCCCGCCGTGAGCCGTTGGTCGCGACGGCCCGGGCGATGAGCTCCTTGCCGGTGCCGCTCTCTCCGGTGATGAGCACCGTCGCGTCCGTGGCAGCCGCCCGGCGCACCCGCTCGTAGACCGCGGCCATGGCCGGGCTGTCCCCTACGATGCGGTTGTAGCGGTACTGGAGCACCGGAGGCCCCGGCAGCCCCGGACGCAGCCGCGCCCCGAGGCTGGTACACGCGAGCGCCTGGGCCACCTGCGCGGCCAGGGCAAGCGCGAAGGCTTCGTCGCCCTCGGTGAACACCCCGTCCCTCTTGTTGAGGACCTGGAGCACCCCTACCACGGCGTCGATCCGAACGGGCACCGCCAGCAGGCAGCGCGTGCGGAAGCCCGTCTCACGGTCCACGCCCTCGTACCACCGGGGATCGCTGTCGGGCTTGGGGAGGTTGAGCACCGTGCCGGTCTCCGCCACGATGCTCGCGATGCCCTGGCCCGGGGCCAGGCGGATGAACGGCAGCTCGGGAAGGTGCGCCGCCTTGGAGACGAGGCCGCCGGTGGCCGGGTCCCGCAGGAACAGGGTCGCCCGCTCGGCGCCCAGCTCCCGCGCCACCACGTCCACCATGCGGCCGAGGACGACGTCCAGGTCGATCTCCACTGTGAGGAGCTGCGCCACCGCGTCCAGGACACCCATCTCGCGCCTCCTCCATCCAGTCACCGCTCACGCCGCGGCCCGGCTCGCCTCGCCCAGCTCGATGACCATGCCCTCCCGGGCCGCGTCAGTCGCGGGGAAGCCCGCCCGCGCACGGGCCTCCAGGTCCGCGACGCCGGCGTCGTCCCTGTCGGGATCATGGTGGAACAGCACGAGGCGCCCGACGCCGCTCGCCTTTGCCTGCGCCACCGCCGCCTCCACCGTCGAGTGGCCCCAGCCGAGGCGGGGCATGCCGGACGCCCCGGCATACTCCTCCGCCGTGTACTGGGCGTCGTGGATCAGCACGTCCACCCCCCGCGCCAGCCGCGTCAGGCGCGGGTCCACCACACTGTAGTGCTCCGTGTCCGTCGCAAACACCACCGACGCCCCGCGCCAGTCGACGCGATAGGCCACGACCCCGTCCGGGTGGTTCAGCGCGGCCGCCGTGACCGTCGCGTCCCCGATGTGGATGGGGCGGCGCGGCTCCACCTCGTGGAAGCGAAGCTCCGCGCCGAAGGCGTCCAGGGTAACGGGGAAGAAGGGCTGCGTCATCTGCGTGGCGAGCACCTCCCGCAGCGTCGGGCCCGGGCGGGCCGCCCCGTAGAGGTCGAGGACGCCGCCCGGTACGAAGGCCGGCCCGAAGAAGGGCAGCCCCTGGATGTGGTCCCAGTGGGTGTGGGTGAACAGCACGTGCGCCCGCAGGGGCAGCTCCTTCATAAGATGACGGCCAAGCACCCGGATCCCGGTGCCCGCGTCGAAGATCAGCCGCACGTCGCCGCACTGAACCTCGACGCACGTGGTGTTCCCCCCGACCTGCACCGTGGCGCCGCCCGTCGCGGCGATGGACCCCCGAACTCCCCAGAATGTGATGCGCATGGGACCTCCTGTGTGACAGACCACGGGACCCTGTCGCAAGGGCCGTGCCACGGCGGGCGGACAAGGCAACCGCCCGGAATCATGTATGACCCGCGGAGGTCGGCGCAGACGGGGCGGCCCGAATCGAGCCAGAGGACGCCCCGGGCTGTCTCACCCTGGGACACCCGCCCGAGTGGTCCGGATGGTCCTTGCCCCCCCGCCAGGAACCTGCTATACGGCGCCTGAAAATCCGGACCCGGAGGTCTACGATGAAGCGGATGTGGCGGACTCAGGTGGCGATGCTCTGCGCAGCCTCCCTCGTGGCGTGCGACCCCGGCGACGAGGCCCTCGAGGAGACCCTGGACGGCGAGGCGGAGCTCGTCCCGCCCGGCAAGAAGGACGACTTCCTCAGCCTGTCGGCGCAAGAGTACTACGTGGAGGGCCGCAGCGCCGTGGTCCTGGACGGCGCCGACGCCGCCAAGGACGACGCCGGCCGACTCCAGGCCGCCAAGCGGCTCATCCCCTACAAGCAGATCGCCATCGGCTGGTTCCTCAACCAGTACGTGGGCCCCAAGGGCCCCGACGCGACCAACAAGGACTATGGCGGCCTGGAGAGCCTGACCAAGAACGGCTCCTTCGAAGACATGAGCATCGAGGAGAGCCCCAAGGGCACGTTCTCGTTCACGTTCCGCCACGAGGTGGGCGGCACCCTCGACCTGCTGTCGCGCCTGCCGGCGACGTCGGTCGGTGAGGGGCGCTACGCGTTCGATCTCGAGGTCGGCAAGCCGACCAACTCCCAGATGCAACAGCTCGAGACCAACAACGAGTGGTATCGGAAGTCCCCGTGGGGCACCTGGGACCCGTCGAAGGTGGACGCCTCGAAGAAGGAGACCCTCGCGCTGACCGTGTGGGCCCAGCCCCGGTCCGAGGACGCCTGGATCGACACCAACGCGTTGTTCGCCGACGGCCTCGTCACCATCGGCGTCCACTTCGGCTGGGACTACCACAGCGAGTACCACCTGAAGCACTCGAAGGACGTCTACACCTGGCTCGTCTCCCAGGGCTTCAAGAGCCCGGTCGCCAACTACGACGCCTACGGCCGCGCGAGCGGTCCCCTCAAGAAGACCATCAAGGCGGCGGGCAAGAGCGTGGCCGTCGAGGTGAGCCTGTACTGGGGCAAGCCGGGCACGGACACCGACCCTGACACGGACGCCGGCGGAGTGCAGCTCGAGGACGACATGCGGGAGAGCCTGGCCACGCGCGAGGTCGTCGTCTTCAGCGGCCACTCAGGGCCCTTCTACGGGTTCGCGCTCGCCAACTGGAAGAAGACCGACGAGGGGGACCTGGACGACTCGGAGATCCCGCTGCTGCCGATGCCGTCGACGTACCAGGTCGTGTTGGCCGAGGGCTGCGAGACCTACGCCCTGGGCGAGGCCTTCATGGCGAACCCGGCCAAGGCGGGCAACAAGAACGTCGACATCGTCACGACGACGAACTTCTCCAACGCCTCCACGGCGAGCACGGTGCGGGACTTCCTGCGCGCCATCTTCGACACGGACTACCAGGGGAACCACAAGCCGTGGACGTACAAGGAGCTGCTCAAGAAGCTCGACGGCAACAGCACGTGGTTCAACACCATGTACGGGGTCCACGGCATCGACGACAACCCGCACCTGCACCCCTACGCCAACGTGAAGAACCTCTGCGGGGGCTGCACCGTGGCATCCGACTGCGGCGGCGAGGGCAACCTCTGCACCAAGCTGAACAGCTCCGAGCGCGTCTGCACGGCGCGCTGCACC
Organism: Myxococcales bacterium; assembly: GCA_045863395.1. GTDB lineage: Bacteria > Myxococcota_A > UBA9042 > JABWCM01 > BTVJ01 > BTVJ01. The sequence goes on from BTVJ01000067.1 coordinate 37,445, forward strand.
ACCAGCGACGGGTGCCCGAACGGCTACACCTGCATGGACGTGGCATCGGGCGGCGTGATCACCACGCGCCAGTGCGTTCCCGCGGCGCTGACCTGCACCAAGCCGGCGCCTGCGGTGCCCGTCGTGATCCTGAACGAGGTCCTCGCCGACCCGCCGGACGGCACCAAGGGCGACGCCAACAAGGACGGCAAGCGCAGCGCCGACCAGGACGAGTTCGTCGAGATCGTCAACACGAGCACGTTTGGCGCGGATCTGAGCGGCTGGACCCTGTCCGACAGCCAGGCGGTTCGCTTCACGTTCCCGGACGGCACCTGGCTCCGTGCCGGGGGCGCAGTCGTCGTGTTCGGCGGCGGCAAGACCAACAAGCTCGCCGCCAAGGGCGACCCGCAGCTCTTCGTGTCCAAGGGCCTCGGCCTCAACAACGGCGGCGACCAGGTGCGCCTCGTCGCGGCGGACGGCTCCACCATCGACCAGGTCACGTTCGGCAAGGAGGGCGGCAAGGACCGGAGCCTCGTCCGCTCGACGGACGGCGACCCCAAGGCGCCCTACATCCAGCACAAGGGCAGCGCCTACTCCCCGGGAACGAGATCGGACGGGACGGCGTTCTGACAGCCACGCGTACATCCACCTTTCCATCAGAGGAGCTCCCATGAAGACGTTGATTGCCTCACTTGCCATCAGCCTGGCCGCCCTGGTCGGCTGCGCATCCACCGGAACCACGGGGTCGGCCGGCTCGGCAGGCGCCGCCGCCGAGCCCTGCTGCGACAAGGCCGACTGCAAGGGGTGCGCGGAGCAGGGCAAGCCGTGCTGCGACAAGCCCGAGTGCCAGGACAAGCAGGCCAAGGGCGACTGCAAGGGCGCCTGCGACAAGGCCGCCAAGGGCGAGTGCGACAAGCAGGCCAAGGCCGACAAGGCCGCCGGCTGCACGGGCGACTGCGACAAGGGCGACTGCGAATGCAAGAAGGGCGCAGTGGCGGCGAGCGGGGCGCTGCCTGCGGACCTGGTCGGCACCGAGGCCACCTGCGCCGTGAGCGGCAAGGCCTTCGCCGTCGAGGCGGACTCCACGTTCAGCCAGCACGACGGCAAGACCTACGTGTTCTGCTGCCCCGGGTGCAAGAAGAAGTTCGACGCCGACCCCGCCGCCTTCGCAAAGTAGCTCACCGTGTGGCCGCCCATCACGGTGCGCGGCGCCACGGAGGCCGACGTCGGGGCCATCCACGCCCTGCTCAACCACTACATCTCCACCTCCACCTGCATCTTCCGTGAGGACCCCCAGAGCCTCGACGAGTGCCGCAGCTACGTGACCGAGCGGGCTCCCGCGCACCCGCTGCTCGTCGCGGAGGAGGCCGGCGTGATCGTGGGCTTCGGGGCGCTGAGCGCGTTCCGCTCCAAGAGCGGCTATCGGCGCACCGTGGAGGACTCGGTCTACGTGGCGCCGGACCACCACCGGAGGGGGATAGGCACGACCCTCCTGTCAGCGCTCGTCGCACGCGCGCAGGAGCTGCAGCACCACCAGATGGTCGCCGTCATCGAGGCCAACCAGCCCGTGAGCGTCGCGCTGCACGCACGGCACGGCTTCGTGGAGGCCGGGCGCCTGCGCGAGGTGGGCCACAAGTTCGGCCACTGGCTGGACGCCATCATCATGCAGCGGCGCGTCACCGACTGACATCCCCAATGGGAAGGAGCAGGTCCGTCAGGAAGACTCGACACCCTGGCTGAACCCTCGGACAGCCTGGACCAGCTCCATCTCGAAGGTCGCAAACGCGGCGAGCTCTCGCAGCGGCGAAAAGTGTGAACGCGCACTGAGAACCGCGGAGATCGGTGCACGCCGTCAGGGTTTGGGG
>BTVJ01000068.1:0-38889 GCA_045863395.1 Myxococcales bacterium
GTCCGCCGCGCGCCCCCCGTCCGACGGGGGAGGCGCGCGGCGAAGACGGCGCGGCGCGGTGAGCTGGCGCGGGCCCGCTGCGCGGCGCTTCGAGTCGCCGCGATGCCAGATCGGAGCACCCCCGGGCAGGGCCCACGGGAGGCCACCACACCGTGAGCCGAGACGACCTCACAACGGAGGGATCGCGCGATTTTTTGGATCCCCCCCTCCCGGAGCCGACGCACCTCTTCGAAGCGCTGACGAGCTACCGCGCGCTGGACGCAGCGTTCCGCCGTGCGCGCAAGAGACACAGTGGCAAGCGGGAGGAGGCCGCCTTCTTCTGCGACCAGGAGACCGAGATCCTCCGCCTCTCCGACGAGCTCCGCAACCTGGAGTACCGGCCGCGCCCGTACAAGTACTTCCGCATCCGCGACCCGAAGCCGCGCACCATCAGCGTGGCGGCCTTCCGCGACCGGGTGGTCCACCACGCGCTGGGCGGCGCCATGGAGCCCCGCTTCGAGGCGGCCTTCTACCGGCACTCCTACGCCTCCCGCAAGAACGAGGGCACCCACCGGGCCATCGCCCGGGGGCGCCACTGCTCGTGGAAGTTCCCGTATTTCCTGAAGATGGACGTCCGAAAGTTCTTCGACAACGTGCGCCACGACGTCCTCCCCGGCCTGACCCGGCGCCTCGTGCCCGAGGGGGCCGTGCTCTGGCTCTGCCGCACCATCCTGGCGCACGCGCGGATCCCATCCGGCGAGGGCGCCCCTCGCGGAGTCCCGATCAGGAACCTGACCAGCCAGTTCTGGGGCAACGTGGTCCTCGAGCTGCGGCTGGCGCGGGACCTGGGGTTTCTCCCGATGGAGCGCCACGAGCGGGCCGCCCGCGGCATGGATGACGTCGGGCGCATGCTCGGGGGGTGGATCAAGAGCGTTCGGGGCGATGCCGGCGCAAGCTGACTGGTGGCCGGATCCTCCGCCGCGTGCCGTTCACTTCGTGGTTGCCAAGTCCACCGCCCCGTGCGATGAACGCCGGAGATGACCTCGACCCCCCACGACGCCTTCATCAAGGCGGTGTACGGCGAGAAGGAGCACGCGCGCGCCCACCTGGAGGCGTACCTGCCGCCCGCGATCACCGCGCTGGTCGACCTCGACTCCCTCTCGTCGCCCAAGGGGAGCTTCGTGGACCCGGAGCTGCGCCAGTGCCACACGGACCTGCTCTTCCAGCTCACCGTGGCGGGGCGGCCGGCGCTGGCCTGCGTGCTGTTCGACCACCGGCGCGCCGCGAGCAAGTGGGTACCGCTCGAGCTCCTGCGGTACATGGAGAGGATCTGGGCGCAGTGGGTGGCCGACGCGACGCCGGAGCAGCGGGAGCGAGGGCTGCCGCCCAACATCCCGTTGGTGCTCTTCCACGGGCAGCAGCGCTGGCGCGCGCCCACGCGCTTCGAGGGCCTGCTCGACGTCGATGAGGGGACGCGGGGCGCCTTGCTGCCGTATTCTCCGGACTTCGGGATCGCGCTGCTGGACCTCTCGGAGCACGACGACCGCTCTCTCCGCGGGACGGCGCTCGGGAGGCTGGCGCTGTTCCACTTCAAGCACATCGACGACCCGGACCTCCTCGACCGCCTGGAGGACTGGGCGGCCGTGGTCGTGCAGGTCCTTCAGGAGAGCGGGTTGAAGGCTCTGGAGCTATCCATAAGATACATCCTCGAAGCGAGCGAGGTGGCCCGCCCCGACGAGCTGGGGCGGCGCATGGCCGCCATCGCCGGACCCCTGGGCAGGGAGGCAGTCATGAGCACCGCCGAGAAGCTGCGAGAGGAGGGACGAGAGCAGGGCCGCAAGGAGGGCCGCAAGGAGGGCAGGAAGGAGGGCAAGAAGGAGGGCAAGAGGGAGGGCAAGAGGGAGGGTCGCATGGACATGCTCGTCGGGCTGCTCACCCTCCGCTTCGGGCCGCTGACGGACGCGGCGGCCGCCCGCGTGCGTGCCGCGTCGCCCGACACCTTGATGGTCTGGTCCGGCAGGGTGCTGGACGCCCGGACCGTGGACGAGGTCTTCGAGGGCGACTGACGCCCTTCGTCGTGGCCGCCTCCCCTGGCCGCGGCCGGAGCGCCCCGCGAACGCCGGGCGAGGCGCTCTGGCCCCATCGCCAAAGCACCGGGGGCCTGTGAACCGCAGACGCCACCACGGCTGGCGTCCCCCCACCGAGAGGGAACATGACCGCCACCATCCAGGCACTGCGGGGGGCGCTGCTCCTGGCCCTCGCCCTCGCCCCCGCCTGCGCGAAGTCCATCCAGAGCGGCGCGGGCCCAGGCGTCGGGGGCGCCCCCGACAGCGTGGTCAAGCTGCCGAGCCCCAAGCGGGGCTTCCATCTGCGGGTGTCCTTCGACGACGATGCGTCTCCCTACGTGGGGCGCTTCGTGCCCGACGGGCTGCCCGACGACGAGCTGGACGAGACCCGGGCGCGGCGGACGCGGTGCAGCCAGTACATCTCCGTCCGCGAGGTGGGCGCCTCGGGGAGCTTCGACGAGGTGTTCCGCGCCTCGACGGGGGTCAGCGGCTCGCTTGGCTACGCGGCGGTGGCGGGGGTCTCGGCGGGCATGAGCGACGAGGCGGGTTACCGCATTCGGTACACCCTGGCGCGCAAGCTCGTCGCGGACGTCGCCGACCCGGACGGCCTCGACCGCTGCTGCCAGGCCGCGCCGCGGGAGTGCGAGCAGCGCATCGTGGGCGAGCTCTACCGGGGCACGGGCGTGGTCTACCAGATGGCGGGCTCCGAGGTGGGCGTCAAGGCCCAGGGCGGCTACCAGGGCGTGAGCGCCGGCATCGAGTACACCGACGGCGTGGCCTGGCGGCGCGGCACCGAGTTCCAGGACGCGTACTTCGCCTTCCGCACGGTCGACGTGCGGACCGCCGCCGGCCCGAGCGTGTGCGACGGAGACTGGGACACGGTGGTCCCTGACAGCCTGGACGGCGTCTACTTCGTCGGCATGTCGCTCCGCGCCGGCAGCGAGGCCCAGGCGCGGAGCCTCGCCCAGCGGGACGCGGCGACCTACGCGCTCCGCTACCTGGGCGAGACGCTGCGCGCGAGCTCCGGGTCCCGCACGTCGGCGCTCTCCGGCTTCCTGGAAGACGAGGCGGTCGTCGAGGCCGCGGCGGGCGGCCTCGTCGAGCACCTCCAGGTGCGCTGCTGGCGAGCGGGCCCGCCGACCCCGACCCCCCACGGCCCCATGGTGGAGGTGAAGGCCCTCGCGTTCCTGCCCAACCAGGCTCGCAAGGTGGCAGAGGACGCCGCGGTGGAGGGCACCGCCCGCGCGCTGGAGGGCCAGGGCCGCCTCCGGGACGCCGCCGCGGTGCGCGGGCGATGACGGCCCGCGCGGGCGTCGCGGCCGGTCCCGCCTGGGTCCTCTGGCTTGCCCTCTGCACGACCCTGGTGCTCGCCCGTCCCGGCGCCGCCCAGACCGACGCCTGGGACTGCCAGGGCACGACCATGCCCCCGACCGCCGACTACGACTACGAGGTGGCCCACGCGCCGGCCGGGCCCGGCCAGGAGCAGGTCGCACAGGACGCGGCGACCGCGAGCCTGGTGCGCCGCCACTGCGCCCAGGGTCGCGACTGCGAGGGCCTGCGGGAGCTGATCCGCCCGTGGCGGGTGGGCCGCGGCCCCGCCACCGTCTGCGCCATGGTGGCGGCGCGCACGGCGGACCTCGAACGCTGGCGGAGCCGCTTCGACGCGGACGCCCTGACCCGGGAGCTGGCGAGGTCCCTCGCCGCGCTGGTCCAGCGGGAGGGCGGGACGCTGGATGCCGCCCGCGTCGCCATCGACAAAGTCAAGGTGGGCGCGGTGGCCGGCGGTGAGCTGGCGAGCTTCTTCCAGCGCATGATGAGCGACGCGGTCACCCGGGCCGGCGGGCGCGTGGTCGTCGTGGCGCGCGGGTGGAATGGTCGCTCCCTCCCGAAGGACACCGACGTCGTCGCCCGCGGCCTCACCCAGGCGCGGCGCCACGAGGGGGTCGCGGGCTTCGACCTGGCCTGGGAGATCCGATCACGCACGGACGGCGCGTGGGTGGTGTCCCCCCCGGTGTTCATCCCCGGGTCCATCGCGCCTGGCGCCCCGCCCGACGAGGCATCGCCCCCGCCCGTGGCCGCCGCGCTCACGCTCCGCATCGGCGCTCGCTCCGGCGGCGGCCTCTGCGACGGCGAGCGCACGGACGCCTGGCTGACGGCGGACCAGGACCTCCACGTGCGGGTCTTCGACCTCTACGGCCCGGGCGGCCTGCTGGTCTTCCCGGCGGGCTCGGGCCAGGGCCCTGTCCGCGCCGCCCAGACGCTCGCCCTCGGCCCCTTGGACGCGGTGCAGCTCCCGGGGAGCCCCGAGGAGCTCTTCCTGGTCGTCGCCGCGCCGACCCGCGCGGCGCTCGGTTGGATGGCTCCGCTTGACCAGCCCTGCCGCCTCCGGCCCGCCGACGTCGCAGCCCTGCGGAGTGGCGCGGCGATCCCCAAGGGGGCGCTCGTCGCTCACGACGGCTACCGCATCGTCGCCGACCCCACCTGCCCGCCTCCCCTCGACGCTGCCACCCGCGCCGCGGCCATGGCCGCTGTCGAGGGCCTCCCGCTCTGCCGCTGAGAGGGGCCCTGTTGGCGGCCCACAGCTCTGCCCAGGCGTGCTCCACAGGTTTGCCGTCCCCCGCCGCCCAGCCAGCCTCCGCCATGGCGCCCACTCCGGTGCCCCCAGACCAACGGCGCAACGAGCGCCGCCCCGGTCCGAAGCGCCCCGCCGGCAGGAGGCAGCCATGCGGGAGCTTCGGGACAGGCTGGCAAAGACGGTGGCGGCGGCGATGCTCGACGCCTTCGGAGAGGTGGAGCTGGAGCGGGAGGTGCCCCCCAGGGGGCAGACGGGCGACCTGTGGTTCGTGCCGCGTGTGGGCGCTCCCTCCCCGGTGGAGCTGCTCGGGAGCCTGGCCCGTGGACCGACGCTGGTGGAGCTGTTCAGCGGCCCCCTCAAGCGCCGGGCGGTCACGGGCTGCCTGTCCAAGCTGTTCGCCATCCAAGGAGAGCTCAACCGCGCCGTCCGCCGCGCGACTGGCGCCCGCCGCGGGGCGGAGGCGTCGCTGGTGATCATAGCGACGACGGCCTCCCAGGCGGTCCTGCGAGGCTTCGGCGCGGCGCCTCACAGCGCCGGCGTCTACCGCCTGGCGCCGTCTCTTGCTACCATGGTGGTGGCGGTCCACTCGCTGCCACGGGAGCCCCGGACGTTGGCCCTGCGGCTCCCGGGCCGAGGCAGGGTGTTCAGAGAGGCCGTGGCAGATCTCGCTGCTCTCCCGGACTCTTCCCCACTTGCAGGGCCCCTGCGGGAGGCGCTGGTCCACTGGCGCCTGGAGCTGGTCCGCCGAGGCGCCCTGACACCCGAGGAGGAGGACTTCGTGATGCAGACCGAGCTGCCCCGACAGTGGTTCAAGCGGGTGATGGCCGAGACGGCCGCCGAGGCCGAGGCGCGCGGAGAGGCGCGGGCCGCCCTCCGCGTGCTGACACTCCGGTTTCACGAGGTACCGGCCTCCCTCCAGGCGCGCCTCCTCGCCTTCTCGGATGCCGCGACCACCTCCCGGCTCGTGGACCTCGCGGTCCAAGCGCAGACCCTGGACGATGTGGAGGCGGCCTTGGACGCCGTGGACGCCGAGCGTCCCTCCTGAGCCTTCTGCACCGGGGCCTTCCGTCGTCCGCCACCCGGGCCTCCCCGCGTCCCTGGGACCGTCGAGTCCGCGCCCTCACGATGGCTGCCCCAGGGCTCGCGCTCCGCCGCTGGGAGGCGCCCTGTTGCCGGCCCACAGCTCTGCCCACGTGTGCTCCACAGGTCTGCGGCCCTCCGCGGCCGAGCCAGCCTCCGCGGTAGCGCCCGCCCAGGCGCCCCCAGACCAACGGCGCAACGAGCGCCGCCCCGGTCCGAAGCGCCCCGCCGGCAGGAGGCAGCCATGCGGGAGCTTCGGGACAGGCTGGCAAAGACGGTGGCGGCGGCGATGCTCGACGCCTTCGGAGAGGTGGAGCTGGAGCGGGAGGTGCCCCCCAGGGGGCAGACGGGCGACCTGTGGTTCGTGCCGCGTGTGGGCGCTCCCTCCCCGGTGGAGCTGCTCGGGAGCCTGGCCCGTGGACCGACGCTGGTGGAGCTGTTCAGCGGCCCCCTCAAGCGCCGGGCGGTCACGGGCTGCCTGTCCAAGCTGTTCGCCATCCAAGGAGAGCTCAACCGCGCCGTCCGCCGCGCGACTGGCGCCCGCCGCGGGGCGGAGGCGTCGCTGGTGATCATAGCGACGACGGCCTCCCAGGCGGTCCTGCGAGGCTTCGGCGCGGCGCCTCACAGCGCCGGCGTCTACCGCCTGGCGCCGTCTCTTGCTACCATGGTGGTGGCGGTCCACTCGCTGCCACGGGAGCCCCGGACGTTGGCCCTGCGGCTCCTGGGCCGAGGGCGGGTCTTCCGGGAGGCCGTGTCAGACCTCGACGCACTCCCGGACTCGTCCCCATTGGCGGCGCCCCTGCGGGAGACGCTGGTCCACTGGCGCCTGGAGTTGATTCGTAGAGGCGCCCTGACACCCGAGGAGGAGGACATGGCGATTCAGACCGAGATGCCCCGACAGTGGTTCAAGCGGGTCATGGCCGAGACGGCGGCGGAGGCCGAGGCGCGCGGAGAGGCGCGCGGAGAGGCGCGCGGAGAGGCGCGCGCCGCTCTGCGCATGCTGGTGCGCCGCTTCCACGAGGTGCCGGCCCCCCTCGAGGCGCGCCTCCTCGCGATCTCGGACGTTGCCACCGCCTCCCGGGTTGTGGACGCCGCGGTCCAGGCGGAGACCCTGGCTGACGTGGAGGCGGCGCTGGACGCCGCAAAGGCCGACCGTTCCTCCTGAGGCCATCTCACCGGGGTCTTACGCTGTCCGACGCCTGGAGGTTCCTCGTCCCTCTGGGATCTCAGGCGCCTCCCCCTGGTCTCGCGGTTCCCTCTGCTTTCGCCATCCCGGCCCCCCCTTTCCCCTCGACGCTTCGGATGCTACCGTGTGCGCCGCTTCTCCCACAGCCCATCGAGGAGGGACCATGAGAGGGATCTCGGCCGCGTTGACGCTCGCGCTCGCCTTTGCTGCCACCGACGCCCACGCAGACGTGAGCGAGGGGGCCGCCCGCGCGCTGCTCCAGACCTGGCTCACGGCGCAGAACGACGGTGACTTCCGCGCCTACCAGGCGACCTACGCGCAGAAGTTCTACGGCGTGAAGCGCTCCGGGCCTCGCACGACCACCTTCGACCGATCAGGGTGGCTGAAGGATCGCGAGCGCATGTTCCGCAAGAAGATGGCGGTCAGCGCGGATGACGTCGCCGTGCGCACGTCGGCCGACGCGGCCGTGGTCACCTTCACGCAGACCTGGGAGTCCGGCACCTACAAGGACGTGGGGCCCAAGCAGCTCGTGATGGTGATGGAGGGACCGACGCCTCCCCAAGCGGCGCTGGCGCCTCGCCTCGTCATCGCCCGCGAGGAGCTGCTGGCCTCCGACCTGGTGGGCGGGCCCGGGCAGGGCGTCCGCCCTTCGTCCCAGAACCACTCCTTCGTGTTCGCCGCCGGCGGCTCCCAGTGGGTGGTGATCTCCCAGGGGGGCGCGTCCCTGAAGGGCAAGGGCCCCCTCTCCCTGATCGCCGACGACCCGGCGTTCGTCGTCCAGGAGGCCGAGTCGGCCGCCTTCTCCGACTGGAAGGGCCGGGCCGTCAAGCTCTACGACGCCGAGGGCAAGGCCTGCGACGCCAAGGTGGAGTCACTCCACCTGGGGGTCCGGTTCTACGCGCACTTCGGGATGTTGGGCACCTGGCGCGGTACGGGAGACTCCGAGGCCGAGGGCCCCATGGCCCCCGACAAGGTCGCCGCTGACGCGTGGGACATGCTCACGGGGGACGAGCGCATGCTGGTCGGGCGCCTCTCGGCCGGCTGCGGCCCGGCGCTCTGGGCGCGGGACGCCGCCGCCCCGGCCCCCGCCGTCGCCGGCGTCATCGCGGCCGGAAAGGCGCTGCACCAGAAGGCGCTGACAGAGTTTCGCGGGCTCGCCGGGTGGGCGCGGCTCCAGAAGGCCTACCAGGCAGAGGCCCAGGGCACCAAGACGCCCGAGTGGACGTCCTATGAGGGCGCCAAGCCCGGGGTGCGCACCTTCCAGATGCCCGATGGGCGGCAGTTCATATCCGTCTGGGCGGCCGCCGGGTCCGGCTGCGGCGACTTCGGCGGGGAGCTGTGGGCCGCGTGGGAGGTCAAGGACCAGGGCAAGACGCTGATGCTGCTGACCGACGAGCAGGATCCCGGCCACGACTTCGTCCCCGACGCGGTCTTCGATCTGGATGGGGACGGCCGGGTGGAGATCATGGGCTCGGAGCAGCTCATGACCCCGGCGGGCGCAACGCTGCGCCCCGCGGTCAATGTGCGACCGCCGAGCTTCGACTGCGGCTGCTGACCCCCTCGCGCGCGCTCACATGGTCGCCCCGGTGCGCCGCGCCAGCTCCTTCAGGCCCGACCAGCTCTCGTGCATGGACACCGCCAGCGTGGTGATCGTCGCCGGCATGTCCGCGAACGGCCCCGACTCTCGCAGGATGTCGAAGTGGGGCGCGCCGGCCAGGTCGAGGAGCGGCAGGCGCGCCCGGTCGCCCGGCCACAGCTCGGTGAGCGCGTACCCCCGCCGCCCGCACAGCCCCGCGTCCAGCGTCGCGTCGGCGGCGCACCATGCCCCGTCCACCCACAGGAAGTTGAAGCCGTGGAAGGTGATCACTCCACCCGGCAGCAGCGCCTCGAAGCGGGTGTCCTTGAGCTTGTGGTCCACGATGCGCTGAAACCCGAGCGCAGAAGGGATTCCCGCCGCCCGGGCCAGCGCCGCCAGGAGCATCGCCTTCTGCTGGCAGAAGCCTCGCCCCCGTGACAGGGTCCCCGACGCGGCCCAGTCTGCCCGAGACCGCAGGTCCGGTGTGAAGTCGTAGGCGATGGCGTCGCGCACCCACCGGAACAGCGCCTCAGCGCGCTCCCGGTCTCCGGCGATCCCCGCGACGAGCGCCGCCGCCTGCGCCCGAATCTCACCAGCCTCGGAGTCGATGACGTCGGTCGGCCCGCGGCATCTCTCCGGCCCCAAGACGGGCTCGGGCAACTCAACAGAGTCGGCGATCCTCAAGCTCGAGTGGAAGCTGTCCACCTCAGTACGCCTCGTCCGGCAGGGACATGAGCTCCAGCGTGCTCCCCTCGACCAGCTTGCGGGTCAACGTCAACCCCGGCAGCACGTTGGCGCACCACCAGCGGGCGGATGCGATCCGCCCCTCGTAGAAGGCGGCGTCCGTGGCGCTCGCTCCGGCCCGCCGCTTCTCTGCGACCTCCGCGTGGCGCACCAGCAGCCACCCGACCACGAGGTCCGCCAGGCCGAGCAGGATGCGGTTCCCCTGGAAGCCCACGTGGTACACCGACTGGCCCAGCTTGCCCATCAGCGCGCCGAAGGTGCCCTCCACGTCGCCGAGCGCCCGCAGCAGCGCCTTGCGCTCCGCGCCCAGCTCCCCCTCCGTGCCCTCCGCCGTACTCTTGATCTGCCCGAGGAGCCCCCGCAGCGTCTGCCCGCCGTCCCGGGCGATCTTGCGGAAGATCAGGTCGAGAGACTGGATGTGGGTCGTCCCCTCGTACAGGGAGTCAATCTTCTGGTCGCGGACATACTGCTCGATGGGGTAGTCCTGGCAGTATCCAGACCCGCCGAAGGTCTGCAAGGACAGCGCGAGCTGCTCGTAGGCCCGGTCGGAGCACCAGCCCTTGACCAGCGGCAGGAGCAGGTCGTTGAGCGCGTCCATGGCCCGCGCCTCCTTGGAGACGTGCCCACCCAGAATCTCCACCTGGTCCTGCACCCAGGCCGTGTAGAGGCAGAGTGCGCGCATCCCCTCCGCGTGGGCCTTCTGGGACATCAGCATGCGCCGCACGTCCGGGTGGCGGATGATGGCGACCCGGGGCGCGGTCTTGTCCGTCGCCTGCGCCAGGTCCGGCCCTTGAATACGCTCCTTCGCATACTCCAGGGCGTTCAGATACGCCGTCGACAGGGTGGACATGGACTTCACCCCGACGGCCATGCGCGCCTGCTCGATGACGTGGAACATCTGGCGGATGCCGTCGTGGACCTCGCCGACGAGCAGCCCCCGCGCCGGCGCCCGGTCGCCGAAGGTCATCTCGCAGGTCGCCGACCCCTTGATGCCCATCTTCTTCTCGACGTTGGTGCAGTACGCGCCGTTGCGCTCGCCGAGGCTGCCGTCCTCGTTGACCCAGAACTTCGGCACGATGAACATGCTCAGGCCCTTGGTGCCGCCGACGGCCCCCTCTGGGCGCGCCAGCACCAGGTGGACGATGTTCTCGACGCCGTCGAAGTCGCCGTTGGTGATGAAGCGCTTGACGCCCTCGATCTCCCAGACGTCTCCCTCCACGTGCCGCGCTTTGGTGCGTGCCTCCCCCACGTCGCTGCCCGCGTCCGGCTCCGTCAGCACCATGGAGCCGCCCCAGCGCCGGTCGATCATGTTCTGGACGTACCGTGCCTTCTGCGACGGGGTGCCCAGGCGGTCGATGATGCGCGAGATGAACGTCCCGAAGAGGTAGTAGGCCACCGTCGCATTCGCCCCGGAGGTCATCTCGAAGGCCGACCAGATCAGGGACGGGGGCGCCCCGAAGCCTCCCCGAGACTCGGGCAGCTCCAGGTTCTGCCAGCCGCCCTCGTACCAGGCGTCCATGGAGCGGTGGAGTCCCGGCGGGAGCGCAACGTTGCCGTCGGCGTCCAGCTTGAGCGGTGTCCGGTCTGCCTCGACGAAGCTGTCCGCCAGCGCCGTCGTCGCCAGCTTCTCGTAGGCGACGAGCGCGTCCCGGGCGGTCTCCTCGTCCATGCTGGCGTAGGGGCCCTTGCCGTAGGTCGTGCTCTGGACCTCCAAGACCTCGAAGAGGTTGAAGAAGATGTCTCGCAGGTTGCTCTTGTAGTGTCGCGACGTGCTCACGGTGTCTCCGGATGGTTGCGGGTCAGGTCAGGGTCAGTCGCGCGCCATGAAGGCGCTGGTCAGCGCGCCCATGCACCAGTCGGTTGCCTGGCCGTCCTCGAAGTAGATGTTCATCAGCCGCTCCAGGCGGTCGGGCACGTAGAAGCTGGCCAGGGTCATGCCGTCGGCCGGCATGCACTGGAGCATCCACGGGTCCCAGTCGTCGGGGTTGCACAGCTTGGGGTTCAGCAGCACGTTGGGGTCGAGGATCGGGGCCAGCGCACCGGCGATGGCAGCAATGTCTTTTCCGTCCGGCATCTTGGAGAGCACGGCCCACGCGTCCTGGAGCTGCGGCGGCAGCGGCTCGGGCAGCAGCTCCTCCAGCACGATGGCGTGGAGCCAGGCGCCCCCGGCGGGCACGGTCCACTCGTAGGAGCCGGTCGCCCGGTCAGAGGGGATCCAGTCCTCGGCGAGCACCATCGGCTCCGCGGTGACCTTGGTCGCCTGCGGCTTGATGGGCCCGGTGACCAAGCGCAGGAGGCCTTTGTAGGCCCGCGTGACCGTGACATGGATGGTGTACGTGCCCGGGCCGGGGAGCTCAGCCCCCATCGGGTAGCGCTTCCCCTCTGCGTCCTCCGCCTCCAGCACGACCTGCGCCCCGAACGGCGAGCGGGACACGAAGGTAGCTCCGGTCCGCAGTCCATCGACGACGCCCTCCCAGCCGAGGGCGGGCCCCTCCAGGCCCTCGTAGCGCGGCAGATCGGGGCGCAGCACGTAGGTGGTCGGCAGGCCCGCCGGGATGATCATGTGCCGGTCGCCGCCCCCGACGGCGGGGATGTGCACCCCGTTGGTCAGGTGGTTGTACCACATCAGGAGCGCCATGTGGTTGGCGCCGCCCCGCGACAACTCCACCGCGGACCGGATGTAGATGTTCTCGTGCCCCGAGCCGGCCACCTTCTCGTCGAGCTGCTCCACGGTCAGCGGCCCGAAGAACGTGCCCCAGGGGCCGTTCCACACCTCGACGCCGTCGATGCCGTCCGTGTCCCAGAGCCACGCCGTGTCCTGGACCGGGTGGTTGATGGAGAACAGCGCTCCCTGCTCGTGCGCCTGGTTGATGGCCCACAGGTGGTGCTCGTTCTTGGACTCTCCCGCGGCCACGTCGTTGGAGATGTGCGCCAGCAACCCCCAGATGCCGGCGTGCCCGTCGCTGCCGTACTCCTCGCCGGGGATCAGGATCAGGTGGTCGTGGTGGAAGTCAGGGTCCGACAGGGCCTCGTCCGTTCGGTGGTCCGTGATGGCCAGGAAGTCCAGCCCATTGCCGGCGTTCTCCGGGTAGCGCGCCAGGTAGACCGGGTCCCGGAAGGCGTCGGCGATGGCAATGGCCGTCGCCAGGTCGTCGCCGCCCTGCTTCTTTGCGTCACCGCTGTAGTTGGTGTGGTAGTGGAGGTCGCCGCGGTACCACCCGGCGGCGACCGTCGCCATGTTGGGCGCCCCGCTCTCAGGCGTGAGGCTCGTCTCCGGTGGGATGAACGGGCCCGTGTCGGTGGTGGCGTCGCCGCCCGCGTCCGAGGTAGCGTCCCCTGTGCCGCCGTCCGTGATCGATCCGCTGTCTGCGCTCGCCCCGGCGTCGGTGGTCGCCTCCGCCGCGTCCGCGGCCGAGTCCGGGAGCGTCGAGGTGTCCGTGCCCGGACCCGCGCTGTCGGGGACACCCACATCCACCGCGGCGTCGCTGGCGGAGGTTCCCCCGGCATCCACGGCGTCGCTCGCATTGCACGCGGCGAGGGCGAGGGCGAGGGGCAGTACGATTCGGTTCCTCATGGCTTGCTCCGGTGCTGTGCGCCGCCGCGCACTCTACCCGAAGACGTCGGCCACGTCAGGTCCGTTGCGCGTTCGTTTGGTCACCGTGTCAGTTGCAGCCGGGGATCGCGAGGTGCTCGCAGCCGGTCGTCGGATCGCACGAGTCCGCTGTGCACGGGTCGGCGTCGTCGCACGAGGCGGGCGGGTTGGAGCAGGCCCCGGAGCCGCACACGTCCAGCGTGCACGGGTCGCCGTCGGCGCAGGCGACCGGCGTGTTGACGCAGGTCGTCGTGGCGCAGGCGTCGGTGGTGCAAGGGTCTCCGTCGTCGCAGAGCAGCGCGGTCTGGACACAGGTCCCCCCGGCGCAGTCCCCGGCAGTGCAGGGGTCGCCGTCCTCGCAGTGCTCGTCCAGCGTGCAGGCGCACGGCGCGCTGAAGGCGTGCCCACAGGTGCCAATCGCCGGGTTGCAGGAGTCGGCCGTACACGGGTTGCCGTCGTCGCAGTCGAAGGGGGCGACCACGCAACCGAGCTCCGGTGTGCAGGCGGCCGCCATGCACGGCAGGCCCGTCGTGCAGATCGCCACCTCATGCGTACACGAGAGGCCGTCGGGCGTGCAGGCGTCCACCGTGCAGGCGTCGCCGTCGTCGCAGGCGTCGAGGTACTCGCACCCCCCGTCGCAGGTCGCCACCGTACACGCCGGCCCGGCCGGGCAGTCTGCGGGCGTCGCGCAGGGCCCGCAGCCGGCCACCTCGAGGTGGGCGCAGCCGGCAGCCCCGCAGGAGTCGACGGTGCAGCCGTCCCCATCGTCGCAGGACACCGGCGCGTAGGTGCAGCCCTTGCCGGCCACGCAGGCGTCGGTCGTGCAGGGGTCCCCGTCGTCGCAGGCGGCCGGCGCGAAGACGCACTGCCCGTCGGGCCCGCAAGCGTCGGTCGTGCAGGGGTCCCCGTCGTCGCACCCGGGGACGTGTACGCAGCCCTCCGCGGGCAGGCACAGGTCGTCGGTGCACGCCTTGCCGTCGTCGCAGGGGACCGGGGCGTTGACGCATCCACCCGGCGCGCAGGTGTCGTCGGTGCACGGGTCGCCGTCGAAGCACGGGCTCCCGAGGTGCGTGCAGCCCAGGTTCGGGTCGCACCCGTCCTCGGTGCACGGGTCTCCGTCGTCGCAGCCCTCCGGTTCGCTCGTGCACTGCCCGCCGATGCACTCGTCCGCCGTGCAGGAGTCGAGGTCATCGCAGGGCAGCAGCGCGTGCTGGCACCCCTTCGTCGGGTGGCAGGAGTCGAAGGTGCATCCGTCACCGTCGTCGCAGCTCGCTGGTGTGCTGGTACAAGCTCCCGAGGCGGGGTTGCAGGCGTCGGTCGTGCAGAGCGTCCCGTCGTCGCAGGACTTCGCCACCGTCGAGCACCCCGACGCGGGGTCGCAGGAATCGACCGTGCATGGGTCGTCGTCGTTGCAGGGCACTGCGACGCTGCTACACCCCACCCCAGGGGCGCACGTGTCGGCCGTACAGGCGTTGCCGTCGTCGCACGGGACCGCCGCCCAAGCGCAGGTCCCCGCGCACGAGTCCGTCGTGCAGGGGTCACCGTCGTCGCAGTCGAGCGCCGTGACACACCCGTCGCAGGGGATGATCGCCCCGTGGGTACACGCGCCGGTGGCGGGGTCGCAGCCGTCCGTGGTGCAAGGGTCGCCGTCTCCACACGCCTTGGCCGGGTGGGAGCACGTCCCCGCCACACACGCGTCGGCGGTGCAGGCGTCGCCGTCGTCGCACGACACTGCGTTGGCCACACAGCCCGCGACCGGGCTGCACGCGTCCGCCGTGCAAGGGTCGCCGTCGTCGCAGGTCTTGGGCGTCACGATGCACCCGAGCGCCTCGTCGCAGGCGGCGGTGGAGCAGAGGTCCGGCGCCACGCACGGGACAGGCGCGGTGACGCACCCGCCGTCGCACGAGTCGATGGTGCAGGCGTCGCCGTCATCGCACGACAGAGGGACATGGGCGCACAGGCCGGTCTCCTCGGCGCAGTGATCCTCGGTGCAGGGGTCGCTGTCGTCGCAGTCCGCCGGCTCCGCGCACTCGCCGCCCCATGCGTCGGACCCGCCATCGCCGTCCGTGGAGTCTCCGCCAGATCCAGCGTCAGAATCGGCTGCGGAGTCTCCCGAGTCATCGCTGCTGGCGGAGTCGGCGCTGATGTCCGTTACGGAGTCTTCCTGCGAGATTGAGTCTCCGCCCGCAGGTCCGGCGTCTCCGGTGGAGTCCTCCCGGGGGCCGGCGTCAGTCTCGACCGCCCCGTCTGCCTGGACCCCGTCTGCCGCCGCGCCGTCCTCCTGGGGCAGCGGGGCGGGCCCAGCCTCGTCCACGCACGCGCCGAGGAGCAGGGCGCACACGACCACCGCCAGTCTCGCCAATCTCATCCTTCCCTACCACTTCACGAACCGAGTGATTCGGTTGACCCGCGTGTAGCTCGACCCGTCGGTCGTGGCGCTCGCCACGACCCCCTGCAGGGTCCCCGTGTGGACGTGCGGGCCCCAGCCCCCGTCGTTGACGGGAGACTCGGCGTCCGCGCCCAGGTTCATGTTCCAGCACGAGCAGTAGTGCTGCGCCACGTTCCCGTAGGAGGTGGAGCAGTTGGCGCTGCCGTGGGTGTCGAAGTCGGCGTCATAACTCGCCCACCCGTCGGCGAAGTGGCAACTGTAGACTCCCGTGCCGGGTCCGCCCGTCATCGCCGGGCTCTGCAGCTTCATGGTCGTCGTGTTGATCCCGGTGGCGGTTGCCTTGAACGCGACGCCCTGCTTGTTCGACAGGTCCCAGAACACGTCCATGTAGGAGGTCCCGAGGAGGTAGAGACTCCCGTTGTAGTAGTTGGTACTCGGGTCCGCGATCCCCATGAGGGACAGGCGCTGGCCGTAGGGGAACTGCCAGAAGCCCTGGGTCGTGCCGGCGGAGCTCCCCACGCTGTTGTAGAGCATCGCCCAGCCGCCGCCTTCCAGGGACTGCTCGCACCACACCTGGAACGCATCGCTGGGATTTCCCCCGTTGGGGTCTACCCAGTAGAGGCCCGAAGCGGCGCTCGGATTCGCAGTCTTGACGGCCTGACAGCTCGCCGCAGGGTTCACCGGGGAGTTGGCGCCGGCCCCTGACCAACGAACCCACCTCGTGATTCGGTTGACGCGGGTGTAGCTGGAGCCGTCGAGGACTCCGCCACCGGCGAACACACCCGCGGCCGCCCCGGAGTAGATGTGTGGCCCCCACCCGCCGTCTGCGTGGGGCCCGTCGGCGTCCGAGCCGATGTTGTAGGTCCAGCACGCCGAGTAGTGCTGCATGACGCTGGAGTAGGAGGTCGAGCAGTTTCCAGAGTGGACGTCGAAGTCGGCGTCCAGGGACGCCCACCCGGAGGCAAACTGGGAGGAGTATCCCGTGCCACCGCTGATCAGGGTCGGGCTCTGCATGGCCATGGTGGTGGCGTTGATCCCCATGGCCGAGGCGTGAAACAGGACGGCCTCGTTGCCCCCGAGATCCGCCGCCGTGTCCATGTACTCCGTGCCGTACTTGTAGAGCTCTCCGTAGTAGAAGTTGCGGAGTGGCTCGGCCCAGCCCTTCATGCGGAAGCGCTCGGCATAGGGCATCTGCCAGAACGAGAGGGTCTGCCCGCCCACGTCTCCGACGCTGTTGAAGAGCATCAGCCAGCCGCCGCCGTTGGTCTGCTGGTCGCAGAAGCCGAGGAACGCGTCCCACTTCGTTCCCCCCGTCGGGTCGATCCAATACGGGCCCGACGCCGTGCCGCCCCCGTCGCGGACCGCCACGCAGCTCTCTGCCGCCGTGTCCGCCGAGGTCCCGGGGATGCCCGAGCCCGACTGTCCGGGCGCAACGAGCGTGACCCAGGTCGAGCCATTGCACCCGTAGAAGCTGTTGGCCGACGTGTTGAAGTAGATGAGGCCTTTGTTCCCCGCGTTGCAGGCGGCAGGCGCGGCTCCCGCGTTGTGGAGGCGGGCCTCCCTGAGCTGGTTGAAGTTCAGCGTGACGTTGCCCTCGACGTCCAGCCGCTCCTCCGGGGTCGCGTCCCCGATGCCCACGCGCCCGTCCGCCAGGATGTCCAGCAGGGCCGTCGTCGCGTTGGAGAACCGGTACAGGCTGCGCCCCCCAGTGAAGGTGGTCAGCGCCCCGGGGTTGGCCGTGGTGGCCGCCGGGTCTGCCGTCTTGTAGGCGTGGAGCTGGACGACCGGCTCGTCGTTCGCGCCGTCCACGGAGTTGACCGCCTGGAGACGAAGCGAGGTCGCCGAGTCCTGGCGCCGCACCCCGAGCAGGATCGCCTGGCCCCGCTCTCCGCCGGCGTTGCCCTCCCGCAGCCGCAGGAAGCCGCCGCCCGCGTCGTGGGCCTCCAGGATGACGCCGTCGCCCGCCGTGTTCGTGATCTTCACGGACGGCTGCGACGTGCCGCCTCCCACGACGTCGAGTGGCGCACCGGGGCTCGCGGTGCCGACCCCCAGGCTCCCGAGGACCGACGATGTGCCGCCACCGGACAGCGACACCTTCGCGACCCCGCCCACGTCGTGGATGGTCAGCGCCCCGTGGCCCCCGGCGTCCGTCGTTACGCGGAGCCGCGAGGCGTCATCCGCGCCTCCGATCAGCAGCAGGGCCTCGTTGGCGTTGGCGAGCCCGCGGACCGCGAGGCGCGCCCCCGGTGAGGTGGTGCCAACCCCGATGCGTCCGTTCGCCTGGACCCGCAGGACGCCGCCGCTGGTGTCTCCACCGACTCCCACCGCCAGGAGCGCCTGGGACGCGCTGGCGAGCCCACCCGTCGCCTGCGTGATGGCGAGGCCGTGCCCGAGCGACGTCAGCGTCGCGCCGTAAGCGTCCGCCTGGGACTGCGTGACGGCCAGCGGTACTTGGAGCGGGTCGTCGTTGCCGATGAGCACCGTGGCCAGCACCCCGTCGACGACGCCGTCGTTGGGGCTCACGACGTGGAGGGGGCCGGCCGGCGCCGTCGTCCCTACCCCTACGTGTCCCGCCCCCGTGATCACGAGGCGCGGCTTGCCCGCCGTGATGTCCCGCAGCTCCAGCTCCCCGCCCGACCACCCGGCGTCGCCGGATCCGTGCCCGACCATGCGCCACGCCGCGCCTGCGCCCGGCTTCAGCTCCAGCGATGCCCCGGCCGTTCCGGGCCCCACGGCGCGCAGGTGCACCTCGCCAGCGTCGGCGTTGAGGGTCAGCGTCGCGTCTCCGGCCACCGCCGCCCCGTTGCCGGTGATCAGCGCGGGTGCGGTGAGGGTGCTCGCCCCGTCCACGGTCAACGCTCCATGCACGGCCGTTGCGCCAGCCTCCAGCGCCTTCCACGTGGACCCGACCAGTGAGCGGACCCGGAGCCCGTTGGTCGCTTGCAGGACCACCCACGCGCTCTCCCCCGCGAGCCGACCGTCCGCCGACACGCGCACACCGCAGCCGGGGGCCCCGGCGGTGCAGGCGATCACCGACCCGGTCACGCTCAGGTCACCCGCCAGCGCAAGGTCCGGCGCCAGCTCGGCGCTCCCGACGCAGCTCGGGCAGTCCACATCCGACGCAGCCCCCCCTTTGCTGGCGGACGCCGCGTAGCTGAAGCCCACGTCGGCGGAGGAGACGCCGCCATCGGCGATGTGTGCCGAGCCCACGGCCCCGGTGGCTATGGCGGGCCCCGCAACGCACCCGACGCAGTCCACACCCTTCGCGGTCGCGGCTCCCTCCGCGTGCAGGGCGTAGGGCACGGGGGTCACCTGCTGCCGCGGCAGGGGTGGCTCCGAGCCGAACTGCGCCTCCACCCAGGCCGTACCCGCCGCGCCGAGCGCCCCCTGGTCGAGGGGGCCCAGCACGACGTCCATCAGCCCTCCGGTCACGGCCACCCCGGCGAACACCTGCTCGTGGAGCTTGGTCCCGCCCGTCTGCGCCGTGAAGAGGCGCACCGTGAGGTCGTAGGTGCCCGCGGCGGGGCTGCCTCCGGCCGTGTCGACCCGCGCCTGGATGCGGGAGTAGGGGGGGACCGGGGCCGCCACCGCGGGGGTGGCGACGAAGATCGCTGCCGCGATCAGGAGTCGTCTCATGGGTGGCTCCCGCGCTTGCGGATCAAGGTGGTTTCACTGGTCGTGCTCACCTTACGCCCGGGTCCCGCTCACGGTACACCGAGGCACGACAGCCGCAACTCCGCCGGGCTCAGGCGAGGGTCCCGCGGCGCGGCGGCAGCCCGAGAGACCTGCCCCGACGGAGCCTCGCCCTCGCCGGCGCGCAGGGACGCACGTCAGAACGTCGGCGCCGCGTAGCTGTTGGCCCCTGCGTCGTAGAGGCGCCCACACTTGCTCGACGCCGGCTTCTCACCGGCCCACGAGGTGTAGAAGAGCTTGATGGTGCCGCCGTTCTCCGTGCCGTTCATGTCCTCCCGGGTCGCACCCCGCGAGCTGATCCGGTCGGCGAGGCTCCCTGCGACGCTCACGGTCTTGCCCTCGAGGACGATGCCGCCGCCCGCGCCGCTTCCACCCTTTCCACCGACCCGGTCCGAGTTGTCGTCGCGGCCGCCTCCGCCGCCGCCCGCGCCGTTGGCGAGGATCTGGCCCGTAGACCCGACGACCAGGGAGCGTGTCGCGTGCAGCAGCACGGCGCCGCCGCCCGCGGCGCCGCCGCCGCCGCCGGCCTGGTTGCCGGAGGACCCGCCGCCGCCGCCGCCGCCGGACCCGAGGAAGAACTCTCGCCCTGTCGTGGAGTCGCCGTTGCCCTGGCTCGTCCGGTAGCCGCCGCGGAAGCCCCAGCCCGCCGCGTTGCCGTTGTTCTGGCCGGCCGCTCCGCCGAAGGGGCCGGCGCCTGCCGCTCCGGGACCGTGGTCGCCGCCGTCCGGGGCATTGCCGCCGCCCGTGCCGCCGCCGCCTCCGCCCGTGGCGTTCTCGCTGCCGCCGCCTCCGCCGGCGCCGTAACCTCCGCCTCCCCCACCGGAGGAGGTGTTGCTGGCCTGTCCGCCGCCGCCGCCTCCGCCGGCAGCGAGCTCGCCGGTGCCACCATCGCCGCCGCGCGCGTTGCCTTGCGGTGGTGACACCCCGGACGCGGGCAGGGCACCGGATCCGCCGGCCAGCCCCGGATTTCCCACGCCGGCCGCGTTCTCCCCACCGTTGCCGCCGGAGTTGTTGCATGAGTACTGTCCGCTGGCGCCGCCGCCTCCCCCGAACAGGTTGCCCTGCCCCCCGCCCTGGAAACCGCTGCCGAACGGAGACCCACCCCCGCCGCCGCCATAGGTGGAGCAGGCGCAGTTGCCGCTGCCACCATTGCCGGCGTTCCCTCCGAGCCCATTGTACCCGCCGCGGCCGCCCTCCTTGCTGCCGCCGCACACGCTGCGGCCGCCGCCTCCGCCGCCGTAGCCGCGCCCCGTCGCGCGGATGCGCCCGTCCAGCGTGATGTCGTTGGCGTAGACCGCGAGCCAGCCGTCCTTGGGGTTCGTGACCTTGGCGTCAGAAGCGCCGATGCCTGCGGGAACCGAGTCCACCTTGCCCCAGCCCTGGACGTTCACGTCCACCCCGGAGGCGATCTGCACGCGCTCGAACCAGTGGGTGCCGTAGATGGCGTTGACGCCGCCGGTCGGCCAGTTGTTGGTGTAGCCGCCGAAGGCGTCCGGCGTGCGCAGGCCCGTGGTCGTACCGTCCCAGACCTCCTTCTCGGCGATGCGGATGCCGTTGGACGACACCGAAGACGTCTTGAAGGTCGTGCCGCAGGCGCCGCGGACCGTGACGTAGTACACCGCGCCGGTCCACGCCCCCTGCAAGGTCAAGCCGGTGACGGTCGCCGACGCCGTCGTGCCCACGTTGGTGTAGTTGATGACCTCGGTGCCGAGCGGCGTGGTCCCGATGGCCAGCTCATAGAAGGTCACGCCGGTCTGCGGGGTCCAGTTGGCCCGAATGAAGCCCTGGCCTGCCGTAATAGGGCTGTACTGGAGGAAGAGGTCCTCGTCCTCGTTGGTGGTGCCGTCGTTGACGCCGCCGATGAACGTGTTGGGGCACGTGGGCTGGCAGATGGGGACACCGGCAGACGAGATGCCCACCATCACCTCGTTGGACTCGCAGCTCCCGCCGGTGATGCCGCCGCCCGGCAGGTTGGTCAGCTCGGACCCGTCGCCCGCGAAGGAGTTTGCGGTCACCTTGCCTTGGACGGTCAGCGCCCCGGTGAGCGTCCCCCCCGACTTCGCGAGGTAGCGTGCGTCCAAGGCAGAGATGTCGAGGTCGGTCACCCCGACACACCCCGAGCACACCACGTCGGCCGCGCTGGTTGCCGCCCCCCCTTTGGTGGCCGACCCGGCGTAGTTGAACGCCACCTCGCCCGACTCCACGCAGCCCGAGCAGTTGAGGTCGTTCGCGACGGCGGCCGTGTCCGCCGCGTTGGCCTGGAGGGCCGTGGTGGCCGCCCCTCCCTTGGTCGAAGAGCCCGCGTAGTTGAAGCCGACCTTGGCGCTGCTCACCGCGCCGTCCGCGAGCTGGTTGGTGCCCACGGACCCGTTGGCCAGGGACGAGGCCCCGATGCACCCCGAGCACTGGAGCCCGAGCGCCGTCTCTGCCGAGCGCGCGTGGAAGGCGTAGCCGGTGGTCAGCAGGGGGCGTCGCGGCAGGGCCGGCTCCGTCGACACCTTGGTCTCGAGCCACAGCTCGCCGTTGGTCCGGAAGAGGTCGGCCGGCAGGGCGTCGAGCACCACCTGGAAGCTGCCCTTGGTGACCTGGGTCCCGTTGGCGGTCTTCGTGTAGAGGGCCGTCGTGCTGGCCTGGGTGGGGTAGATCTTGAGCACCAGATCGAACTGCCCGTCTGCCGGGAGGCCGGACGCGGTCTCCAGGAAGCCGTCGACGTTCATGCTGCCCGGGACGTCCGCGCCAGCCACGCCGGGAGCCATCGCCAGCAGCGCCGCGAGTGCCAGGGCGCCACGGGAGAGGGAGGGAGTGCACATCGGAGGGCCTCCATGGTAGGCTCGCGTTCGAGCCACGACTCAGTTGTTCAACGGGGCCCAGCATAGCATCGGGCCCCACGGAATGGGAAGGGCGCGTCGTATGGAGCGTTGCAGGTTCCTGGCCTTGCTAGCCTTGATGGCCATGGTGGCGTGCGTGGACCCCACCCCGGCTCCGGGTCCCGTCGAGGGGGACGCGGACGGCGGTGCGGCCGTCGATGGAGGCGCCATGGACGCGGGTGCGGACGACGCTCAGGGCGACAGTGGGCAGGACGTCGGCGATGCCGCGGTCGCCGACACCCGGGAGGACGTGGGCGCCAAGGACGTTGGCCAGGCCGACGCCGACTCGACCTCGGATGCGCCCGTGGACGCCAGCGCCGACGTGGCAGACTCCGCGCAGGCGGACACCGACGTGAGTGGCACGGCGGATGCTGGCGGAGACACCGCCTCGCCCACGGACGCTACGGACTCTGGGGGGGGCGACGCGGGTCCCGCCTGCGCCACTCCTGCGGACTGCGACGACGGCGATGTCTGCACCACGGACTCCTGCACACCGACCGGGTGCACCCATGCACCGATCCTTTGCGACGACGGTGACGCGTGCACGACCGACTCCTGCGGCGCGAGCGGGTGCACCCACACGGCGGTCTCCTGCGACGACGGCGACGCCTGCACCGCGGATGGCTGCGATCCGACGTCCGGGGCCTGCTTCATGGACCTGACGATCTGCGACGACGGCGACCCATGTACGGTCGACGCCTGCGACCCCGCGTCGGGGGCCTGCGGTGCTTTTCCCAAGCCCTGCTCCGACGACAACCTGTGCACCGCCGATGCCTGCGACCCCGGGACCGGGAGCTGCGCCAACGCTCCGCTTCCGTGCGACGACGCCGACCCGTGCACCGCCGACTCCTGCGATCCGATCAACGGCTCCTGCCAGCACGCCCCCGCCGACTGCGAAGACGGCGACCCCTGCACGGCCGATGGCTGCGCCGCGGGCGCCTGCACGCACACCCCCGCGGACTGCGACGACGCCGACGCCTGCACGGTGGACAAGTGCCAGCCCGCCGCCATCGGCTTCACGTGCGTCAACGCGCCCGTGTCCTGCAGCGACGGGGACTCCTGCACCGTCGACGCCTGCGACGAGGCGACCGGGTGCTCCCACACGCCCGACCCCGCCTGTACCTGCGTGACGCCCGCCGACTGCGACGACGGCGATGCCTGCACCTCCGATGCCTGCGTAGACCAGATCTGCTCCCATGCCCCGGTGGTCTGCGACGACGTGAACGCCTGCACCGATGACTCCTGCGCACCGGCCTCGGGCTGTGGCTACGCCCCCAAGAGCTGCGACGACGGCAGCGTCTGCACCCTGGACGGCTGCGACATGGCGACGGGGTGTACCCACCAGCCCATCGCGTGCAGCGACGGCGACCCCTGCACCCTCGACACCTGCGACGGCGCCAAGGGCTGCCAGTTCGGCCCGCTGCCCTGCGACGACGGCGACCCCTGCACGGTGGACTCCTGCAAGCCGGCGCAGGGCTGCGTCCACGAGCTGGGCGCCTGCAACGACGGCGACAAGTGCACCGAGGACCTGTGCTCCCTCGCTGGCTGCACCAACCTGCCGCTGCTCTGTGACGACGGGAGCGCCTGCACCGACGATCTGTGCCTGCCGGACGTCGGCTGCCTCCATGTGGCCCTGGTATGCGAGGACGGCGATCCCTGCACCCCCGACACCTGCGACCCGGCCACGGGGTGCGTCCAGGGGCCGTCCCCCTGCGACGACGGCAACCCGTGCACCCTCGACGGCTGCGTAGGCGGCACCTGCTCCCACAAGCCGGCCTGTGACGACGGCGACCCGTGCACAGTGGACGCCTGCAACGCGGCAACTGGCGCCTGCTCCCACACCCCGACGCCCTGCGACGACGCCAAGCCCTGCACCGCCGACG
Organism: Myxococcales bacterium; assembly: GCA_045863395.1. Taxonomy (GTDB): domain Bacteria; phylum Myxococcota_A; class UBA9042; order JABWCM01; family BTVJ01; genus BTVJ01. Next base: position 23,631 of record BTVJ01000068.1, read on the forward strand.
CCTGCGATCCCCTCGCGCCGGGCGGCTGCGTCCACATCGAGACCTGCGGCGACGGGGACCCGTGCACCGTCGACGCGTGCGTGTTCCCGGCCTGGGAGTGCGTCCACGAGCTCCTGCCGGTCTGTGGCGGGTGCGCCGAGGACGCCCAGTGCGACGACGGCGACGCCTGCACCGACGACCGGTGCGACGGCGGCTGCGTCCACACCCCGAAGAGCTGCGACGACGGCAAGGCCTGCACGACGGACTCCTGCACCCAGCCCATGGGTGACTGCGCCCACGCCGACGTGGTCTGCGACGACGGCCAGCCGTGCACCCGCGACGTCTGCGATCCGGCGTCGGGCGGGTGCGTCCATGATCCGGCCTTCTGCGGTGACGGGGACCCCTGCACGACCGACGCCTGCGACCCGGCCACCGGCGCCTGCAAGCACACGGGGACGCCCGGCTGCCAGGGCTGCGTCACCGCCGCAGAGTGCGCGGACGGGAGCGGCTGCTCGACGGACACCTGCGCCGACGGCCAATGCAAGCACACCGTGGACTCGTGCGACGACGGGGTCCCCTGCACCATCGACTACTGCCACTGGGAGGCGGGCACTTGCGTCCACACGTTCATGGAGGGCTGCACGGCCTGCGCCGCCGACGTGGACTGCTTCGACGGGGACGCCTGCACCGACGACGTGTGTGTGGACGCCGAGTGCGTGTCGCTCCCGGTCCTCTGCGACGATGGCGTGGCCTGCACCGCGGACGTCTGCAATCCAGGCACCGGCGCCTGCGTCCACGCTGCGATGCCCTGCGGCGACGGCGACCCGTGCACCGCGGACGCCTGCGTGGGCGGCGGATGCACGCACACGCCGGTCCCCGGCTGCGCGGCCTGCGCCATCGATGCGGAGTGCGCGGACGGCAGCGCCTGCACCGTGGACAGCTGCCAAGGCGGAACCTGCGTCCACGCGGTGAACCAGTGCTCCGACGGGGACCCCTGCACGACCGACTACTGCCACTGGGCCGGCGGCTTCTGCGTGCACACCCCCATCGCGGGATGTCAGTAGGCGCTCCCCGGCGTCGCCCCTGTCAGCGTTCGGAACCTGCCTGCGAGGTCGCCTCGAAGCGCTCGGGCCCGAGCTCCCTCACCCGTGCCACCGCCGGAGCGGCGACAGAAGCGCCCCGCCGGAGGTGCGCCCCCTCGTCGCGGGGGCCCGCGAAGGTGCGCCACGGGGGGAGCTCGGAGAAGGCGTCGCCGAAGTCGATGCACTGGGCGGCGGGGAACCTCTCGGTGCGGGCAGCGACGGTCGAGCCATTGGAGCGTTTGCGCTGGCCACTCCTGTGCCCGTCGCCCAGCGGCGGCCGCTCCCCCGCTGGACGACGGTGCTGTCGCCCTCAACCTGCAGCGCCTCTGGCGCGGCGGTGTCCGCGAGTGTGCGGAGTGCGCTCGCGGTGGGGGCGAGCGGCCCGTGTGCGGAGCGCATGCGGCGGAGCGCGAAGTCGCGGCGTCGGGAGGTCGACGCGCTCGCGCTCGCCATGGCTGGCTCGGGAAGGGGCAGTGGCCCACCCCCATACCGAGGTGCGAGCGACGGCGAGTGAGCTGACATCCCCCTGGTGCTCATGGCTGGGTGATCTGGCGGGGCTCCGGTTACGACCGAGGCCGGATCACCTCTCCCGCATTGCCCTGCGGGGCCACTTCGCGCGTGACGGCGTGGGCGTTCGGACTGACAATCGAGGCGTCGAGATCCCGAATGCACGGCGGTGGAGGTGCTCTCTTGGCGGAGAAGGCGCGGGTGGGCAGGGGCCCGGCGGCAGCGGGCGGGGGCTCGACCGCCGATGTCGGGGGCGCGCGGCGGAGCGGCCTCGAGGGCCTGTCGTTCGGAGAGCAGCGGCAGCGCGTCGCGCCCGGTGTCTCGTCGGGCAGCCCGGCGGCCCAGGGCCTGCTCGACCCGCCGGTGTCGCTCCCGTTCCGCGCGGAGATGGAGCGCTCCTTCGGGCGCGACTTCGGCGGGGTGGTCGCTCACGTCGGGCCGAACGCCGCGGCCGCGAACATCGCGCTCGGGAGCCGCGCCTGCACGAAGGGCGCGCACGTCGTCCTGGGGACGGCGACCCCGGACCGCGCGCTAGTCGCCCACGAGCTGGCCCACGTCGTGCAGCAGGGGGCGGCAGGGCCCGCGAGCGAGGTCCCGGATGGGGCGCTGCCCGCAGCGTCCCATGAAGACGAGGCCGACCAGGCGGCGGCCGCGGTCCTGCGGGGGCAGGCGGTCGAGGTGAGGGGCAACGCGCCCGTCGGCGTCCAGACATGGAAGGGCCGCGAGCACGCCGCCATCGGGGACGCGGCCTGGACCTCGGTCGCGGCAAGCGATCCCGCGCTCGGGGCGCTGATGGGCGACGCGAGCCAGGCCGTCGCCGTCGGGTCGAAGGGCAACGGGACCCGCATCGGCTATGGTGAGGCCAACCGCCGCGCGGGAGACCACGCGTTCACGGTGGGGGATCTGCACAAGGGCTACGGCGACCCGAACCAGCCCGGCAAGAGCCATGAACGGGCCGGCCAGGCGCCCCACACGGTCGCGCTCGCCAAGAAGGAGTGGAAGGCGCACCACGTGCGGGCGCTGAAGGCCGCTGCGCTGGCGCACGAGGCCGTGGGGACCGACGACCACCAGGCCCTCTTCGACAAGGCGATCCGCACCGAGTCCTTCGCCGCCCACTTCCTGGAGGACGCCTTCTGCGCGGGCCACCAGACGATGAAGGACCTCGCGTGGATCGCCGGGGGCCCGAACCGGCCGGCGGACCGACTGGGCAACCAGCGCTACCACGACTGGTTCAACGCCAACGGGCTCGACGTGGTCACCGACGGCAAGCCCGGGGCCCCTCCGATCCACGCCTACGGCGACGGGGCGCTGTCCGAGGCGCAGGGCAACGGCTACGCCGCGCGCGTGACGGAGGCCGTCGCGCTGTCCCTTCGTCACGTCGTGGAGGTGGCGGCGGGGCAGCGCACCCTGAAGCAGGCGGCAAAGCAGGGCAAGGCCGTCCTGGCGCTCGTCCCGCACGTGGACGCGGCGGACTTCGAGGCGACCGGCGCAGGGGACGAGGGGTGGCTGCAGGCCGCGGCCGTGGAGACGATGATCGCGGGCTACCAGAAGATCCACGCTCGGGCCAAGGGCTCGACCCAGCAGAAGAGGACCCAGTCGGGCGTCGCGGTGTCGGGCAAGGAGCTTGCGAACGACGCCACCCTGAAGGACCTCTTCGACGGCGAGTTCAACGGGCGCCACGGCAAGGCCGCCGATCGGCTCCGCGTCGCGCGCGACCTGGACTTCCTGGCGAAGACCCTGGAGCCGACATGGGCCGGGGCCGGCGGCGAGAAGGAGCGCGGCCGGTTCGCGGGTGAGCTGCTCCGCACGCTGGCGGTCCGGATCGGCCAGCTCGAAGCCCATGTCAGTGGCCCGGGGCCGGTGTGGCTCCAGGACCTGAAGCTCAAGGTGTATGGCGAGTGGAAGAAGTGCAGGGGGGACCTGCCGAAGCGCCGCGACGACTGGCACGCGGACGTGTTGGCGCTCCGCGCGCGGATCCCGGAAGCCGCATAGTCACCGCCCGCGCCGCCTCCCCCGGGCACACCGCCTGCGCCCAAGCGCCCCTGCTAACGTTCGGAACCCGCCTGCGAGGTGGCCTCGAAGCGCTCGGCCAGCTCTGCGAAAGCCAGCGCCGCGTCCGGCGTCTCCGCGGACCACGCCTCGTCCGCCATCCACCAGAGGGCCCGCGCTCCCCGCCGTGTCGGCGCCACGTCCTGCTCAAGGCGGGCGAGCAGGGCCTGCAGGCCATGACCGAAGCGCGTCTCCCGGGCGCGTGCCATGCCCTCGATGAGCGCCAGGTGCTCGCGCTGCTCCGTAGTCAGGCCCCCCGCGAGGCGTCGGCGGAGCCTCTCGAGCTCCTTGACCTCGTCCTTGCCGAAGAAGATGGCGCGGCCGGCGACCCGGATCAGCTCCCGGCGCAGGCTCCGCTCAGGCCACACCGGCGCAAGGATCGGGACCAGGCGGCGCCACCCCCGGAGCTGGGGCACGAGCAGGTGGCCGAGCACGTGGGCGAGCCACAAGGCGGCCATGGCCCGGATCGACTGCTCGATGGGCGTGCCAGGGCCGAGCCCCGTGACGTGGATCAGCCCTGCCAGCGGGATTGCGGCGAGCAGTCCGGCTGGCAGCAGCACCACGTAGAACGGCGGGAAGGGCGCCAGAAGCGAGCGGACGAGGCTCCGCACGTGGCCCCAGCGCAGGCGGCCAATCCGTGCGAGCGATGCTGCGCTCTCGCCAGTCGCGCGGGCCTCCAGCCGCAGCCCGACGAACAGCAGCACCACGATCACGACGGCGGTACCCGACACCGTGGCCGCGACCGCGGAGAGGACCCACGCCCCGAGCTCCAGGGTTGGCACTACCGGCACCACGATGTGCAGCACACCGGCGCCCAGGACGAGGCCCAGGCAGCAGGCCCAGCTCAGGAGTCCAGCCGCGCCGAGGGCGACCAGACCCTGGAGCGGCGAGCGGTTGAACGAGCGCAGGCTGTCGAGCCACCGCGGCGGCCGTCTTCGCCGGCGGCTCCCCAGGCGGAGGCGCTCGTCCAAGTTGGCCTGGGCGCTCTGGCCCTCCCCCCAGCTCTTCTCCCGGGCGGTCTGGCGGGCTGAGGGTGGCGCTGTGCGGCGGGGCTTCGTTTCGCGGGAGAGCGCGCGGGGTGTCTCGGCTGGGGCACCGCGCTCCCCGCGTCTCCTCGCCACATGCGGGACAGACTCCAGCGCGCTGAGCAGCTCACGCGCCCCAGGGAGACGCCGCGCCGGATCGGGGTTCAGCATGGACTCGAGCAGCCCTCGGAGCGGACCCGACAGGGTCACGTGCCTCTTCCAGGCGCCCGGCCTCGCCGAGTCCAGCAGGGTCGCAGCGTCCTTCCCGGCCAGCAGGGACAGAGCCGTGGCGCCGAGGCCGTAGATGTCGCTGGCGGGCGACGCCTCCCCCCGGAGCTGCTCCGGCGCCATGGTGCCGAAGGTCCCGGCGATGGTGCTGCCCCCGAGCGTCCCCTCGACGGAGGCCCGGGCGATGCCGAAGTCGATGAGCGCGAAGGAGCCGTCCGGGCGGCGCACGATGTTCGACGGCTTGATGTCACGGTGCAAGACGGGAGGGCGGCGATCCTGGAGGTAGACAAGGATCTCCCCCACCTCGGCCAGCAGCCGCAGGACGGAGGGCTCGTCCCAGGGCTCCTCCACCGACAGCGATGCGCCAGGCACCAGCTCCTGCACCAGGTAGAAGGTGACGTGGCGCGCCTTCTCGATGGTCAGATCCGCGTGATACGCAGGGATGCCGGGGTGCCGGAGCCCCTCGAGGACCCGCGCCTCGCGCTGGAACAGCTCGACGGTCTTCCAGTCGGTCACGCGGAGGAGCGACAGCTCCTTGACGGCCACGTCCGCGCCCCCCGCGAGATCCCGTGCCCTCCAGGTGCACGCCTGCCCGCCGCGACCAAGCGCCTCGGTGAGCTGCCACCGACCCTCCAACGCTGGGTCCTCGCCGCATCGCTCGCAGGGCGTAGCCTGGATGTCCCGATGGCAGGCGGCGCAGATCATGCGAGGGCCTCCTTGCCGCGCCCGTCGCACGGGCTGCGACGGCTCCTCCGCGATCCGCTAGTCGCTCGACTTCTCGGACCTCTTGCGCTCGCTGTGGTCCAGGTAGCGCTTGCGCAGCCGGACGCTCTTGGGCGTGACCTCGACCAGCTCGTCGTCGTCGATGAACTCCAGCGCCTGGTCCAGGGTGAAGCGCTTCGGGGTGGTCAGCTTGAGGGCGTCGTCCGTCCCCGACGCGCGCATGTTGGTGAGCTGCTTCTTCTTGCCCGGGTTGACCACCAGGTCGTTGGCCTTGGCGTGGATCCCGATGATCTGCCCCGCGTACACCGGCTCACCCGCGCCCGTACAGAGGACGCCGCGCTCCTGAAGGTTGTAGAGGGCGTAGGTCACGGTGTCGCACGGGTCCTGGGCGATCATCACGCCGTTCTGGCGCCGCCGGATCTCGCCCTTGTGGGGCCCGTAGTGGCTGAAGACGGCATACATGACCCCGGTTCCCCGGGTGTCGGTCAGGAACTCGCTGCGGTAGCCGATGAGCCCACGGCTCGGGATGAGATACCGCAGGCGACAGGAGCCCCTCTCCGTGACCGTCAGGTCCTGCATGTCTCCGCCGCGGGTGTTGAGCTTCTCGATGACCGCCCCCTGGTAGTCGTTGTCCAGCTCCAGCCAGAGCTCCTCCCAGGGCTCGCAGGTCACGCCATCGATCTCTCGCGTGATCACATGGGGCTGGCTCACCTGGAGCTCGTAGCCCTCGCGGCGCATGGACTCGATGAGCACGCCCAGGTGCAGGCCGCCGCGGCCGCTGACCTTGAAGGAGTCCGCGCTGTCGGTCTCCTCGACGCGCAAGCTGACGTCGTGCTCCAGCTCCCGCGCCAGCCGCTCCCGGATGTTGCGGCTCGTGACGTACTTCCCCTCCCGGCCGGCGAACGGGGAGTTGTTCACCGAGAAGAACATGGCGATGGTCGGCTCATCGATCGCGATGAGGGGCAGCGGCGCGACCGCGTCCTCCCTGCACACCGTCTCGCCGACGGTCACGTCGCCGCCGATGCCCGCCAGCGCCACGATGTCGCCGGACTCGGCGCGGTTCTGGTCCACCCGGTCGAGGCCGTGGAAGCCCATGAGCTTCGTGACCCGGAAGGGCACGAGGGACTTGTCCCGCTTGACCAGCACGCACCGCTGCCCGCGCTCGATGACGCCCGCGTGGATGCGCCCGATGGCGATGCGCCCCAGGAACTCGTTGTAGTCGAGGGTCGCCACCTGGAACTGGAGGGGCTCGTCGGCGTTGTCCGCCGGCGCGTGCACCTTCTCCGTGATCATCTTGAAGAGCGGCTCCAGGTTCTGGGGCTCGTCGTCGGGGTGGAGCACCGCGAAGCCCTTCTTCGCCGAGGCGTAGATCACGGGGAAGTCGAGCTGGTCGTCGTGGGCGTCCAGCGCCACGAACAGGTCGAAGACCTCGTTGAGCACCTCGTCGATGCGCGCGTCCGGCCGGTCGATCTTGTTGATGACCACGATGGGCTTGTGGCCCATGGCGAGCGACTTGCGCAGCACGAACTTGGTCTGGGGCATCGGCCCCTCGGCGGCGTCCACCAGCAGCAGCGTGGAGTCCACCATGCGCAGGATGCGCTCCACCTCGCCGCCGAAGTCCGCGTGTCCAGGGGTGTCCACGATGTTGATGCGCCAGTCCTGCCATCGGATGGCCGTGTTCTTCGCAAGGATGGTGATGCCGCGCTCACGCTCCTGGTCGTTGCTGTCCATGACCCGCTCGCGCACCTGCTGGTTGTCGCGGAAGGTCCCGGACTGCCGCAGCAGCCCGTCGACGAGCGTCGTCTTGCCATGGTCCACGTGAGCGATGATCGCGATGTTCCTGAGCTTCTTCATGACCCTGGTGTCCGGGGTGGGAGGGTTCGGGCGGCGCAGAGTATGGAAACGGGGGGGGCGCGTCAAACGCGACGACGTAGATCCAATGGTTTCAGTCTCTTGCGACCACGACGCGCCGCGTCGTGCCCGGTCCCCCGTGACGTCCACACCCGCCTGTGATACGGTCCCCGCACTTCGGCGAGGTGATCATGGTCCACCTGCAGGTCCTCTACCACGGCTCGTGCTTCGACGGCTGCGCCTCGGCCGCGCTGTTCGCGAGCTTCTACCGGCAGCACGTGGACCCGTCCGCCGAGGTGGCCTTCACTCCGCTGGTCCATGGCCCCCCCGGGGAGCTGCCCGACGCCCTTCTCGGAGGCGACGACAACGCCATCGTCGACTTCGGCTACTCCCGGAGCGACCGCCTCGGGTGGTGGTTCGACCACCACAAGAGCGGGCTGAAGCAGCCGGATCGGGAGCACTTCGCCGGACGCCCGGCTGGCCGCTTCTTCTATGATCCGCAGGCGCCCTCTTGCGCGGGCTGGCTCTCCCGCTCGCTCGCGGCGACCCGCGGCTTCGACACTGCGCCCCACGCGGAGTTGATCCGGTGGGCGGAGATCATCGACGCCGCGGCCTTCCCTGACGCGCGCATGGCCGTCGAGCTGTCGGAGCCCGCGCTGCGCATCATGACGGTGCTGGAGGCGAGCGGTGACGACCCGGGCCTCCAGCGGCGCATCATCGCGGGGATGGCCGCGCCGGGGGCGGCCGCTCTGGTCGACGTGGCGGCGGACCCGGCGGTGGACGGCGCCCTGCAGCCCCTGCTCCGGAGGCACCGGGAGACCATCGAGCTGGTGCGCGGGCGGGTCCAGATGACCGGCGAGGTGCTCGCCTACGATGTCGCGGACCACAATCTGGAGGGCATCAACAAGTTCATCCCCTACTTTCTGCGTCCTGAGGCGTTGTACGTCGTCGCGGTGTCCGCGAGCGAGAAGCGCGCCAAGATCAGCGTCGGCTCCAACCCGTGGCGACCGGCAGAGCGGCGGCACGACATCGCTGCGCTGTGCCAGCGGCACGGGGGCGGAGGGCATCCGGTGGTCGGCGCCATCAGCCTGCCCCCCGACCAGGTGGACGAGGCCCGGCGCATCGCCGCCGAGCTGGTCGCCGAGCTGTCCCGCTAGACGGGAGGTCACTCCATGGGTCCGCACCACGAGCACACATCCAGGGTGGTCACGATCAGGCGCCTCGCCGCGTGGTCTCCGATCCTGGCCCTGCTTGCGGGCTGCGCGACCACCGCCCCCCTCGCCGTGTCCCCCCAGATGGACGAGGCCCACGCGCTCGGAGGCTACAGCGCCCGGTTCCGCCAGGGTGAGCACGAGCGCAACCACAACATCGCCACGGCGGCCGCGGCGCTCGACGGGCGCGTCATCGCGCCGGGCGCCACGTTCTCGTTCAACCAGGCCGTCGGGCCCCGCACCGGCAAGCGCGGCTACCGCGTGGCCCCGACCCTCACGCTCGACGGCGCCGAGCCGGCCTTGGGCGGCGGCGTGTGCCAGGTCTCGTCGGTGCTCTTCAACGCCTTGATGCAGGCCGACCTGGAGCTGGTCGAGCGCACCCAGCACTCCCGCCCCATCCGGTACATCCCGCCGGGGCGCGACGCCACCGTGAGCTGGGGGCACCTCGACCTGCGGGTCCGCAACCCCCACCCGTTCCCGGTGACGATCCGCTCCGAGGTGCGCGCCCACCGGCTGACCTTCTGGGTCAAGGCGTCGGAGCCCCTGGACCACGAGGTGCGCCTGGTCACCGAGCAGGTCGAGTCGGCGAGCCCGAAGCGGCCCGTGGAGATGTTCGGCTCCGGGGAGGCGCCGCCCGACAGCCAGCGGCTGGAGGGCGCCTACGTCAAGCTCTTCCGCGAGCGTCTGCTCGACGGCCGGGTCTACGAGCGGGAGCGCCTGGCCAACACCCTGTACCTGACGGGCGTCTCGGGGGCGCGCCGATGAGCGCACGTCACGCCGTCGCCGTGGTCGCCACGTTCGTGGCCCTGGGGCATCCGCTCCTCGTCCCGACTGCGTCCGCCGCCCCCTATGGCCATGCCTTTCGTGAGATCGCCGAGCCCGTGGCGATCACCGACGGCCGCGCGCTCGTCGCCCTGGCCCGCGCCGCGCTGGAGGCCGCCGCCCGCGGAGAGCCACTACCCGAGCCTCCTACGGCGGGCCGGGACCCGGCGCCCTTCGGGGTCTTCGTCACCGCGGTCCGCGACCGGAAGGTCCGCGGCTGCTTTGGCCGGCTCGACCCCGGCGGGGGCAGCGTGGCCGAGATGGTCATCGAGGCCGCCCACGGGGCCGCGCGCCTCGACGTGCGCAACCGCCCCATCATGCCCGGCGAGCTCCGCGAGCTGGATCTCATCGTCTCGCTGGTCGGCCCGATCGAGCCCATCGAGAGCACCGCCTCCCTCGACCCCTGGACCATGGGCCTGCTGGTGCGCGCCGACTCTCGGGCTGCCGTCCTGCTGCCCGGCGAGGCCCGCACGGCCCGCTGGCAGGTGGCCGAGAGCCGCCGCAAGGCTGGCATCGCGCCCGGCGAGCCCGTCCAGATGTTCCGCTTCCCGACCATCACGCTGATCGAGCACGAGCTGTTCCCGAGCAAAGGAGACACACAGTGAAGATGCGCATGTGGCTGTTGCTTCTGGCCCTTGGCGCCGTGAACGCAGGCCTCGCAGGCTGCGCGACGACGCAGCCCACGCCCGAGAAGGCCCCGGAGGCCGCCAAGGTCGCGGAGCCTCCGAAGAAGACGCCGAAGGGCGTCCTCTCGGGCCGGGTGGTGCGAAACGACACGAAGGCTCCCGTCGGCGAGCTGTACCTGAGCCTGCGCAGCGAGAACGACTACCTCTCGGCCTACACCGACGGCTACGGGCGCTTCCGCGCCGAGAACGTGCCGGCTGGCTCCTACACCGTCCAGTTCTATGAGGACGGCTACAAGCAGTCCGAGTTCGGCCCCTACACCGTGGGTGAAGACCAGCAGGTCCTCGGGCTGACCATCGGCGTCGACCCGGTCGACCCGCAGCTCACCCCCTACACCTACCAGGACGTCTACCGGCCGAACGAGAACGTGGCGGTCATGGTGCGATCCATCCGCGTCACGTCCGTGGACGTGGACCTCTACCGGGTGCCGGACGCCCTCGTCCGCAGCGAGCTGTCCCGGGTGCTCGCCCGCAAGAACATGGACCTGTCGCGGCTCGAGACCTTGATGTCGTACAAGCAGCCGATTGCGGGGGGCGGGGCGCTCACGTGGCGCACGACGCCCGTCCAGCCCGCCTTCGACAAGCCCGGCGTCTACGTGCTGAGGCTGCGGGGCGGGTCGAGCGACGTGGTGTTGCCGCTGGTGGTGACCGACCTGTCGCTGATCACCAAGCGGGGGCCCTCGTCCACGGTGGTCTTCGCCCAGAACATCACGACCAGCGAGCCCATGGGCGGCGTGCAGATCGTCCCCGAGTGGACCGGCGCCACCGGCGGCGCGACGGGTCTCGACGGCCTCGCCACCCTCCCCAACGCATCGCCGGACAAGAACGTCCGCCTGTGGGGCTTCGCGGGGCCCCATGTCGCCTACGTGGACACGGTGCCCGCCGCGTCCGCGGCCGTCGCCCCCTACCGGGCGCTGATCATCACGGATCGCCCCATCTACCGCACGGGCCACGAGGTCCACTACAAGGTGATCGCGCGCGCCGACGAGGGCGGGAGCTACCGGGTGCGCCCGGGCGAGGCGTGGACCGTGATCCTGCGCGACGCGCTCGGGCGCAACGTCGCGAGCCAGACCGGCACCACCAACCTGTTCGGGACCTTCTCGGGCAGCTTCCAGGTGGACGACGAGGCGGCGCTCGGTGGCTGGAACCTGCTGGTCGAGAACGGCGCCGTCACCGCCACGCAGGACTTCGAGGTCCAGGAGTATCGCAAGCCCGAGTTCGAGCTCCAGGTGCGCAGCGACGCGAGCCAGGTCGTGCAGGGAGAGGACGTGCGGGTCACCGTGCAGGGGCGCTACTACTTCGGCGCCCCGCTCGCCGACGCCGACGTCTACTACACCGTCTACGAGGCGGCCTGGGCCCCGTGGCGCGACTTCGGCTGGGGCGACTCGTCGGCGGCCTCTGTATACGAAGACGAGGACCGCTGGAGCAACTCCTACGGCTACGGCCGCGCCCTGACGTCGGGCACCGTCAAGCTGGACGCCGAGGGCAAGGGTGTCATCGACGTGGGCGTCCCGGCGGCGACCTATGATCGCAAGGTGACCATCGAGGTGTCGGCCACCGACGCCAGCGACCGGGAGGTCTCGGCGCGGCAGAGCCTGCTCGTCAGCGCGGGCACCTTCGGCCTCGCCCTCAACGCGGACGGCTACATCTTCAAGGCCAGTGAGAGCATCCCGGTCTCTGTCCTCACGAAGCAGTTCGATGGCTCCGGCGTGCCCGCGCGGGTCAAGGTCACGGCGAGCGTCGAGACCTGGAACGAGAAGCACAAGATGTGGGTGTACAAGACCGTCGACACCCGCACCGTCGAGACCGGCGCAAAGGGCGAGGCGAAGTGGGGCTTCTCCGCGAACCAGGCGGGCGTGCTGCGCATCGACGCGGTCGCGACGGACACCCACGGCAACGCGATTACGGACACCCGCTTCCTGTGGGTCACGACGGCGACGGGGGTCGGCGGCTGGCAGAAGAAGAAGTCCATGGAGATCGTGGTGGACAAGGGCTCCTACAAGCCCGGGGAGACCGCGCGGGTGCTGGTCAACTCCCAGGTGGGGGACGTCCACGTGCTGTTCACCATCGAGGACGCGCTCGGCGTGCGCAAGGCCCAGGTGGTCAAGCTGTCGGGCAACTCCCGCTTCTTCGAGGTGCCCCTCGTGGACGCCGACGCCCCGACCCTCTACCTGGGGGCGACCTTCGCATCCGAGAAGCAACTCTACGCCACGTCCCGGGCCCTCTCCATCTCTCCGGCGAGCCGCATGCTCGAGGTGACCATCGGCGCCGACAAGGAGATCTACGCGCCTGGCGAGACGGCGACCCTCACCGTCCGCGCCAAGGACGCGACCGGGGCCCCGGTGGAGGCGGAGGTCGCGCTCAGCGTCGTCGACGAGGCCATCTACGCGCTGGCGTCGGACAACGTCCCCGAGATCGGCGGCTTCTTCTATGGACCCCGCCAGAGCGTCGTCACCACGAGCTACTCCTTCCCGTCGCGCTATCTCGGCGGCGCCAGCAAGGACGGCGGGGACGGCGTGCGCCGCAACTTCAAGGACACGGCCTACTGGAGCGCGCACGTCACGACGGGCAAGGACGGCTCCGCGACCGCCCAGGTCACCATGCCTGACAACCTGACCACCTGGCGCATCATGGGGCGCGCGGTCACGGCGGACGTGGCCGGCAAGTCCATGCGGGTCGGCCAGGGGCGCCACTCCATCGTGACGGCGAAGGACCTCATCGCCCGGGTGCTGCCACCGCGCTTCGTCATGGTGGGCGACCGCGTCGAGCTGGTCGGGCAGGTCCACAACCTGGGTGAGAGCGCCGCGTCCGTGGCGGTTCGACTGGAGCTCGACGGGCCCGCCCGAATCGAGGGGGCGGCCTCTTCGACCCTGTCCCTGGCGTCCGGAGAGCAGGCGGTCACACGCTGGCCCGTCACGGTCACGGGGGCGGGCGAGCTGGCGGTGCGCATCTACGCCAAGAGCGACGCCCACACGGACGCCATGGAGCTGAAGGTCCCGGCGATGCCCGTTGCCGTACCGCGGTCGCGCCCGGTGAGCGGCCTCGCCCGGGGCGCCCTGACGGCCCGCTTCGAGGTGCCCGCCGGTGCGGTCCCTGGGACCTCACGCCTGCGCCTGGAGCTGACGCCGTCGCTGGCGGGCCTCGCCCTGGAGAGCCTCGACGAGCTCGCCCGCTTCCCCTACGGGTGCGTGGAGCAGACCATGAGCGCCTTCCTGCCGGACATCGCGGTCCAGCTCGCGCTGGCCGACCTCGGCCAGAAGAACCAGCGCCTGGAGGCCAAGCTGCCGGTGATGGTCGCCCGGGGGATGGCGCGCATCGAGCGGCTCCAGCACGAGGACGGCGGCTGGGGCTGGTGGGAGAACGACGCCTCCCGGCCCTTCATGACCGCCTACGTGATGTTCGGGCTCGCGCTGGCCGAGCAGGCCGGCTTCGAGGTCGACCCGGATCTTGTGGATCGGGGCGCCCAGGCCCTGCTCGCCATGATGACCGCGGAGCAGGTCCCGCCGACGCGCGCCTATGCTGCGTTGGCGCTGGCCCTGCGCCCCGACCCGGACGAGGCGGTGCCGGCGCTGGTCAAGGAGCTGGCGACCCGGCAGGACCTGGACCCGTGGACCATGGCGGTGCTCGCCCAGGCCGCGGACGCCCTGGAGGACACGGCGACCCGCGACTCGCTCGCATCGGCCCTGGCCGCCCGGGCGACCCGCGAGGACGACGTGGCGTGGCTCGCCGGCTCCACCTTCCACTATGGGTGGAACGAGAACCGCTTCGAGACCACGGCCATGGCGCTCCGGGCGCTGGTCGCCTCGAACCCGCAGCACGAGCTGGTCGCCCCGCTGGTCCGCTACCTGGTGCGGCACCGCACGAGCGGCATGTGGGACACGACCCGCGACACGGCCATGGCCATCCTGGCGCTCGTGGATGTCCTGCGCACCAGCGGCGAGGGGCAGGCGACCTACACGGCACGCGTGTCCGTGGACGGCAAGGAGGTGGCGGCGCTCGACGTCAAGCCCGACAACGCCCTCTCCCTGCGCCAGGCCGTGACGCTCGACGCGGCGGCGCTCGGGGCGGGCGAGCATGAGATCGGCGTGAAGCTGGAAGGGCAGGGCACCCTGTACTGGTCGGGGGGCTTGCGCTTTGGTGACAGCCCCGAGCCGCGGGACGAGGGCCTCACGCTGAGCCGCACCTACCGTCGGGTGGTGCGCAGCGCCGACGACCAGGGAACGCCTACGGTGAAGCTCGTCGAGCTGGCGGAGGGCGGCGTCAACGTGGGCGACGAGCTCGAGGTGACATTGAATCTGTCCACGGACACCGACCGGGAGTATGTGATCGTGGAGGACCCGCTGGCCGCCGGCTTCGAGGTGCGCCCGCATAGCCTGATGTCGTCGACCGACGACGGCTCCTGGGGCTTCTGGTACTCCCACTTCGAGATCCGCGACGAGAAGGTCGCCTTCTTCGCCACGAGCGTCCCCAAGGGCAAGCACACCCTGTCCTATCGCATCCGCGCCGAGGCCGCCGGCACCGTCACGGCCGCGCCGGCCGCCGCGTGGAACATGTACCTCCCGAGCATCGCCGGCAACAGCGCTGCGAGCACATTGCAGGTCGCCCCGCGCAAGTAGGCGCGGGCCCGGCGCCACGGCGTGGTCGTCAGACGGCGGCCACCCTGAGGCGGTCGAGGAGCTGCGTCCTTCCATTCGGCCGCCGGTGCGTTCCCGCCGGCGGCCCATCGAGACCTCGAGGCCACGAACCAGTCCCGCACGATGCAGGGGCCCTCAGCGAGGCCGGCGCGGGGAGCCGCGAGCCATGATGGGACGCGGCCTCTGTGCGTTGCGAGTGCCCGCGGCGCGGCGGCGCACGTGCTCCTGCGCGATGTGAGTGTCCGCGGCGCGGCGCCGCGCACGCCAAGGCGCCGCTGCAAGACATCGGGTGCCACTCGGGTCCCGCTGCTTCCCCGCTGGCAGCCCGGCAACCAGAGACAACCTCAGCCGCGCCGCACGGTCATCCACACCCGGAAGGTGAGCTTCCACGCGCTGGTGGCAGTGATGCCCCAGCGCACCCAGCGGGAGAGGGGGCGGGCGCTCGTGAGGCGGACGACGCGGCTC
>BTVJ01000069.1:0-37168 GCA_045863395.1 Myxococcales bacterium
TCTCCGTGGACATCTCCGGCACCTGCGACGACGGCGACGCCTGCACGGCGGACTCCTGCGACCCGCTCACGGGCTGCACCTTCGCCGACGACTCCGCGAGCTGTGACGACGGCGACGTCTGCACCGCCGACTCTTGCGACCCGGTCGCCGGTTGCAGCTCTGCCGACCTGTCGGCGGCCTGCGACGACGGCGACGTCTGCACCGCTGATTCCTGCGACCCGGTCGCCGGCTGCATCTACGACGATGTCTCCGCGCTCTGCGACGACGGCGACGCCTGCAGCCTCGACTCCTGCGACCCGCTCACCGGGTGCGAGGCGCTGGACATCTCGACCCTCTGCGATGATGGAGACCCCTGTACCGTCGACGCGTGCGTCCCGGCGAGCGGATGCCAGCACACGCCTGGTGGGACCGTCGTGCTGCAGCCGGGACCGGGAGAGACGAAGGACATCTGGACCACCAGCGTCTACTCCTATGCCCCGGGCGGGGGCGGCCCGGGCGGCGGTCTCGACAACGACATCCTTCGGGCCGGTGGCTGGGGAGACACCTATCTCATCCTCATCGAGTTCAGTCTGGCCGGCCTTCCGCAGTCGTCTCCCAACGTGACCCTCGACCTCTTCGCCCTCGACCCCGGCGGATCGGGCGGGACCTCGCTCTACGTAGACCGGATCACGGCGTACTGGGACTGGAAGACCCAGGGCACGGGCAAGGACAAGGAGCGTCTCTGGTGGGCGGACAAGCCGCCGACGGTCCAGTGGAGCGCCGGAACCATCCCAGCCCCCACACCCCAGACCTGGTACTCCATCGACGTGACGGGCCTCTACAACGGGTGGAAGGGCGGGACGTGGCCGAACTACGGCCTCCAGCTCCGGCCGTCCAGCACGTCGAACAAGTGGGCCACCTTCTGGAGCGGCGACACAGTAGACTACCCAGCGCTTCGCCCCCGCCTGGTCGTCCACTGTGCGCCCTGACCGTTCACAGCCCCCAAGGGAGGTGCCGATGAGTCGAGACCTGCTGGAGCCGAAGGTGGTGGGGCCGGGCTTCCACGAGCGCGTGTATGAGGTGGTGAGGCGGGTCCCCCGCGGTCGCCTGACCACCTATGGAGACGTGGCGACGGTGCTCGGATCCCCCCGGGTGGCCCGGCAGGTGGGGTGGGCGCTGTCGGCCCTGCCCAAGGTCCAAACCGACGTGCCGTGGCACCGCGTGATCAACGCGCAGGGCCGCATCAGCCACCGCGGGGACGTCTGGCGCGCCGAGGATCAGGCGCTGCGCCTGGCTGGGGAGGGCGTGGTCGCGGACGCGCGCGGCGTCATGGACCTCCGCGCGCTGCGCTGTCCAGTCGAGCTGTTGGCACCGAAGTCCCCCGAGGCGAGTCCGGTGCCTTGCCAGGGCGGCGCTCCCCCCGCCCGCCCACAGGCTGCTTTCCGGCACGGTGTCAGTCGCACACCGGTGCCGTGAGCGTGTAGACCAGGTCCCCGCCCACGGCCGCGCCCTTCTTGCCCTGGTCGTGGGGCACGATCACCTCACAGGTGCCATCGACCGCGTTTCCGGAGGCGTCCGTCGCTCGCCACCCGAGGGTGTAGACACGGCCATCGCCACCACCTTGGCGCTCCGCTCGCAGACTGACTCCGTCGCAGCCCAGGTCCGCGATGTCCGGCGCAGTCTTGCCGTCTCCATTGGCGTCGTCGGGCTCGTCGCTGCTCGCCCACAGGAACACCACGCGGACGTCGGGGTCGCAGACGTCCTCGACCTCGACGCAGTCGAGGGGGGTGATGGTGCGCATCTTGTGGTTGGGGGGCCACAGCTCGACGGTCTTGGGCGTGACCTTCGGAGGCGTTGTGTCCTGGACGATCAGAGTTGATGAGCAGACGTCCTGCGGAGAATCTCCCTCTGCGGTCGTCGCGGTGACCGTGATCGTGTGTACGCCCACCGGGAAGGGGCCGGCGGCCCCCGGAGACAGATCCGTGGCCTCGCACGCGAGCGTCTCGCTCTCTCCCCCGGCGCCTTGATCTCCGAGCACGACATGGATGTGCGCGACGGTCGCGCCGGCGTGTGAGGTGCACTCCACCACCCGCTCCTCCCCGCAGATCCACCCACCCGCTGGCACCTCGCCCGGGTCCTCGACACACACGGCCTCGAGCCGGGCCTCCATGGTGCTCACGCCTGAATCACTGTCTGCGGCACACGCCACCAGCGCGAGGGCCGCTCCCGAAACAAGCCACGACGTGGCAGAGTGAAACGGTCTCGTCGAGCTCATGTTGACCTCCATTGCCCCCCGACGTCATTGGATACGCGCGTCCAGCGCCGGGGATACGGCAAGGGGTGAGTCAGAGGGCCGCCCGCCACAGAAGAGACGACCCGAGCGCGCCTACTCGACCCGCACGTGCCGCCCCAGCCACCGCAGGATGCGGGCGAGCATGTCACAGACGGCGTCCGGTGCGGTCGGGATGTGGCCCTCGTAAGGGTAGACCATGAGGTCCGTCTCGACCTCGCGGGCGCGCAAGGCGCGGTAGAGGGCGCGGGCCTGGCTCGGCGGGTTCATGCGGTCGAGGCCCCCCTGCAGCACGAGGGTGGGGGTGTGGAGGCGCTCCAGGTGGGTGAGGGGCGACGCCTGGTCCCACGGGGCGCGGTCCTCCCAGAAGGGGGTGGGGAAGTACTCGCGGAGCATGAGGGGGAAGCGGGGCGCTCCCGTGAACGCCACCCAATCCACCACCGGCGCGCCCACCACCAGAGCGCCGAAGAGGTCCGTGCGCATGGCGAGGGTGAGCGCCAGGGTGCCGCCGTAGGACCACCCGACGGCGGCGGTACGCTGCGGGTCGGCGACGCCCATCTGCACCAGGCGGTCGATGCCGTGGAGCACATCCGCCGCGTCGGTGACGCCGAGCGCGCCCACCGTGCCGCGCAGGAACGCCTCGTCCCGCCCCGTGGAGCCTCGGTAGTTGGGCGCGAGCACCGCGTAGCCCGCCGACGCGAACACCTGGAAGTACGGAGAGAACGTGCGCGCGACGTGGTCCGCCGGGCCGCCGTGCAGCCACACGAGCAGCGGAGCGGGCGCGCGGCTCCCGGTGCGGATCAGCACGCCGTCGATGCGCACCCCGTCGCCCGCGGTCCACGACACGGTCTCCCCCGGACACACGGTCGAGGCGAGGGCACCGTTGGTCCGCAGCAGCACCTTGCGCTCCCGTCGCGGCGCCCGCTGGGCCGGGGTGGTCCGGCCCGCGCGGGGCGCAGCCCCCTCCCGAGACAGCACCAATCGCTGCGGCAGCGCGAGGTCCTGCTCCAGCAGCAGCATGCGCCCCCGCGACCGGTCCGTGTGGGGACCGCTGACGTAGCTGCCCCGCGCCCCCACCGGGGTCGCGTCTCCCTCGACCGCCACGTGCCACAGGCGCCCCTCGGTCCCCTGGACCATCGCCACGACCAATCCAGAACCATCCGACGCCCAGTCGAAGCCCGTGAGCCAGCCCTCCAGCCCGCGCGTCACGCAGTGGATGGCGCCGGCGTCGCCCGGCCAGCGGTCCGGGTCCACGACCCAGAGCCGGATGGCGCTGAGCCGTACTCCCCGCCTTCGCGCGCAGTACGCGAGCCACCGCCCGTCCGGGGACCAGGCGAGCCAGCCGACCGGGTGGCCGAGCAGCGACATCGCTCGGGTGGCGCCGTCAGCCTCGACCAGGTGGACGACGGCCGTGTCGGCGTCCTCGTCGGCGGCGTCGGGGATCTCGAGCCAGGCGAGGCGCTGCCCGTCGGGGCGCCAGGCGAAGTCGCCGGCATGGCGCCCCGCGGGGGTCACCGGAGCCGGAAGCCCCCCGAGGGTCGACCACGCCCACACCCGCCGGCAGCCGTCCGCGTCGTCTCCCAGGCACGACGGCACTCCACCACGCCAGCCGAGGGCGCGCGCCCCTGGGGGGACCCCTCGCAGCGTGCGGCCCCGCGGCTCCCCCACCAGGTCGAAGAGCACCCCGCGCTGCCCTTCGCCCTCGTCGACCAGGGCGGCGAGGCGGCGGCTGTCCGGCGAGAAGGTGGGCGCATAGAGCTCGGTGAGCCCGTCGTCCGTGGCGAGGCGCCGGAAGGGGCCCCGCGCGTCAAGGTCCCCGAGGAGCAGCTCGGGTCCCTTTCGCCTTGTCCGACGGTCCAGGCGAGGCACGACGGCGGCGGCCCAGCGCCCATCGCTGCTGATGGCGCTCCCGATGACGGGGCGGTAGCGGGCGACGTCGGCGATCTTCACCGCAACATCAGCCCTTTGCCTTGGCGATGGCGGCGAGCAGGATGCCATCCTCCTCGGTGGGCTCCCCGAGCGTGGCGAAGTGCTCCGCCAGCGCGTCGAGCAGCTCCGACGCCCCAGGGACGTTCGCCGTCGGCAGCTTGGCGATGATCGCCAGCTTGAGCGACAAGGGCTCCTCGGGCGTGGTCACCACCGTGTAGAGGCCGCCGAGGACGCTTGCCGCCTGCGCCTCGTCGAGGGGCGGGAAGTCGTGCCACTGGACATCGCCGTCCCAGGTCTGCACCGCGTGCTTCGTGTAGAGCAGGTACAGCGCGAGCTGGGACCGGAGCCACGGGTGGGTCTCGCACCCCGGCTCGCACAGGACGCGCCCGAGCAGCTCGTCCACCATCGGCAGCGGCGCCCCGGGATCCCACGCCTCGTAGTCCGTGTTGACGAACTGCCGCGCGCGGGTGAACAGCTCGCCCCACTGCTGCTCCTCGGCCTTGGTGTTGAGGGACGCGGCGGACGCCCCCGGGTCGATCTGCGCCGCGATGGCGTCGAGGGCACCCAGCACCCAGGCCACCGGGTGCCCCGCGTCCCACCGGGCGCACCCCGGATCGATGGGCACGTCCTCGTCGGTGCAGTACAAGTAGGGTGGCCCCGCATCAGCCACCCCGTAGCCGAAGCGCATGGCGTCCCGGTCGTAGGTGCCCGGCCGCCCGAGCCCCACCACGTAGTCCATGACCGTCGTGCTCGGGGCGTCCTCCGGGTGGTGTTCCTTGTCCAGCGAGCCCTTGAAGTTGTGGCGCAGCCCCAGGTTGTGCCCGAGCTCGTGCACGAGAAACTGCGCCAGGATCTCGCGGGCCAGCTCGTCGGGAGGGAGCGAGCGCCCCGTGGCGAGCCAGGCCTCGCGCACCTCCCGCAGACCGAAGGGCCTGGCGGGCCACACCTGGCGGCGCAACACCCTGGGGGGCAGGTCCCCTCCGGCGGGGAGGGCGAGGCCCGTCGGCGCAGGCGCGCCCGAGCCGATCCAGGGTGCGTCTGGGTACTTCTCCAGGTACGCCACGTACTTGGCGACGAGCTGCTCCATGTCGCCCATCCACAGCAGCACACGGGTCGCGAACATCTCACCGGTCAGCGGGTCCGCGTCGAAGGGCGCGACCGCGCCCTGGGTCTTGGAGGGGTCCCACGCGATGAAGCGGTAGCGCGGATCCCAGGGGATCAGCCAGTCCTCGGCGACCTGGTGGGCGAACGGGCGCACGCCGGCGACCTCCTCCAGGGTGTCGTTCCACGCCTCGAGGACCGCGACCACCGTCGAGAGGAGGTGGGGCGGGAAGGCGGCGCTGGTGTAGTAGACGATGCTGCCGTCGGTGGTGTCCGCCTCGATGGGCAGGCGCGTGATGAGGGGCGCCTCATCGGAGCCCACCTGGAAGAAGCCGTAGGGGACGGTGGGGTCCACCGCGCGCGCCGCGAATGAAGGGTTGGCGTCGAGGCGCCGCAGCCAGTGCACGTTCACCCCGAGTGAGGGGGGGAGACCGTAGCCCTGGCACCCCTTGGGCGTGAACGTCTCAAGGAGCGGCCACGTGAGCAGGCCGTCACCGATGGCGGGCTCCCCGGCGGCGAGGGTCGCCGTGACCGCGTAGGTGCACGACTTGGTGAGCTGGATCTCCACCGTCGCCACGGGCTTCGCGAAGGACGGCGCCGCTCCGCCCTCCACCGCCTCGCACGGGTAGCTCTCCACGAGGGCGTCCGGGCCCGGCATCGGCGCGCCCGCCCCGTCGGCGACGCGGATGGCGCACACCTCCCCTTCCACGACGACGCGGACGAGCAGGGGCGCGATCCCCGCCGCAGATTGACCGATGGCCGATAGCGGGCTGTCTGGATCGCTGGAGATGCCGTAGAGCAGCACCTCATCGAGCCAGGCGGCGTCAAAGAGCAGGGCGCTCGGGGGAGTCGAGGCGTCCGCGACGTCTGGGGCGCTCGTGTCGTCCGGGGCGCCCACGTCGGTCGCGTCCGGGGCCGAGGTGTCCGGCACCTCGCCGGCCGTGGCGTCCTCGGTCCACCCCGCGTCCGCCCCGCCGGCGTCCGGGCCATCTACGGCCACGTCCAGGGTGATGTCCGCGGCGGCGCTGCCGTCGGGCGAGCCCGGGGCGTCGTCTCCTGGCTCACCGCACGCAGCGAGCATCAACAGGCACAGGGGAAGTCGCTTCATCATGGGAACTCCAGCGCTGCACCGGCCGGCGCGCTCGCCGCGGAGTGTAGCCGTTGGTGGCCCCGGGCGCGAGGGTCCCAACACGGTGAGAGGTCCGGGCGACCGCGCGCTCCTCGTAGCTCGGCTCCTCCCGGCAGGCCGCGCCACCGCCCCTGGATTAATTGGCACATATGATCGGTGGTTGATTGGTCCTGCTTGGAGCCTGGATATATCCTATCATCACGCTTGACAGCCTCAATTGGACGTGAGAATGTCCCGCCGATTTGAGGTGCCAATTGGTCCGAAGCCTCTCCATCACCGTCGACCTGGCCAGCGACGCGCCGCTCTATCGGCAGATCCGTGACCAGATCGCGGCGAGCATCGCGGGGGGCGCCCTCCCGCCGGGAACCCGCCTGCCCACGACCCGGGCCCTGGCGGACCAGCTCGGCGCCCACCGCAACACCGTCGTGCGGGCCTTCGAGGAGCTGGTGGCGCAGGGGCTCGTCGACTCGGTCGTGGGGCGGGGCTCCTTCGTCGCGTCCACGGTCACGCCCCCGCCCCCCACCACCGCCGAGCTGCCCTGGGAGCGCCTCGTCTCCCGCGCCGCTGGCTCGGAGCCCCTGGGCCGCACCGACCGCCTGGCCCGAGACGCTGCCGGTCGCGACCTGATCAACCTCTCCAGGCTCCAGCCGCCGGACGATCTGCTCCCGCTCGGCGACCTCCGGCGCTGCATGGATCACGCGCTGCGCACTCACGGGGCCGCCGTCCTCGGCTATGCGCCTCGGGACGGCCTGCTGCGGCTCCGGGCGGTCATCGCCCGGGAGCTCGCCGGCGCCGGCATCGCGGCCAGCCCCGACGAGCTGGTGATCACCACCGGCAGCCAGCAGGCGCTCGATCTCATCACCCGTGGCCTCGTGGATCCGGGCGACCCGATCCTCATCGAGGCGTCCACGTACAGCGGCGCCATCAACCTGCTCTCGGCGGCGGGCGCGCGCCTCGTCGCCATCCCGTCCGACGCCGAGGGGCCCGATCCCGAGCGGCTGCGGGCGCTGTGCCCACCGGGCGCCAAGGCCTTCTACCTGATGCCCAACGGCAGCAACCCCACCGGGGCCGTGGTCTCGGAGCGGCGCCGCGCGGAGCTCCTCGCCTGGTCCCACGAGGCGGGGGTGCCGATCATCGAGGACGACTACGGCGCGGACCTGATCCTCGACGGCGCCCCGCCCCGGCCACTGCGGGCCCTGGACCGGGACGTGCTCTACGTGGGCACCTACAGCAAGAAGCTCATCCCCGCGCTGCGGGTGGGTTTCCTGGTGTGTCCGCCGCCGCTGCGCCAGCGCCTCGTGGCGCTGAAGCACACGATGGATCTCGGCACGTCGGCGCTGCTCCAGCACGCCCTGGCCGAGCTGCTCGAGCGGGGCCTGCTGCGGTCCCACCTGCGGCGCAGCCTCCCGGTCTACCGGGAGCGCAGGGACGCCCTGGACGCGGCCCTGCGCGAGCACCTGCCCCCGGGCATCGAGTGGGCGCGGCCTTCCCAGGGGCTCCTGATCTGGCTTACGCTGCCCGATTCGCTGGACCCGGAGCTGGTCTACGCCCGGGCCCACGCGCTGGGCGTGGCGGTGACCCCCGGCACCCTGCACCGAGTGGGCACGCGGGGGCGCGGCGGCCTCCGCCTGACCTTCTGTACCGAGCCGCCCGACCGCCTCCGCGAGGGGGCGAGGCGCCTCGGCGAGGCGATCCGCGGAAGCATGGCGCACACCCTGGACACGCGGGAGCCCACTCCCGCCTTCGATCTGGTCTGAGCAAGGAGGACCCCGATGGACAAGTCGACGTGGCAGACAAAGGTAGGGCTCGCAGAGATGCTCAAGGGCGGCGTCATCATGGACGTCGTCAACAGCGAGCAGGCCCGCATCGCGGAGGACGCGGGCGCCGCCGCCGTGATGGCCCTGGAGCGCGTCCCGGCGCAGATCCGCAAGGACGGCGGCGTGGCGCGCGCCAGCGATCCGTCGATGATCACCGCCATCCAGGCGGCGGTCAGCATCCCAGTGATGGCGAAGTGCCGCATCGGCCACTTCATGGAGGCCCGCATCCTCCAGGCGTTGGAGGTGGACTTCATCGACGAGAGCGAGGTGCTCACCCCCGCCGACGACGAGTTCCACATCGAGAAGCACGCCTTCAAGGTGCCCTTCGTCTGCGGCTGCCGGGATCTGGGCGAGGCCCTGCGACGCATCGGCGAGGGCGCGGCGCTGCTGCGCACCAAGGGCGAGGCCGGCACCGGCAACATCGTCGAGGGCGTGCGGCACCTGCGCACGCTGCGCACCCAGATCCGGCGGCTCACGCGCCTCGGCCACGAGGAGCTGATGACCGAGGCCAAGAACCTGGGCGCTCCCTATGACCTGGTGGAGTGGGTGGCCACCCACGGGCGCCTGCCGGTGCCCAACTTTGCGGCTGGCGGCATCGCGACCCCGGCCGACGCCGCGCTGTGCATGGCGCTCGGCGCCGAGTCCGTGTTCGTGGGCAGCGGCATCTTCCTCTCGGAGGACCCGGCGCGGCGCGCCAAGGCGGTCGTCCAGGCGGTCACCTTCTGGGAGGACCCGGCGAAGCTGGCGGAGATCAGCACGGGCCTCGGCACCGCCATGCCGGGCATCGAGATGGCGACGCTGGCCGCGGACCAGCGCCTGGCCGGCCGGGGCTGGTAGGTTCATGGCGCGCATCGGAGTCCTCGCCCTGCAGGGTGGCTTCGCGGCCCACGGGCGCGCCCTGGCGGAGCTGGGTCACGACGTGGTCGAGGTGCGCACGCCCGCATCGCTCGCGTCGCTCGGTGGCATCGTCCTGCCCGGTGGCGAGAGCACGACCATGCTCAAGCTCCTGGACTGGACGGGCCTGGCCGGGCCCCTCGACGCCTTCGTGCGCAGCGGGCGCCCCGTCCTCGCCACCTGCGCCGGCTTGATCCTGGCGGCGCGGCACGTCACTGCCCCGCCCCAGAAGAGCTACGGCTGGATCGACGTGGCCGTGGCCCGGAACGCCTGGGGGCGCCAGCTCGACAGCTTCGAGGGCCACGCGGACGGCTCCCACCTTCCGCTGGTGTTCATCCGGGCGCCCCGAATCACGGAGGTCGGAGCAGGGGTGGAGGTGCTCGCCACCCTGAACCGGGAGCCCATCCTGGTTCGCCAGGGCGCCGTGACCGCCGCGACGTTCCACCCGGAGCTGACCGCAGACCGCCGGGTCCACCGCGCTGCGTTCCTCGGTGCGTGACGTTGGCGGCGATGCTGAGAGGCGCTGTGACGCTTCGGTGACGCCTCGGTGCCAAGTCGCTGGGGCATTTGCATCCCGCCGCGGCCCGTGGTTGGATTCAGGCCCATGACTGCCGAGCACTCTCTCACCATCGTGGCTCCCCCTCCGGAGGCGCCCACCGTCCCGGAGCTCCCCACCGTCTCGCTGGACGCGCCGGAGCGCTTCATCAACCGGGAGCTCTCGTGGCTCGCGTTCAACGAGCGGGTGCTCGCCGAGGCGCAGAACCCGCGCCACGCGCTGCTGGAGCGGCTGCGCTTCCTGTCCATCTCCGCCTCCAACCTGGACGAGTTCACCATGGTCCGGGTGGCGGGCCTCAAGGGGCAGGTGATGGCGGGGGTCGGCACCCTGAGCGACGACGGCCGCACCCCGGCCCAGCAGCTCGCCGCCATCCACCGCCGGGCGGGGCGCCTGATCCAGGAGCAGCAGCGGTGCTGGAGGTCCCTGCGCGTCGAGCTCGCCGAGGCGGGCGTGCAGGTCCTCGAGCCCGACGACCTGGGCCACAAGGACCTCGACTGGCTGGAGAGCCAGTTCCTGTCGCAGATCTTCCCCGTGCTCACGCCGCTCGCGGTGGACCCGTCCCACCCCTTCCCGTTCATCCCGAACCAGGGGCTGGCGCTGGTCTTCCAGCTCGAGCAGGCGTCGGGGCGGCGCATGGAGTCGCTGGTCGTGCTTCCGACGCAGCTCGGGCGTTTCATCCGTCTGCCCGGAAAGCGCATCCGCTACGTCACCCTCGAGAAGACCGTCATCCGGTTCAAGCACCACCTGTTTCCCGGCTTCCGCGCTCACGGGCAGGGCCTGTTCCGCGTCCTGCGGGACAGCGAGCTGGAGCTGGAGGAGGAGGCCGAGGACCTGGTCCGCCTCTTCGAGTCGGCGCTCAAGCGGCGCCGGAGAGGCTCGGTGATCCGCCTCGGCGTCGAGGCGTCCATGCCACACGACCTGCGCGTGTTCGTCGCGGACGAGCTGGGCGTGGGCACCGGAGACACGTTCCTGCTCGACGGGATGATCGGCCTCGCCGACACCAAAGAGATCATCACGTCGGAGCGCCTGGATCTTCTGTTTCCACCGTTCAATGCCCGCTTCCCCGAGCGAATCCGTGACTATGGTGGCGATTGTTTCGCGGCAATTCGCGCCAAGGACATCGTCGTCCACCACCCCTACGAGAGCTTCGACGTGGTGGTGCAGTTCCTGCTGCAGGCCGCGCGGGACCCGGCCGTGGTCGCCATCAAGCAGACCCTGTACCGCACGAGCGAGAACTCTCCCATCGTGCGGGCCCTGAAGGAGGCCGCCGAGGCGGGTAAGCTCGTCACCGCCCTGGTCGAGCTCAAGGCGCGCTTCGACGAGGAGGCCAACATCCGCTGGGCCCGCGACCTGGAGCGCTCCGGCGTCCAGGTGGTCTATGGGTTCATCGACCTCAAGACCCACGCCAAGGTGTCTCTGGTCGTCCGGCGCGAGGCGGGCACGATGCGGTCCTACGTGCACTATGGTACCGGGAACTATCACCCGATCACGGCCAAAATCTATACCGATCTCTCGTATTTCACTGTCGATCCAGCGCTGTGCAGCGACGCGGCGCACCTGTTCAACTACATGACGGGCTATGTGCCGCCGCAGCGCCTCGAGAAGGTGGCCGTCGCGCCGCTGAATCTGCGCCAGACCCTCATGAAGCTCATCGAGGACGAGATCGCCCACGCGAAGGCAGGCCGCACGGGGCAGATCTGGGTGAAGGTGAACTCCCTCGTGGACCCCGACATCATCGATGCTCTGTACAGGGCGTCTCGGGCGGGAGTCTCCATCGACCTCGTGGTCCGAGGGATCTGCTGTCTGCGGCCAGGAGTCCCGGGCCTGTCCGAGAACATCCGCGTCCGCTCCATCGTGGGCCGCTTCCTCGAGCACGCCCGCATCGTCTGCTTCGGCGCCGGCAAGCCGTTGCCCAACCCGGGCGCCAAGGTGTTCATCTCGTCCGCGGACTGGATGCCGCGCAACCTGGACCGGCGCGTGGAGGCTCTGATCCCCATCGACAACCCGACGGTGCATCAGCAGATCGTCGAGCAGATCATGCTGACCAACCTCAAGGACGAGGTCCAGAGCTGGACGCTGGCTGCGGACGGAAACTACGAGCGCGTCGCGGCCGGCCCTGACGCCTTCAGCGCCCACACGTTCTTCATGACCAACCCGAGCCTCTCAGGTCGCGGTCACGCAAAGGCGCGAAAGAGCGGAAAGGGCGGGAAGGCGGCCAGCGGCGCCAACGGGGCAAAGAAACGCGCCAGGAAGTGACCCCCGTGTCACGGCGCTGGCGGGGGCGCGACCCCCAGCAGCTCGAACAGGAACGCGTAGCTGTCCGCGTAGTTGGCAACGTCCTGCCGCACGAGGTCGGCCCCCGCGTGCCCGGCGTTGGACTCGATGCGCAGCAGCGTGGGCAGGCCGCTCGTCGAGGCCGCCTGGAGGGCTGCGGCCATCTTTCGGGCGTGCATTGGGTCTACGCGGTCGTCGCTGTCTGCCGAGAGCATGAGGACCGCCGGGTAGGGCGCCCGGGTCACGTGGTGATACGGCGAGTAGGCGTGGAGGACCCGGAAGCCCTCCTCCGTGTCCGCCGACCCATACTCGGGGATCCATGTGCGGCCACTGCCGAAGAGGTGGTATCGCACCATGTCGAGGAGCGGTACGGCGCAGAGCACCGCCCGGAACAGCTCCGGGCGCTGGGTCATGACCGCACCCACCAAGAGCCCACCGTTGGATCCCCCGCGTATCGCGAGCCGCTCGGGCCGGGTGTAGCCATGGACGATCAGCCACTCCGCCGCCGCGATGGTGTCGTCGAACACATTCTGCTTCTGGGCCCCCATGCCCGCGCGGTGCCACGCCTCGCCGTACTCTCCGCCGCCGCGCAGGTTCGGCAGGGCGAAGCCGCCGCCTGCATCCAGCCAGGGGATGAGGGACGGCATGAAGCGCGGAGTCATGTTGACGTTGAATCCCCCGTAGCCCCCAAGGATGAAGGGCGCGCTGCCGTCTCGGGGCAGCCCCATGCGGTGCACCAGGAACATGGAGATGCTGGTGCCGTCCTTGGACGTGTAGCGGACCTGTTCGATGGAGTAATCTGCGGGGTCCACCGGCAGCGCGGCGGCCTCCCAGACGGTGGTCGCGCCAGTGGAGACGTCCAGCCGCAGCACGCGGGGAGGGGTGACGAAGGAGGCGAGCTCCAGCCACGCGGCTGGCTGGTCCGGCTCCCCTTGCAGCGCCTCGATGGACGCGATGGGTGGCAGCTCTACTCGCCGCGCCGCGCTCCCGTCGAGGGCGCGGATCTCCAATCGGCTCGTCGCCGACTCCATCAGCCGCAGGACCAGGTGCCCGCCCGCGACGCGCAGCTCGTCGATGACCGCGTCGGGAGACTCGGGGACGATCTCCTGCCAGGACTCTCGGGCCAGCGAGTCTGTGCGGGTCCGGAGCACTCGCCAGCGGGGGGCGTCCTGGTCGGTGGCGATGTAGAGCCAGTCCCCCCAGGCCGTGACGCTGAAGTGGGCACCCGACGCAAACTGCACGAAGGGCGCGTCCTTGGCCGCGAGGTCGCGGATCCAGACGTCGCTCGAGTTCCAACCGTGGTGGACGTAGACCAGGAGCCACCGGCCGTCCGCCGACAGCGAAGGGGAGATGAACGTCTCCGGGCTGCCCGTCCGCGGGTGCACGAGCGTGTCCGACTCCGCCGGGGTCCCGAGGGCGTGGTAGCGGACCTCGGCGAAGCCCGGGCGCTGGTCCACCGGGATCGTGGGGTCCGTCGGCAGCCAGGTGTAGTAGAAGCCCGCGCCATCCAGGGTCCACTGGGGGTCTGCGTACTTGGCGCCGGGGATGACGTCGACGGTGCTGCGCGCCCCCGAGTCCACGTCCATCACGTACAGAGTCGCCTCGTCGGCGTTGTTCTCCCGGAGCGAGAACGCGACCCGGCGCCCGTCCCAGGACGGGGCGACAGTCCCCACCGACGTGCTGCCGTCCTCGCTCAAGGTGTTGGGGTCGAGGAGCACGCGCTCGGCCCCGCTCTCCCCGTCGCGCCACATGAAGATCGCCTTCTCCTGGTCGGAGCGGCGCCGCTCGTAGAAGAGACGCCCGCCCCGGACCGCCGGCGCCCGCACCTGGTCCATATAGAGGAGCGCCTCCAGGCGGCGCGCCAGCGGCTCGCGCGCAGGCAGGCTCGCGAGGGCCGCCCGCGCGTGGGCGTCCTGCGCGCGCATCCACTCCTGCACCCGCGGGTCGCTCGCGTCCTCCAGCCAGCGGTAGGGGTCGTCCACCCGCACGCCGAAGAGCGTCTCGGTCACGTCCTCTCGCGCCGTCTGCGGCGGGTCGGCCCATCGTGTCATGGCGGTCGCTCCCTGCTCACCGGTCGCCTGTCCGGTGGTCCCACAAGCGCCCAGCGCTGCCGAGAGCGCCAGCGCCACCCCGAGGTTTCGCATCCACGTCCTCCGTCTCCCGCGGCGCTCCCGTGTGTCATCCGAAGGCGCGGCGGCATGGTAGCGCGAACCGGGGACCGTGTCGACGAATCGCCGGGCGTGGTGGCTCGCACGCCGCGTCACTCCCCCCGAACCGCCCGAAGGAGCGCCTCGGCGGGGTGCAGCGGCGCGAGGCCCGAGAAGCGGTGCACCTGGCTGCGGCAGGACGTCCCGGTGGCGAGCAGCCGCCCTCGGTGCGCAGGATCGGCGACGTGTCGCTCCCACCCGAGGGCGTAGATGCCGCGGGAGGTCTCCGCGTGCTCTGCCTCGTGCCCGTACATGCCGGACATGCCGCAGCAGCCCGCCGGGAGCAGGCGGAGCTCCTGCCCCAGCGCGGCGAAGACCCGCACCCAGTCCTTCTGCGAAGGCGGCGCGAGGGCCTTCTCGGTGCAGTGGCCGAGGAGCGACCACGACTCGCGGCGGGCGACAGGAGGAGCGGCCGCCGCGAGCACCTCCGCTAGCCAGGACTGGAGGAGCTGCACGCGCCACGGGGGCTCGGCCATGCGCAGCGCGTGCGGGACCTCGTGCCCGAGCGCGAGCACGACGGCAGGCTCGATGCCGATCAGCGGAAGCCCCGTCGCGGCTGCCTCCGTCAGCGCCCGGGCGGCGCGTCGGGCCGCCCGCTCGAAGGCGCGGCCAAACCCCTTGACGTGCAGACCCTTCCCGCTCTGGAACCAGGGCAGCACCGCCACGCGAAGGCCGAGCGTCGAGAGCAGGTCCACCACGGCCAGGGCCACCTGGGGCTCGTAGAAGCGGGTGAAGGAGTCCTGCACCAGGATCGCCGTGCGCGCCTTGTCCGCGGCGGGGAGCCGCGTCAGCGCGACCGGGTCCCAGCCCGTGATGCCGCGCTCGCGCAGCCCCCGATCCAGGGAAATCTCTGCCACCGGCGGGGTGTCCACGACTCCGAGCATCCTCAGCAGCTCTCGCACCGGAGGGCTCCCGACCACGGCGTTGAACAGGCGCGGCATCCGGGCGGCCAGGGGCAGGGAGGGCTCCAGGAGCGCGACCAGCCAGTCCTTGGCGGGGCGCAGGTACCGGCCATGGTAGTGGGCGAGGAAGTCCGCCTTCAGCTCGGGCACGTCCACCTTGATGGGGCACTGGGTCGCGCAGGCCTTGCACGACAGGCACCCGTTCATGGCGGCGTGGACCTCGTGGCTGAAGTCGTCCTCGCCGTGAGCCCGCTCGAAGGTGTTGACCACGCGGTCCACCCACCCGCCGCCCGCGTCCCCTGGCGTCCACCCCGCGAGGGTGAGCCGCCGCAGCCACTCCCGCATGACCGCCGCGCGCCCCTTGGGCGAGTGGACGCGGTCCCGCGTGCCCTTCCACGACGGGCACATGACGGTCTCCGCGTCCCAGTCGTAGCAGGCGGCGTTGCCGTTGCACCGCACGGCGACGGCGTGGCGGTCGCGCAGCGCGGGGAGGATCTGGCGGTCGTAGGCGCCCCGCTTGGCGTCGTCCACGCTCACCAGGGCGCCGGATCCCAGCGGCGTGGCGATCTTGCCGGGGTTGAGCCGGTCGTCCGGGTCGAAGGCGCCCTTGATTCGGCACAGCTCCCGGTAGAGGTCCTCGCCGAAGAAGCGCGGGTTGTACTCGCTGCGGAAGCCCTTGCCGTGCTCCCCCCACAGGAGGCCGCCGTACCGCTGGGTCAGCTCCGCCACCTGGTCCGAGATGCGGCGCAGGAGCCGCTCGTCGCTGGGCATCATCATGTCGAGGGCGGGCCGCACGTGGAGGCACCCCACGTCGACGTGGCCGAACATGCCGTAGGACAGGCCGTGGCCGTCGAGGATCGCGCGAAAGTCCCGCACGTACTCCGCCAGCCGCGCCGGCGGCACCACCGTGTCCTCGACGAAGGGCAGGGGGCGGCGGTCCCCCGGGGCGTTGCCGAGCAGGCCGACACCCTTCTTGCGGAGCTCCCACAGCGCCGCGCTCTCCGCCGCGTCCCGCGCCACGTGGTGTCCGACGGACCGTCCGCGCGTGGAGTCCACCAGCGCAGCGACACGGGCGTCGAGGCGCTCCGGGTCCTCCCCCACCAGCTCCACGAGGTTGATGGTGCGTGCCGGGCTGCCCGGCACGTCCAGCAGGGGACCCACCGTGTGGTAGATGATGTCCCTCCGTGCCAGCGTCAGCACGGTCTCGTCGATGGTCTCGATGGCGGCCGGATCGTGGGCGAGCAGCGCCTCTGCGTCGGCCAGGGCGTCCTCGAAGGCCCCGTACCTCAGCAGCACGACGCGCTTGTGGCGGGGGAGCGGGGTCAACCGGAGGGTCGCCTCCGTGACCACGCCGAGGGTCCCCTCGGCGCCGGCGACCAGGCGGCAGGGGTCGAAGCCCCGGGGGCCGTCGATCATCGCCAGGTTGTAGCCGGTCATGAAGCGCTGGATCCCCGGGAAGGTCTCCGCGATGAGGTCCCGCCGGCCCCGCACCACGTCCCGGACCACGCTCAGGGCGCGCCCCGCCAGGTCGCCTCGGTCACACGCGGCCGCAAGCGCCTCCTCGTCCATGGGCTCGGCCCGCCAGACGCTGCCGTCCGTGAGCACCAGCTCCAGCGACAGCAGGTGGTCGCTCGTGCGCCCATAGATGCGCGACCCCTTGCCGCAAGCGTCCGTCCCGATCATCCCCCCGATGGTCGCCCGGTTGCTGGGGGACAGGCTCGGCGCGAAGAAGCGCCCGAGCGGGGCGGCCGCCCGGTTGAGCTGGTCGAGGACCACGCCGGGCTGGACGACCGCGGTCTCCGCCTCCAGCGCGACCACGCGGTCCATGTACCGCGAGACGTCGATGACCACCCCGCCGCACAAGGACTGCCCGTTGGTCCCCGTGCCCCCGCCGCGCGGGCTCATGGGGATGTGGCGGAAGCGCGCCTCGGACCCCAGCGCCAGGAGCGCCGAGACGTCCGCCGTGCTCCGCGGGAACACCACCGCCGCGGGCAGGAGCTGGTAGACGCTGTTGTCCGTGGCGGCGACGAGGCGCGACGCCGCGTCGGTGCGCACCTCTCCGTCGAACGCGGTGCGCTCCAGGGCGCGGAGCAGGTCGAGGATCTCGCCGCCCGTCTCGTCGATGCGTAGCCTCGGGATCATGTCCAGCTTCCCAGCTTCGGGGTCTCGCGGGCACACCCTACCCTCGGGCCAGGATGCGCGCAATCGGGCGGCGGGCCTTCGACTCACGTTCGATTTGCGTCCTCCCCGGGGTGCGCGGTACGGTCTGTCGCAGCTTCACGCGGAGGTGAGTGATGGCGCGCACAGTGCTCGTTCTGGCAGCGCTCCTCGCGGCCTGCGAGGGTGCGGGAGAGGGGCCCGACGGCTCGTCGGGTACGCCGGGCGCGGACGTGACGGACGCGGGCGGCTCGCCGGGGAGCGACGCGCCCGGGAGCGATGCCGCCGCCGACGCGGCTTCCGGCGGGCCGGCTGACGGCCTGACCGAGAGCGACGGGAGCACCGAGGCTGACGCCGCACCCGGCGGCTCCGACGTCGCGTCGGCGGACACGTCGCAGGACGACACGGCCGATGCCCCACGCAGTGGCCCTCCCAAGCCACGCCCCTACAGCGGCGCCCACGGGTGCCCGACCCTGGTGCAGGGCAAGAACACCATCCAGTCCGCCAAGAAGAGCCGCTCCTTCCTGCTCTACCTGCCCGACGAGCCCGAGGGAGCGCCGCTGTTGACCCTCTGGCACCCGGCCGGCGGCTCGGCGTCCTACATGGCGAGCGCCTTCGGGGCACAGAAGCTCGCAAAGGCGCACAACCTCATCGTTGCCGTCCCGGACTCCTGCTGCGGCCTCGTGGAGTGGCGCTTCCGCGACACGGAGGACCCCGAGGCGGATCTCACGCTCTTCGACGACCTGGTCGCATGCACCGACGAGCAGTTCAACATCGACAGGGAGCGCATCTACACGGGTGGCTTCAGCGCTGGCGGTCTCTGGAGCTCGTTCCTGGTGATCCACCGCGCGGACACCCTGGCGGCCGCCGTGATCTTCAGCGGGGGCGTCGACGGGCTGATCGCCTGGCAGACGCCGGCTCGCCCCGTCCCCACCCTGCTCGCCTGGGGCGGCCCCACGGACGTGCTCTACGGCGTGTTCAGCTTCGACCAGCAGATGAAGGCGCTGAGCGCCCACCTCCAGGACGAAGGGGCCTTCGTCGTGGAGTGCGACCACGGCGGCGGCCACACGGTCCCGTCCGGCGCGACCAACTGGGCGGTCCCCTTCGCCCTCGCCCACCGGTGGGGCCAGCCGAGCCCCGTCGCGACAGGTGGCCTCGACGCCTCCTGGCCCAAGTACTGCTCCATCCCCGAGTAGCCCCCCACTTTCTTCTGTCCCTCCTCCTCGCTTGGTGGTAAGACGCCATCGGGACATGAAGCTCGGTTTGATCTGTTCTTCTGCTCCGCAGCGGGTTGGAGGCGCTGATCGAGCCCGACGCCATCACCGCAACCCCTGCGAGGAGCCATGGGCGAGACCATCCCGTACCTGACCGCCACGTCACAGGCCCGCCGCAAGTACAAGCGGCCGGAAAGACTTCTGGACTCCCCCGACGCCATCGTCATCGGCTCGGGCATCGGCGGCCTCGGCATCGCGTCGCTCCTCGCCCAGCGCAAGGGCGCCAAGGTGCTGCTCCTCGAGGGCCAGCCGGTCCCCGGCGGCTGCACCCACGTCCACGAGGTGGACGGCTTCGAGTTCCCCTCGGGCGTCGACTCCATCGGTGACATGGACGCCTCGGTGGGCCGCGGCCTGTTCCGCCCCTCCATCGACTACATCACCGGCGGCAAGCTCCACTGGCAGAAGATGCCGGACGCCCACGAGATCTGCACCCTGGAGGACGACACCTACACCTGGTACTCGTCGCCGGAGAAGAACGTGGCGTGGGTCCGGGAGCGCTTCGGTCCCGAGGAAGCGCGCAAGGTGGAGCGCTACTACGATCTCGAAGAGAAGATCGAGGCGTCCGCCTGGGCCTGGACGGTCACAAAGCTCCTCCCCGACTGGGTTCCCCTGCGGCTGCGAGAGGGCTTCTACAACCTGTTCGGCGGCGCCTGGCGCAAGTACATGGGCCGCCCCACGGCGACGGTGCTGCGGGAGGAGCTGGGCTTCTCGGACAGGCTGGCGTCCGTGTTCTCGTACATGTACGGAAACCACGGAGCGACCCCCGCGGAGGCTCCGTTCGCCTTCCACGCCTGCAACCTCTTCCACTACCGCTACGGGGCCTACTACCCGGTGGGCGGGCCCGGGCAGATCGCCGAGTGCGTAGTGCCCATCGTGGAGGGCGTGGGCGGGCAGCTCGCCTGCTCGTCCCGGGTGCGGCAGATCCTGGTCGAGGGCAACGCCACCGTAGGCGTCGAGCTGGAGGACGGCACCCGCATTCGCTGCCCGCTCGTGATCAGCGATGCGTCCGCCTACACCACCTTCATGGAGCTGCTGCCCCGGGACGTGTCGGAGGAGCACGGTTACCCAGAGAAGTTCACGCGAATCGGCCCGAGCGTCGCCCACCTCTACCTGGTCGCCGGCTACCGGGAGGACATCGACCTGCCCAAGCACATCGTTTGGGACCTGCCGTCCTACGACATCGACACGGCGGACGCGAAGTACAAGCAGGAGCGCGACTTCGAGAACATGGGCTGCTACCTGCTCGCCCCGTCCGCGCGGGACCCGGTGCACGCCGAGCGGTACCCGGGCACGTCCACGGTGGTGGTCCTCGCCGAGGCCCCCTATGCGTGGATCGAGCGCTGCCAGAAAGACCCCGCGTGGAAGGCCCGGTTCGAGGCGGACCTGGAGGACCGGCTCTTCCGCGCCGTGTACCGCCACTTCCCCATGCTCAAGGACCGCACGCCCGCCTTCAAGCGCACCGGCGTCCCCATGGGCTGCAACCCGTACGCGTGGCAGGGGTGCTCCCTCGGCCTGGAGCCGAGCGGCCCGCGCTTCGTGGAACACACCCACTGGCTGCGCCCCCGTACCGCGGTCAAGGGGCTGTGGCTCACCGGCCAGGACGGCTTCTCGGCGGGCTTCGCGGGCTCCATGCTCGGCTCCCGGGTCACCTACACCGCGTTGACAGGTAACTGGCCGTTCCTGCTGAAGAAGTCCATCAGCTCCTTCCCCTGAGCGGTTACCGCACAGCACTGACGCTGGCTCACCTCAGCCTTCGGGTTACATCTCCCCAAAAATCAGGGCTCTTGCTCGGAGTCCCATGTGCCGAAACGGGGGGGCCGGAGAGGTGAGCCCATGGTGGTAGGGTCTGTTCAATTCGGGACCTTTCACGTTCGGACGCCGAGCCCCGTCGTGGGGCCGCTCAGGCAGGGCCTGCCCGACCTCGCAGCCTCCTTCGGGAGTGGCGGCGACCTGCGGGCGGCGCTGCGGTCGGTGGTTCGCGTGGAGCGCGCCCTGGAGACGCTCCGCTCGCTGCTCGACGGGAGCTCCCGCCGCTCCGTCCCGGGCTCTGCTGCCCAGGTGGCGTCGAGTGGCGGTCTCTTTCTCGACGCGTCCGCCACGGCGGCGACCGTGCGATCCACGGACGAGATCAACCGGGTCCCCACCTCGTTCTCACCGCGACAGCCCACCTGGACCTCCACGTCCACGGCGGCGCCCTTGATCGGCGGCGTCTACACGGGCACCAGCCAGACCTGGTCGTTCAGGGCGCGCCCCACGGGCCCCGGGGTCAGCGCCATCGTGGGCACGGACCCCTTCACCCTCGAGATGATCGATGGCGGGGGCACCGTCCGGCAGACCCTGACCCTGAACAACTCCTACACTCCGGGCACAGCCCTCAGCCTGAGCAACGGGCTGACCGTGTCCCTCGGAGCGGGCCAGATCCGGCGCAACGACACGTTCTCCGTCGCCACGTCCGCGACGGTGGGCAGCGCCGTGGACCCGACCAAGCGCTTCAACGGCACCGGGAACGCCGCGCCGGGCTTCGAGGACGGCGTCACCGTCGGCGACGGGGCACTCTCGATCAACGGCACGTCCATCGACGTGTTCGCCAGCGACACGCTCAACGGCGTATTGTCGCGGATCACGGCCTCGTCGGCCGGCGTGACGGCGACCTTCGACGCGGCCGCCGAGCGCGTCGTCTTGACCCAGAAGTCCCTCGGCGCGACACCGACC
Organism: Myxococcales bacterium; assembly: GCA_045863395.1. Taxonomy (GTDB): domain Bacteria; phylum Myxococcota_A; class UBA9042; order JABWCM01; family BTVJ01; genus BTVJ01. The sequence goes on from BTVJ01000069.1 coordinate 21,222, forward strand.
ATCGCGCTCGGCGCTGACTCGTCTGGTCTCCTCGCCGCCGTCCGGCTCCAGGGGGCGGCGGTCACCCCAGGGACCAACGGCGGCTTCCCGGAGCCCATGGGGCTGAACTCCCGGTTCTCTGGGGTCTCGGCGGGCACGCTGAGCATCAATGGCGTGGGGATCGCCTTCGACCCCGCTGTGGACTCCCTGGAGCAGCTCCTCGGGCGCATCAACGGGTCAGGAGCTGGGGTAACCGCGAGCTTCACCGGCGACCGGGTCCGCATCGCCAACGGCTCGCCGGAGGGGCCGCTGACGCTCTCCGACGGTGGCGCGGGGCTGCTGCCCGCCCTCGGCCTGGTGGCGGGCACGACGGAGGCCACGCCGGGAGTCGAGGGGGGCGGGATGTCCGGTGGCCGGGCCCGGAGGATCGCCACCGCGATGGGGGACCTCGCCAAGGCCGTCAACGCGCTGTTCGATGATCGTGCCTTCGAGGGGAGCGCGCCGTCTCGCCTGCGGACGCTGCGGTCCAGCCTGCAGACAGGCGTCCTCAAGGCCTTCGACACCGAGCACGCGCGGGTGCGCACCGCGTGGGGGCTGACCCTCGACTTTCGCGGGGAGGGGAAGGTGATGCCGTTCTCGCGTGAGGACGAGGAGCGCCTGATGGACGCGCTGCGCCGAGGGGATCGCGGCCTCGTTCACACACTCGGAGACGGTGGAGACCGCCCAAGCCTCGGCGACTCCATGGCATCCCTGCTCGCCGCCGCCCGCAAGAGCCTCGCGACCGACACGGGGAGCACGGGGACCTTCTTCAGCGGAGTCGCGTGAGCCGGTGTCGTCCCCGACGGCGGCGCGGGAGACCTGTGTGACCCCATCGTAACCGCGCGGATGCGGTTACGACGAGGGCTCCGCAGACGCCTTTACGCTGTCGTGAGTGAGAGGTAGCGTGGGGCTGTGGATTCGAGCTGGGTCGCAACCTGGACATGGTTCGGGTGTGGCCACGGTCCGCCTGCGTAATTCGGGGCCAGGACGGCTGAGCCCCTTCTCCACCAATGGCTTGGACGGGTCGCCCACGGCGGGCGGCGGGAGCACCGATGGACACCGGTCGGAGCAGACACCTGAACCACCTTGCAGCGGCGCTCGTCGTTCTCCTGGCCTCGGCGTCGGCCCAAGCGGACGTGGATCGCAAGGTCAACATCCAGGGGGCCGTGTATACGACCGCCGGGACCCCCGCCAACGGGGTCTACAACCTGGACTTCCGGGTGTTCTCGCAGGCGAGCGGGGGGAGCCCGCTCTGGAACCAGTCCGTCGCTGGCGTCACGGTGAGCGCCGGCGTCTTCGACGTGGTGCTCGGGCCCATCCCCGACGGCCTCCTGGAGAGCAACGGCGCGCTGTGGCTGGAGACCAACGTGGAGGGGACGACGCTGCCCCGCCAGCCGCTGCGCGCCGTCCCCTACGCGCTCGTGTCGCAGTCGGCCAACGTGGCCCTCGACCTCCAGTGCAGCGGGTGTGTTGGGGGCGCCGACATCGCCGATGGTGCGGTCGGTCCTGCGAAGCTGAGCAGCGGCACCTACGGGATCAACATCTCGGGTAACGCCGCGACGGCGACGACGGCGACCAGCGCGGCGACGGCGGCGGCCTTCACGGGCGCCCTCGCCGGCGACGTGACCGGGACCCAGGGGAGCACGGTCGTCGGCAGGATCCGGGGCGTCAACGTCGCGCCGGCCGTGCCCACCGACGGCCAGGTGCTCAAGTACAACGCCGCGCAGACCCGCTGGGAGCCCGCGACGGCGCCCGCGGTGACCAGCGTCGGGACGGGGGCGGGCCTGACCGGCGGCCCGATCACCAGCACGGGGACCATCGACCTGCGGCTGAACACGGCGGGCGGGCTGAGCAAGGCACAGGGGACGGGGAGCAACGAGCTCGGCATCGCGCCTGCGGGGGTCGTCCCTTCCATGGTGGCGTCGGGGACCTACGGCATCAACGTGTCGGGCAACGCGGCCACCGCGACCACGGCGACCAGCTTCAGCGGGGCCCTGGCGGGTGACGTGACCGGCACCCAGGGGGCGACGGCCGTGACGAAGATCCGGGGCGTGGCGGTGTCGACCACGGCCCCGGCGGCCAACGAGGTGCTGAAGTACAACGCGGTGACGGGGCAGTGGGGGCCCGCGACGGACAGCGCCGGGACGGGCACCGTGTCGTCGGTGGGGACGGGCAAGGGCCTGACCGGTGGGCCCATCACCACGGCGGGGACCATCGGGCTGCGGCTGTCGTCGGGCGGCGGCCTCTCGGACAGCCTCGGGGCGGGTACGAACGAGCTGGGCATCGCGGCGGGAGGCGTCGTGCCCGCCATGGTGTCGGCCGGCACCTACGGCATCGGAATCTCGGGCAACGCGGCGACGGCGACCACCGCGACGACCGCGGGCGGCTTCACCGGGTCCTTGAGCGGTGACGTGACCGGGACGCAGGGCGCTACGAAGGTGGCCAAGATCCAGGGGGTCGGCGTGGCGACGACCGCGCCGAGCAATGGCCAGGTGCTCAAGTACAGCTCCACGTCCGGGACCTGGGAGCCGGGGACGGACGCCAACGGCCTCGGCGGGACCGTGTCGTCGGTGAACACGGGCGCTGGCCTGACGGGTGGGCCCATCACCAGCAGCGGCACCGTCGATCTGCGGTTGAGCAGCGCCGGCGGGCTGACCAAGGCCCTCGGGACGGGGACCAACGAGCTGGGCATCGCCGCGGGCGGGGTCGTCCCGACGATGGTGGCGAGCGGGACCTACGGCATCAACATCTCGGGGAGCGCGGCGTCGGCCACGACCGCCACGAGCGCGACCAGCGCGACGAGCTTCACGGGCGCCCTGAACGGGGACGTGACGGGCAACCAGGCGACGACAAAGGTCGTGAAGATCCAGGGGGTTGGGGTCGCAGTGACGGCGCCGAGCAACGGCCAGGTGCTCAAGTACAACTCGACGAGCGGCACCTGGGCGCCCGCGGCGGACAACGCGGGGGCAGGCGGCACGGTGACCTCGGTCAACACCGGGGCGGGACTGGTCGGCGGGGCCATCACCACGACCGGGACCATCGACCTGCGGCTCAACGCCACGGGCGGTCTGAGCAAGACCCTGGGGACGGGCACCAACGAGCTGGGCATCGCGGCGGGCGGAGTCGTACCCACCATGGTGTCGAGCGGCACCTACGGCATCAACATCTCGGGGAACGCCGCGACTGCCACGTCGGCGACCAGCGCGACGACCGCGACCAGCGCGACCACCGCCGGGAGCTTCACGGGCGCCCTCAACGGCGACGTCACCGGCAACCAGACCACCACCAAGGTGGTGAAGATCCAGAGTGTCGGGGTCGCCACGACGGCTCCCACGAGCGGGCAGGTGCTCAAGTACAACGGGACCCTGTGGGCGCCGTCGACCGACGTCTCCAGCGGCGGCACCGTCACCAGCGTGGCAACCGGGCAGGGCCTGACCGGGGGGACGATCACCACCAGCGGCACCGTCAACCTGCTGCTGAATACGAGCGGCGGCCTGTCGAAGACCCTGGGGACGGGGACCAACGAGCTCGGCATCGCGTCGGGGGGCATCGTCCCGGCGATGGTCTCCAACTCCACCTACGGCATCAGCATCTCGGGCAACGCGGCGACGGCGACCAGCGCCACGAGCGCGACGAACGCGACCAACTTCACCGGCGCGCTCAACGGCGACGTGACCGGCAACCAGACCACGACGAAGGTGGCGAAGATCCAGGGCTACGGGGTGGCGACGACCGCGCCGGCCAACAACCAGGTGCTCAAGTACAACACCACCACCGGGCTGTGGACGCCGTCGGCGGACGCCACCGGCGGCTCCGTGACCAGCGTGGCGACGGGCAACGGCCTCATGGGCGGCACCATCACGACCACGGGCACCATCGATCTGCGCCTCCAGACGGGCGGTGGGCTCTCCAAGACGCTCGGGGCGGGGAACGAGCTGGGCATCGCCGCGAGCGGCGTCGTGCCGGCCATGGTTGCTGCGGGCACCTACGGGATCAGCATCTCGGGCAACGCGGCCACCGCCACGTCGGCGACCAGCGCCTCGACTGCCACGACCGCGACCAACTTCTCCGGGGCCCTCAACGGCGACGTCACTGGCAACCAGACGACGACCAAGGTTGCGAAGATCCAGGGGTATCCGGTGGTTACGACGGCCCCGACGAGCGGCCAGGTGCTCAAGTACAACGGGTCGTCGTGGGCCCCGGCCGCGGACGCGACGGGCACGGGCGTGACGTCCGTCACGGCGAGCGCGCCCCTCGCGTCGTCGGGCGGCACGGCGCCCAACATCACGCTGAGCGGCATCGTCCCCATCGCCAGTGGTGGCACGGGCATCACGTCGGGCCCGAGCGCCGCGGGGCAGTTCCTGCGGAGCACGGGGAGCGGCGCGTGGGGTGTCTCTGGGCTGGCGGCTGGCGACCTGCCGGGCGGCAGCGGCAGCTACATCAACAACACCACGAGCGCCCAGTCGGCGAACTTCAACATCACCGGCACCGGCACCATCGGCACCCTCGTGGTGGGCGGCGGCGCGACCGTCTCTGGCAGCCTCTCGGCGCGCGGCGGCGTGACCAACGACCAGGGGACGCTGACCGTCAATGGCAGCAACGGTCACACGACCTTCGGAAACTACCTGCTCGGCAACTCCAAGTACGTGGTGGACGCCACCGACTCGTGGCTACGCCTCAACCAGCAGGGTTCGTTTGGGAGCGGCACCTATACGCCCTACTTCTTCCGGGCGGACGGCGGCATCGCGTCCGGCGGCGTCGGGAGCCTCGGTTCGGGCACCATCAACGCGACGGGGATCATCAAGATCGGGACCACCGGCTCCGCGTGCAACTCGGGCCTCGCGGGCGCCATGCGCTTCAACGGGACGAAGTTCGAGGGGTGCACCGGGTCGGCGTGGGTGCAGCTCGACAACGTGGGCGGCGGTTCGGGTGGATCCTGCACTCCTTCCGGCGCGCGACAGGCGTTCAACACGCTGACGCAGGACAGCGCGACCGGGTGTTGGAGCGCCAACGTGTGCGCCATGGACCAGTACACGTGGAACGGGACGGGGCAGAACTTCGAGGGGGTGGGCCAGTCCATCACGTGCGGCGGAACCACGGCGTGCGTCGGCAACGTGGGCATCACCACCTACGGGGACACCTGGGCCTGCACTGGCCAGTGGAACGTGTACTGCGACGGCAACGTGGTGGGGATGATCGACACCCTCGGCAAGCCGTGCGCCGGCTCGGCCATGACCAACGGTTGCAAGATCTCGTTCACCCCCAGGACCTGCTCGTCCATCAGGCTCGCGGCGGCGAGCACGGCCGGGGCGACCGCGTGCTGCTCGTGGAACGCCCCCGACTCCATGATCACGGCGGTCAGCGCGTGGTAGGACCGCACCCCTGTGTGGGGTCCGTGTTTCTCCCCCCGCTGCCGGACGTGGGCTCCCGCCGCACTCCCCTCACCGTAAACCTGGAGGTGCCTCGTGCGCCGCACCACCGGCGCTCGTAGCGCCGCCCTCGCCTCGCTCGCGCTGCCGCTCTCCCTGTGTGTTGTCCTGGCCGGTTGCGCGGACTCGGCGTCCCCGGGGCCCCTCGGATCGTTGCCCAAGGACGTGGGCGCTGGCGACGGCGAGGCCCTGGACGCTGACGGGGGGCCGGCTGGGGACGGGACCGTGGACCCGGACGCGGGGAGCCTGGATGGGGGCCCGGGCGACGGGGCGGGGGACACGGGGGACGGGGCACCGGACGGCACAGGAGATGCCGAGGATTCCGGTGGAGACACCGGGTTGGACGCCGACGCAGAGGGAGACGCGGGCCCGGGAGATGCGGGTGACACAGGCGTGGACTCGCCAGACGTGCCGGTGGTGCTGTGCACGTCCGACACCGACTGCGACGATCTCGACGTCTGCACGGTCGACTCCTGCATGCCCGACGGCTGCCTCTACGCGCCCCTCCCTTGCACTGACGGGGATCCGTGCACCGACGACAAGTGCGGACCCGGCGGGTGCCTCCACCCCCCGAAGGCATGCAGCGACGGCGATCCGTGCACGGACGACGCCTGCGACGCCGGGACGTGCACCCACGTGCCTGCCGCCTGCGACGACGGCGATCTTTGCACCGTGGATCTCTGTGGCGCCGGGGGCTGTCAGCACGCCCCGAAGCCCTGCGACGACGAGGACCCCTGCACCGTGGACGGGTGCGCGGCGGGGATCTGCACCCATGCCGCGATCACGTGCAACGACGGCGACCCCTGCACCCAGGACCTTTGCGGGCCTGCCGGCTGCTCGTTTGCCAAGAGCACCTGCGACGATGGCAACCCGTGCACCAAGGACGTCTGCGTCGCGGGCGCCTGCTCGTGGGTGGGTGTGCAGTGCGACGACGGCAACCCGTGCACCCTCGACACCTGCGTTGGCGATGGGGACTGTACGAGCCTGCCCATGCCGTGCGACGACGGCGATGCCTGTACCGCCGACGTGTGTCTGCCCGACAGCGGGTGCGTGGCGTTCCCGCTCCCCTGCGACGACGGCGACGCCTGCACGGCCGACGCCTGTGACCCGGCGACGGGCTGCGGCCATCCGCTGATCCCGTGCGACGACGGGGACCCGTGCACCGCCGACGGCTGCGACCCGGCGACGGGCTGCGCCAACGCTCCCAAGCTGTGCGGGGGCACGCTCTGCACCCTGGCGACCTGCGACCCGGCGACGGGGAGCTGCGCGTCGGGCCCCGCCGATTGCGACGACGGTGACCCGTGTACCCTGGACGGGTGCGACCCGATCCAAGGGTGCCAGCACACCCCACAGACCTGCGCGTCCGGCTCCGCCTGCGCCACCGCGCTGTGCGATCCCCTGGCCGGCGGCTGCGCGATCACCCCCGTAGACTGCCAGGCCCCCGGCGACTGCATCGCTGCGGCCTGTGACCCGCAGGCAGGCTGTGTCTCCGTCCCGCTGGACTGCAACGACGGCGACCCGTGCACCTGGGACTCCTGCGCGGAGGGGGCGGGCTGCACCCACGAGCAGAAGGAGGCGTGCGCGGGGTGTGGCTCCGACGCCGAGTGCGGCGACGGGGACGCCTGTACGACGGACTCCTGCATCCGTGGCGTGTGTGCGAGCGCAGCCATCTCCTGCGACGACGGGGACGCCTGCACGGTGGACGTGTGCAGCAAGATCCTCGGGTGCTCCAGCACGGTGATCCTGTGCGCCGATGGCGACCCGTGCACCACCGACGCCTGCGATCCGGCGACCGGCGTGTGCGTGTTCGTGGAGAAGAGCTGCGACGACGGTGACCCCTGCACCAGCGACGCCTGCAACGGGGCCACCGGCGGCTGCACCTACGAGGGCAAGTACTGCAACGACGGCGACGGGTGCACGGGCGACGTGTGTGACCCGGCCACCGGGGCGTGCGTTCACGACGCGAAGGCCTGCGACGACGGGGACGCCTGCACCAAGGACGCCTGCAACCCGCTGACGGGGGCTTGCACCAATGCTCCCGCCGCCTGCGACGACGGCGACATCTGCACCGCCGACTCGTGCGACCCCGCCACCGGGGCGTGCGCCAACGTGCCGACCGCCTGCGACGACGGCGAGCCGTGCACGAAGGACGTCTGCAACGCGATCACCGGCGCGTGTCTGACGCAGCCCCTGGACTGCGACGACGGGGATGGCTGCACGGCGGACTCCTGCACGCCGGGGGTCGGGTGCGCCCATGTGTCGAAGGTGTGCAGCGACGGCGACCCCTGCACGGCAGACGCCTGTGACCCGCTGACCGGGCAATGCACCTTCGAGGCGCCCGCCTGCGACGACGGCGATGCCTGCACCTCCGACTCCTGCAACCCAGGGACGGGGGCCTGCGCCCATGGCGCCATCGACTGTGAGGACGGAAACCCCTGCACCGACAACCCCTGCGACCCGGTGGGGGGCTGCGGCGTGGCGCCCGCGGCCTGCGACGACGGCGACCCGTGCACGCCGGACGGCTGCTCCTTGCCCGGGGGGTGCTTCCACGGCGCGCCTGACTGCGCCGATGGCGACCCGTGCACGGTGGACTCCTGCAGCGCCGGTGGGTGCCAGCACGACGCCGTGGATTGTAGCGACGGCGAGCCCTGCACCGACGACCTGTGCAGCCAGGTGACGGGAGAGTGCGGGTGGCAGCCCACCGACTGCGACGACGGAGACCTGTGCACGGTGGAGACCTGTGTGCTCGGCACCGGCTGCGTGATCTCGCCGAAGCCCTGCGCCGACGGCGATCTGTGCACGACCGACGCCTGTGACCCCGTGACGGGGCAGTGCTTCTTCGAGAACGTGAGCTGCGACGACGGGACCTCCTGCACGGCGGACTCGTGTCTCCCCCTCGACGGGTCCTGCGCCCACGCCCCCATCGACTGCGAGGACGGCAACCCCTGCACGGACAACCCGTGCCACCCGGTCACCGGGTGTGGCTCCGCCCCGGCCGCCTGCGACGATGGCAACGCCTGCACCCAGGACGGCTGCTCGCTGCCCGGCGGGTGCTTCCACGGGCCGGCCACCTGCGACGACGGCAACCCCTGCACGGTGGACGTGTGCGACCCCTCCAGCGGGTGCACCCACCCGCCGCTCGCCTGCGACGACGGCGAGCCCTGCACCCTCGACCAGTGCCACGCGCCGTCGGGCGGCTGCGTGTTCCTCCCGGACCCCTGCAACGACGGGGACGCTTGCACGGCTGACTCCTGCCAGCTTGGGAGTGGCTGTGTCCACGTGGGAAAGGCGTGCGCCGACGGGGACCTGTGCACACTGGACGGCTGCGACCCCGTGTCCGGGCTGTGTCAGTTCTCCGACGTGAGCTGCGAGGACGGGAGCGCCTGCACCACCGACGCCTGTGACCCCGCGGACGGCGCCTGCGCTCACCAGCTCGTGGACTGCGAGGACGGCAACCTCTGCACCGACAACCCGTGCAGTGCGGCGACCGGGTGTGGCTCCGTGCCCGCGGAGTGCAGCGACGGCAACGCCTGCACGGTCGATGGCTGCGCGCTGCCCGGGGGGTGCTTCCACGGGCCGGCCGACTGCGCCGACGGGGATCTGTGCACCGTGGACTCCTGCGACCCGGCGACGGGCTGCACCCATGCGCCGAAGTCCTGTGTGGACGGGAACGCCTGCACGGACGACGCATGCAGCGCCGCGACCGGGGCCTGCTCCCACGAGCCGTCGGACTGCGACGACGACAACGCCTGCACGGCGGACGGCTGCAACCCGGCCAGCGGGTGTACCCATGCGCTGGACCCCTGCTCGGACGGCGATCCCTGCACCGTGGACGCCTGCGTCCCGAGCACGGGCGAGTGCCTGCATGGGCCGGGCGCCTGTGACGACGGCAACCCTTGTACCGTGGATTCGTGCGCCCTGGGCACCGGAGCCTGCACCCACGCGGCCACCGCCTGCGACGACGGCAACGCCTGCACTGCGGACGCCTGCGACCCGGCCACGGGCTGCACTACGGCGCCCGCGAGCTGCGACGACGGCGACGCGTGCACGGCGGACTCCTGCCACCCCGTCAGCGGGTGCCAGCACGCGCCGCTCGTGTGCAACGACGGCAACGCCTGCACCGTGGACGCCTGCGTGCCGGGGGTAGGTTGCGCATTCGTGCCGAAGCCCTGCGACGACGGCGACGCCTGCACGGACGACGGGTGCTCGGACGGGGCCTGCACGCACGCCACCGTCGACTGCTCGGACGACAACTCCTGCACCCTGGAGGCCTGCGACCCGGTGGCTGGGTGCATCTACCCGCCGGTCGAGTGCCCCGGGACGGGCTGTGACAAGGCCTTCTGTGTCCCCGGCCTCGGCTGCAAGGTGCCCGTGCTGCCATGCGACGACGGCGACGCCTGCACGGTGGACGCCTGCGTGGGCAACCAGTGCAGCCACCAGGTGGTGGGCTGCTCGGACGGCGACGTCTGCACCATGGACCTGTGCAACCCGGCGACCGGCGCCTGCGAGCACGCAATCGAGATCTGCGAGAGCCCCGACGGTTGCCTCCAGGGCACCTGCGTCGGGCCAACCCAGGGCTGCGTGTTCGCCCCCAAGGTGTGCCCAGGGGACGGGTGCAACGTGGGCGCGTGCGTGGCTGGGCAGTGCACGGTCACGCCCGTATCCTGCGACGACGCGAACCCCTGCACCCAGGATAGCTGCGTCAACGGGATCGGCTGCATCTTTGCGCCCATCCCCGGCTGCAACGAGTGTGAGACGGCGGAGGACTGCCTCCAGGGAGACTGCATCCAGGCGGAGTGTCTGCCCTCGCCCGTCGGGTGCGTCTATACGGTTCTGCCCTGCGACGCGGGGGACCCATGCGTCACGGGGACCTGCGGCCCCGGCGGCAACTGCGTCTTCACGGGCACCGACTGCAACGACGGGGACCCGTGCACCATGGACGCCTGCACGGCAGGCGGCGCCTGCTCCCACACGCCGTTCATGTGCTCGGATGGGGACCCGTGCTCCAAGGACGCCTGCGAAGCTGGGCTCTGCGTCCACCTCGCCGACTACTACTGCCACACGTGCACGCTCTCGTCTCAGTGTGACGATCTGGACCCCTGCACGGCCAACCTGTGCGAGCTCGGCGAGTGTACCTTCCCGTCCGGAGGCTGCGACGACGGGGACCCCTGTACGGTGGACTCGTGCGGTGCGACGGGGGCGTGCGTCCACACCCTCGCCCCGCAGTGCACCCCGTGCGTCGACGCGGCCACCTGCAACGACGGCAACCCCTGCACGGATGACACCTGCGCCGGAGGACTCTGCGCCTTCCCCGCCAAGGACTGCGGAGACGGCGAGCCGTGCACCGACGACGTGTGCCTCCCGAACGGCGCCTGCGAGCACGTCCCGCTGCCGCTCTGCGAGTCGTGCACGGTGGCGGCTCAGTGCACCCTCGGCGCGATCTGCACCACGGCGACCTGCGCCGGCGGCTTCTGTGCGTATGCCCCCAAGGACTGCGGGGACGCAGATCCCTGCACCGTCGACTCCTGCGGCGCGACGGGGAGCTGCGTGAACGCCCCCGTCGAGGGCTGCACCGCCTGCGCCACGGCCGCCCAGTGCGACGACGGCTCGGGCTGCACCGTCGACGTGTGCGCGAGCGGCGTGTGCTCCCACGTCGTGAACTGCGACGACGGCGACCCATGCACCACAGACGGCTGCCAGGTGACGACCGGCACGTGCATCCACGCCCCGATCGCGGGGTGTGTGGCGTGCGCGTCCGCCGCCCAGTGTGACGACGGCGACGCCTGCACCACCGGCGCCTGCGTCGGGGGGACGTGCGCGTGGTCACCGGTCCTGTGCCCCGGCGGCACGGCCTGCCTCATCGCGCTGTGCGATCCCGTGGTCGGCTGCACGACGACCGGGAAGGACTGCGGCGATGGCAACCCGTGTACCACCGACGGCTGCAACCCGGCCAACGGCGCCTGCTCGCACACCCCGCTGCCGGGGTGCGTCGGCTGCTTCACGGCGTCCGACTGCAAGGACGGCGACGACTGCACGGTGGACCAGTGCAACGCGTCCAAGCAGTGCACCCACGCCCCGGTAGGCTGCCCCGACGACGGAGACCCTTGCACCATCGACGCGTGTGTCCCCGGCGCGGGCTGCCAGACCGTCGATGCGTGCGACGACGGTGATGCGTGCACCACCGACCAGTGCAGCGCCGTGACGGGTCAGTGCACCCACGCGCCGGTCGTGTGCTCCAACGATCCGCTCTGCGCCAGCTCGACCTGCTCGCCAATCCTGGGCTGTCAGGTCACCTGGCTGTGCGACGACGGCAACCCGTGCACCGTGGACCTGTGCAGCCCGGCGTCTGGCGCGTGCAGCCACGTAGTGAAGCCCGGCTGTCCGTGACCAGGGTGGGCGGGAGTCACCGCAGCACGGAGCCGTGTGCGGTGGGGGCCCTGCATCAACCGCCGGACAGGGCGGCCACGATCTTCACCACGTCGCTGCCCGTCACGGGGTGGGAGAGGCTCCGCGCCATCGCATCGCCCACGAAGAAGCGAATGTGGGGCCGAATGCGGTCCTGCTCGTCCACGATGCGGAACTTGAGGCCCGGGTAGCGGGCGTCGAGCCAGTCGACCACGGCCATCAGAGACTCGCCGTCCGCGTCCACGTGCGACACACCCCCCGTGTAGCCGTGGAGGGGGGAGGGCAGCTCCACCCGCATCAGGACACCGTCACGCTCAGGATCGCCGGCAGGTGGCGGGCCAGCGGGCGCCACGTCGCGCCCTCCGAGTCGCTCATCCACAGCTCGCCGCTCGTGGTCCCGAGGTACAGCCCGACGGGGCTCCCCGCGTCGGAGGCCAGGGCCTGCCGGTAGACGGTCCAGTAGGCGTCGTGCTCCGGGAGCCCGCCGTCCTGGCGCTCCCAGCTCTGTCCACCGTCGCGGGTCCGGTAGACCGCTGGCTTGCCGTGGGGGCTCGTCCGAGGCCAGACGCTGGTGCCGTCCATGGGGAACACCCACACCGTGTCCCGGTCCCTCGGGTGGGGCACGATGGGGAAGCCGATGTCGCCGACCTCTCGCGGCATGTTGTCGCCGATGCGCACCCAGCGGTCGGCCGGGCGGTCCAGGCGGTAGATGCCGCAGTGGTTCTGCTGGTACAGCCGGTCCGGGTCCGCCGGGTGGATGATCAGGCAGTGGGGGTCCTGGCCGTAGTCGTGGTCTCCCTCGGGCAGGAAGCCCGTCGCCACCCCCTTGTTGAGGGGTGTCCAGGACTCGCCCGCGTCACGGCTCTCCAGGGTGCCCGCCGACGAGATGGAGACGCACAGGTGGCGCGGATTGCGTGGATCCACCCGCACCGAGTGGAGCATGGCCCCACCGGGAGGGAAGCCGAGCACCACCTCTTTGTTGTCCAGCGCCGACAGGTGGGCGCGCAGGCCCGGGGCCTCGGCCCAGGTGGCGCCACCATCTTCTGAACGGAACAGCGCGACGTTGCACGCGAACCCGCTGAGGCCGCCTGGGTCCTGCGGCCCCCTGAGGTCGGCGCCTGCCCACCATGTTGATGGCGCGGAGGCGTGGCCGGGCTCGATCCAGAACACGCGGTTCACGGCCTGGGCGCCCTCGCCCTCCTTCGGGAGCTGGGGCGGGCGCGAGGCCTCGGTCCAGGTCTCGCCGCCGTCGCCGCTGCGGTAGACGGTGGGCCCGAGGTGGCCCGTTCGGGCGGCCATCAGGACCGTCGAGGGGTCTCGCGGGTCCTGGACGACGTGGTAGACCTCGCACCCGAGGAAGGTGGGGCCGTGCAGAGTGAAGGTTGCTCGCGAGTCGTCCGAACGCAGGGCGAAGGCCCCCTTGCGCGTACCGACCCAGACGGTGACAGGCTCATTGCTCACGGTGGCGCTCCTTGTGCCGGGGGATGCCGCCGATGGTGGCGCGAGTGCCGGCCGTCCGTCAAGGCCCGCAGACACCGGGGACGTGGACGCAGGCCACGGACAGGCAGACGTCGTCGGTGCACGGGTCGCCGTCGTCGCAGGGGTCCTCGTCGCCACAGCCCGCGCAGGTGCCCACGGAGATGGCGCAGGACCCGGCGACGCAGGTGTCCACCGTGCACGGGACGCCGTCGTCGCAGTCCCCGTCCAGGGTGCAGGGCGCCTCGCAGGGTCCGGGCGCTGGGATCGTGACGCAGGCGCCCGCGATGCACGCACCGACCTGGCACGGGGCGCCCGTGGGGCACACGACGGGCGCCTTGGCGCACGCGCCGCCCACGCACCCGTTCGCCGTACACGGGTCCCCGTCGTCACAGTCGGCGTGGACGGCGCAGGCCGGGCAGTCGTCCTCGAGGGAGTGCTCGCACGCGCCGCTCGTGCACCGGTCCTCGGTGCAGAGGTCGCCGTCGTCGCAGCCGAGGTCGTCCGTGCAGCCGAGGCACCCCGGGACCGCCAGGTGGAGGCACCCGAGGACCTCATCGCAGGCGTCCGTGGTGCATGGATCGCCGTCGTTGCAGGCCGCAGGGGCCCACACGCACGTGCTGCTTGCGCAGGCGGCGCTCGTGCAGGCGTCGCCGTCGTCGCAGTCCAGCGTGGTCGCGCAGCCAGCGCACGCGGGCTGCGCCGTGTTGACGCACCCGCCCGGGTCGCAGGAGTCGACGGTGCACGGATCCCCGTCGCCACACGCCCAGGCGCTGGCGCACGCGCCATCCGTGGGGTCGCAGGTGTCTGCGGTGCAAGGGTCTGCGTCGTCACAGGGGGCCGGCGCGTGGGCGCAGCCCTGATCGCAGGCGTCGAGTGTGCACGGGTCGCCGTCGTCGCAGGCCAGCGGTGGGTGGGCACACCCGACGCCCGGGACGCACAGGTCCTCGGTGCACGGATCCCCGTCGGCGCAGCCGCTCGCGAATTCGCACACCAGCTTCACCGGGTCGCAGGCGTCTGCGGTGCAGGGGTCGCCGTCGTCGCAGGCCGCGTCGCTCGCGCAGAGGTGGCACGGCGCGAACGGGGTGGTGACACACAGCCCCGTGGCCGGGTCGCAGGCGTCGGCGGTGCATGGGTCTCCGTCGTCGCAGGCTACGCCGTCGTAGATGCAGCCTGCGCCCGCATCGCAGCCGTCCTGGGTGCAGGGGTTGCCGTCCTCGCAGTCGGCGGAGGTGATCGCACAGGCTCCCGACGCGTCGCAGCCCGACACGGAGCACGCGTCGCCCGGGGCGGGGCAGTCGACGACGTGCACGCAGCCCACGCCCGGAGCGCAGGAGTCCGCGGTGCAGGGGGCGCCGTCATCACACGCTGCGGGCTCATGGGTGCACCCGGTGCCAGGAGCACAAGCGTCGTCCGTACACGGGTCGCCGTCGTTGCAGGGTGCCGGCGTGTGCGAGCAGCCCGCGGGCGCGCAGGCGTCGATGGTGCATGCGTCCCCGTCGTCGCAGGTCTCGGGGAGGTGCGAGCACCCCTCGCCGCACAGGTCCTGCGTGCACGGGTCGCCATCGTCACAGGCTGGCGCTGTGGTGCACCCCGAGCCGGGAGCGCACCCGTCCGCGGTGCACGGGTCGCCGTCGTCGCAGTCCGCGGGCGCGTGTGTGCAACCCGCAGTGCAGGCATCGGCGGTGCACGGGTCGCCGTCGTCGCAGCCGAGCGGCACGCTCTGGCAGACGCCGGCCGCGCAGGCGTCGGTGGTGCATGCGTCCCCGTCGTCGCAGTCCGCCGCCTGGTCGCAGACCGCGCAGGGCTCCTCGGGCACGTGGGAGCACGCTCCCGTGGCGGGATCGCACCCGTCCAGCGTGCAGGGGTCCCCGTCGTCGCAGCCGGTCGCGCTCGCGGTGCAGGTCCCCACTCCGCCCATGGGCGCGCAGGCGTCCACGGTGCACGGGTCGCCGTCATCGCAAGGCAGCGGGGGGTAGGTGCAGGCGCCCGTGGCTGGGTCGCATGCATCGACGGTACACGGGTTCAGATCGGAGCAGCCGACCGGTTCGAACTGGCACCCTTGCGGGCCGCAGGAGCCCAGGGTGCAGAGGTCGCCGTCGTCGCAGGCAAGGGGCGCGTGGGAGCAGCCGCCCTCGCAGGTGTCCACGGTGCATGGGTCGCCGTCGTCGCACGCGGCCGCGTGGAGGCAGCCCCCGTCACAGGAGTCTGCGGTGCACGGGTCGCCGTCATCGCACGAGACCGGCGTGTGCGTGCAGCCCCCGTCGCACGCATCCTCCGTGCAGGGGTCCCCATCGTCGCAGCTCGCGGGTCCGTGCAGGCACGCACCGCCGTTGCACGCATCGTCCGTGCAGGGGTCCCCGTCGGCGCACGGGACCGGAGCCTGGTAGCACCCCTGCGGGCCGCAGCTCCCGACGGTGCACGGATCCCCGTCGTCGCAGTCTGGCGGGGACGTCGAGCACACGCCCCCGTCGCAAGAGTCCACGGTGCATGGGTCTCCGTCGTCGCAGGCAGGCGTGGTCACGCACCCCTGGGCGGGGGCGCAAGAGTCCACGGTGCAAGGATCGCCGTCGTCGCAGGCGAGCGGCGCGTTGACGCAGCCGTCGTCGCAGGAGTCGT
>BTVJ01000070.1:0-37123 GCA_045863395.1 Myxococcales bacterium
GCCGCCCGAAGGCGGCCATGAGGGGCGTGCAGCTATTTGTTGCTGACCCTGTCAGTTGCAGCCTGGGATGGGCCCGTGCAGGCAGTCGCCCGTCATGAGGTCGCACAGATCCACGGTGCAGGTGTCGCCGTCGTCGCAGTCGACGGGCTTGAGGACACAGCCGCCCTTCGCGGGGTCGCACTGCTCGACGGTGCACTGGTTGGCGTCGGCGCAGAACCGCGGCGGGTGCAGGCACTCCCCGCTGGTCATGACGCAGATGTCTTCGGTGCAGACCTTGTCGTCGTCGCAGTCGACCTGGGTGTGGGTGCAGTTCCCCGTGGCCACGGTGCACTTGTCGATGGTGCACCCGTTGCCGTCACCGCAGTCGCTGTCCTTGGTGCACTTCACGCACACGGCGGCCGCCTGGTGGCCACACCCGCCCACGTCCGGCAGACAGTAGTCCGTCGTGCAGGGGTCGTTGTCATCGCAGTTCACGGGAGCGTGGCGGCAACCATAGCCCGGGTCACACCAGTCCTCGGTGCACGGGAGGCCATCATTGCAGTCGTCGGGCCCCGACTGGCACTGGCCGGTGGCCAGGCACACGTCCTTGGTGCAGGGGTCGCCATCGGCACAGAAGCCCATGCTGACGCAGCCCGTCTCCAGGTCGCACAGGTCGAGGGTGCAGGCCAGGCCGTCGTCGCACGCGCTGAGCAGGAAGAGGCACCCCACGTCGGAGTCGCAGGAGTCGTCGGTACACGCGTTGCCGTCGTGGCAGGTCTCCTCCTGGTGGACGCAGCCGAGCGCCATATCGCAGTAGTCGAAGGTGCACTCGTCGCCGTCGTCGCAGTCGAGCTGCGTGTAGACGCACTGCCCCGTGCCCTCGTTGCAGTCGGGGATGGCGCACGCCCCTACGGGCTTGCAGTCAGCGTCCGCCGTGCACTTGCAGCCTGGAGCCGGGCTTGCCAGGTGCACACAGCCGATGCCATCGATGCACGAGTCGATGGTGCAGGGGTCGCCGTCGTTGCACGACTCTGGAGCGTTGATGCATCCCGTCGAGGGCGAGCACAGGTCCGTTGTGCACAGGTCCCCGTCGTCGCAGCTCTTGGGCCCGGTGACGCACGTGAGGCTGGCCACGTCGCAGACGGACTCCACGCACCCGTCCCCGCTGAAGCACACGCCGAAGCAGGGCACGCACCCCTTGATCGCGTCGAAGGCGCAGGTGCCGCTCGGCTTGCACGAGTCCGCGGTGCAGGGGTTGCCATCGTCGCACTGGGCGGCTGTGACGCACCCGAGGCACCCGGGGATGACCGCGTGGACGCACAGCCCCAGGGCGTCGCAGCTATCGGCGGTGCACGGATCACTGTCGGCGCAAGCGAAGGGCTTGTGGACACACGTGCCGGTGACCTCGTCGCACAGGTCGATGGTGCACGGGTTGTTGTCCGCGCAGTCCGAGGAGAGCTGGGTGCAGGTGCCGTCGCACTCGAGCTTCGGCTGGTGTACGCACAGCCCGGTCATCACGTCGCAGTAGTCCACGGTGCAGATGTCGCTGTCGCCGCAGGTCTTCGGCACGTTGACACAGCCGCCGAACTGGGTGTCACACAGATCGGTCGTGCAGGGGTTCAGGTCATCGCACGTGCGGGGCTTGGTGGAGCAGTTGCCCGTCGCCGGGTCGCACACGCCCTCCAGGCAGGCGCTCCCCGCCTCGCAGATCACGGGGATCTTCTCGCAGAGGTGGGTCACCGAGTTGCACGCGTCCTTGGTGCAGGCGTTGTTGTCGTTGCAGTCGGCGGCGGTCTTGCAGTAGATGCAGCCGACCACGGGCGCGTGGCTGCAGCTCCCGTCCGCGGCGCATACGTCCGTAGTGCATGGGTCGCCGTCGTCGCAGGCGTCCGCCGGGTAGGAGCAGCCGAAGGGCTCCTGGCAGATGTCCGACGTGCAGGGGTTCGCGTCGCTGCACGCCACCGCAGGGTACTTGCAGGTCCCCGTTCCCGGGTCGCATACGTCATCGGTGCAGGCCTTGCCGTCCGCGCAGGTGCTCACCGTCGCGCAGCCGGCGAACAGATCGCAGAAGTCGTCGGTGCAGGCCAGCCCGTCGTTGCAGTCCAGCGGTACGTTCTTGCAGCCAGAGGCGTCGCAGAGGTCTTCGGTGCAGGCGTCGCCGTCGCTGCACGCCAGCTTCACGTTGGAGCAACCGAGGGGCGACACGCACTTGTCGGCGGTGCAGATGTCGCCGTCGTTGCAGTCAGCGGCGACGTGGGTGCAGCCGTTGGCTCCGCAGGCGTCCACGGTGCACTCGTCATAGTCCTCGCACGAGATGGGGGCGTTGGAGCACCCCATCCAGGACAGGCACACGTCGTCTGTGCACGGGTCGCCGTCGCCACACTCCACCTTGGCGTAGCCGCACGTCCCCGTCGCCGGGTCGCAGAGATCGTCCGTGCACTGGTTCCCGTCGTTGCAGTCGAGCAACGTCGCGAAGCACCCGGTCACGGGGTCACACCCGTCCTTCGTGCACAGATCGCCGTCGTCACAGGTGCTCGGGATGAACACGCACCCCTTCGCGGGGTCGCAGGTGTTCTCTGTGCACGGGTTGAGGTCATCGCACAGCTTGGGCGCGTGGCTGCACGACCCGGTGGCGATGTCGCACAGGTCCTGGGTGCACGGGTTGGCGTCGTTGCAGTCCGCCGCGGTCGTACACTCGACGCAGCCGGAGATCTGGGCGTGCACACACCCGAGGGACGGATCGCACGAGTCGGCAGTGCAGTCCTTGCCGTCGTCGCAGACTGCGGGCGCGTGGGTGCACGTGGCGACCCCGCCCACCGCCGAGCACCCGTCATCGGTGCACGGATCGTCGTCGTCGCAGTCGGCCGCGGCGTAGACGCACCCTCCCGGCAGCGCGCAGGAGTCGTCCGTGCAGGGGTCGTTGTCGTTGCAGACCTTGTCCGACTGCACGCAGCCGGCGACGACGTCGCAGAAGGAGACCGAGCAGGCGTCCCCCGGGGCACAGACCTTCGGGGTGTACGCGCACTGGCCCGTTGTGGCCGAGCAGGCGTCGTCAGTGCACGGGTTCCCGTCGTCGCAGACCTTGGGCGCGTAGACGCACAGCCCCGTGGCCGGGTCGCAGGAGTCCGTGGTGCAGCCCTTCGCGTCGTCGCAGGTGACGGCCGCGTGGCCGCACTCACCCGTCTTGGGGTCGCACGCATCCACGGTGCAGGCGTCCCCATCGTCGCAGTCCACGTCCTTGCACGGATCCACGTCGGGCCCTGTGTCCTTCGCGCCAGTGTCGGCCGTGTCGCCCCCATCGCCGGGATCCGGGACATCGGCCGAATCGGCGGCGTCGCCCCCGGCGTCCGCGCCGGTATCGCTCCCACTGTCGGAGCCGGTGTCGCCGGGATCCGCAGAATCTACGCCCGTGTCCCCGGAGCCTCCCGTGTCGCCCCCGGCGTCCGCGCCCCCGACGTCCGCGCCGGTGTCTGCCCCCGAGTCCTCGACGGTCTGCGTGTCACCCCCCGCGCCGTCCGCCGCGTCATCCCCGGGCAACGCCGCGGGGCCCTCCGCCGGGTCCACACACGCCCCCAACACCACTGCGCAGACCAACCAAGCCAGCGTCCTCATGCTCTCTCCCTGTGCAGGCTAGTCGGCTCCCCTCACGAGGAGCCGGTAGCGATCATACCCCTGATTGTCCGAGTCGATGCGCGAGATGCCGGTGTTGTCCAGCGCCTGGACCTTGACCGTGTGCGTCCCGGGCGCAAAGTCCTGCCCCCAGCCCAACACCGCGGGGGCCCACCAGGTCTCCGCCCCCTCGTGGACGGCGATAGCGAGGCCCCAGGTCCCGTGCCCGAGCGGAGTCCCGTCCACGACCAGGCGATAGCCTGTGTGGCTGCTCCCCGACGATGTGGTGCGCTGCGTCCCCGCCATCTCGAACTGGACGTGGGTGGTCGCGCCCACCGCGAACGTGTGGCTCAGGTTGGGGACGTCCACCCACGAGTTGGGCACCGTGAAGCCGGTGCTGTTGGACTCGTAGGAGGCGGTCACACTGCCCTGCGGCGCCCAGCGAACCAGCATGCGGTAGCGGCTGTAGTCTTGGGTGCTGTTGTGAGCGAAGCACGCCCCCGAGCTGGACGTGTTGGCCATCTGGAGGGTCACGGTGTGGCTGCCGACCCCGAGATTGGTCCCGTACTTGAGCGCCATCGGCGTCCACCAGCCCTGGTCCGAGTCGGAGACCACGATGGCCTGGCCGTGGGATGGGTTGCCGAGGCCGGTCCCATCCAACACGAACCGGTAGGCGCAGTGGCCCTGACTGCCCTGGGAGTATTGGGTCCCGGTGGCCGAGATCTGCACGTGGGCCGGCTCCGTCAAGGTGAACGTCGTCGAGACTCCTGGCACGGTGGTCCACCCTGTGTTGTTGTTGAGCTGGAGCTGCCCATTTCCCTGCACCCAGCTCACGCGGCTCTCGGGGTAGGCGCTCACCAGCAGGCGCGACCCATCGTAGATCTGTCCGCCGTCCCCGTCCAGGGTGCAGTCCCCGTAGCCGCTTGCGTTGGTTGCCTGCGGCGTGATCGTGTGCGTACCGGCCCCCAGCACGAGCCCGTACTCGATGTCGAAGGGGGTGTGCCAGCGGGTCGCGCCTTCCTGCACGACGATGCCCAGGCCCCAGGTCGACTGACCGTGACGGGCACCGTCGATGGTGAACGTGTAGCCCACGTGGCAGAGCCCGTTGCCCCCGCCAGCCCACCGCATGGTCCCGATCCACCGCAGATGCACGAAGCGGGGCTCGGTCAGCGTGATCGCCGCGCCCAGCCCCGGCGCGTTCCCCCAGTTGCCGTCGGGCTTCGTGACCGTCCAGTTGTTTCCGTTGGACTTCCACGTCCAGAGCTGCGCTCCCTGTGAGGGCGGCGGCGCTCCGCTCCCAAGCTCCGTGAAGTCCGCGCCGTCGCACACCTCCAGCGCGTCGCCAGTCCATCGCAGGGTGCCCGCCTTGTCGGCGTTGCAGACCGAGTCGGCGCCAACCTGGACGCCCCCCGCCACGGAGAGCGCGGCCTTGGGGGCGAGGGTGCCAACGCCGACCTTCCCCGCGCCATCGACCACGAGGCGCGCCGCCGGAGTCCCCGCGCCCGTCGCAACCACGAAGGAGCCCGCCGTTGAGGTCTGCGGCTGGACCACCAGGTTGCCCGCGACATCGAAGGGGGCAGCGCCGCCCCCGCTCGTCCGGTAGGCAGCCGCGGCCCCGGACCCCGCCACGAAGGCGCCGAGCCCGTCCTCGAGCTGGAGCCTCGCCCCAGCCCCGGACAGCCCAGCGACCCCCTCCACGTGCAGGCGGTCGCTGCTACTCCCCGAGCCCACGCTCACGTTGCCGGACACGCTCAGGTTGCCAGGATTGATCGCCACGTCGCCGTGGGCCGTCCCCGTCCCGAACTCGATGCCCTTGAAGGCCCCCCCGTCGGTGACGCGGACACCTTGCGCCGCGCGCAGATCGAGGGGGGAGCCCGTCGCCGACGCCAGGCTCGCCCCCGCCAGGTTCACCGTACAGCCGCTCCCGAGCGCGGTGCACGCGGCGAACGTCCCCTTCACGGAGACGTTGCCGTCCAGCGCCACATTGGGGGCGATGTGCGCGCCGGTCAGGCAGCCGGTGCAGGCGAGGGACAGCGCCGGACCGCCCTTGGCGTTGCTGGCGGCGTAGTCGAAGGAGACCTTGCCGGGGGTGACGGAGCCGTCGCTGAGGAGCGGCGTGCTGATGGCCCCCCCCTCGATGGCCGCCGCGCCCACGCAGCCAGTGCAGGACAGGCCGCTCGCGGTGCTGGCCGTCGCCGCCGTGTTGGCCGTCGTCGCCGTGTTCGCGTGCTCGGCGACGAGGGCGAAGGGCGTCGCGCGCACCTGGGAGCGGGGCAGCGTCTCTGTTCCCACGGTGGTCTCCAGCCACACGGACGCCCGCCCGTTGAGCAGCCCCGCCGGGAGCGGCCCCATCACCGCGTCGAAGCGCCCGGCGGTGACCACGACGTTTGGCACCGTCTGCTCGTAGAGGTGGGTCGTGTCGTCGGCCTGCGCGAAGAGGCGCAGCGTCATGGTGAACGTGCCACTGGCGGGTGAACCACCCGCGGTCTCCAGCGCCCCCTGGACGGTGATCTTCGGCTCCACGGGGGCGGCAAGGAGTGGCGAGATGAGGGCGAAGGCCAGGACGGTCACAACCCAGGCACCCTTCATGGGGCCTCCTTCAGCGGGCGTCGGTACGTTGGCTCAGAATGAGAATCATAGGGTCCCTCACCGCCCATGTCAGTAGAATTCTCCGCACTCCCCGCAGGCGAGGCTCTGGCGCAGGAACTTCCTGCGCTGCTCCACGAAGCCGCGCACCGTCGCGACCGCGTCGTGGAAGTCGGCGACCGTGTCATTGCGGTCCCCGTCGTCACTGGCGACGAGCGGAGCGAGCACCTCCTCCAGCGCCATGCTCAACTTGGGGATCCCGTCGGTCCACGCCGGATCGTCGATCATGGCGCACAGACGCCCGCGGATCCGCGGTCCCCACACGGGGTCCTCGATGGCCAGGTCGATGAGCAGGTTGTAGAGCCCATCGACGGGGAAGCTGGCCGGCACCCCGGCCGGAAGGGCGCCGACCGTCCACGGGGAGTCGATCACCTGATCCACGCAGAGTGTCTCGTGCTCCGTGCTCCAGAGGCAGCCGAAGGTCAAGTCCAGATCCCAGGGCAGCATGACCCAGCGCCCGCCAGTCCCGGGCTGTCGCGTCAGGTAGTAGTTCTTGCGCAGGTGGTCCGCGCTCTGGACCAACGCCAGGGTGGCGACGAGATCGACCAGGAGGTCCATGTCGACGGCGCCCACGACGCGTGTCACGTGGGGAACTCCCGCGACGCGGTCTTCGTAGTCCTCCCAGATCACGTCCTCGACGAGCCCGATCAGGTGCGACAGGGTGCCGCTGGCGCCGTTCGCCTTCACGTCGAAGGCCATGCCGTAGAGCACCTTCGGGGTGAGGGGGACGAGGGAGCAGACCCCCTGTGACGCTATCTCCCGGCTCGGGTCCGCCTCGACCAGGGGCTCGTCCTTGGCCCAGCCCCGCGCGGTGAGCATGGGGTCCGCTACGCGCTCCACCTCCATCATCACCCCGTAGTTCTTGCCATTCAGGGTGACGTGGACGGGCCGGACCCTGGGCGCCGGCAGCCGCGTCAGCCTCGCGAACGTCTCCATGGCGAGCAGGTTGCGCAGGAAGCTCCGGTCGTTGTACTCGGCGCGCAGGTTGATTCGGTCCGAGGTGCCCGGGGTCGGACCCGTGGGCAGCTCGATGCGAAAGGACTTCTTGGGGAAGTCCACGCTGTTGCCGCCACGAATGCGGATCTGGCAGCCTGGGTAAGCCACGCCGTCGACGGTCAGGGTGCAGGGGACGAGGTTCTTCGCATACGGATCGTTCCAGAAGGCGGGCCAGTCCGCGGGGTCCACGCCGATCTCCCAGAGCGGCAGCTCTTGGGGAACACAGATGCCGTGGCTGCACCGCTCGCCGGCACGACACTGTCCATCCCCGGCGCAGGGACCGCAGGCGCCGTCCGAGCAGCCCTCCCGGTCCCGGCAGTCGCTCGCGGACGCGCACGGCCCGCACTTCCCGGATACGCAGCCTTCTCCCTTGAGGCACGCCAGCGCGGTCGAGCACGTCCCGTCTCCGACGATGCCCGCTGACGGCGGCAGGAGCACGCACCCCTCGGCGGATGCCGTGTCGGGCTCGTCGCCATCAATCAACCGGGCATCGCCTTGGCCCGCGTCGTCACCATCCTCCGCGAGCGCAGCATCTCCGGAGCCGTCACCCGCGGTCTTGGAGTCGACGACCACGACCGCAGCGTCCGAAGCCTTGCCAGGCCCGGAGGCATCTCCCACCTCCGATGGCGCGACGTCTGCGCCGCTGCCTGCTGCACCATCTACTGCGCCTGGAGAACCGTCCCCTGCGCCTGGAGGACCGCACGCCGCACCCGTCAGGAAGAGCCCCAGGGCGACCCACTGCGCAGAACCTCTGCCAGGTGGGGGATACCTCATCCTTCGTTCCCGACCGCCCGAAGCGCCAGGTCGATGCGGTCGTGGCCCCACCAGAACCGGTCACCCACGTGGAAGGCGGGGAGGCCGAACACGCCGGCCGCCACGGCGGCATCGGTGGCCTCGCGGAGGTGATCCTTGACGTCCTGATCCGCTGCCCTTGCGAGGAGCGCTCCGTCCCCAAGGGCTTCGAGGACCGGCGCGAGCCCCTGGGGTGAGGAGACGTCCACGTCATCTACCCAGTAGGCACGGAAGACCGCGTGAGCAACGGGGTCCACCCGGCCCGCAAGCTCCGCCGCGGCGAGGACCCGCTGCGGAAGCAGCGTGTTGATGGGGAAGCGCGACGGGAAGCGGAACGGGATCCCATACTGGGTCGCGAGCTCCTGAAGCTCCCGCAGCATGTAGCGCCCCTTCGTCGGATTGGTGGCAGGAGCGTGGTTGCCCGAAGCCTTGAAGATGCCGCCGATGAGGACCGGCCGCAACCGGATGGGGACGCCCTGAGCCCGCCGAGGCGACAGCTCCAGGGCAAGGTACGTGTAGGGGCTCCCGACGTCGATGTCGAGGATGATCTCCGAGCCGCTCATGCTGCCTCCATGCGGATGTCAGGGGCCCACAGCCTACGCTTGATCGGGGGCAGTCGACAACCGCGGCGACCCGAAGTACCATGCCGCCATGGACGCTGACATGAGGAACTGCCCGTACTGCGCCGAGGAGATCCGAACCGCGGCGATCAAGTGCAAGCACTGCGGCACCATGCTCGACGGGTCCTCTGCCCCGCCGGCGCCTCGCCGGCCGCCAACGGGGAGCCCGCGCGCGCCCGTCGATGCACAGACAGAGGTCTTCTTCGAGGGCGCGCCGAGCTGGGTCGCGTACTTCGGCGACGTGGTCATCCCCACCCTGGTACTGATCGCCGCCTCGGTCGGCCTGGCGTGGTTTGAGGAGACGCGCGTCTACGCACTCGTGCCCGTCGGCCTCTTCCTTCTCCTCGTAGCCTACTGGTATCTGCGGCTGCGCAGCGAGCGCATCTACGTGAGCGACATGCGTGTGGAGACCCAGTCGGGCATCGTGGCGCGCCACGTGGACTCGCTGGAGCTCTGGCGCGTCCATGACATCCGCTACGCCCAGACCCTGGTGGACCGACTTCTCTTCCGAAGCCGCATCACGCTCTGGTCCCAGGATCAGTCCACCCCTCAGCTCCACCTGGTAGGCCTGCCTGGCGGCCGCGACCTCTACACGAAGCTCCGCGACGCCGTGGACAAGAGCCGGCGCCAGCGGGGCGTCCTCGGCATCATCGAATAGCAGCGGTTGACAGCCCCCGATGCCTCCCTACATTCCTGCGCCGAAGACGTCGCAGAACGGGAGGACGCCATGACAGCGGACAAGACGACCCACAGCTTCCAGGCAGAGGTGAACCAGCTCCTCTCCCTGGTGGTCAACTCGCTCTACAGCCACAAGGAGATCTTCCTCCGGGAGCTGGTCTCCAACGCCTCGGATGCGCTCGACAAGCTCAAGTTCCGGGCGCTGACCGAGCCCGGCCTGGCCACCGGCACGCCGCTGGAGGTGCGCATCCGCGCCGACCGCAAGGCGGGCACCCTGTCCATCGACGACACGGGGGTCGGCATGAGCCGCGACGAGCTCATCGAGAACCTGGGCACCATCGCCCACAGCGGCTCCCGGGCCTTCCTGGAGCAGGCGCGCAAGAATGGTGAGGCCAACGACGTGCGGCTCATCGGCCAGTTCGGGGTCGGCTTCTACAGCGCGTTCCTGGTGGCCGACCACGTGGAGGTGGTGTCTCGTGCGGCGGGCTCGACGGAGGCGTGGCGCTGGATCTCCGACGCCAAAGGCACCTACAGCATGGAGCCGGCGGAGCGGGAGACCCACGGGACGGAGGTCCTGCTCCACGTCGGCGAGGAGCACCGGGAGTACCTGGACGAGTGGCGACTGCGGGAGCTGATCCGGCGGTGGTCCGACTTCGTCAATCACCCCATCAAGCTCGCTGCGACCCACGAAGAAGGTGAGGATGGCGACGAGCCAAAGCTCGAGGTGATCAATCGGGGGACGGCGCTGTGGCAGCGCAGCAAGTCGGAGATCACCGCCCAGGAATACGAGGACCTCTACAAGCACCTCACCCATGACTGGGAGTCCCCGCTGGCACACACCCACTTCACCGTGGAGGGGACGCAGCTCTTCAAGGCGCTCCTCTACATCCCCAAGAAGGCGCCCTTCGATCTCTACATGCGCGAGCAGCGCCGGGGCGTGAAGCTGTTCGTGAAGCGCGTCTTCATCATGGACGACTGCGAGGAGCTGCTTCCCCCGTGGCTCCGATTCATGCGCGGCGTCGTCGACTCGGACGACCTGCCCCTCAACGTGTCCCGCGAGATCCTGCAGGACTCGTCCATCACGCGGACCATCCGCAAGCAGATCGTCAAGAAGACCCTGGACCTGCTCACCGAGCTGGCGACGGATCGCCCGGACGACTACAAGGCGTTCTGGGAGACCTACGGACCCGTGGTCAAGGAGGGGATCCACTTCGAGCACGACTCCCGCGAGCGCATCGCGTCGCTGCTGCGCTACGACAGCTCCGCCGACGGGGGCCAGACCAGCCTGGAGGCATATCTCTCCCGCATGCCCGAGTCGCAGGAATCCATCTGGTACATCACGGGCGAGTCTCGCGCCGCGGTCGCCAGCAGCCCACACCTGGAGGCTCTGCGCCGCAAGGGCTGGGAGGTCCTCTACATGACGGACCCCGTCGACGAGTGGGTCGTCGAGGCCCTGCCCGAGTTCAAGGGCAAGAAGCTCGCCTCGGCCATGAGGGCGGACATCGACCTGGGGGAGACCGAAGAGGAGAAGAAGACCCGCGAGGAGCAAGGGGACAAGCTGGGCGCCCTGGTCTCACGCATGAAGGAGCTCCTCTCGGACAGGGTGACCGAGGTGCGCCTCTCGTCGCGGCTCACCGACTCCGCCGCGTGCCTCGTCGTGCCCGAGGGCGGCCTCCACGCGCACATGGAGCGCCTCCTGCGCAGCCACGAGCGGAACATGCCGGGCAGCAAGCGCATCCTCGAGATCAACCCCAATCACCCGATCATCGCCAACATGCAGGCGCTCGTGGAGAGAGACCCCGCGTCGCCTCAGGTGGCAGAGTGGACGGAGCTGCTCTTCGACCAGTCGCTGCTCACCGAGGGGAGCCCCCTGCCCGACCCGAACCGCTTCGCCAGGCGCGTCACCGAGCTGCTGCACCGGGCGAGCACGGCGGCGGTCTTCGGGTAGCCCCGTCGTCCCGTACAGTCAGGTCGGTGGGCAGCGCTCGCGCCGCCCCCCCCTCACCCGACCTCAGTCCAGGTAGCACTTGTAGTTGCCGAAGAAGTCCTTGCCGCACTTGCAGTTGCCGTTGTAGCAGCCGGGCTGGCCCTGGCAGAAGGTCGTGCCGGCGTTCTCGTCCGTCTGCCCGTCGCAGTCGTTGTCGAGCCCGTCGCACTGCTCGGGCTGCGGCTGCACGGACCCGATGCACTCGGTCCAGGCCGCAAGCTCGCAGATCGAGATTCCCGTCTGACAGATTCCCTGGCCTGGGCCCTCGTTGCACTCCTTGGTGAGCGCCCCGCCGTCCGGGCCCTCGTCCGCGACGCCGTCGCAGTCGTTGTCCTCGCCGTCGCAGATCTCCGGCACGGGGACCTGCTCGTCCATGCAGGGGCCCCACACCGCGCCGGAGCAGGTGCGGGTGCCGCCGTGGCAGTTGCCGATGCCCGACGACCCGCTGCCGCCGCTGTAGCAGGGCTCGGTCAGCGCGAAGCCGTCCAGTCCCTCGTCGGTCTGTCCGTCGCAGTCGTCGTCCGCGTTGTTGCACAGCTCCGCGTAGGGCTGCTGCGCGGTGCAGTTCTTCCACTGCCCGGCGAGGCAGCTCTCGACACCCGTGCCGCAGGCCGTGGCGCACGCCTTCTGCAGCGGCGTGCCCGTGGGGCCTTCGTCGGTGACTCCGTCGCAGTCGTCGTCGATGTTGTTGCAGACCTCGGGGAGCACCGGCGGCGCCGTGCAGTTGACCCAGAGCCCAGCGGCGCACGTCTCGGTGCCCGTTCCACACGCCGTGGAGCAGGTCTTCACGAGGCCGTCGTCGACGACGCCGTTGCAGTTGTCGTCCTTGTTGTTGCAGGTCTCCGCCTTCGGGGCGATGGTCGCGGCGCTGCAGACGGCGGGCCCGGCCGGGCTGGCGCCGTTGCAGACCCAGTTGCCCCAGGCCAGGCACTCACCGACGCCCTTGGAGCACAGCCCGCCCAGCGCGTTTCCGTTGGTGTCCGGGTACCAGTCCTCATCGACGAGGCCGTCGCAGTCGTTGTCCTGACCGTCGCACACCTCTGGCTCCGGCACCACCGAGCACACGCCCCAACCGCCGCTCGCGCACTGCTGCTTGCCGCCGATGCCGCAGTCCGGGTTGCAGGCCCGCGCCGCCACCTGCTCGTCGACGTCGCCGTCGCAGTCGTCGTCGGACCCATCGCACCGCTCGCCGGAGACGACGGACAGGGCGGTGTCCAGGATCCCGACCAGGGCGGACGGGCTCGTCGCGGCGTAGAACCACGTGTCGCTCGGGCTGGTCCGCGGCTTGGGCAGCCCCCCGGCAATTGCCATGGCGTTGAGGGTGGCGACATCGCCCGACCCGTAGCCATAGCCAACGACGATGGTGTTGACGCCGGCCGCCGCGAGCTGCTCGATGACCGCGACCCGGCTCGGGCTCTCCGTACACCCAGCGCCCCCGTCCGTGATCAGCACGATGGTGCTGTGGGCGTTGGAGTACGCCAGTGTCTGGAGCTGCGCCCCCGCTGCCGCCAGCGCCTGCGCCATGGGGTTGGAGCCGCTGGTCGGCGTCGCCCCCGCGAGGAACGTCGAGATCTGCGCCTGGGTGGCGTGGAACGGCACGTCCAGGCCCGCCGAGGAGCTGCACGCGCCAGACGTCGGGAACACCTTGAGGCCCACGTTCATGACGGGCGCGTACACGGCGGCGGTGAGGTCGACCGCGTCGGTCGCCCACTCCCAACGGGTCATGGCGCCGTCCGCCGTGTTCATGGACGCCGAGCGGTCGAGCACCAGCACCACGTTGTTGGACGCCGGCACGCAGGACGGGTCGCACAGGTACGTGAAGTCGCAGGACCCGGCCGCGCAGAAGTCCTCGGTGCAGGTGTCGCCGTCCTCGCAGTCGCCCGAGGTGAAGCAGCACGCGGTGCCGACCGTGATGTCGTCCAGGTAGACACCCTCGAACTGGTTGTACGCCCCGTCGCCGCTGTCGAACTCGAAGCGCAGGGTGACTGACTGCCCACCAAAGGTCGCCGGATCCAGGTTGACGTCGATCTTCCGCCAGACGCCGCCGGTCGACCCGATGAGCGCCTCCGTGGAGTTCCAGACCTCCTGGTCGACGCTGCCATCGACGGACCGCACCCGCACGACCAGGGCGTCGTAGTCCGTGGAGCCGGCGAACATCTCGGTCTCCATCCAGATGTGGAAGCGCAGCCGGTGCATGACGCCGCCCGCCAGGG
The DNA here is from genome assembly GCA_045863395.1 of Myxococcales bacterium. Taxonomy (GTDB): domain Bacteria; phylum Myxococcota_A; class UBA9042; order JABWCM01; family BTVJ01; genus BTVJ01. The sequence continues at coordinate 13,521 of BTVJ01000070.1, forward strand.
CAAGCGCGGGAGACTCCAGGCGCGCCCGCACCCTGCCCTTGTCGTAGTTGTGGTTGATCGGGTCGCCGAAGTAGGCGGAGTGCGCAGGGGAGACAGACCGCTTCGTGTCGGCCTGCCACCCGAGCAGCGAGCCGCTCAGCTTCGTGGACGTCATCTTGCCCAGGGTCCCGGCGCTGAAGCTCTCGCTGAACACCCCGTTGGTCCAGGCCGCGGGACTCGTCAGCGGCGCGCACACCTCGCAACCCGACGACGGGTTCACGTCGCCCGGCGCCCAGCAGTCCCCGTCGATGAAGCAGTTGCCATCGATGATCGCGTGGGAGGCCACGCCGCCGGAGCAGGTGTCGGCCGTACACGACTTCCCGTCGTCGGGCACGTTGCTGTCGTCGATCACGTTCTTGCTCGTGCCGCCCTGGCAGACGAGATCCGTGCACGGGTTCCCGTCGTCTGCCGCGGGATTGGGTGCATTGGAGTCGTCCGGCGTGTGGACGCAGCCGCCCGCGGCGATGCTGCACGCATCGTCCGTACATGCCTCGCTGTCGTTGCAGGCCGCGTGGTTCGGGGTGCTCGTGCCCTCGCCGGCCACGCACACGTCGACGGTGCAGGCGATGCCATCGGTGAACGACTCGTCGGTCTGGCCATCGCAGTCGTCGTCCTGGCCGTTGCAGGTCGTGTCCTGCGCAAGCGGCGGAGACGACGGCGTGCAGGCGATCTCGCTGCCGCTCACGCACGTGGACTGGCAGGCGCAGACCCCGAGGCCGTAGGTGGTCGGGATGAACGCCTCGTCGGTCTGGCCATCGCAGTCGTCGTCCAGGCCGTCGCAGTCCGTGTCGTCGCCGGTCTGGGGCTTGGGCGCGCACGCGACGACGGCACCGCTGACGCAGGCCGAGGTGTTGGCGCACACCCCCGTCCCGCAGGCGACCGGCGCATAGTCCTCGTCCTTCTGACCGTCGCAGTCCTCGTCCTTGCCGTCGCAGATGGTGTCCGACGGCTTCGGGAGCACCTGCCCGACGCAGGCGCCATAGGTGCCGCCCGAGCAGGTCGCCGTGCCGCCCTTGCAGAGACCGACGTCGATGGTGCCGTTCGGCCCCGTGTAGCAGGCCTGGGTCAGCGGCACGCCCGGCGAGGCCTCGTCAGTCTCGCCGTCGCAGTCGTCGTCGGCGCCGTTGCAGGTCTCCGGGACCGACTGGCTCTGCGACCCGCCGGGCTCCGTCGAGCACCGCGCGTTCGACGCATTGAAGCACTCCACGGTGCCGACGCCGCAGGCGCCCACTCCGTCACACGGCCCGCCGATGGGCTGGCCCTGGTAGACGAAGCCCTCGTCCGTCATGCCGTTGCAGGAGTTGTCGAGGCCGTCGCACAGCTCGATCTGGCTCTGGTCGTTCGTGCCGTCCGGGTTGGTGGAGCAGGTCGCCGCCGTCTTGCCCGGGTTGCAGTGGACGGTGCCCATGCCGCACTCGCCGATGCCGTCGCAGGCCTGGCCGAGCGCCTTCTGCTGGCCGTTCTCTTGCGTGTAGACGAAGCCCTCGTCCGTCGCCGCGTCGCAGTCGTTGTCCTTGCCGTCGCAGATCTCGCTGACCGCCTGGCTCGCCGAGCCGTTCGGGTCCGTAGAGCACGTGGCCGCCGCGAGAGACGCGCACTCCACGACGCCGATGCCGCACTCGCCGACGCCGTCGCAGCTCTGGCCCTTGGCGCGGACGGTGCCGTTCTGCTGCGTGTAGGTGAAGTCCTCGTCGGTCAGGCCATCGCAGTCGTCATCCTTGCCGTTGCACTTCTCGGCGACGGCCTGGCTTGCTGTCCCGTCCGGGTTCGTGGAGCAGGTGGCGCTCGTCGTCGTCTTGCACTGGACGACGCCCGCACCACACTCACCCGTGCCATCGCAAGCGCTGCCGACCACGATGCCGCTCCAGGCGAAGTCCTCGTCGGTCAGCCCGTCGCAGTCGTCATCTACCCCATTGCAGGTCTCTGCGATGTTGGTGACCGTCTCGTTCACGCACTCCAGGACCACGAGGCTCGGCGCGCACGTGAACGTGCCGTTCTTGCACTGATCGGTGTCCGCCCCGTCGCAGGCCGCGCCCTTGTTGGCGAAGGTCTCGTCCGTCTGGCCGTCGCAGTCGTCGTCCACGCCGTTGCAGGCCTCGCCCTGCCCGAAGAGCGCCGCGATCTTCACGGGCGTGAGCACCTTCCGGTAGACGGCCACCTCGTCGAGGTTGCCCTTCCATACGTTGATGCCTGCTCCCGCGGACCCGATGTGCATCGGCTGGGTGGTCGTCCCGAGGGCCCCGAAGGGCGCGGTCACCGAGATCTTCTGCACGCCGTCGAGGTAGCCCACGACGGTGCCGGTCGTGCCGGACGTGCTCTTGAAGGTCGCCGCCACGTGGGCCCAGGCGCCCTGCGGGACGGTGCCCACCTTCCACTGGCTGTTGTTGAGCTTGATGAACAGCTCGCCCGTGGCGCCGACCACGAACATGGTCCAGGCGGTCCCATTGCCCTTGTCCACGATGTGCTGGTACGTGTGGCCGTTGCCGCCCCACTTGACCCACGCGGCCAACGTCAGGTCCGTGGTCGCGTCGAGCGTCGCGTGGTGCGGGACCGCGCCGTAGGCGGTCGTCCCGTTGAGCACGATGGCCTTGCCGTAGCCCGTCGGGCCTGCGGTGGTCCAGGTGGCGGCCGTCAAGGCGGCCACGCCGACGGATCCCGACGCGCTCGCCGCCGTCGCCCCGCTGCCCTCCTCGAATCGGTAGAAGGCGACCGGCCCGTCGGTGACGCACTCCACGCCCGTGCCATTGGCCTTGCAGGTGAACAGGCCGTCTTTGCACTGGTCGTCGTCGCCCCCGTCGCAGGCCTGGCCCTTGGTCGGGAAGTCCTCGTCGACGGAGCCGTCGCAGTCGTCGTCCTGGCCGTTGCACGTCTCGGCGATGTTGGTCACCGACTCGTTGACGCACTCCGTCCCGCTGCCGTTCGACTTGCACGTGAACGACCCGTTCTTGCACTGGTCCGCGTCGGACCCGTCGCACGGGTCGCCCAGCTCCGCCCACGTCTCGTCCGTGAGGCCGTCGCAGTCGTCGTCGGCGCCGTTGCAGGCCTCGACGATGTTGCTGACCGTCTCGTTGACGCACTCCAGGTTGCTGCCGTCGGCCTTGCACGTGAAGGTGCCGTTCTTGCACTGGTCCGTGTCCGCCCCGTCGCACGCCTGCCCCTTGGTGGGCCAGTTCTCGTCGGTGAGGCCGTCGCAGTCGTCGTCGAGGCCGTTGCACTTCTCCGTGATGTTGGTCAGCGTCTCGTTGACGCACTCGACGCCGGTCCCGGCCACCGTGCAGGTGTACGTGCCGTTCTTGCAGAGGTCGGTGTCCGCTCCGTCGCAGGACTGCCCCTTCAGCGGGAAGTCCTCGTCGGTCTGGCCGTCGCAGTCGTCGTCCAGGGCGTTGCACTTCTCGGCGATGTTGGCCGGCGTCTCGGGCCCGCACACCGTCGCCCACTGGGAGGTCGTGCAGATCATCACGCCGTTCTTGCACTGGTCAGAGTCCGGCCCGTCGCAGGACTGCGCCAGGTCCGCAAACGCCTCGTCCGTGAGGCCGTCGCAGTCGTTGTCCGCGCCGTCACACAGGTCCTCATTGAGCTGTAGCGCCGGGATGCCGCTGCTGGCACGGGCGGCAATCTCCGCCGCCGACAGGGCCCGGTCGTAGATGGCGACCAGGTCGACCTTGCCGTCGAGCCAGCGGTTGGGCTCGCCGGTCCGCCCGATGGTCACGGGCGCCGTGCTCGTCGGCATGGGGAACACACACTCCCCGCCGAGGGGCGAGACGCCTGCCGCGACGCCGTTGATGTAGTACTCGTGGGTCTGGGTGAGCGGGCCGCGGTTGACCGCCGCCAGGTGGACCCACTGGCCCAGCGGCGGCTTCGCCGTCGAGGCGGACCCGCAGTGCGGCGTCGCTCCACCTGGGTTGATGCCCGACGTGCTGAAGTGCAGGAAGCCCGCGCTCGTGAGATAGAGCGAGTAGTTCCGCGGCAGGTCGCCCTTGGCGACGATGCCGGCAAAGCCCCAGCCCGCGGGGGGCAGCGCGTCGATCCATACCCACGCCTCGAGCGACGCCGGGCCGGCGATTGCCAGCGATGCGCTGTGCGGCGCGGTGACCGCGTCGTCGACGCCGTCCAGGTCCACGGCGGTCCGCCCGCCCAGGGTCGTCCACAAGGCGCCGCTCAGGGCCGCGTGGTTGCCGGAGCCGCTGGCGTCGTGGGCGGTGGTGCCGGTCTGCTCCGAGAACGTCCAGGCCCCGACGGGGCCGTCGTTGCGGCAGGTCGTCGCGAGGCCGCTCGGCGCGCAGATCAGCGAGCCGTCGCTGCACAGGTCGCCGTCGTCGCCGTCGCACGCGTTGCCGAGCGCCGACCAGCCCTCGTCCGTGAGGGTGTCGCAGTCGTTGTCGAGGCCGTCGCACAGCTCGTGGTTGATATCCGCCGCGGGCACTCCCGTGTTCATCAGCGCGACGATCTCGGACGCGGACAGCGGGCGCTCGTACCAGACCACGTCATCCAAGGTGCCGCTGAAGGCCTGGGAGGCGCTCAGTCCGCCGTTGGGGCTGTCCTGGTCCTGCCCGAGCCAGATGTCGCTGTTCCAGGTGGTGGTCGCCTCGTTGACGGTCACTGGCTTGTTGAGCCGCTCCACGCCGTCACGATAGGCCCGGAACGTCACGCCGTCGTAGGTCACGGCGAGGTGCGACCAGGTGTTGAGCGGCAGGCGCATCACGTGCGTCGACGAGCCACCGGAGATCAGGCCACCAGCGAAGTCGATTGCGCCGTAGGCGCTGATCTCGAGGCCCGTGTTTCCATTGGTGCTGGTGCGGCTGACGATGTAGCGAGAGCCGTCCACGTCCGGGTAGACCCAGGCCGCGAAGGTCATCTTCCAGCTCGTGAGGCCGGCAGGCGGGACGCGCACGCGCGTGACCGTCGTGCCACCCGGGAAGGATGGCGAGAACGCGAAGTTGATACCGAAGGCGCCGTTCTTGCCCGGACCGTAGCTGGTCGTCCCGTTGCCGGTGCCCTGAATGGAGCCGTTGCGCCCATTGCCGGACGTGTCGATGGCGCTGGTCCCGGAGCCCTCCTCGAAGCGGAACACCAGGCCCGCGCCGTCGCTGCAGACCGTGCCCGACTTGTCGAGCTTGCAGAGGACCACGCCCTCGGTGCAGAGGTCCGCGTCGGCCCCGTCGCAGGCCTGCCCGATGCTCGGGATGTCCGGGCCCGCGCACACCCCGGCAGTGCAGGTGTCCGGCGCCGTGCAGGCGCTCCCGTCGTTGCAGGCCGACCCGTTGCTCTTGTTGCTGAACGCGACCTGCGAGGTGGCCGCCGTGCACTGCTTGCACTGGTTGCCCGGGTCCGTGTCGCCGTTCGCGTAGCAGACGCCGGCGATCAGGCACTTGCCCGCGTCGATGGTGCTCGAGCACGAGTATGTGGTGGCTCCGGTCGTGTTGCACACGTCGGTCGTACACCCGAACCCGTCGCCACAATCGGGCGCCGGGCCCGCGGCGCAGCTCCCCGACTGGCAGGAATCTCCGACCGTGCATCCGCTGCCATCCGCGTCGCAGGCCGTCCCGTTCGTCTTGTTGGTCCACGCCGTCTGGCTCGACGCCGTGCTGCACGTCTGGCACTGGTTGGCGGGATTGACCACGTTGTTTGCCCAGCAGGGGCCGACGCTCGTGTCGACGAGCGTCAGAGTGTCGACGTAGAGGTTGATGTCTCCGGCCAACGGCACGCAGGTGGGGCTGCACACACTGGAGCAGCTACAGCAGGCGTCGTTCTCCAGCTTGATGGAGACGGTCGTCGACGCGGCCGTGGCCGTGAACGACCACTTCGGGTAGGACCAGTCGTTGGTGCCGGCACCGTCCCACATGCTGACCAGCACGCCGTCCTTGTAGAGTCCCACCTTGATCTTGTTGGTGCAGTTGTGCAGGTAGTCCGCCACCTTGGCGACCACGTCGTAGTTCCTGCCGGCAACCGTGGTCATGGCGTAGTCGAAGCGGCTGGCCGTGCTGCACCCGGAGGTGCAGCCGCCGCCCGTGCAGGTCAGGCCCAGCGGCGCGGAGCCCGTGGTGGCCGTGCACGACCCGCTGGCCCCCGTGAAGGCCGAGGCGTCCACCTTGGTGATGGCGCCAATCACGCACTGGCCCGCGACCGGCGGGTTGCTGCACGTGTAGGTGTTGGCGCCCGTCGACGTGCACACGTCGCTCGTGCAGGAGATGCCGTCGGAGCAGGACGGGACCGCGCCCGCCACGCAGGTGCCCGCCTGGCAGGAGTCCCGGAAGGTGCAGCCGTTGCTGTCCTTGTTGCACGCCGTCCCGTTGAGCTTGTTGCTCCACGCCGTGTTCGTCGTCGCCGCCGCGCAGACCTGGCACTCGTTGGCCGGGTTCTGCGCCCCGTCGGCGTAGCAGACCCCGCCGATGGAGCAGGACCCCGCGTTGATGGCGAAGGTGCACGTCCCGTCGCCGTTGCACGAGTCGGTGGTGCAGGCGAGGTTGTCGTTGCAGGTATAGGGCACGCCGGCGCACGACGAGGACGGCCCACCGGAGCACACGTCCGTCTTGGTGCACGCGTTCGAGTCGTCGCAAGCCGCCCCCGCCGGCTTGCCGTTGCCCTGGCACACGGTCCCCGTCCCGTCGGCCTTGCACACCTTGGTGGCCGCAGCCTCGCAGGTGCCGACGCCCATGGTGCACGCGGCGCCCACGTCGAAGCCCTCGTCCGTGGCGCCGTCGCAGTCGTCGTCAGCCCCGTTGCACACCTCGGCGATGTTCGTCACGGTCTCGTTGACGCACTCGACGGTCGCGCCGTTGGCCGTGCAGGTGAACGTGCCGTTCTTGCACTGGTCCGAGTCCGAGCCGTCGCACGCCTGGCCCTTGGTCGGGAAGTCCTCGTCCGTCGAGCCGTCGCAGTCGTCGTCGACGCCGTTGCACTTGTCGACGATATTGGTCACCGACTCGTTGACGCACTCCACTATGATCTGGGAGGTGGCGCAGGTGAACGTCCCGTTCTTGCAGAGGTCGGCGTCCGAGCCGTCGCAGCTCTGCCCCTTCGTGGCGAACAGCTCGTCCGTCTGCCCGTTGCAGTCATTGTCCACGCCGTCGCAGTACTCGTAGTTCTTGCTCGCAGGCAGACCACTGCTGAAGATCTGCGCGATGCGGGCACCGGTGAGCGCGTGGTCGAAGATTGCGACCTCGTCGAGCCGTCCGTTGAAGAAGGAGCCCGCCACGCGACGGCCCACCTGCACGACGTTGTTGTTCGTGACGATGGTGCCATTGCCCGTATTGGCCTGCGTGGTCTTCAGCACGCCGCCCACGTAGGTGCGAATCTGATTGTCGGGACCGTGGGTGCATGCCACGTGGGTCCACGTGTTCGCCGGCACCGCGGCTGTGCCCGACCAGAACCAGGAGCCACCGCTCGTCGCCACGGCGCACTGGAACGTGCCGTTGTTCACCCCGGCCTCGTAGGTGCTCTCCTTGTTGACGATGATATTGGAGCCCGTCACGCCGCTCCAGTAGACCCAGGCCATCATGGTGATGCCGGGGCCGGTCACCTTGTTCGACGTCCCGTTGGCGATCTCCAGCCACTGGGCGCCTGCAAACTGTGCAGCACCACCCGATTGGCCCGCCGCCCAGGTGGCGCCGTTGAAGGCCGCGTGGTTCCCGTAGGAGGACGAGTCGAAGGCCGTTGCGCCCGTTCCCTCGTCCAGCTTCAGGTAGACCACGGGCTCGCCGGCGCACATGGCGCCGCTGGCGTCCGGCTTGCACACGATGACGCCCTCGGAGCAGGAGTCCGGGTCGGCGCTGTCGCAGGAGGCCCCCAGGTTGAAGCCCTCGTCGGTCTGGGCGTCGCAGTCGTCATCCAGGCCGTTGCAGATCTCGACGATGTTTGCCGGAGACTCAGGCCCACACGTCACGCCCGTCTGTGCACCATTACAGACCAACACGCCGTTCTTGCACTGGTCCGAGTCAGGCCCGTCGCAGGACTGACCCAGCGTCGCGAAGTCTTCGTCCGTGGACCCATCGCAGTCATCGTCGATGCCGTTGCACTTCTCCGTGATGTTCGTGACGCTCTCGTTGACGCACTCGACTCCGGCACCGTTGGTCGTACAGGTGTACGTACCGTTCTTGCACTGGTCCGAGTCTGAGCCATCGCACGTCTGGCCCTTGAGCGGAAAGTCCTCGTCAGTCTGACCATCGCAGTCGTCGTCGATGTTGTTGCACTTTTCGGTGATGTTCGCTGGCGACTCCGTACCGCACGTGACCGTGGTCGTGGTCGCGCAGACCACCAAGCCGTTCTTGCACTGGTCGGAGTCGGGGCCGTCGCAGGTCTGACCCAACGTCGGCCACAGCTCGTCCGTCAGGCCGTCGCAATCGTCGTCCGCCCCGTTGCACAGCTCGACGATGTTGGTCGGAGATTCCGCGCCGCACACGGTGGTCAGCAGGTTGGTCGTGCAGCCGAGCTGCCCGTTGAGACACAGGTCCGAGTCAGGCCCGTCGCAGGGCCCGAAGACGTGACCGTCGTCCGCGCCGTTCTTGCAGTCGTTGTCGAGGCCGTCGCAGTATTCGAAGTTGATCTGCTCTGGTGGCACGCGGCCCTTGCTGTACAGCGCCGCCACCTGGTCCCGGGTCAGCTCCTGCGTGAAGACGCTGACCTCGTCGATCTGGCCCTTGAAGAGCCCCTGGGCAGTACCGTTCCAGTAGTAGGCGCCCAAGTGCAGATACCCAAACGCGCTGTTGGACGTGATGGTATTCACGGTGCCGCTCGGGACGCCGTTGACGTAGATCCGGTCCACGCCGCCCACCTTGAACGTGACGACCACGTGCGTCCAGGCGTTGTCCGGCGCCACCACCGATGAGACGATGTCCGAGTTGTCGCCGTCCCAGAGCGCGAACCGGATGAGGCGGTCGGCGCTGCGCCACATGCGCCACCGCCAGCAGCAGCCGTTGCCGTCATTGTGGCCGCTCGACGAGATGATGTGCTGGTCGCCTGTGGAGGCGGTGGGGCGGATCCAGACGGAGATGGACTGCTGGCTGAACCCCGCGAACTTGGCCCAGCCCGGGTGCCAGGCATAGTCGTCCACTCCGTCGAAGGACAGAGCCGTGCCCTGCTTGCCGGCAGCCCATGCCGTGCCGTTCATCAGGCTCAGGTCGAACCCGCCGCCACCGCTGTCCTTGGCGAGCGCCCCACCGTTCTCGGGGAACGTCCACGCTCCGAGCGGCCCGTCGGGGCAGACGACGCTCAGCTCGTCGACGGTGCAGGCCCGGACCATGTCGCTGCACAGGTCCGCGTCGGCGGTCGTGTCGCAGGCCACACCGATGTTTGAGTAGCCCTCGTCGGTCAGACCGTCGCAGTCGTCATCGATGCCATTGCAGCGCTCGGAGTTGGCGAGCTGACCCGGGACGAGGCCCGTGAACAGGGTCACCGCGTCGGCAGCGCTCAGCTCCCTGTTGTAGATGGCCACCTCGTCGATCTGCCCACCAAAGGAGCCGCTCCCCGTCGGGCACGCCACGGTGTTGCTCCAGTTGCCGATACGGACGGGGTTGGTCGACGTGGTCAGGACTCCCGTCGGCACGGTGCTCTCCAGCAAAAGGACGCCGTTCCTGTATGTGCGCAGCTTGCCGGTCGCGCCGCTGTAGGTGAACACCATGTGCGACCAGACGGACTCGGGCACGCTGTTCGTGCCGCTGAACAGGCGCTGCGTACCGCCGGACTGGAGGTTGACCGTCCACGTGACCGACTGGTTCTCCTCGTAGATGAGGTTGAACGTGGTCGCCGTCGCCCCCTGACCAAGCAGCCACCGCCAGTTGTTGACGCCTGCCGTGGTGTTGCAGTCGGTCCCCGCGTTTGGCTTGATCCACATGGACACCGAGACCGAGTCGATGGGCGCCAGCGACGCCGCATAGGGGATCTGGATGTAGTCGTCCACGCCGTCGAGCGTCGCCGCCTTGCCGTAGACCCCCTCGCCCCACGCCGACCCGTTCACGCGCGTGCCGTTGTTGGCGTTGCCAGCCCAGTCGGCCGCCGTGGTCCCCGTGCCCTCGTCCAGCTTCAGATAGACCGACGCGCCGTCGTCGGCGCAGACCACGCTCGTGCCGCTGCACACCTTGATCCCGTCCGTGCACGCGTCCGCGTCGGGTCCGTCGCAGGCCTGACCGATCTGCGGGTCAGCCGGGCCGCCGCAGGTGCCCGCCGTACACGTGTCCGGCGACGTGCAGGCGCTCCCGTCGTTGCAGGCGGTGCCATTCGGTTTGTCGGACCACGCGGTCTTGCTCGTGGCGCTCCAGCAGCGCTGGCACTGGTTGGCGCCGTTGGTCGCGTTGTCGTTGTAGCAGCTCGTTCCGATGAGGCAGGTGCCGTTGTTGACCGTGTGGCTGCATGAGTAGGACGACGCTCCGGTGGAGACGCACGCGTCCGTGGTGCAGGTGTAGGCGTCCGCGCAGTTCGGGGCAGCGCCCGCCGTGCAGGACCCGGTCTGGCAGGTGTCGTTGACCGTGCAGCCGCTGCCATCCGCGTCACAGGAGGTCCCGTTGGCCTTCAAAGCATCCGCCGGGCACGAGACGCCACTTCCGGAACAGTTCTCCGCCACGTCGCACTGGGTCGCGGCTGGACGACACACCGTCGAGGTCGGGGCATAGGCGTCCACCGGGCAGGTGTTCGCCGATCCGTTGCAGGTCTCCACCAAGTCGCAGACCCCAGCGGAGGCTCGGCACACGGTCCCGGAAGGACGTACGACGTCTGTCGGGCACAATGCCGCGCTTCCCGTACACTTCTCTTCCACGTCGCAGCCCCCGGCCACAGCCGGCCTGCAGACCGTGGTGTTCGCGACGAAGACGTCGGTCGGGCACGTGACTGCCGTCCCGTTGCAGGTCTCCGCCACGTCGCAGACCCCGGCTGATGCGCGGCACACGCTCCCACTCGCCACCTTCGCGTCAGCCGGGCAGGCCGCCGTGCTGCCGGTGCACTTCTCCTCGATGTCGCAGACTCCCCCCGAAGGGCGACACACCGTGCTGTTTGCCAGGAACGCGTCCGCGGGGCACGTGACCGCCGTCCCGTTGCACGTCTCTGCCACATCGCAGACTCCAGCAGATGCTCGGCACACGCTCCCGCTTGCCACCTTCGCGTCCACCGGGCAGGCCGCCGCCGACCCGGTGCACTTCTCTTCGATGTCACACACGCCGCCCGACGGGCGGCACACGGTCGTGTTTGCCAGGAAGGCGTCCGCGGGGCACGTGACCGCCGTGCCGTTGCACGTCTCCGCCACGTCGCAGACACCGGCCGACGCGCGACACACGCTCCCGTTCGCCACCTTCGCGTCAGCGGGGCAGGCTGCCGTCGTGCCCGTACACTTCTCCTCTATGTCGCAGACTCCGCCAGATGGACGACACACCGTCGTGTTCGCCACGAACGCGTCGGCCGGACACGTCACCGCGGTCCCGTTGCAGGTCTCCGCCACGTCGCAGACCCCGGCTGATGCCCGGCACACGCTCCCATTCGCCACCTTCGCGTCCGCGGGACAGGCCGCCGTCGTGCCGCTGCACTTCTCTTCGATGTCACACACACCGCCGGACGGGCGGCACGTGACCGTGTTGGCCACGAATGCGTCGGTCGGGCAGGTGTTCGCCGTCCCGTTGCAGGTCTCTGCGACGTCGCAGACGCCCGCCGAGGCGCGGCACACCGTCCCGTTCGCGGACTTGGCATCCACCGGACACGCAGCGGCGCTCCCCGTACACTTCTCCTCAGGGTCGCAGACCCCGCCGGACGGGCGACAGACCAGGGTGTTGGCCTGGAAGGCGTCCGTCGGGCAGGTGTTCGCGGTGCCGTTGCAGGTCTCCGCCACGTCGCACGGTCCCGCGGACGGCCTGCAGACCGTCCCGCTGGCCGACTTCAGGTCAGCGGGGCACGCGGCAGCGCTCCCCGTACACTTCTCCTCCGGGTCGCAGACTCCTCCAGAGTTGCGGCACACCGTCGCGCTCGACGCGAACGCGTTCGTCGGGCAAGTGTTCGCCACCCCGTTGCAGGTCTCCGCAACGTCACAGGCACCCGCCGATGCCCTGCACACCGTACCGTTCGCCTGTACGACGTCCGCCGGGCACGCCGCGCTGGTGCCGGTGCATTTCTCCTCCACGTCGCAGCCTCCGGCCACCGCCGCGCGGCACACGACCGTGTTGGCCAGGAAGGTGTCCGCGGGGCACGCCACTGCCGTCCCATTGCAGGTCTCGGCCACGTCGCATGCGCCGGCGGAGGCCCGGCACACGGTCCCCGCCGCCGACTTGGCGTCCGCCGGGCACTGCGCCGTCGTCCCATTGCAGGTCTCGGCCGGATCGCACCCACCGGCGGAGGCCCGGCAGACGGTCCCCGCCGCCTTGGCGACACCCGTACACACGCCGCCCTGGCACGAATCGTTGGTGCAGGCGTTGCCATCGTCGCAGGCCGTTCCGTTGGGCTTGAACGTGACGCTGCACGTCGTGCCGATGCCGTTGGCGTTGCAGACCTTGACGCCGGTGTTGGCGCAGGCTCCCGTGCCCACGGTGCATGCGACCCCCTTGTCCCACCCCTCGTCGGTGACCCCGTCGCAGTCGTTGTCGACGTTGTCGCAGGCCTCGAAGTCCTTGAACTTGGCGTCCACGCTGCTGTTCATCACGGACTGGATCTCGGCCTGTGTCAGCGCATAGCCGTAGACGGCAGCATCGTCCATCTGCCCGAGCCAGTACGCGTCGTGCCCCTGGCCAAAGCGCGACACGGCGTTCGGGGCCGCGATTGCCCAGTTCACGCCCGACCGGGACGCCACCAGGCTCCCATTCATATAGACGCGCATGAAGTCGCCGGCCTGGTCCCACGTGGCGGCGAGGTGCACCCACGTGCCCGATACGAGATACGCGCCCGGCGCGAAGGTCAGGTCGTTGCCGCAGCACCCCGCGTTCGGCACGATGCGGAAGTAGAAGATGTTGCTCGTCCACTTGAACAGCGAGATCCACCCCGGGTTGTTGACTCCGTTCTGCGTCTGGAACACGCCATAGGCCGTCCCGTTGGTCCCGGCGAATCCCGGGCGGAGCCACACAGACACGGTCCCAGACGTAGGCTTGATGCCCGTACTCGGGAACTGCGTATAGCCGACCCCACCGTCGAAGGTCAGGGCCTGCCCGCCGAACTTCGCCGTGGTCGTCCGCGCGACGCTCCCCGTAAGCGTGCCATTGTTGCCGTTACCTGCGAAGTCGTAAGCGATGGTCCCGTTACCCTCGTCGAAGGGGAAGTACGTGATCGGGCCCTGGTTTGCACAACTGCCCGTACCTCCAGAGCACATCACCACGCCGTCGTCGGTACACAGGTCCACGTCCTCCGTCGAGTCGCAGAGGGTCGTCCCTTGGACCGCGCAGGCCCCCCCGTAGAGGCACTGGCCCGCGATGAACGGGTTGGAGCAGGAGTAGGTGTTGGTGCCCGTCGAGGTGCACACGTTGTTGGTGCAGCTATAGGCGTCGGCGCATGCCTGCGCCGCGCCCGCGGTGCAGGTCCCCGACTGGCAGGAGTCGTTGGTCGTGCAGCCGTTGTTGTCGGCGTTGCAGAGCGTCCCATTGGTCTTGTTGGTCCACGCCGTCTTGCTCGTAGCGGACACGCACGCCTGGCACTGATTCGATGGGTTGACCGCGCCCTCAGCGTAGCACACTCCCGAGATGGCGCACCCGGTCGTGACCGTGAAGGTGCACGTGCCGTTGCCGTTGCACGTGTCCGCGGTGCAGGTGAGTCCGTCGTTGCACGTGTACGGCGTACCCACACACGAGGAGCTCGGCCCCCCCGTACACCGGTCCGGGTAGGTGCAGAGGCCGCCATCGTCGCACGCCGTCCCGCTCACCTTCCCATCCGTGACACTGCACACCGTCGTGAACCCTGGCGCCAGGCAGACCTTGGTGCCAGCGACCGCACACTGGCCGACGCCCGCAGAGCAGGCAGTCCCCTTGTCGAATCCCTCGTCGATGCCGCCGGTGCAGTTGTTGTCCACCCCGTCGCAGATCTCCAGGTCCTTGTACTTGGCCTCGACGCTGCTGTTCATCAGGGTCTGGATCTCGGCCTGGGTGAGGGCATAGGAGTAGATCCCTACGTCGTCGATGCGGCCCCTCATCCAGGCGTCGTGGCCCACGCCGACCCGGGACAAGGCGGCGGTGACGGGGATGTTCCAGTTGATCCCCGAAGTCTTCGAGGCGACGAGCGTCCCGTTGGCGTAGACGCGAATGGCATTGGAGGTCTGATCCCACGTCGCCGCGAGATGGACCCAGGTCCCGCTGACCAGATAGCCCGACGGCGCGAAGGTCACGTCGTTGACGCAGCAGTCTCCCGTCGCCGAGATCCGGAAGTAGAAGATGTTGCCCGTCCACTTGAACATGCTGATCCAGCCAGCGTTGTTGACCCCGCTGTTGGTCTGGAACATGCCATACGCCGTCGCGTCCCCGCCGTTGAAGTCGGGTCGGACCCACATGGCGAGAGACCCCCGGCGCGTGTCGATCCCGCCGCTCGAAAACTCCACGTAATCCGACGCACCGTCGAAGTAGAGCGCCTGCCCTCCGTACTTGGCCGTCGTCGTCCACGCCGTATTTCCGACCAGGGTCCCGTTCTTTCCGTTCCCCGAGAAGTCGCGGGTCAGCGTCCCATTCCCCTCGTCGAACGGGAAGTAGGTCGTCGGCCCTCGGTCCTCGCACTTCGTCGACCCATTGGCCAGATTGCACACGATGACGCCGTCGTCCGAACACAGGTCGGGGTCGGGCCCGTCGCACGCCGCCCCCAGGTTGAACCCTTCGTCCGTCAATCCATCGCAGTCGTTGTCGACGAGATCGCAGATCTCGGGTACGTTCGCCGGGCTCTCGTTGACGCACTCCACCCCCGTCCCGTCCGCCTTGCACGTGAAGGTCCCGTAGGCGCACAGATCCGCGTCCGACCCGTCACAAGCCTGACCCTTTGTCGGAAAGTCCTCGTCGGTGAACCCGTCGCAGTCGTTGTCCTTGCCGTCGCAGATCTCCCACTTCGACGCGGTGACCCGGACGCGCTCCAGCGTGTACGGGTCCCCCGACCGGGGATTGTAGACGTACCCGTCCGGCATGTAGGTCATCGAGAGTGAGTTGGTCGTGGACCCGTTGGAGGCGTGGCCGTAGAACGCCCCGAAGGTCGTCCCACCGGACCCCGTGCCCACGCGCCGCAGGATATCGTCACCGGGATACGTCGCCCAGCGCTTCACGTAAAGGTAGGTGCCGTCCGACGCCACGACGCCCGCTCCCGCAATGGACCCATTGGTCGCGGACGCCTCCCAGTTCGAGGTGGTCGCCGATGGTGCCGTCGGTGCCCACGTGGCCCCATGAGCCCACCGCGCCACGTTGGACGCATAGAGCGAACCCATGAAGACCTTGTCGAGCACCCAGTCCCACTGCCCATTGATCATGGAGACTGGGCTCCCCTGGGGGACCTGGCCCACATTGGCCACCAGGGTTCCGTTCGACACTACGATTCGATCGATGCGACCGATGCCTCCCGTCCACTCGATTGGGTAGAGGTACCCTGTGCCGGTGTGGCGTCCACCCGAGTAGGGTGCGTCCACGACGGCCCCGTCGGCATAGAACGACACCGTCCCACTGTCGCGTTGGGCCACCTGCGCGAAGCCGTTGCGCGGGTCGAACTGGCGATACCGGTAGCCGTTGTAGGCCGCCCCCCTGCCATACGCCAGGTTGTAGAGATAGCGACCGTCGGAGGTGATCAACTGGTGGCCGCCAACCACATTGCCCGTCGACCTCTCCAACAGACCTGCTGGCACCGTGACCGTGGTCATGACGCCATAGTCGCTGACATTCGGGACGCAGTAGTACTGGCCTCCGGAGCACATGTACTTGCCCGCGCCGCAGTCACCCAGCATCCCCGTGGAGCAGGTGCCGTACGACGTGCCGTTGGACTTGGCAGTCCACGTCGTCGTCGACGTGGCCGTCGCGCACTGCTGGCAGTTGTTCGACGGATTGGAAGTGCCGTTCGTGTAGCAGACGTTCCCGATGTCGCAGTAGCCAGCCTGAAGGGCATAGTTGCACCCGCCCGCGCCGTTGCAGGAGTCCGTCGTGCAGGCCTTCCCGTCGTTGCACGAATAACCCGTCCCGGCGCAGACCCCGGAGGAGTTGCACAGGTCCGAGTAGGTGCAGGCGTTTCCATCGGTGCAGGCCACCCCGGTCCGTGGGCTCCAGGCCGTCGTGCTCGTCCCCGTGATGCACGCCTGGCACGAGTTGGACGGATTGACGGCGCCGTTTGCGTAACACACCCCCGCAATCAGGCAGTTGCCCCCGATCAGCGTGTTGGTGCAGCCGCCGGAGCCATTGCAGGCGTCCGATGTGCAGGTCAGGTTGTCGTTGCACGAGTACGGGGTGCCGACGCAGCTCTTGTTGACGCAGGTGTCGGTCTTGGTGCACGCATTTCCGTCGTTGCACGCAATGGAGTTGGCCACGTTGGAGCAGACTCCACCTGAGCAGGAGTCGTTGGTGCAGACGTTGTTGTCGTTGCAGTTCATGGGGGTGCCGGACCAGCAGCTCCCCCCACTGCAGTAGTCGTTCACCGTGCAGGCGTTTCCGTCGTTGCACGCCGTCGTCAGGTTCGAGTAGACACACGCGCCGTTCGCCGTGTTGCAGTACTCGCTCGTGCAGACGTTGTTGTCGTTGCAGTTCTTGGGGTTCGTCCCGTAACACCAGCCGCCCGAGCAGTAGTCGGTCAGCGTACAGGCGTTTCCATCGGTGCACGCCGCGGAGTTGGCGCTGTACTGGCACCCGATCCCCGAGTGACACCAGTCATCGGTGCAGACGTTCCCGTCATTGCACGTGATCCCCTGATAAACGCACTGATTGCCCCAGCAATAGTTGTTCGTGCAGGCATTGTAATCGTCGCACTGCCAGTCGTAGTAGCACTGCACATAGCAGTAGCCGCACTGCTGGCAGGCGTCGTAGCAGCAGTCTCCGTAGCTCACGCAGGCAGAGTCGCAGTAGCAGCCGGCGTAGGAGTTGTACCCGCCACACTTGCCCGCGCATGAGCTGGGGTCCCCCCCACCGCAGTGTCCACACCAGTAACACGAGTCGTAGCAGCAATCACCGGCGATGACACAGTAAGAGTCGCACCAGCAGCCATAGGGGGAGTAGGTGCCGCAATAGCCGTAGCAGGAGTCGACGGGCTCGCAGGTGTTGCGGTGATCGCACTCTCCCATGACGCAGGCATCGACGGTGCAGTCGTCGTGATCGTCGCAGTCTGCCTTCACGGAGCACGCCTCGACTACCTCGAAGGTGGGGTCCAGGTAGACGGGCGCCACCCTCTCGACCCCCGTGACCCACGAACCGTCGAACCGGGTCTCCACCTCCAGCTCGGTTCCGTTCCACTTCACCCGATAAGTACCCGGGCTCAGGGACGGCCCCCCTTCGGTTTGCGAGTCCCACGCGACAGGCTCGCGGAGCCGGAAGCGCACGATCCCGTCCTCATCCAAGAACTCCACGAGCCGCCCCTCGACCCAGTCGGCGGTCACCTCCACCCCATCGGCCACCACCCGGGTGATGCCCGTCAGGGCCAGGCGCTCCTCCAAAACCACGGACTCCGCGCCCCAGAGATCGCCGTCGTCCAGCAGATCGAGCCGGACGAGCTGCTTCAGGGCCGCCGCCTCCACCTCATAGGAGAGCTGGTACCGAACCGGGTCCGGCTGAGCGTAGTCGAGGGTCCGTCCCCCGCTGACGCGCTGCGCGTGGCTGAGGCGCACCGGCTCCCTCATGGCGCCATCGAAGCGAAGAACGGGCTCATCCACCTGCAGGACGCCGTGGCCCCCCGCCGTCGCCAGGGCTGGCGCTCCAGCCTCTTCCGGCGCCGGGATGACCACGACGAAGTGATCGAGGTTCACCTCCCAGCGCTCGGCAGCCGAGCGGACCGGTCCTGTGGCCTCTGCCTCCGACGCAGACTGCGCCCTGGCCGTGGCTGCCCAGAAGGCGGCGAGGCTCAGCGCGGCAATCACCGAACGTCGCGCCCGCTTGGCGCTGGCCAGAGAAAGCATGTCACGCTCCGTGTTCATCTGCACGTCACCGTCATGGGCAGAGGTCCTGGACGATCACACACGTCCCGGACCCGCCGCAGGTCGCCAGAACACAGGGGTCCAACCCCTCGCAGTCCACGTCGGTCCCACAGGGGACGCAGCCGGACACGAGGGCGTAATCGCAATATCCAATTTCGACACAGGCCTGAGCGGTACACCCGTCGCCATCGTCGCAGTCGGCGGCAGTGGCGCAGGGGATCCCGCTGCATGCGGGATCGATGACGACGTGCTCACAGAGCCCCAAGGGCGAGCACTTGTCCCACGTACACGCGTCCGTGTCGTGGCAGTCGGAGGCCTTCGTGCACTTCTGGGCGACACAGCCGCTGATGGGCGAGGCGCTGCACGTGCCGTTCAGGCAAGCATCCGCAGTGCAGGGGTTCCCGTCGGAGCAGTCGCTGGCCTGCTCGCATGGCCCGGGACACCCGACGATGGGTATGTTGAGGCAGACGCTGCCCGAGCAGACGTCGGACGTGCAGGGGTCCAGGTCGTCACACACGGCCGCCCCTGAGCAGATCTTCCCGCTGCAATGGAGTCGGTCCCCATGGGCGCACACGGTCGCCCCGGCGCAGTCGTCCACCGTGCAGGGGTCCCCGTCGTTGCAGTCCCCCTTCGTGGCGCATGGGCCGGCGCCGCAGCCGGGGACGGCGGCCCAAGAGCACAGCCCTGCCGCACAGGTCGCAGACCAGCAGCCGCCGAGCGAAGAACAGTCGGTCGCCGTGACACACGCCGCGCACCCATTCACCGGCTCGTGCACGCACCCGCCGGAGACGCAAGAGTCCGCCGTGCAGGGGTCCGCGTCATAGCAGTCCTGGGGGTAGACGCAAGGGGCCGTGGAGCACCCGGACACGGGCACCTCGACGCAGATGCCCGCGGCCGAGCACTTCTGTACGACGCAGGGCTTCCCCGTCTGACAGCCAGCGTCGGATGCGCATGGGGTGCCCATGCAGTAGGGAATCGGAGCGTTCTGGCAGTTGCCATTGACGCAGGAGTCGCTCGTACACACCTTGCCGTCGTCGCACTCCCCTGCGGTGGAGCAGGGCTTGGTGCCGCAGCCCGGCTCAGGGGAATACTCGCAGATTCCCTGGGCGCCGCACTTGGGGATCTTGCACTCGCGGGGAGGACAGTCGCTCACCTTGGTGCAGGTCACGCACTCGGGGATGGGCACGTAGGTGCAGGACTGCCCCACGCACGCGTCGATGGTGCAGAGGTTCGAGTCGTCGCACTGCCACGTCTCCGTGCAAGTGCCGTTACCGCAGCCTGGCCCGCTCAGAGGCGGGTGTACGCAGATCCCCGGCGGGTAGCAGACGTCCACGGTGCAGGAGTCTCCGTCCCCGCAGTCGCCGTCGCCTGCGCACGGGGCGCCGCCGCAGTAGGGAGGAGCCCAGTGTTGGCAGCCGCCAAACGTCGTGCAGGTGTCGGTCGTGCATGGGTCAGAGTCGTCGCAATCCTTGTCGGTCGAGCACTCTGCCGAGCAGCCGGCGAGGGGCTGCACGGAACACACCCCGAGCACGCAGGTCGGCACCACGCACGGGTCCCCGTAGTCACAGTCGGGAGATGTCACGCACGGCATCCCCGTGCATCCGTCGATTCCAACCAGCGTGCAGCTCCCGGTCGGCGTACACGTGTTGATGGTGCACGGCTGACCGTCTTCACAGTCCGCGTCCTTCGCACACTCGCCCCCGCAGGGAGTGATGGGCGTGGACGTACACACGCCGGAAGAGTCACAGGAATCGGCCGTGCATGGCTCGCCGTCGTCACACTGTCCACTGCTCGCGCAGGGCTTGCCGGTACAGCCGAGGATGGGTGCCGGAACACAGGTGCCACCCAGGCAGAGGTCGACCGTACACGGGTCACCATCCCCACAATCTTTGGGAGTGATGCACGGGGTACCGCAGCCGGGAATCGGCGTCATGGCGCAGAAACCGTCAGCGCAGGCGTCGGTCGTGCAGGCGTCGGCGTCGTCGCAGAAAGCCTGGGTCTGGCACGGCACGCCAGGGCACCCCGGAAGGGGCTCGAACGTGCAGTACCCACCGAGGCACACGTCGCTCGTGCACTCCCAGAAGTCGTCGCAGTCGGCAGACACGGCGCAAGGCTGGAGCCCGCAGCCCGCGATGGGCGCAAATACGCAGTAGCCGCCGACACCACAGGTGTCCGCCGTACAACCATTGAGATCGTCGCAGTCGCCGTGGACCGCACAGCCGACCAGGCCGCAGCCAGGGATCGGAGCGTGGCCGCAGGTGCCGCCGCTGCACGAGTCCACCGTACATGGGTCTCCGTCGTCGCACGCGCCCGCGCCGCCGCAGGTTGTCCCGCAGCCCGCCTTGGGAGTATGGGCGCATGTCCCCCCGAGGCACTGGTCCGTCGTACACGAATCGCCGTCATCACAGTCGGAGGGCCCACCGCAGCATCCAGGGACGCTCGCGGAGGGTATGCAGGCCCCATTCAAGCACTGGTCACCGGAGGTGCAGGGGTTCCCGTCGTTGCAAGGCCCCTGAGCTGGCAGATTGTAGCAGCCCGAGGCGGCCTGGCACCCGTCGGTGGTGCAGCCGTTGCCGTCGTCGCACGGTAGAGTCAGCCCCTGGCAGACTCCGGCCTTGCATGCATCCCCCGCCGTGCACAGGGACCCGTCCTCGCAGAGGGTCCCGTCGGGGCGCGCCACCGTGGTGCACGCCCCGCTGGCGGGCTGGCAGACCGCCAGCACGCAGGAGCCCTGCGGCGGCGGGCACTTCACGACCGTCGCGGGATTCACCTGGCACGCCCCGGCGACGCAGTGGAGGGTCCCGTTGCACAGGTCGCCGTCCTCGCCGGGCTTGCAGTCCCCGTCGGTCTGGCACCCGCAGATGTTGGGCCCGGACTCACAGGCGCCGCCCGTGCACAGGTCACCGAAAGTGCATGGGTTGCCGTCGCTGCACGCTCCCGAGCCCGGCTCGTTGATGCAGGCGCCCGAAGCCGAGCAGGCGTCCGAGGTGCAAGGGTTGCCGTCGTCGCAGGACTTGGCCAGGCCCGAGCACACGCCACTCTTGCAGGCCGCGAACAGCAGGCACGCGCCGCCGGCGCAGGGGACGCCGTCCGGAGCGGACAGCACCGCGCACTGCCCGGTCGCGGGGACGCACGCGGCCACCGCACAGGGGCCCGTAGCGGTCTTGGAGCAGTCGGGGATGGTCGCCGGGTCGACAACGCAAGCACCATCCTTGCAGACGAGCGCTCCATTGCAGAGGTCCGCGTCGTCGACCTCCGCGCAGTCCGCGTCCGTGACACAGGCACACACGTTCGCCCCGGCCTTGCACGCCCCACCGGCGCAGGTGTCCCCGAGCGTGCATGGGTTTCCGTCCTCGCATGGGGCCGCCGCCGCGATGTGTACGCACCCCTTCGCGGGGTCACAGGCATCGGCGGTGCAGGGGTTTCCGTCGCCGCAGGAGTCCACCGCGCCGCTCTTGCACTTGCCGGCCAGGCAGGCGTCACCGATGGTGCAGCCGTTGCCGTCGGTGCAGGTCGAGCCATCCACGAGCGGGATCTGAACGCAGGCTCCCGTCGCCGGGTCGCACGCCGCGCTGTTGCAGGGGGTCGCGGCGCCGGCACAGGATGGGATCGTCGTGGGATCGAGCAGACACTTGCCCCCGGCGCAGGTCAGTGTCCCATTGCAGGCGTTGCCGTCCTCGAACGCCGCGCAGTCCGCCTGCACCGCGCAGGCGCACACGTTGCCGGTGGGGATGCACGCTCCGCCCTTGCATGCCTCGCCGATGGTACAAGAGTCGCCGTCGTCGCACGGGCCATCCACCGGGGCGTAGGAGCATCCGCCGCCCACCTTGCAGGTGTCGGCGGTACACGGGTTGCCGTCGTCACAGGACACAGCCGTCCCACCGACGCAGGCTCCAGCCACGCAGGCCGTCCCCTTGGTGCAGGGGTCCCCGTCCTCGCACGGCGCACCATCCTTTGCAGCGGAAGCAGCACAGGAACCGGTCGCCGGATCGCACGCGTCCTCCGTACAGGGGTCTCCATCCTCGGGACACGTCACGGGGCCGCCTGGACCCGGGAGGCAGGCGCCCCCCTGGCAGGTCAGAAATCCTTTGCAGGCGTCGCCCTCGAGGTTGGCACAGTCGGCGTCCGTCGCGCAGGAGCAGACGCTACCCGCCGCCGTGCAAGCACCGCCGGCGCACGCGTCGCCGACGGTGCAGGCGAAGCCGTCGTCGCAGGGCGCACCGTTGGCGACGTGCGTACAGCCCGCCGGATCGCACGCGTCGTCCGTGCAGGGGTTTCCGTCCGCGCATTGCGCATCGGACTCGGCGGAGTCGTGGATGCAGCCCACCATCATGTCGCAGGAATCAGCGGTGCATGGGTCGCCGTCATCACAGTCCAGAGGCCCGTCCGGCACGCAAGCCCCGCCGTCGCACACGCCCGCGGTGCAAGGCTGGGCCGCGACGCAGGGACCCGCCGCCGCCTCGTAGGTGCAACCCGCCGCCCCGCAGGTGGCCGCGGCGCAGGCGCCCTCGGAGGGGCACAGCGCGTCATCGGGCTCGTGGGAGCAGCCGGTCACCGGATCGCAGGCGTCCACGGTGCAGGCGACGCCGTCGTCGCACAAATCGCCGTCGGCGAGGTGGGAGCAGCCCGTCGAGTCGCAGGCATCCGTCGTACAAGGGTCCCCGTCGTCGCACCCTGCGCCCGCCACGCACTCCCCCGCGTCGCAGGCGTCGTCGCTCGTGCACGGGTCCCCGTCGTCGCACGGGCCGCTGGCGCCCGCGTGGCTGCAGTCGCCCGTCTCGGTGTCGCACAGATCCTCGGTGCAGACGTTGCCATCGTCGCACGGCGCACCCTCGTCCGGCACGCACTCGCCCGCGTGACAGGACCACCTCGGTTCACAGGGGCTCTCGATCTTGCAGGTCGCTCCATCGGACAGCGGGGTCGTCCTGCACTCCCCGTCGGCGCACGCCACCGCAAGACACGGGTCCGAGGGGCATGGCTCGCCACGGCACAGCCCTGCCCCATCGGCCCCCCCGGAGTCCGAGGGGTCGGGTGAGCCATCGTGGGTCGCATCCGCGGCGGCGTCGGAAGCGGCGTCGGCAGCAGCGCCGCCCGATCCTGGGCCCGGGCACGCGGCGAGCGAGAGCGTCAGCAGGCAGGCCAGGCTGAGGAGGGGGGACCGCATTTCACCTCTACAAGCGCCGGGCTGGGGAGCCCGCAGGGAACATCGCTCCTGGCGCGCAGACCCGGGGCCCGCCTCGCGAGACCATGTGTGCGCACACATGAGTCCACGACCAACGCAACGGAGCGAGCCGGCCCCGGGTGCAATTTGCACACCGCAGAGGTCACCTCTGCCAACGGGCCCGGCCAGGCACACGTGACGGCCTGTGATCCTACCGGCCTGCGGCGGGCCGGGCAACACGTTTTCCTTTGCAGGACGTAGCCGATCTGCCCCGCGAGGCCCGAGAGCGGGTCCGTTGAGACCGCCGTGGGGGGGGGGGGGGGGGCCGCCCCCCCCCCCCCGCGCCCCGCGGGGCGCGCGGCGCCCGGGGGCCCCCCG
>BTVJ01000071.1:0-36636 GCA_045863395.1 Myxococcales bacterium
AGTAGTCGCCGAAGGAGAAGTTGCCGAGCATCTCGAAGAAGGTGTGGTGGCGCGCCGTGCGGCCGACGTTCTCGAGATCGTTGTGCTTGCCGCTCACCCGCAGACACTTCTGGCTGGTCGCGGCGCGGGTGGTGTCCAGTGCCTTGCGGCCGACGAAGACGTCCTTGAACTGGACCATGCCGGCGTTGACGAACAGGAGCGTCGGGTCCTCGGGGGGGATCAGCGAGTGGCTGGGCAGGACCGCGTGCCCCTGCTCCTCGAAGTACCGGAGGAACATCCGTCGGATCTCTGAGCTCGTGCGATGCTTCATGGTGTCTCGGGCTCGATGCAGAGGCGGCGCAAGCCGCCGAACAACGTACTGGGTCCACCGGGGGGCACGAAGGACCTCCCATCGGCGCACGTGGTGCCCCGGGCGGTGTCACTACTACCGGAGAATCCGCCCGCACGCAACGCGAAGTCTCGGCCAAGGTCTCCCGCGCGGACGGAGCGAGGCGGCGCCAGTCAGAGCGCCTCGCCCGCCGGCGGAGCGGACCTCTCACCACCCAGCCCGTAGTGGGCGAAGACCCGCGCCCGGATCTCCTCGGTCGCCTCCGGGTGGTCCTTCAGGTACTGCTTGGCGTTCTCGCGCCCCTGGCCGAGGCGGTCATTGTTGTAGGCGAACCAGCTCCCGCTCTTGTCGATGATCTTGAGCTCCGTCGCCAGGTCCAGCAGGTCACCCTCGCGGCTGATGCCCTCGCCGTACATCACGTCGAACTCCACCTCTTTGAACGGAGGCGCCAGCTTGTTCTTGACGACCTTGACCCGGGTCCGGTTGCCGACCACGTCGTTGCCGTTCTTGATGGAGCCCACCCGCCGGATGTCCAGCCGCTGGGACGCATAGAACTTGAGCGCGTTTCCGCCCGTGGTCGTCTCCGGGTTGCCGAACATCACCCCGATCTTCATACGGATCTGGTTGATGAAGATCATGCAGGTGCGGCTCTTGCTGATGGACCCCGACAGCTTGCGGAGCGCCTGGCTCATGAGCCGCGCCTGCAGGCCCATGTGCGAGTCGCCCATCTCGCCCTCGATCTCGGCCTTCGGGACCAGGGCCGCCACCGAGTCGACCACCAGCACGTCGATGGAGTTGGAGCGGACCAGCATGTCGGCGATCTCGAGGGCCTGCTCGCCGGTGTCCGGCTGGCTGATCAGCAGGTCCTCCGTGCGCACGCCGAGCTTGCGGGCGTAGGTCACGTCCAGCGCGTGCTCGGCGTCGATGAAGGCCGCGACCCCCCCGCTCCGCTGGGACTCGGCGATGACGTGCAGCGCCAGCGTCGTCTTGCCGCTGGACTCGGGCCCGAAGACCTCGATGACGCGCCCGCGGGGGAAGCCCCCGGTGCCGAGGGCCACGTCCAGGCCCGTCGAGCCCGTCGAGATGGCCGGCACGTCGCCGAAGAGGCTCTCCCCCGCGCCGAGGCGCATGATGGAGCCCTTGCCGAACTGGCGCTCGATGGCCGAGACGGTGACGTCGATCTGCTTCTCACGGTTGGTGTCCACTGCCATTCGCTGAGCTCTCCCTGGTTGGTTTTGCAGTCGGCACATCTGAACAGATGTTCAAATCTCTGTCAACGGCCAAGCGCGACGACTAGCCCTCATCCTCACCGCGGACCGCTTCAAGCTGGCGGCGCGCCCGGTCGTCGAGAGCTGGGCTGCGCTCGGCGCGGTGGGGCGCGGGGGCGGCGAACCGCTCGACGGCCATCGGATCAGGCATGCGCAGCGGGGCGTGCCGGCTGACGCGGAACGACGCTCCCCCGCCCGCGTCGCGCACGAACAAGCCGACGTGGGGGACGTGGAGGACGCCAAAGCCCTCCTCGGAGAGGGTGTCCAGGGCGGAGCGCACCAGGGCGGGCAGCTCAACCGGTGGAAACAGGGCTACCGCGATGTGGGGAGGGCAGGCAGGGGGAGGCTCCTCGAAGCCCAACGAGGCCACGGCCTCCGTGACCCTCTGCTGCAGCTCGGCCAGGCGGCCTGTGGGGTCGATCAGCCCCGCCCAGAGCGCCGTCGACGCCCGAGGGTCCGGGCCCAGACCCAGGCCACGGACCCCGAGATCAAACGGGGCGAGGCCCTCGGCGCGCTCCATGATCGCGTCAGCCACCGCCTCCAGGACCTCCTCGTCGACTCCCGGCAGCCTGTGTAGGAGCACGTGCAGGTCGAGGGGCGAGACCCAGCGCACTCCAGGCACGCGATCTCCGAGCGCCGGGGCGATGTTGCGGACCGCCACGAGGAGGGCGTTCGCGATGTCGACGGACACCTCGATCCCCACGAAGGCGTCCACCCGCCGGGCAACCGCCCCAGCCCTCTGGGTCTCAGATCCGCTCAAGGGACCTCCGGACCATGTCGAGGGCGGTCCACGCCGCCAGGGTCTGCACCCAGCTCCGGTCTCCGGGGAACCGGCGCGCCAGGTGCACGACGGGCTCATCTCCGACGGAGAGGGCGAGGTGGACGGAGCCGACGGGCTTGGCAGGGGTCGCGCCTCCCGGACCGGCGATGCCCGTGATCGCCAGGCCGACGGCGGCTCCCGACACCGCCCGAACTCCGGCGACCATCTCCCGCGCCACCGCCTCGCTGACCGCGCCGTGCTCGGCCAGCGTCGCCGCGCGCACGCCGAGGATGGCCACCTTCGCGGCGTTGGCGTAGGTGACCGCGCCAAGCAGGAAGGTGTCGCTGCTCCCTGGCACCCGCGTGACGAGATGCGACAGGAGACCGCCAGTGCACGACTCGGCCACGGCGAGGGTCAGACCGCGCCTGCGCAGCAACTCACCGACCACCGCGGCGAGGGTCGCGTCTCCCTCCCCATAGACGTGCGGACCAAGCCGCTGACGGATGGCTGCGACGGCATGCTCCAGCGCCTCCCCCGGCGCCTCTGGCCCCCGCACGACCGGCGTGACCAGGATCTCGGGGAACGAGGCTCGGTACTGGATGAAGACGCCGGGGAGGGGCACCTCCTGGAGGGCAGCGCCGACGGCGCTCTCCGTCATGCCGAAGGTGCGCAGGGTGCGCCAGCGGACCTCGCTCGATGATGGCGCCAGCCGCGGCATGATCTGCGTCTCCGCGATGTGCAACAGCTCGTGCGGGACACCGGGCAGGCACACGACCGTAGCGCTGCCTCGGGTCAGCAGGAAGGCCGGCGCGGTCCCTACAGGGTTGGGGAGGATCTCCGCAGAATCTGGAAAATATGCCTGCTTTTCGTTATTTGCGACAAATGGAAGTCCGCGATCGGCGAATCGCTGCTTGATCCTGTCCAGCGACGGCTGATGCAGCACCAGGGGTACGCCCATCCACCGGGCGACGGCCTCGGTGGTCAGATCGTCGGTGGTCGGCCCGAGGCCACCCGACACCAGCACGAGGTCGGAGCGCCCCGTGGCGAGGGCGATGGCCTCGACGATGGCGTCGACCTCGTCCGGGACGGTCTGGCGCCGATGGACACGCACCCCTCGCAGCACGAGCATCTGAGACAGGCGCGCCGCGTTGGTGTCCACGACGTCGCCGGCCAGCAGCTCGTTGCCGATGCTCACGACCTCGACCTTCATGGGACCTTCACTTGCGGGTCTTCTTGGGGGCCTTGGCGCGGATCTCCTCCAGCGCCTCCTTCAGCCCCTCTGGCGCCTCGGTGATCGTGAGGCTGAAGCGCTGGCGGATCTCGGTAGGGTTGCGCCCCTCGCGAAGGTAGCGCTCCTCCATGGCGGCGACATCGACGTCGTCGTCGAGCACCTCCATGGACTCCAGGTCCGCCGCAGCCATGAACCACGCAGTCTCGCTGAAGTGCTTGCTCTGCGCGGGGGTGTCTCCGGGCAGCTCTGCGGTGTCCGCCTGGTGGATGGCTGGCACGGCGGGCATCGCCGTGACGGTGGGTGTCACATCGGGAGACGCCTCCGCCGCCGTCACGGCCGGCGCGGCCGCGCGCTTCGAGGTCCGGGTGAGCTTCCCCGGAGCCGGGGCGGTGGTGGCGGGCGGGACCGACACGCTCGCAGAGGCGGAGGGCCCCGCCAGGGGTGACGCCGTGATCATCGTCGGCGCGTCCGGACCCGCGGCCGCGGCGTGCCTGGGCGAGCCCGAGGGCTCCGCTCCGGGGGCGGGCGTGACCGGCGCCACCGGAAGGACCGGGTCTCGGGGGAGCGCTTGCCGCGTCGCCTCCTGAACCACCCGGGTCGCCTGCCCGACGGGGCGAGCCGAGGCGCGTGGGGCGGCCGCGCGGCTGCGCGGAGGTGGCGCCTTCTCCGCATGCAGGATCGCGCCATCCATCGGGCAGAAGTTGGCCTGATCCGGCCACTCGCGCTGGCAGTTGGGGCACGTTCGCATGGGCGTCCTCCTGGGCGCGGAACCTACTACAACACCTGACAGACGTCGATGGCCATCTCGAAGCGGTTGAACGGGGGCATCAGATACGCCCCCTGCACCAACTGCCGGGCCTCCAGCAGGAACTCCCGGGCGATGCGCACACCCTCCAGAGGCCCATGGGCAGCGCCGTGCATGCGCGCGCGGATGCCTTCGGGGACCATCATGCCTGGGACCTCGTTGTGGATGAACTCGGCGTGCCGGGCGTTGCGCAGCGGAAGGATCCCCACGAGCGTCGGGATCGGCGGCTCCACCGCCGTCATCCACCGCTCCAGCACGCGGATGTCATAGATGGGCTGGGTCATTGTGAACTGGGCGCCCACCTCCAGCTTGCGCTGGAAGCGCTCGCGCTCCAGCCCCAGATCCACCGCGGTGGGGTTGGAGGCGACGCCCACGAAGAACGAGGTGTTGTAGTCGATCTTCTTGCCGGCCAGGTCCACGCCGGAGTTGAGCCGCTGGATGAGCGTGACCAGCCCGATGGAGTCCAGGTCGAAGACCCCAGTCGCGTCCGGGTAGTCTCCAAGGACGGGCGGGTCCCCCGTCACGGCGAGCACGTTGCGGATGCCCAGGGCGTACATGCTCATGGACTCCGACTGGAGGCCCAAGAGGTTGCGGTCGCGGCACGAGAGGTGGAGCACCAGCTCCATGTCCACCGCCTGCCTGATGAGGACACCGAGGGCCAGCGGGCTCATCCGCGCCCGAGCCATGGGGCTGTCCGCAATGTTGATGGCGTCGATGCCGTTCGCCTTGCAGAGCTCGGCGCCCTTGATCAGCGCACCGGGATCCACGCCGCGCGGAGGGTCGAGCTCCACGCTCACGACGAAGTGGCCGTCTTGGAGCTTCGCGCGGAGGGACGACGCGATGGGGCGCCCCGGCTCAGGCGTCACCACGTGCCCGGTGTCCGCCTCCCGCACCGCCGCCAGCACTCGGCTGCCCTGGGTCGGGTCCGCAGCCACGACGCCCGCCACCCGCTCCCGGATGGCCGCCACGTGCTCGGGCCCCGTGCCGCAGCATCCGCCGACCATCCGCACCCCCGCCTGCGCGAAGTCGCGGGCGTAGCCACCCATGTACTCGGGCGAAGACAGGTACAGGTAGCGTCCACCCACCAGCTCGGGCATACCCGCGTTCGGCTGAACGCAGATGCGCACCCCGGGGACGTGCAGCATGCGCTCCACCACCTCGACGAGGGGGCGCGGGCCGACGGAGCAGTTGGCGCCGACCACGTCGGCGCCGAACTGCATCAGAGCGCGGGCGACCTCCTCCGGCTTGTTGCCGTACAGCGTCTTCCCTTCGTCCGTGAACGTCATCAGGGCGACGATGGCCAGATCCGCCGTCACCTGGCGGACGGCCTCCAGGGCGATGACCATCTCCGCTTGATCGGTGAACGTCTCCAGGATGAGCAGGTCCACCCCGGCGCTCACGAGCGACGTGGCCTGCTCGTGGAACGCGGCGTGCGCCTGCTCCCGGGTCACGCGGCCAATTGGGGCCAAGGGGCGGCCCAGCGGACCAACGGAGCCCGCCACGAGGACCGGGCGCCCACAGGCGGCAACGGCCGACCGCGCGATGGCGACGCCGGCGCGGTTGAGCTCGTCGACCCGCCCCTCGAGACCCCACTGGGCAAGCCGTATCCGGTTGCCAGCAAAGGTATTGGTCTCGATCACGTCCGCGCCTGCGGCCAGGTACTCGTCGTGGACCTGCCGCACCAGGGCCGGCTGCGCCACGTTGATCTCGTCGAAGCACCGCTCGAAGGGGATCCCCAGGTCGTAGAGGCGGGTCCCCATGCCGCCGTCGCACACCAGGACGCGCTCGTCGAGGAGCGCCACCAGCTCTTGCCGATTCATCCAGCTCCCTCGCGACCCACCGGGTCGCTCTCACGTGGTCCCCCTGACTGGCCGTCGCCGCGCAGGGAAGCGCGCATGGCCGCCCGGGCAGCAAGCAGCCCGGCAAGGATCCCGTCTTCGTAGTTGAAGTGGGGGTCGGAGGCAAGCGCCGGCAGGTCGTGGGGCTGGTCAGCGTCGTCGGACGTGGCGTGCGGGACGAGGCGCCGTGCGACCGCGAGGCGCTTGGACTCCTGGGCCCGTATCGCGGCGTCGAGCGTCGCCTCCAGGAGTCGGGGCAGGTCGCGCCCTCTCACCCCGGTCAGGGCGCGCAGCCCTGGATCACACGGAAATCGTCCACGAAGATGCCGAGGCCCGAGTTCCCCAACCCGTCGTCGCTGTCGAAGGTGAAGCGGACACGGATCTCCTGCCCAGCCCAGTTGTCCAGAGGGACTGTCACGTGGGTCCATGTCCCATAGGCTGGCGCTTCCTCCCCAAGCTCCGACTTGGCCCACACGACCGTCTCCTGGTCATCGGCCCCGACGACCGCGATCTCGTAGCGGTCCAGCGAGGGCAGGAAGGGGGACCACGGCTCCACGTCCACCCAGGTCCACAGGTCCAGAGTCGCGTCGGCGTCTGCCTTGAGGGTCAGCGGGCCGCTGGTGGCGAGGCCGTAGACCCGCTTGCCCGCGTCGTTGTAGCTCCCCGTAGACGGAGCACCGAAGTACAACGCAAACTTCCCGCTGTGGGACTGGGCCGAGCCCACCTGCCACTTCACTGGCGCCGCCGCCGACCCGGTACACTCGGCCCCCGGGTCACCGCTGGCACACTGGAAAGCATCGACGGTGAAGGCGCCGAGGCTGCCCTGGACGCCCACGTCGAACGTCTCCAGCGCGGCCTCGGACGGGACACAGCAGGCGCCCTCGTTGCTCTGCGTCGCCGCGCACTTGCCCGCGGCGCAGTACTCGATGGTGCACGGGTCACCGTCGTCCTGGCAGTCGTTGTCATTGAAGCAGGCAGGAGCCGTCCCGCAGACGACGGACAGAGACAGCTCGTCGATGAGGGCGCCGAGCCACGCATTGTCGGTCCCGTCGAAGGAGTCGAACTCGAACTGGAGGCGCACGGTCTTGCCCTTCACCGCGGACAGGTTGACATCGACGGCCTTCCAATCGCCTGCCGTCGTCCCCTTGACCGCGGAGGAGTCCCACAGCGGCACGGAGGCTCCGTCGAGCGGGATGGCGGTCAGGGTAAGGCGATCGATGGGGAAGACGTCGAACCACGGGTTCTCATCGAACTCCGTCGAGAGCTTGAGCCAGAAGGAGAGGACGCTGGTTCCGCCGCTCGGAACTGCAATCTCGGGCGAGATCGCGACGCCCTGGACCGCGCTGCTGCCCGCCGCATACGTCAGGGTCGCAGGGTTGCCAAAGTAGAGGGCCCCGGCGCCTGCGTGGGCGGTGGACTCGCCCTGGAGGAAGGACCAGCCGACGGCCCCGTCGCCGAAGAAGGCCCACTCGCCGAAGTCGTTCTCGAAGCCGTCGATGACCGTGGACTTCGCGAAGCAACACGAGGAGACGCCGCTGTCCACGGAGCTGCAGGCGTTGGCGCTGCAGGTGTCGATGGTGCAGGGGTTGCCGTCATCGCAGTCCGCGGACGTGGCGCAGCACGCCTCGCCGGCAGCGGCCTTGGTGCACAGGCCACCGGTGCAGTCCACGACCTCGCACTCGCTGGCCGGCGGGTCGCAGTCCGCCACGGTCTGGCAGATCTTGGCGCCGCACGTGGTCTGGACCAGGAGCTGATCGATGTGGACGCCCCCATGAGAGTTGCTCGACGAGTCGCCTGCGTCGAAGGTGAACCGCAGCTTCACGGTCTTGCCCTTGAACGCGGTCAGGTTCAGGGTCACCGGCTTGTAGATGGGGGCGCCGGGCTTCGCGGTGGTGCCGCCGATGGCGTAGGAGTCCCAGAAGTACGGCGACGCGCTCCCAGGGGCAGCAGTGAAGGGCAGCAGCGCCCCGGTGGCTGCGTCCAGCACGTCCACGATCAGGATGTCGTAGTAGACCGGATCCTTATAGGCTGGGGGGTCGCCGGCGTTCCACTCGGTGCTCAGGTAGAGCTGGAAGGAGGCGATGGCGGCCTGGGCAGTCGCGGGGATGGCGATGGGCGCAGACGAGACCGAACCCTTCGGGGTCTTGCCAGGGTCGTCGTAGGTCCCGGTGGCGTCGTTGCCGAACCACAAGCTCCACGCGCCAGAGAACGGGTTGCTGTTGGATGTGTGCCACTTGGAGGCGCCGGTGCCCGTGGCGCTCCAGCCTCCCGGGAGCACGGCGGCCTCGAAGCCGGTCTTCGAGAGCTCCGCTGCCTTGCAGCACCCGGCGATGACGGTGTTCGTGCACGCCCCCGCCTTGCAGGCGTCCGTCGTGCAGTCGTCGCCGTCGTTGCACTCGGCGGCCGTCCCACCCGGACACATCTTGCAGGCCTTGTCGGGCTCCCAGAAGCACACTCCACCGCTCGTGTTGGACAATTTGGTGCAGCCCTGCTGGACGCAGGCCTCGGCGGACTTGCAGGCGTTGTCGTTGGTGCAGGTCTTGGCGCCGCAGCCGCTGGCGATACGTACGTTGTCGAGGTAGATGCCCTCGGGGAGCTTGCCACGCAGGAACCAGGACGGGAGGAACTCCTCGCTGCCCGCGAAGCTGAACTGGAGGCGGACGGTCTTGCCCGCCCACGCGCTCAAGTCCGCGGCGATGAACGCGAACTGTCCGTCGGTGCTCTTGAGGTAGACCGGGGTCCCGGGCCCACCGGGCTCCTCGATGATCAGCTTCTTGTTCAGCGCCGCGCTGTTCCACAGCACCGACTTGGTGACGCCGTCGTCGACGTAGACGGTGAGGGCGTCGACGAAGGTCTCGAAGCCAGGGTTGTAGCAGGTGAGCGGGCCTCCGGGCTTGCACTCGGGGAGCGTTGGGTCGTCCAGCGCCTCGGTCTCCGACCAGATGCGCCATGACAGGTGGTACACACCGCCGGCCGGGAGCACGATGTCGGGGGACTGAAGTGTGCCCGACACGACCTCGTTGTCGGCGAGCAGCTCGTCCGTCGGGACGCAGGACGCGCTGAGCGCGCCGCCGTAGTAGGTCTTGCAGGCAGCATTGCCGAAGTACCAGGACCAGCTCCCGTCGTAGGCCTTGGTGTTCGTGAGGGACCAGGTGACCGACGCCACGTTGTCCGTGTCGATGACCGTGAAGCCCTGCGCTGCGCCGCCCTCGAAGCCCGCGTCCAGGTAGCTGCCCGTGTCTTCACAGCAGGCGGGGTCGGACACATAGGCGCAGACCCCGCCCTTCGTCGGACAGGAGTCGGTGGTGCAGGCGTTGCCGTCGTTGCAGTCCGCCGCGGTCACGCAGCAGGTCGGGGCTGGGAGCGTCTGCTTGACGCACTTGCCATCTACACACGCAGCCTCGTCGCAGTCTCCCAGGACGCCGACCTTGCCCGCGCAGTCGGCCGCGGCCTCACACTCGGGCTTCGTGCCGGCGTCCGTGGACGTGTCCTCGGGCTCGGTGACGTCATTGCCCGCGTCGGGAGAGGGCCCCGTGTCGGTGGCGCCGTCCGGCTCGGTGGTGCCCGTGTCCTGCTCCGCGTCGTCGCCGGCATCAGGGAGGCCACCCGTGTCCGTGGACGTGTCGTCGACCCCGCTGACGTCGGCGGCGTCAGACTCGCCTGCGTCCTTGCCGGGGAGGTTACCCAGCCCCCCCGGGCCCTCGTCGTCGGCACAGGCGCCGAGCCCGAGCAGCAGAGCCAACAGGCCGGCAAGGGCCAGCGTTCTCCAGCCAGGAGAGACAGCGCGGAGTCGAAGCATCCCCGTCATGGTGCACCATTCTTGATGGAAGTTGTCCGGCGCGCCTCGTGCGACATGTGGGCCGCGCAGGGTCCGGGCAAGCTCGTTCACGCGACTGGGACATTCCTAGCAAGGGGGGCGGGAAATTGCAAGGTAGCTTGCCTGCTGCGGAATGGACGCTCCGTCCGTGGGTGGCCTGACAGCCTCACGAATGGGCCCTGCCGTTTGACAGCCTCTTCGGCCTGTGGCAGGTGTGGCAGGCCCAGCGAGGGAGATCCATGGAGCAGCTCCACTACGCCATCCACCCCCAGGTCGCCTTCCGTGAGGTCGAGGGGGAGATGTTCATCGTCACCCCCGACAACCGCTTCCACAACCTGGTGGACCCGGTCTCCGTCAGCATCTGGCGCGCCTGTGACGGCACCCCGCGCACCGAGGCGGACCTCACCGCCATGGTGGTCGCCACCTTCCGCGTGGACGAGGCGACCGCGCGCGCCGACCTGGCCGCCTTCCTCGCCAACGCGGTCAAGCTGCACCTGCTCGTGGCATCGTGAGGCTGCTGGCTGCCGGGCTGCTGGTCGGCGTGATCGGGGCGGTGGCCGTGGCTCATGCCCAGGCGACGTGCCCGGCCGTTCCATTCGAGGGGATGTGCGACGGAGCCATCGTCCGCTGGTGCGACGGCGGAGCGGATCAGGCGCTGGACTGCGCCGCGAGCAGCCTCTGCTGCGGGTGGGCAGGCGCGCAGGGCTACGGCTGCCTCCCCTGCGGACCCTGCGCGGATGCGTGCGCCGCCGAAGAGACGGGGTGTAGCCTGGAGGGCAGCCACGCGTGGTCCTGCGCGGCGGGCCCGGGCGGATGCCGCGACCGCGCCTGGACCCCGTGCCAGGGGACGACGTGCAAGGCCGGCGCGTGTGGAGCCCCCGCGCCAGGAACCGGGGGCGTGGCGTGCCCCACGTCCTGTGACGAGGGCACCCAGGGCTGCGCCAACACGACGACCGCCTGGGTCTGCGAGCGCCCCGCCCCGGGCGCATGTCTGCGAAAGGCAACGTCGGTCTGCACCGTCGGGGAGGCGTGCTTCGAGGGGACCTGCCAGCCCACGGTCGCGGCGAAGGAGGACACGCCGGCGGAGGAGGGCTGCGGCGCGGGCGGCCCGACGGCCGGCTGGGCGCTCGCCGCTATGGCGCTGATGCTGGCCGCCAGACGGGGTGCACGTTGAGGCGGTCCGCGCGCTGCCGCGCCTGCTCCGCCGTCACCCCCTCCAGGATCAGGAACCGCCAGCTCACGGGCACGCTCGTCGGTGAGGTTTCATCCCGGAACGTGACCGTCTGCGCGCCCCGGTCGAGGACCGCGGCCAGGTGCAGCGTCCGCATGTCCTTGATCAGGAAGCGGTCGGGCCCGAGGCCCAGCAGGCCATTGGCCAACGGGATGCCGATGGTGCTCCAGGTGAAGGCGTCGAGGGGGTAGCTCCGGACCTCGCTCTCCAGCAGGGCCGGAGAGGTGACCACGTGGTCGTGGGTGAAGGGCATGACGACCTTCACGTCCCGCCCCGGGTCCGCGATCTCCGGTGTGAAGGTGACGGTCAGCCACGCTCCGTCCGGCGCCTCCTGCCACTGCTCCGTGACGGCCCAGCCCTTGCCCTCCCCCTCGATCCCGAACAGCGGATCCACGTCCGCGCCGGGCGCCTCCTCGACGGTCAGCGGCTCCACGAGCCCCGTCGCCAGGTCCACCTGCTGGCCGGGCGGCAGGCCCGCGGCGATGATCTGCTCCGCGATGGCCAGGGCCGCCGCGCTGTGGGTCAGGCTGTACTGGACCTCGCCGTTCCACGGGTTCCAGCCGGTCGCGTCGCTGACCTCCCCGAGCAGCAGCTCCCGCCAGCCTTGGGCGAGCAGCTCCGTCGGCGGGGCGGCGACGGCGTTCGCGCCCGCGACCTCCGCAGCCAGCAGCGCGTGGCGCGCGCGCACGTTGGCGCGGAGCACCTCGTTGTCTCGCTCGGAGGCGCCCCAGACCCCGGCCCCGCCCATCCACCGGTAGACGTTCTGTGTGTCTTTGGGCTGCCAGCAGCCGTCGAGGACGGGCGGCAGCTCGGGGACGTCGATGCCCGCATCCAGGACGGCCTGGCGCCACGCCCCGAGGCTCGCGATCTTCCAGCCCTGGGCCTCCAGATCGAGGAGCTTCTTCTCGAACTTGTCGTAGCTCGGCTGGTGGAACACGAACAGGCTCGACAGGTAGGGGTCGAGGTCGTTGGTCATGAGCAGCTCGCCGTCGTCCACGAAGGTCCACATGGAGCGCAGGCCGGTCGCCGGGTCCTCGGTGGAGCGGCCGCTGATGACCACGTGCCTCCCGCCCATGGCGTACATGGGCGCCACCGGCCCGTCGCCGTGCTGATAGCTCCAGAGGTTCTTGGGCAGAAGCGCGATATCGTAGCCATACTCGGCCATCAGCGGCGCCATGCCCTCGCCAAACTGGCCCTCCTGGGTGAAGATCGCCCTGGATCTCTGGATTCCGGCCTTCTCGAACACCGCCTCGTTCATGGCCAGGGAGCGCTCCATGGACTCGCGGTGCCCGGCGATGAAGAGCTGGTCCGAGTAGTGGAAGCTGACGAGGTCCACCTGGCCTGCCTCGACCAGCGCCTTGGTCAAGGCGAAGGTCTCCGGGTGGCGCTCCATGATGACCTCGAGCATGTAGCCCTGCATCTCGATGCTGAGGGTCCACGTGGGGTGCGCCGCGAGCAGGTCGAGGACCGGGCGGTAGGACTCGACGATGATCTGGTCCTCCATCTCCTGCTCGTCGAGCTCGCTGAAGCCCTCGGGGCGCGTCAGGAGGCCGCCCAGGGACGCGATGATCCCCTCGGACCCGCCGGCGACGTACTGGATGTTGAAGTGGAGCAGCGACAGGGCGTAGTGGGGCAGGTCTGGAGGCGCTGCCACGTCCTGGGCGTCGGCCGCGCCTGAGTCCCCGGTGTCTGGGGTCTCGCCGTCACCGGGGCCAGCCGCGTCAGGGAATGGGTGGGCGGCGTCACCGGCTGCGTCCGTCAGGGGGACATCAGTGGACGCGACGTCCGCGACAGGGGCGGCATCCACGCTCCCAGCATCCCCACCCGCGACGTCCGATGGCGTCCCGGAGTCCGCGCCGCCGGCCTCGGTCCCCGGCTCCTCGCCGCACGCGGCTACGAACGCCAGCGCCACGACCCAGCCAAACGCACGCGCTCCTACCCGCCGCATCTCGCACCCTCCGATGTCACAGGCGGACGTCGACCCACGCCTGGTCCCGAAGCTCCTTCACCCACTGGAGATAGACCTTGATCTTCTGCGCCCGGACCAGGCGGTCGTAGACGCGGTCGCGGATCTCTTCCAGATCCTCGATGGCCTTCTGGTCGCGCTCGGTGACCATCAGCACCTCGTAGCCGGACTCGGTGCGCACGACCGGCCCCACCTGGCCGGGCTGGAGCTTGAACAGGGCCCGCTCCAGCGCCTCGTCCCGCATGGTCCCCCGCGCCACCCAGTACAGGTCGCCTCCCGACAGGCGCGTGGAGTCGTCCTCGCTGTACTTGCGGGCCAGGTCGCCGAAGCGCTCCGGCGCCGCGTCCGCCCACTGCTGGAGCTGCACCGCCACGCGCCTCACGTCCTCCGCCTCGTCGGCGGTCGCAGTGGGCGAGACCCGGAGGAGGATGCGGCTCGCCCGCACGCGCTCGATGAGCTTTCCGCCGTGATACTCGGCGTCCAGAACCCGCTGGACCTCGCTGTCGCCAACCGTGACCCGGGAGCCGACCTTGATCGACACCACGCGAGCCTTCAGCAGCTCCTTTCGCGAGATCTCGCGGTATTCCTGGAGCGTGTAGCCGAGCTTGCCCACGCTCTCTTCGAGAGCCGCCTGGTCGAAGCCCGCTGCCCGGGTGGCGTCGGCGATGTAGGCGTCCACCTCCCGGTCGCTCACGGTGAGCTGCAGCGCGCGGGCCGCCTCCAGCACCAGGATCTCGTCGATGAGCGCCTCCAGGGACTCGGCGCGCAGGCGCTCCTCCGTGGCGGCGTCCATCACGGGCGCCTTGTCCCCCTGTGACGCCAGCACCTTGTTGACGGCGGCCGCCCGGTTCAGGTCGTGGAGGGTGACGATCTCTTCGTTGACGAACGCGACGATGCGGTCGAAGAGCGCGTAGCCTTCTGGAAGCGGTGCGATCTGGTGGAGCACGGGTGCGGGGCGCTCGGCCGCGGTGGCCGGACCACAGACGAGCAGTGCAAGCGCGATGGCGATGGAGGCACGATCAGTGCTCATGGCCACCCTTCGCCTTCTCCCGGACCCGATCGAGCTGCCGCTTCATCTCGTCCTGGGCGTCACCGCCGGGCGGGAGCTGCGGGAGCTGGTCGTGCATGTCCGGGTTCTTGATCAGGGCGAGCTTCTCCTCGTGGACGACCACCTTCGCCTTTGCGCGCAGCCCCGCCAGGTAGCGCTCTCTCGCGGCCTCCTTCTCGTCCCTGAACAGCTTGTTCTGGATCTGGCGCTTGACCTCGTCGTAGGACTTCTCCACCCGCGGGCGGCGGTTGGTCAGCATGAGGATCCACGCCTTGCCGTCGACCTCGACGAGGCCGCTCGTGTCGTTGATCTTCTCCAGGGCGAAGGCCGCCTCTGCCACGGGCACCGGGACCGTGCCCTCCCCCTCGTCGCGGGTGCCCTCGCGGGTGAAGAAGCCGAGATCCCCGTTCTGCGTCCCGTAGGGGCTCGCCACGCTCTTGTTCTTGATGAAGTCGTTGAAGGTCTGGCGCCTGCGGCGAGGGTTCTCCTCAAGCGCCTTGGCGAGCTGGGCCGCCACGGCCTCTCCCGCCGCCCGGTCGGCGAGGATGACCGCGCTCGCCCGCACCTGCTCGGGCTTGTGGTACTGGTCGGGGTTCTGGTCGTAGTACGCCCGCATGGCCTCCTCGCTGATGTCGGTCAGCTTGACCAGCTCGGAGATGTCGTCCTTGACGAGCTTCTTGATCATCGCCTGCTTCATGGCGAAGACCACGTCCGGGTCCTTGTCGTAGCCCTTCGCCCGGGCCTCGAGCGCCAGCAGCTCGAACTCCACCAGGTTGTCCAGGAACTCCTTCTTCTTCTCGATGGCGTTGTAGCGGATGCGGACGTAGGACGGCTGCTCGTTGAGCCGATCCTCCAGCTCGCCCAGCGTGATCTTGACGTCCCCGAGGGTCGCGACCACCACCGCGCGGTCCTCCTCGGACAGCTTCGACACGGCGACCTGGTCGGCGGGGTGGCCGAGGTGGCCCGGGGCCGGCACGTTGGCCTGGGCCGCGACGCCCTTGACCGACTCGGGGGACGGCTTCTCGGGCTTGGCGCCGTTGCACGCCGCGAGCGCCAGCGCGATGGAGGCTATGAACAGGGTCCGGGTCATGCTCGCTCCGGGTCCGAGGGGGGGCCGCCGTCGGGGCGACCCGTCCATCTACCATGGGGTGGGCCCGGCGGCAAGGCCGCGCTCGGCGCCCCGCGGCGGTCAGACGGACACGCCCCGCGACTCCGCGAAGTTGGCAAGCTCGCCGAGCGCCTGGTCCACGGTGTCCAGCGGCCGCCCCGCCTCCGCCGGGCTCACCCCGCGGGCGATGCCGCTCGCGTCCTTGAGGAGCCGCCACCGGGAGCCCGGGCGACCGACGAAGGCGAGCAGCGCGTCCGTCGGGATGGGCCCCTGAGGGTGCGGCCGCAGCACGATGGCGGCCTCGGTCAGGTCCACCTTGTCCAGGCCCAGGCGACGCGCGCGCAGGCGGAGGCCCGTGAGGGCCGCGAGGGCGACCACCTCATCGGGCGCCCGACCGCAGCGGTCGGCGATCTCCCGCAGCGCATCGTCCGCCTCGCCGCTCGTCCGCGCGCCGGCGAAGCGCTTGTAGAAGGCGAGCCGCTGGCCGACGTCCGGGCAGTAGGCCTCGGGGATGTACGCAGGCACGGGGACCCGCAGCTCCGTGTCGATGCGCACCACCGGGGCCTCTCCCCGGATGGAGCGCACCGCCTCGTCCAGCATCTCCAGGTAGAGCTCGTAGCCCACCGCGTCGATCTGGCCGTGCTGCTCCGCGCCGAGCAGGTTGCCAGCGCCCCGGATCTCCAGATCGTGGCTCGCGATCTGGAAGCCCGCGCCCAGCTCCGAGCACCGCTGGAGCGCCGCGATGCGCCGCGCCGCGTCCGGCCGCAGCCTGGATGGCTCGGGGATCAGCAGCCAGGCATAGGCGCGCTGGTGGCCCCGCCCGATGCGCCCGCGGATCTGATAGAGCTCCGCCAGCCCCAGCATGTCCGCCCTGTCCACGATGAGGGTGTTGGCGTTGGGGATGTCGAGCCCGCTCTCGATGATGGTCGTGCAGACCAGCACCTGGACCTCCCCGCTGACGAAGCGCCGCATGACCTTCTCGAGGGCGCCCTTGTGCATCTGGCCGTGGGCCACCGCCACCCGCGCGCCCGGCACCAGGCGCTCCACCGTCTCCGCCCGGACCCCGATGCTCTCGACCCGGTTGTGGAGCAGGTAGACCTGGCCGCCCCGCGCCAGCTCCCGCTCGATGGCCTGGCGCACCACGTCGTCCGTGTCGCGCTCCACGATGGTGCGAATGGCGAGGCGATCCCGTGGCGGCGTCGCGATGATGCTCAGGTCGCGGATGCCGCTCATCGCCATGTGGAGGGTGCGGGGGATCGGGGTCGCCGTCAGGGTCAGCACGTCCACCTGCGTCCGGAGCTGCTTGATGCGCTCCTTGTCCTTGACGCCGAAGCGGTGCTCCTCGTCGATGACGAGGAGCCCGAGATCGCGGAACCTCACGTCCTTCTGGAGGAGGCGGTGGGTGCCGATCACCACGTCCACCTGGCCCTTGGCGACCCGGTCGAGCACCGCGCGCTGCTCGCCCGCCGTCTTGAAGCGGGACAGGCTCTCCACGATGACCGGGTGGGCCCGGAAGCGCCCCTCGAAGGTGACGAGGTGCTGCTCGGCGAGGACGGTCGTCGGCACCAGGACCGCCGCCTGCTTGCCGTCGAGGGCCGCCTTGAACGCGGCGCGCACCGCGACCTCCGTCTTGCCGTAGCCCACGTCCCCGCAGACCAGGCGGTCCATGGGGCGCTCCGCCTGCATGTCGGCGAGGACGTCCTCGATGGCCTTCTCCTGGTGCGGCGTCTCCTCGTAGGGGAAGGTGGCCTCGAAGGCGCGGAACGCCTCGTCCGGGGGCGAGAACGCGTGGCCCGACTTCGCAGCCCGCGCCGCGTACAGGCGCACCAGCTCCCCCGCCATGGCCATGACGTCCTTGCGGACCCTGGCCTTCGTTCGCTCCCAGCTCGTGCCGCCCAGCCGGTCGAGCGGCGGCGCGTCCCCGTCGCCGCCCACGTAGCGGGAGACGAGATCCAGGCGCTGCACCGGCAGGTAGAGCTTGTGGTCGTCCTTGTAGACGAGCAGCAGGAAGTCGCCCGGGATGCCCTCGATGACCAGGCGCTGGAGCCCGTCGTAGCGCCCGATGCCGTGATCCGTGTGGACGACCAGGTCACCCGGCTCGAGCTCCTGGAACGAGGAGATCAGCGCCGCAGGATCCGCCGTCGGCCGCCGCTGGGTGGCGGGGACCCGGGCACCCAGGATCTCAGAGGCGTCGAGCACGGCCACGCCCAGCGCCGCGGAGCGGAAGCCCTCCCCCACCGTGCCGGTGTGGAGCTGCACGGGGCTCCGGCGGTCCGGAGACGCCAGGTCGTCCAGGCGAAGGGGGCGGTCGACCACGGAGGCGCGGACCCCGTAGGGCCGCAGCATGGCCTGCAGGCGCTGGGCGCCCCCGATGGTGTGGCAGGTGACCGCGATGGCCAGCCCCGAGCGACGCCACGCCGCGAAGCGCCGGACGAGCGGGGCGAGCGCCTGGTCCTGCCCCCGCGCCGCCTCCAGCTCCGCCGTTACGTCGCGGTTGGACTGGGGCCGCACCCGCACCACGTCCCCGGCGCCCACCACCACGCGCTCCAGGCGCAGGCGCGGCCTGCGCTCCAGGACGGCGGCCAGATCGCCGGGTGTGGCCGTCCACAGCTCCGGCGGCAGCACCAGGCGCTCCCTGCGGCGGGCGGCCTCGTGCTCGATGGCGAAC
This sequence comes from Myxococcales bacterium, assembly GCA_045863395.1. Lineage (GTDB taxonomy): Bacteria > Myxococcota_A > UBA9042 > JABWCM01 > BTVJ01 > BTVJ01. Next base: position 18,069 of record BTVJ01000071.1, read on the forward strand.
CGCTCCCGCAGCTCGTCGACGCGGCCGTGGACCGCGGCGCCGTCGTCGATGACGACCAGGGCGTCGGAGGGGAGGTGCTCCGCGAGGCCCACCAGGCGATCGTGAAAGGCCGGCGTGAGCGCCAGGACGGACGGCCCCACCGATCCGCTCGCCACGTCGTCGAGCACCGCGCGGAGCTGGGACGAGCGGAAGCCCAGGTCGTCGGCGAGGCGACGGATCCCGGCGCGAGCCCGCGCGACCGCCTCGGCGGACAGGGGCACCTCGCTGGCGGCGGGCAGGACGACACGCTCCACCTCGGCGCCCGATCGCTGGGTCTCCGGATCGAAGAGCCGAAGCTGATCGACCTCGTCGCCAAAGAGGTCGACGCGCACCGGGGACGGGGTGAGGGTCGAGAACACGTCCAGGATGCCGCCCCGGACGGCGAACGTGCCGGGGTCCTCCACGAGGGGGACGCGCACGTAGCCCGCCTCGACCAGGCGCTCGATGAAGCGGTCCCGGTCGAGGGTCTGCCCCCGGACGATCTCGAGCCGCTGCGCCTCGAGGGAGGCCGGCGGCGGGACCCGCAGGGCGAGGACCGCCGCGGGGACCACGGCGAGGCGCACCCCCTGCCCCTCGCGCAGGCGATGGAGCCCCGCCAGGCGCTCCATGGTGGCAAAGCGATTCGGGGCGATCTCCTGGTAGGGGGAGACGTCGGCGGGCTCCAGGAGCACCACGCCCGCCCCGTCGACCCAGCTCGACAGGGCCGCATGGAGCATGCGCGCGCGGTCGAGGCTCGCGGTGACGACCACGAACGGCCGGCCCAGGCGGCGCTGGAGCGCGCAGAGCAGGAACGGGGCAAAGCCGCCCTCGGCGCCACCGACGACCACGTCGGCCTCAGGGTCCCCGAGCCGCCCCTCGATGGCGGCCAGCCCGGCGCCCGTGTCCAGCAGCTCCTCGATGTCGTCCTTGAACATGGGACTCCGCCATGGCGGTTGGCTTCCCGCGCCCGGCTCGCTACCATAGCGCCCACTGATGGCCGGATCACGCGTGATCGACCCCTTGGAGCCCATCCTGCGCTGCGCGTGTGGCGCGGCGCTGCGCTCGCCGCCCGCAGCGACGACGGCGGTGCGCTGCCCGGTGTGCGCCCGCGTGATCCGCCTGGCGCGCCGCACGGACGAGACGCCCTTGCCCATCATCGAGGACGCCTGGCCGGTGGATGACGCCCCGCCGCCGGGACCAGCCCCCTCGGCCCCGCGCCCGGAGCTGCTGGACCTTCCGGACGTCGCGTCCGACGAGTGGCCGCTGGACCCCCGGGCGCCGGCCCCCGAGGACCGCGACCCCTGGGAGCTGCCCCCCACCGCAGAGCCCGGCGTCGCTGCGAGCCTGCTCGTACCCATGACCCGCCGCCGCGTCGATCCGATCCTCCTGTGGGGGAGCGTGGCGGCCGTGGGCCTCCTGCTCGGTGTGGCCGCTTACGTCCTCGGGCACGCCCACGGCGTGTCGGACGCCATGGCGGAGCTGGGCACGCCGCCGCTCCGGGTCGCGCCGGAGCGCCCGGACCCCGGGGCGACGACCCCCACCGAGCGCGAGCTGTTCCGCCTGTGCCGGCTGCTCGACGAGACGCGCCCGACCTTCGACGACCCCCTGGAGGAGACCACGGCCGCGGGGCGCCGACGCCTCGAGGAGTGGCTCGCGCCCTGGCGGGCGGGCTGGCAGGGACCGCTCGGGCAGGCGATCCGGGCCCTGGACCTGAAGCTCGACTGGGTGTGCGTCGTGGCGGGCTACGAGCCGGGGCGCGGCTTCCTGTGCCAGAGCGACGGGGCGCGCTTCCGTCTGAACGCCTATGGCCTCGGCGCCCGGTACTGGATGGGCCAGGAGGCGATCCGGTCCGGCGACCGCATCGAGCTCCACGGGGTGCGCAAGGCCCTGGAGGCCGCGGAGGGGGTGTCGCTGCAGCTCGACGCCCGGTGCGAGGCCACGGTCGTCATCGAGCGCGGCGACCTGGTGCGGCTGGTCAGGTAGGGATCCCCGCATCAGGCGGGATCGGACCACTCCGCGTCGTAGGGGACGGTCCGCACACTGCGAACGCCGGGAAGCGCCGCGATGGCGTCGCGCAGGGGCTCCGCCGTGCAGACGACGGCCAGGGCCAGGTGGTCCGGGTGCAGGTGGGTTCGCAGCGCACGGTTTACCTCGTCGCGGGTGAGCGAGGAGACCCGCTCCACCCAGGTGTCGAGGAAGTCGGCGGGGCGACCGAGCAGCTCGATCTGAGCGAGCTGCCACATGCGCCGCGCCGGCGTCTCCACCTGGAAGGGGAAGCCGTTGACGAGGAAGCTCTTGGTGAAGGCGAGCTCGTCGTCGGTCACGCCGTGCTCGACCAGGTCCCCGAAGAGCTGCTGCCCGAGCGCCAGGGCAGGCACCGTGTCCTCCGCCGCAGGGTAGTAGGACATCACGACTCCGCCGGTCCGCCGGTCCGTGAACAGCCGGCTGTAGGCGCCGTAGCTCCACCCCCGCTTCTCGCGGATCTCCTGCATGAGGCGCGACGTGAAGGTCCCCCCGAAGATCGTGTTGCCGACCATCAGCGGGAAGTAGTCCGGGTCCCCGGCGGCGATGCACGGGTGCCCCCAGCGGACCTGCGTCTGGGAGCGCTCCGGCTTGTCGACCAGCAGGACCCGCACACCGGCGCCGTGACCGAGCCCGCCGAGCGGCGGCTCGGCGGGCACCGGCCCATCGAGGGACCCCAGGTGCTCGTGGAGCAGCGCGTCCAGGTGGGGTCGCGTCACGTCCCCTGCGGCGGCGATCAGCACGTTCGGGGCCGCGACGTGCCGCTGCGAGAAGGCGGCGACGTCGCCCTGGCGAATGGCCCCGACGGTGCTCTCGGTGCCCTTCACGGGGCGCCCGAAGGGGTGCGGCCCCCACATATGCCGAGCGAACAGGTCGCCGCACAAGTCGGCGTCCGAGTCCCGCACCTGCTCCAGCTCGGCCTGGGTGAGCCGCACGAGCAGGCCGAGCTCGTCCGGGTCCATGGCCGGCTCGCGCAGCGCCTCGCCGAGCAGCGCCACGAAGCGGTCCAGGTTGCGGCTGAGCACCTCGCCCTCGAGGACGACGCTCTCCCGCCCCACGGACACGTCCAGCTCGGCGCCCATGGCGTCGAGCGCCTCGTCGAACTGCTCGCGGGTCCGCCGCTTGGTGCCGCGGACCAGCATCTGCGAGGCCAGGTACGCCGTCCCCTCCGCGCCGGCCGGATCGTGCAGGGCGCCGCTGCGGAGCACGACGTTCAGATGGACCCACCCCACGGCGTGGCTCTCGACCAGGATAGTCTTCATGCCTCCTCCTCGGGGCGGGCGATGAGCGTGGTCCGGCGTTCGTCCCGGAAGATGCGCCGCGCCACCCGCAGCACGTCGTCCGCCGTGACGGCCTGCAGGCGGTCCATGGAGTCGAGGGCGGCCTTGAAGGACCCGACCGTCGCCTCGTAGAGCCCGAGGAGGTGCGCCTTGCTGTCGACGGAGAGCAGGTTGCGAACCACCTGCACCTCCACCTTGGTGCGCGCCCGCTCCAGCTCCTCGGGTCCCACGACCTCGGCGCACACCCGCGCCAGCTCCTCGTCGATGATCGCCTCCGCCTCCTCGGCGGCGACCTCGGGCTTCATGGTGACATCGATCTGGAGCAGCCCTGGCCAGGCGAAGCCGGACAGCCACCCCGACGCCCCGCTGGCGACCTCCGCGTCGTAGACCAGGCGCTTGGAGAGGCGCGCGGCGTCCGAGTTGAGCAGCACCTCCGAGAGCACCTCGGCCGCGTAGAGGTCAGGGTCGTCGAGGGCGACGGACTCCCAGGCGCAGATCAGGCGATCACCGGACAGGGGCAAGGTGATCTCCGCCCGGTGAGGGCCCGGCGGGAGCGGCGGATTCGGGCGGGGCGGCGGCACCTCTTGCGGAGGGATGTGCCCGTAGTGGCGCTCGATGGACTCCATGACGGCTGCGGGATCCACGTCGCCGACCACGATGATCGTGGCGTTGTTGGGGGCGTACCAGGTGCGGTAGAAGTCCAGGCAGTCCTGAAGCCCGATGGCGCGGATGTCCTCCATCCACCCGATGGTCGGCCACCCGTAGGGGTGGTCCTTCCCGAAGGCCATCGCGTAGAGCACCTCGTAGGCCTTGCCGTCCGGGTCGTTGTCCACGCGCAGCTTGCGCTCGTTGATCACCACCTCGCGCTCGGTCTCGAGCTGGTGGGTGCCGAGGACCATGTTCTCCATACGGTCGGCCTCCAGGCGCGCCACCAGATCGAGCCGCGTGGCCGGGAGCTTCTCGTGGTAGTAGGTCCAGTCCACCCAGGTCGCGGCGTTGGTCTGGCCGCCGTTCAGCTCCATGGTGCGGTCGAACTCGCCCTCCTTGAGCGACGTCGTCTCCTTGAACATCAGGTGCTCGAAGAGGTGCGCCATGCCGGTGCGCCCGGGGCGCTCATGGCGGGACCCGACCCGGAACCAGGTGTGCCAGGCAAAGATCGGGGCGTGGTGGTCCTCGTGGATCAGCACGGTCAGCCCGTTGGGCAGGCTCCACCGCTGAATGGGCGGCGCGTCGCGCAGCGGCGCGAAGGGGACGGTCTCGACGAGGGTGGCGGACATGGGGCTCCTGTCTACCTCAGTGGGGGCCTCAGTGGGGGCAGGAGGGGAGTATCACGAGGGGGCGGTGGCTCACAAGCGAGCGGGCCATGGAGCGGCAGTGGCGTTGGTCGCGCCGAGCGTCCGGCTGACCCCTCGGGCCCGCCCCCGGCCCCGGCGCAGCGCCCCTTGGCGCCCCGCCGGCTTGCTACGGGATTCGGGTCGAGCGATCCGTTGCATGGTTCCATCCTCCAGGTTTCTTGGCTCCAGAGGACGGGCTCGAGCGGGCCAGCCGGCCGCTCGGCGCGACGGGTCCCAGTTCAGCAACGACCGTGCCAAGCCGATCAGGGTCGCGCCGAACCTTGGCCTGATGCGGGTGGGAGTCCGAACGAGCACGACGGGCGCGTGGAGACAAACGCCACAGCCTGTAGACATTCAGCCACGCTGGGCGCGCTGTATCTCCGTGTCCACGTGGGACGCGATGCGGCTGATGGCGTCGAAGCGAAAGTCCTCGGTGAAGACGTAGGGCACCTGGATGGTGGGGAGCGGAAAGTGTGCCCGGATGCGCTGGAGGTACTCGTCCTGCATGCTGCGGCGCTGCATCATGTCGCGGGCGCACCGGACGACGCCGTCGACCAGCGGGTCGATGCCCCGCACGGACGAACGAAACGTCTGGAGGACCTCCGCCTCCCGCGGATCCAGGACCTCCGGCCAGAGCGCGTTCACGAAGAGGAAGCCCGTCGGGATCTTGAGCACCTCGCGGGTCTGGCGCAGCAGATCGAGGCTCTCGGTGAAGGGCATCTCCTCGGCGAGGGTCACGATGTTCAGGACGGTCTGGTGCGGGTCCATCAGCATGTCGCGGATCGCTCGCGTGTCATCGGCGAGCGGCCCCTTGTCCACCACGTCGAGGATCACGTGGGGCAGGCGGAACAGGGACACCCCGTGGCCGGTGGCCGGGGCATCGACGACGATCATGTCCCAGACCGGCTCCCCGGTGCGATCACGCTCCTGCTCCAGAAACCAGGCCTTGCCGATGAGCAGGAGCTCGTTCATGCCCGGGATCATCTTGAGGAGCTTGCGCATCAGCTCGTTCTCGAAGACCAGGTTGTAGGCCGCCTTGAACTTGAGCTTCATCAGGCCGTACTCGCGCAGCGCGTCGTCCGGCGTGATGTTGATGCTGAAGATGTCCTCGTGGATCTCGCGGGGCGCGTAGCCCGACGGGGACTTGCCGAAGAGCAGGGGCGCCTTCTCGCGGGTGTTGAGCTCGGCGATGAGCACCCGCTTGCCACGACGCGAGGCGGCCAGCGCGATGGCCGCGCTGACGGTGGACTTGCCCACCCCGCCCTTGCCCGCCACAATGACGAAGCGCTTGTCGTAGAAGTCGGGGTGCACCGCGGCTCCTGTGCCCAAAGGCCGCACCAGACCCGCGCGGCGGCTCGCGAATCTAGCAGCGGACCCGTGGATGTCAACCAGCGGGCCCCGGGAGGTCATGGTGAGAAGCGTAGGGGTCAGAGCAGCGCTGGCGGTGGCGGCAGCCGCGGGGTGCGCAGGCGATGGGGCGGGCAGCGCCCCGATGGACGTGGGGGCGCAGGTGGACACCCAGGCGGGAGGCGACTCCCTCGGGCCACAGGACGCAGGCCTGGCCGACGGCGCCGGTGGCTCCGACGGGTCGGGACAGGACGCCGACGGCTTCCAGCCGCAGCCGTCGGGGGGCGATCCCCTGGTCGAGACCGCCAGGGCGCTTCCCGGCGACCCGATCTCCGATCTCGTGGTGAGGGGCGACGTGGTCCTGGCCTGCACGCCGTCGGGGGTCGAGGCGCGGGACGCGACCACGCTCGCCCTGACCGGCGCCCTGCCCCTGCCCGCGGGGTGCCGGCGCCTCGCGGACCTCGGCGGGGCGGCAGCAGTGATCACGAGGGCTGGCGGCCTCGTGCCCCTGAAGGTCGCGGACGGCGCCGTCACGCAGGACGGCGTGGCCTACGAGCCCGGCCCGACGCTGCTCTCGGCGGCTCAGGTGGGCACGTCGCTGGTGGCCACAGCGGGCGCGCAGGGGCTGGTGCTCGTCGAGGGAGCCGCCGCCACCCCGCTGTGGGAGGTAGCCGGCGCGCGGGACGTCGCGGCCCGGGGCGGGCTGGCGCTGGTCACCGCCGGCGGGAGCCTCGTCGTCGTGAGGGTGGAGCCGGGGCCCGTGGAGGGCCTGGCCGTCCTCCCGCTGACGGACGTCTACGGCGAGCCCTCCCGGTCCGCGTGGCGCGTCGATGCTTCGGGGCCCCTGGTCGCCGTCACCGGCACCCACGGCGTCGCCCTCGTCGACCTCACCGACCCGTCCAAGCCCACCCAGGTCGGCGTGATCCCCCTGTCGGGCGCACCGGTGTCCACCACGTCACTGGGGCCGCTGCTCGCGGTGGCGGCCTGGGGCGCCGTCGAGGCGTGGGACGTCTCGGACCCTGCGGCGCCCGCCCGCGTCGGCGTCGAGGAGGTCCGCCTGCCGCCGCCTGCGCTCCCCGTCGCTCACTTCGCCACGGTGCGGGCCCACGCGGGCGCCCTGGTGGCTGCGGGGCCGGCTGCGGCCATCCGCCTCACCGTCGACGCGGCGAAGACAGGGCCGGACATCGCGCTGCCGAACGCGAGCGTCCTCTTCGCCGGCATCGAGCCAGGCTCCCAGGCCAGCGGCGGCTTCCTGCTGTCCAACGACGGCACGGAGCCCCTGGTCATCGGGAGCATCTCCATCGCCGATCCGGCCTTCACCGTGACCATCGACCCGGACTTCGCGGGCCCCGTCGAGGACTACGACCCGCGCCCGGCGATGGTGATAGGCCCGGGCGAGAAGGGCTTCATCGACGTCGCGTTCGACGCAGCCACCGCCGTCGAGGTCGCGTCCACGCTGACCATCCTGTCCAACGACCCGGACGAGGGCGCGCTCGTCGTTCCCGCCGTCGGCAACATGAGGCGCCTCCAGGCGGGCGACCCGGCGCCTGACGTGATGCTCCCGGCCCTGGACGGCTCGCTGCGGTCCCTCTCCGATCAGAAGGGCAAGGTGGTCTACGTCAAGGTGTTCAGCGGGTTGTGACCGACCTGCGCACTGGAGTTGCCAGTGATCGAGTCCGACTACCTGCCGACCTGGGGTCCCCAGGGCTTCGCGCCCTTCGTTGTCCACACCGGGACCGACCTGGCCTTCGCCTCGTTCCTCGAGGCCGACAAGGGTCTGAGCTTCTCCATGCTCCTGGACGCGGATGGGACGATCTTCGACCGAATGTCACAGACAGACCCATTCACGCTCCCTTTCCCGCTCGCTTACCTCGTGGATCGGGCCGGAACCATCCGTCACGTCTACGCGGGCTACGTGGATGGAGAGATCTCGCCGGCAGCCCTCGCCGCGGACGTCGAGGCGCTGCTCGCCGAGTGAAGACGGGAGGCTCCTGTGGAGCCCCTGTGGACGCGCGGTGGCAAAGCTGTGGCTCGAGCCCCACGCCCCATCGTCCAGACTCACGCAGAAACGGTGCCTTCGGGTGCGCGCCGCGCCCCGTGGACAGGTGTGGGCCAAAGCACTAGATTTTCCACATCTTGTGTTGCGAGCCCCCAGGATGCACAAGATGTTGACGAGGAACTTGCTTGACGGGCCCCCGGACAGCCTGCATAACTGCCGGGCGTCGAGGACGCCCGCCATACATGGCACACAACAAAGACGGATCCAACGGGCGCCGCTCCCCTGCCGGGTGATGCGCGCGCCGACCCAGCGAGAAGCGGGGAGCGACACACGATGAACCACGACCTGTTCGGAACGCACACGCAGGAGCCTGCACCCCAGGCGCCCACCCCCCAGGCAGAGGCGCGGCCCCACACCACTGCCGGCGACGCCGCGAAGCCGCAGAAGCCGGCCCGCAAGGCGCGGGGCCGCAAGAAGGGGGTCGAGGGGGGCCTCCGCATCCCCCGGCGCTTCACGCGGGCGGGGGTCAACCCGCTGGACGAGGTGCGCTACGAGCGCCGCACGTCCCGCATCACCAACCCGGACGGCAGCGTCGTGTTCGAGATGAACGACGCGGAGATCCCCGCCGACTGGAGCCAGCTCGCCACGGACATCATGGTGTCCAAGTACTTCCGCAAGGCGGGCGTCCCGCAGACGGACGACCGCGGCCAGCTCGCGCGCGACGAGAACGGCGCGCCGGTGCTCGGCCCCGAGCGCAGCGTGCGCCAGGTCATCGGGCGCCTCGTCGGGTGCTGGCGCCGCTGGGGCGAGGAGCACGGCTACTTCCGCGCGACGGAGGACGCCGACGCCTTCGAGGCGGAGCTGGCCTACATGCTGGTCACCCAGATGGCGGCGCCCAACTCGCCCCAGTGGTTCAACACGGGCCTGCACGAGGCCTACGGCCTGACCGGCCCCGCGCAAGGCCACTACTACGTGGATCCGGCGACGGGCGACGTCCGCGAGAGCACCGACGCCTACACGCACCCCCAGCCCCACGCCTGCTTCATCCAGTCGGTGCGCGACGACCTGGTCGGCGACGGCGGCATCATGGACCTGTGGACCCGCGAGGCGCGCCTGTTCAAGTACGGCAGCGGCACGGGGACCAACTTCTCCAACATCCGCGGCGAGGGCGAGCCCCTGTCCGGCGGTGGGGTCTCCAGCGGCCTGATGAGCTTCTTGAAGATCGGCGACCGGGCGGCCGCGGCGATCAAGTCCGGCGGCACCACGCGCCGCGCGGCCAAGATGGTCTGCCTCGACCTGGATCACCCGGACATCGTCGAGTTCGTGAACTGGAAGGTGAAGGAAGAGAAGAAGGTCGCCGCGCTCATCGAGGCCGGCTACTCCCACGACTTCAACGGAGACGCCTACCAGACCGTCAGCGGCCAGAACTCCAACAACTCGGTGCGCGTCCCCGCCCGCTTCCTGGAGCGGGTCGACGCGAAGGGCACCTGGGACCTCACGCGGCGCACCGACGGCAAGGTGGCGAAGACCCTGGACGCGAACGACCTCTGGCAGCAGATCTGCCACGCGGCCTGGGCGTGCGCGGACCCGGGGGTCCAGTTCGACGACACGATCAACGACTGGCACACCTGCCCGGGCGACGGCCGCATCCGCGCGTCCAACCCGTGCAGCGAGTACATGTTCCTCGACGACACGGCCTGCAACCTGGCGAGCATCAACCTGCTGCGCTTCTTCGACGACGCGTCGGCGCGCTTCGACCTGGACGGCCTGGCCCACGCCTGCCGCCTGTGGACCGTCGTGCTCGAGATCAGCGTGCTGATGGCCCAGTACCCGTCGCCGACCATCGCGCGCATGTCCTACGAGTACCGGACCCTCGGGCTCGGCTACGCCAACCTGGGCACCGTGCTCATGCGCATGGGGATCCCCTACGACAGCGGCAAGGCGCGCGCCATCTCTGGCGCCGTGACGGCAGTGATGTGCGGCGAGTCCTACGCGGCGAGCGCCGAGCTGGCCGCCGAGCTCGGGCCCTTCCCGCGCTTCGAGGCGAACCGGGAGGCGATGCTCCGCGTGATCCGCAACCACCGGCGCGCCGCCTGGAATGCGCCCCCGTCGGACTACGAGGGGTTGTCCATCCCCCCAGTGGGCGTCGACCCGGGGCTCTGCCCGAGGGACCTGCTCGCGGCGGCGCGAGCCGCATGGGACCGGGCGCTGGCGCTGGGCGAGGAGCACGGCTACCGCAACGCCCAGACCACGGTCATCGCGCCGACTGGCACCATCGGCCTCCTGATGGACTGCGACACGACCGGGGTCGAGCCGGACTTCGCGCTGGTCAAGTTCAAGAAGCTGGCAGGCGGAGGCTACTTCAAGATCATCAACAAGAGCGTGGGGCCGGCGCTGCACAACCTGGGCTACTCGGAGAGCCAGGTCGAGGACATCGTGCGGTACGTGCGAGGGTCGCTGACCCTGGACGGGGCGCCCCACGTCAACCGGGAGGCGCTTCTGTCGAGGGGGCTCCTGCCGAGCGACGTGGCGCGCATCGAGGCCGCCCTGCCGACGGTCTTCGAGCTGGGCTTCGCCTTCGCCCCACAGGCGCTGGGCGAGGCGGCCCTGAAGCGCCTCGGCCTGGACGCGGGGTGCCGCGACGTGCTCTCCGCGCTGGGGTTCACGGCGGAGCAGGTCGAGGAGGCCAACGAGCACGTGTGCGGCACGCTGACCATCGAGGGCGCGCCGCACCTGCGGCAGGAGCACGTCGCGGTGTTCGACTGCGCCAACCGCTGCGGCACGAAGGGCAAGCGGTTCATCCACCACACGGGCCACATCCGCATGATGGCGGCGGCGCAGCCCTTCATCTCCGGGGCGATCAGCAAGACGATCAACATGCCCAACGAGGTGACGGAGGAGGACATCGCGGACGCCTACTGGATGAGCTGGAAGCTCGGCCTCAAGGCGACGGCGCTGTACCGGGACGGCAGCAAGAAGAGCCAGCCCCTGTCCGCCAAGGGCGACAAGAAGGAGAAGGCGGAGAAGGCCCCTGAGGAGGCCCCGAAGGCGGCGGCCGCTCCCGTCGCCGAGGCGCCGGCCTTCACGCCCGCCCCTGTCGCGGCCCCCGCGCCCTTCCGCCGGCCCATGCCGAAGAAGCGGCGCGGCTTCACCCAGGAGACCAAGGTCGGCGGGCAGAAGGTCTACGTGCGCACGGGCGAGTACGACGATGGGGCGCTCGGAGAGATCTTCATCGACATGCACAAGGAGGGCGCCGCCTTCCGCAGCATGATGAACTGCTTCGCCATCGCCGTGTCCAAGGGGCTCCAGTACGGCGTACCGCTCGGTGAGTTCGTCGACACCTTCACCTTCACCCGCTTCGAGCCGCAAGGCCGCGTCGATCACCCGAACATCAAGTTCGCGACCTCCATCGTGGACTACGTGTTCCGGCTGCTCGGCATGGAGTACCTGGGCCGGACGGACATCGTGCAGGTCCCGCCGGAGGTGGTCGAGGAGGAGGCGCTCGCCCACCACGAGACCGTCCCGAGCGTGGTGCCCGCGGCGCCGAAGCCGGCCCCGAACGGCAACGGCAAGGCCAACGGCAATGGCAAGGCGAAGGCCGCCGGCCACGAGGGCGCGGTGCACGACCCGGCGCCCGCCTTCCAGCTCAGCGACCACCTGAGCACGATGATGGGCGACGCGCCCTTCTGCGACGTCTGCGGGCACATCACCGTGCGAAATGGCGCCTGCTACAAGTGCCTCAACTGCGGCAACTCCATGGGGTGCTCATAGAGCTGTCAGCGAGCGGCTCTCGGCGGTCAGCACGGACCGGGCTTGAGCCCTGCCGGCTGACCGCTGACGGCCGAGCGCTGACGGCTCCCTCCTGACGCATCGCGTCACCAAGGCGCGCGCCTCCCCCGTCTCCCCGGCCTCCCAAGCGCGTCGGAGGCGGTTGACACCGCCTGGGGCGTGTGCTAGCGATACGCGCGATTTTGGCCGGGACCCCTCTCGGGCACCGGCTTGTCGCGACCCGAACCACCCGAGCGCGAGCCCCTGCGAGGGGGCCGTCGAGCCAACTGATGCAGACAGACGCCCTGATGCAGCTCCAGCAAGCCGGCCTCGTCGATGTGGACGCATCGATCTTCTTCCAGGCCGTCATCTTCCTCGTGACGGTGCTCACGCTGAACGCGCTGGTGTTCCGCCCGCTCCAGAAGGTGGTGGACCTCCGCTACGCCAAGATCCAGGGCACCATCGCCGAGGCGAAGCGCACTGAGAAGGACGCGGCGGACCGGGTGGCGCGGTGGGAGGCCCAGATCGTGGAGGCCCGGCGCCAGGGCACCGATCGCCAGCGCGAGATTCGGGACCGGGCGGCCGCCCGCGCCAGCGAGATCACCGCCGAGGGCAGCCGCACTGCCGAGTCGAAGCTCAATGAGATGATGCCGCGGCTGACGAACGCCTACGAGTCCTCGCGCGTGACCCTGAAGAACCGTGCCGAGAGCCTGGCCGCGCTGATCGCGGATCGGGTCCTCGAGCCGCCGAAGCGCTGAGGAGCCACCCGATGAACATCAGGAACCTGCTCTTCGCGCTCGCCCTGCTCACCCCGGCGACGGCCCTGGCCGCCGGCGGCCACGGGTTCGAGTGGTCCGTCCACGGCCTCTACATCATCGACTTCCTGGTGCTCCTCGCGATCATCGTGTGGTTCGCCCGCCGCCCCATGAGGGTCTGGCTGGAGGAGCGGGCAAAGCAGGTCCAGCACGAGATCGAGGAGGCCCGCAAGCTGCGCGTGGCCGCCGAGGAGCGCCTCACCGAGTACGAGAGGCGCCTGGCCGCCCTCGAGGTGGAGCAGAAGCGCATCCTCGACGACTTCGTGACCGCAGGGGAGCGGGAGCGGGACCGGATCATCCGCGAGGCCGAGCAGACGGCGCGCAAGATGGTCGCCGACGCAGAGCGCCGCATCGGCCAGGAGGGCAAGCGCCTCCAGGAGGCGCTGGAGCACGAGGCCGTCGACCTGGCGGTCAGCATGAGCGAGGCCGTCATCCGCCAGCGGCTCAAGCCCGACGTCCAGCAGCGCATGATCACCGACTACATCGCGGGCCTCGAGTCCGGAGACGTGATGCGAGGCCGCTCCGGCAAGGACGTCTTCACCAACGCCTGATCCCGGGCCCGACCCAGAAGAGAGCCGAGCATGTTGATCTCAGGCAAGCACGCGAAGCGGTACGCCCAGGCGTTGCTGGAGCTGTGCGACGAGGATCAGAGCCACGCGCGTATCCAGCGCGACCTGCAGAAGTTCGTGGGCGTCTACGAGGAGTCCGCGGACCTGCGAGGCTCCCTGGCGAACCCGAGCATCTCGCTGGAGGCCAAGAGGGCGATCATCGACGACCTGCTCAAGCGCCAGATCGCCAACCGCATCAGCCGCAACTTCCTGATGTTGCTGCTGGACCGCGGGCGCATCACGCTCGTGCCCGAGATCGTCGCCGAGTTCGTCCACCGCATCGACCAGAAGGCCGGGCGCCTGCGCGCCGAGGTCACGAGCGCCGTGCCGCTCTCGTCCATCGACTCCTCGCGCATCCAGCGCGCCCTGGAGCAGATGACGGGCAAGAAGGTCTCCGTGGAGGCGCGGGTGGACGCGGGGCTCATCGGCGGCGTCGTCACGCGCATCGGCCACGTGGTGCTCGACGGCAGCGTCAGGAATCAGATCGACACCATGCGGGAGCACCTGCTCCACCGCTGAACTCCGGGGTCTCTCCCGAAACCGAGGAAGTCGCTCGATGGAAATCAACGTCGAAGAGATCAGCAGGATCATCAAGCAGCAGATCCAGGACTACGACAAGCGGGTCGAGGTCCAGGAGACCGGGTCGGTGCTGACCGTCGGTGACGGCATCGCGCGCGTCTACGGGCTCGGCGGGGCCATGGCGGGCGAGCTCCTGGAGTTCCCCCACGACGTGACCGGCCTGGTGCTCAACCTCGAGGAGGACAACGTCGGCGCGGCGCTCTTCGGCGAGGCCAACCGCATCAAGGAGGGCGACGTCGTCAAGCGCACCGGCCGCATCATCGAGGTGGGCGTCGGCGAGGCGCTGCTCGGGCGCGTGGTCAACGCGCTGGGCCAGCCCATCGACGGCATGGGGCCCATCGAGACGCCGCACCGCAAGCGCGTCGAGCAGAAGGCGACGGGCATCGTCTCCAGAAGCCCTGTGAACCAGCCGCTGCAGACCGGCCTCAAGGCCATCGACTCCATGGTCCCCATCGGCCGCGGGCAGCGCGAGCTGATCATCGGCGACCGCCAGACGGGCAAGACCGCCGTCGCCATCGACACGATCATCAATCAGAAGCACACGGGCGTGAAGTGCATCTACGTGGCCATCGGACAGAAGCAGTCCACGGTGGCCCAGGTGGTCGAGAAGCTGAAGCGCTTCGGGGCCATGGAGTACACGACCGTCGTGTCGGCGAGCGCCAGCGAGATGGCGCCCATGCAGTTCATCGCGCCCTACACCGGCGCGACCATCGGCGAGTACTTCCGCGACAACGGCGAGCACGCGCTGATCATCTACGACGACCTGTCGAAGCACGCCGTCGCCTACCGGCAGCTCTCGCTGCTGCTGCGCCGCCCGCCGGGCCGCGAGGCGTACCCGGGCGACGTGTTCTACCTGCACAGCCGCCTGCTGGAGCGCGCCGCCAAGCTGAGCGCCGAGCTGGGGGGCGGGTCGCTGACCGCGCTGCCGATCATCGAGACCCAGGCCGGCGACGTGAGCGCGTACATCCCGACCAACGTGATCTCGATTACGGACGGCCAGATCTTCCTGGAGACGGACCTCTTCTACCGCGGCATCCGCCCGGCCATCAACGTGGGCCTGTCGGTGTCCCGCGTGGGCGGCTCCGCGCAGATCAAGGCCATGAAGAAGGTGGCCGGCACGCTGCGCCTGGACCTCGCCCAGTTCCGCGAGCTGGCGGCCTTCGCGCAGTTCGGCTCGGACCTGGACGCGGCGACCCAGCGCCAGCTCGCCAAGGGCTCGCGCCTGACCGAGCTCTTGAAGCAGGCCCAGTACTCGCCCCAGCCCGTCGAGAAGCAGGTCGTGATCATCTACGCGGGCACCAAGGGCTACGTGAACGACTTCCCGGAGTCCGCACTGGTCAAGTACGAGGCCGAGCTGTTCCAGTACATGGACGCACGGCAGGCCGACCTGATGAAGGACATCAAGGAGAAGGGGGCCCTCGACGACGCCACCGAGAAGCGGCTCGCCGCGGCGCTGGAGGACTTCAACAAGACGTTCAAGGCGAACCAGTAGGTCCCCCACCCCGGGTGGAGGCCGCGGCGCGAGTGGAGCCCGAATGGCGAACCTGAAGGACATCCGGAGGCGCATCACCTCCGTCAAGAACACGCGCCAGATCACGCGCGCCATGAAGATGGTGGCCGCGGCGAAGCTGCGCCGGTCGCAGGAGCGCATCCTCGAGGCGCGCCCCTACGCCTACCGCCTGCGGGACATGATCTGGGAGATCAGCCAACGCGCCGACCACGCCGATCACCCGCTCCTGGCCGTGAGGGCGCCCAAGAAGGTGCTCCTGCTCGTGCTGACGAGTGATCGCGGTCTGGCAGGCGCCTTCAACTCCAACATCAACAAGCGCACCGAGCTCTACCTCCGCGAGAACGTGGAGGTCCACGAGGAGATGCGCCTGTCGATCATCGGCCGCAAGGGGCGCGACTACTTCAAGCGCCGCTCCTGGCCCGTCGACCGCCTCTACATGGACGTCCTGACGGACCCGACGCTGGAGAAGGCGGCCGCCATCGGCCGCGATCTCATCGTCGACTTCCAGGACAAGGGCCTCGACGCCGTCTACATGGTCTACAACGAGTTCAAGAACGCGATCACCCAGAAGGTGACCGTGGAGCAGCTCCTGCCGGTGGTGCCGGAGGACGCAGGCTCCCCGAGAGCTGAGGCGGCGGGCGGCGCCGACTTCATCTATGAGCCCGACAAGCGGGCCATCCTCGACGCGTCGCTGCCGCTCCACATCAACGTGCAGATCTACCGAGCGATCCTCGAGTCCATCGCCAGCGAGATGGGCGCCCGCATGTCGGCCATGGACGCGGCGACGCGCAACGCCGGCGAGCTGATCTCCAAGCTGACCCTCGAGTACAACCGCGTGCGTCAGGCGGCCATCACGAAGGAGATGCTCGAGATCGTGGGCGGCGCCGAGGCGCTGAAGGGCTGACGAAGGGCGCGTTCATACGAAGACATCGACGCGGGCACGGCACCGCCGAAACCAGGGTGACACATGAGCACAGCAGCGACTCAGTACAAGGCCACGGGCGTCATCACGCAGGTGATCGGGCCGGTGGTGGACGTCTCGTTCCCCGCCGGCGGGCTCCCCGAGATCTACACGGCGCTCCGCGTCACGAACCCGGCCATCGATGACCGGGAGTGGAACCTCGTGCTCGAGGTGGCGCAGCACACCGGCGAGAACGCGGTGCGCACCATCGCCATGGACTCGTCGGACGGCCTCGTGCGCGGCATGCCCGTCGCCAACACGAATGCGCCCATCATGATGCCGGTCGGGGCGGGCACGCTCGGGCGCATCTTGAACGTCATCGGCGAGCCCGTGGACAACGCGGGCCCGGTGAAGTCGGAGCGCGCGCTGCCCATCCACCGGGAGCCGCCGCCCTTCGTGGACCAGGACACGTCCATGCAGGCCTTCGAGACGGGCATCAAGGTCGTGGACCTGCTCGCCCCCTACCTGCGCGGCGGCAAGATCGGCCTCTTCGGGGGCGCCGGCGTGGGCAAGACCGTGCTCATCATGGAGCTGATCAACAACATCGCCAAGCAGCACGGCGGCAAGTCGGTGTTCGGCGGCGTCGGCGAGCGCACCCGTGAGGGCAACGACCTCTGGATCGAGATGAAGGAGTCGGGGGTCATCGACAAGACCTCGCTGGTCTACGGGCAGATGAACGAGCCGCCGGGGGCCCGCGCCCGCGTGGCCCTCTCGGCACTGACGGTGGCCGAGTACTTCCGCGACGAGGAGGGCGCCGACGTGCTCCTCTTCATCGACAACATCTTCCGGTTCACCCAGGCCGGCTCCGAGGTGTCCGCCCTCCTCGGGCGCATCCCGAGCGCCGTGGGCTACCAGCCCACCCTGGCGACGGAGATGGGTGAGCTCCAGGAGCGCATCACGTCGACGACCAAGGGCTCCATCACCTCGGTGCAGGCGATCTACGTGCCCGCCGACGACCTGACGGACCCGGCGCCCGCCACGACCTTCGCCCACCTTGACGCGACCACGGTGCTCTCGCGCTCCATCGCCGAGCTGGGCATCTACCCGGCCGTGGACCCGCTCGACTCCACGAGCCGCATCCTCGACCCGCAGATCGTCGGCGAGCGGCACTACAAGGTCGCGCGCCGGGTGCAGTCCATCCTCCAGGCCTACAAGGACCTGCAGGACATCATCGCCATCCTCGGCATGGACGAGCTCTCCGAGGATCAGAAGCTCACGGTGCAGCGCGCCCGCCGCATCCAGCGGTTCTTGAGCCAGCCCTTCCACGTGGCGGAGGCGTTCACTGGGTCTCCCGGCAAGTACGTCAAGCTGGAGGACACCATCCGCGGCTTCGAAGAGATCGCCGACGGCAAGCACGACGGCCTGCCCGAGCAGGCGTTCTACATGGTCGGCACCATCGAGGAAGCCCTCGAGAAGGCCAAGAAGCTCTAAGCAGGGGGCGTCATGCGGATCCAGGTAGTCACGCCCCACGGCACGGTGCTGGACGAGGACGTCCAGGAGGTCACCGTCCCCGGCGTGGTCGGCGAGCTCGGCATCCTCCCGGGCCACCTCCCGATCATCACCGCCCTCGACATCGGCGTGCTCTCCGTGCGCAGCGGCAGCGAGCGCCGCACCTACGCGGTCAACGGCGGCTTCCTGGAGATGGCCCAGGACAAGGTCATCGTCGTGACGGAGACCGCCGAGGAGGCGAGCACCATCGACGTCGCGCGCGCCGAGGCCGCCCGCAAGCGCGCCGAAGACGACCTCAAGCACCACGCCACCGGCAGCGCGGAGTACGAGACCGTGCGCCTCGCCCTCAAGCGGGCGGCGACGCGGCTCAAGGCGGCGCGCGCGGGGAAGTAAAGGGGCACGACGGCTCCCGTCCGTGCTGTCCTTCGCCGTCGAGGGACCCATGCGCTGGAGCCACGAGCCCGACGAGCGACCCAAGAGAGGGCACCACTGGGATCGCTCCGAGGCAAGGTTCCACGAGCTGCCCGCCGGCGAGGTCGTGGGAAAGTGCCCCTCCACACTGTCGCTGGCGGACGCGCAGCTCCTCCTCGACGAGGCGGTCCGGTGGCAGGAGTCTCGCTGGCCGGGACCACACCCCTCGCGCCTGTATTCGGTGCATGAGGGCGTGCTCTACCGCGCCACACCCACGGTGCCCGGGCGCTCCTACCACGGCTTCCCCGAGCACCCGGACCGGTCTCCGCGAGCGCTTCGGGGTCAGCGCGGAGATCGTCGCCTGGCGGGCCCGTAACAGCGGGATCGACCTGTCCAGACCCGTGATGGACTGGCTAAGAGGGTGTATTCAAAATGGCCCGTCGCGAGCGCGTGGGCGCGCCCGCATG
>BTVJ01000072.1:0-36276 GCA_045863395.1 Myxococcales bacterium
GCGGACGCGCGCCGCCGCAGAATTGCCACCAGGTGCAGTCGAAGGTGAGGTTGAGCGTCCGGAGGAGCAGCGCCGCCCACGAGAGGCGTCTCCGGGGTGGGAGAGGGCTGGCGTGGGGGCCCGATCCTGCGGGCAGGCGTCGCGGAGTCGGGGTCGGGCCGGAGGGCGCTGCGCCTGCTCCGGCGGGCCTCGGACCTGCTGCGGTCGTTTCTTCGGGCGTGTCGGAGTCCGGTGGGGCGGGCCGTGTCGCCCCGAACGGCGGCGTGGGCGGCTGCGCCGGGTCGGGCGCCGCCGGTGCCTGGGCGACGGCGCCGCTGCCCGGATCCTGCGCGTCGCGCTGGGGGTCCGCCGGGGTGGCTGCGGGTTGCGAGCAGGGGTGGTCCGGCGGTCGAGAGGCCGCTGGGCTT
The DNA here is from genome assembly GCA_045863395.1 of Myxococcales bacterium. Lineage (GTDB taxonomy): Bacteria > Myxococcota_A > UBA9042 > JABWCM01 > BTVJ01 > BTVJ01. The sequence continues at coordinate 408 of BTVJ01000072.1, forward strand.
GGGAGCAGCGCGCGGTGCCGTGAGCGATTGGCGAAGACGCCGTCGTGGATCGAGAGAAGTCCGTGCGCTTCGTCAAGGCCGCGCTGGACGCCCACTCCAGCACCCTCGCATCGCGTGTCGCCGCGCGGCTCGCTCCCCACGCGGGCGGGGGTGCGATTGCCGTCGACGTCCCTTTGGGAGCGCTGCTCGCCCTCGTGGAGTCCTCGGTCGCCACCGCGGTCTCCTCTGCCGGGGCCCACGAGGCGGAGCTCGCGGACAACGGCGCATTGCTCGGTGCGCGGGACGAGGCCGTCGATGGGCTCTATCAGTCCGTCACTGCCGCCAGGGAGGCCGTCACCGCCGCGTGGGGCTCCGCGGGCCTGACGGCGCACGGGGTCTCGGGGCCGACCCCCCGACAGCCTGACACCCTGGTCGCCATGGCCCGATCCTTCGCGGCCGCCCTCGTGAACGAGGCCGTGGTGCTCCCGCCGGGCCGGCTCGGCGTGACGGTCGACCGCGGGGCGTTGGGCGCGAAGCTCGCGAGCGGGGCGGCGGACCTCGAGCAGGCCGAAGCGGCGGTTCGCCTCGACCGGCGGGAGGACGAGGCGACCCAGGACGCCAAGGACGCTGCCCTCGCCGCTTACGACGCGGACTTCCGAGACGCCGTGCCGGTCGTCGTGAGCCTGCTCCGGCTCGCGGGGCTCCACCGCACGGCGGACCGGCTGGTGCCCTCCCCGCGGCGCCCGGGCCAGCTCGACGACGCGGACACGCCGCTGGTCGTGGAGTCTCCGGCGCCCTTGACGCCGGCGTAGGGTCACTCGGCGCCGGGGCCTTCCCGTGGCGGCGTCGTCGACCCCCCACCGGGCGCCACAGGGTCGCGCGAGCCTCGATCACCCCGGCCACGGACTCCCACACGCCTCCGCGAGGCTCGCGAGGCCGTTGTCGCAGCGCCACACCCCCTCGCAAGCGTCGATCCCGGGTGTGGGGCGCTGCCACGGGGCTCGACGAGCGCCGTCGGGACGTCGGCGGGTACCCCGGGGGTCACCCCGGTGTGTTCCGCTCGAGCCACGTCTCCCAGAAGATGTCCGTGTCGAAGCCAATCACGTCCGTGTACTCGCCCGGCTTCGCCATGAAGCGCTGTCCCCCGATGCCTACGATGAGGTCCGTGCCCGTGGCCTTGAACGCGAGCTCCAGGCGCGTGAAGCGCAGGCCCACGAAGTCGTGCGTCGTGCTCGCCTCCAGGTGGTCCGTCTTATGTGGGGCCTGATCGGCCGGGAAGTGGAGTGACAGCCCGAGCGCGGTGAGGTCGTAGGTGCCGGCTCGCAGCACGGCGGTCATACCGCGGGGGGGATCCGGCACGGTCTCCATGCTCCTCTCAAGGTTGGCGGGCCTCAGGATCTGCGTGCCGGCGGGCTTCTCGCCCGTGCTGTAGAACCCGCCCCCCGTCGGCGTGAACTCCTCCAGGGGCGGCGGCTCCTGCCGCGGCGTGTAGTACGTGCGCCCCCCATGGGTCCAGAGGAGCGCCTTGTAGACGCTCGCCGGCCCCTCCTCACCGTTCAGCACCACGATGGTCACGGGGCGCCACGCGGATCGGGGAGGCGCGACCGGGTGGGACAGCGCCGGGTCGTCCATCTCGATGGCGGCTTCGTCGATGGGCGTCTTCCGCTCTGCCTCTGCCGCCTGCTCGGCAAGCAGCGCCATGGCCTTGCTGTAGCCGGGCGCCTTGCGGAGCGCCTGCCTGTCCTTGCCGTGGCGCCTCTCCAGCGCCCGCCTGACCGTCAGGGGGCCCGCGATGCCGTCCACCGCAAGGCCGCCGAGCTGGGTCTGGAGCATGGCGATGCCCACGGCGAAGGCTCCGGTTCCGACGGCCGACGACGCGGGGATCCCCGCGGGCCGCCCCTCCACCAGGCTCAAGAGGGCCTCGGGATCGAAGCCGATCTTCGCGTGCCACTGGGGATTTGCCCGCGCCGCCTTGCGGATGTCGATGGTGATGCCGAGCCCGTCCTGCGTGACCGCCGCGCGGGACAATTCGATGAGCGTGCTGGCGTCGGCGCTCTTCGCCAGGTCCGCGGCATTGGTGATGACCCCCGCCTTCCACGCCAGGATCTGCGCCAACATGGTCAGGCCGCCCTGATCGCCGCTGAAGGACGCCAGCACCTCCAGGAGCTGCTCCTTCGACATGGGCGCGTACCGGGTGACCAGCGCGTAGAGCGTATCCACGTCGTAGGCGCCCCCGCGCGCGGCCTTCTCCAGGGTCGCGTAGGGCTCGACGCCCTTCAGGTGGGTCCACACGATGTCCTGCTGGCGCTTCTCTCGCTCGCCCTCGCTCCCTCCCAGCGCCTCCGCCTCCCGCGCCTGCTGGAACGCGCTGCCCGCCGCCGCGTCGCTCCCGCCCGCCGCCCCGATCGCCTGCGCCGTGGCGCTCGCCATCCCCAGGGCCTGGAGGTCGCCCTCCATGGCCTCGAGGTCCCGCAGGTCCTTGGCAGTAGCCGTGACACGCGCCTTGTCGAGCAGGAACGCCTCCACGTCGTCCGGCAGCTCCATGCCCTCGCGCTTGCCCTTCTTCAGCGCGTCGAGCAGCGCCTCCCGCTCCTTGTCGCTCAGCTTCTCGAGGGCGCTCGCGATGGCGTTCGCCGAGTCCGTGTTCATGATGGCCTGGTACAGCTCGCTCCCCTTGATCTCGTCGGGCAGCAGGCCCTTGGCGTCCGCCTCCCGCGCGAAGCGGGCGATCTGCTTGATCTCCGCGAAGTTGGGGATGTCGGCCATGACGAGCGCCGTCAACGTCTTGCCCCACTCGACGCTGCTCCAGTCGACCCGCGCCAGCATGCGGCCGATGCTTGGCAGGGCCTTGGCCAGCTCGTAGAGCGCCTCCGGGGCGTTCTTCGGGTCCTCCCAGTTCTCGATGAGGTACTTGACCGCCTCGAGGGCCCGCACCAGGAAGCCCGCATACGGCATGGCGCGGGCGAGCTTCACCGCCATGGTCCAGTGCAGGCCCAGGGTGGCGCTCAGCACCGTGGGCTTCTTTTGCTCGCCATCGTCGCCCTTGTCTTCTGCGACCAGGAAGCAGCCGCCGATGTCCACCCATCCGCCGTTGCTCGGTGCGTCCTTGATGCGGCTGGCGAGCTCCGCCGGGGAGAACTCGCCGTAGAGCGTTGCCTCGCCGGCGCCGATCATCTCCAGCAGCGCGTCCTTGAAGCCGTCGAGGGGGCCGAGATCGATGGGCTTGCGTCCCGCGGGGGTCCAGGCACCACTCTGGAGGCCAGCGCCGATGCGGAACTTGGAGCGCGCCACGCTCATCTTGAAGGTGGTCGGCGCGATGGACAGGGGATCCTCGACGACCTTGTCGAAGTGGAGCACCGCGTCGACGAGCTGCTGAACCGTCCACCCGGCGACGATGTACACCGACCGCTGGGCCTTGGGGTCGCCGACGGACACCTCGAACCGCGCCGGCGGGTCCTGTCTGTCGTCCACGTAGCGCACGCCGAGGCCCTTCTTGGCCTTCTTCTTGGCGCGGAGCTTCTTCAGCACGAACTCGGGCACCAGCGCCGCGACCAGCGCGTCGATGGGCAGCGCCACCGTGATGGCCGAGACCTGCCCGCCCCGCACGTGGTACGCGCGCAGCGTCACCCACCCCTGCCCGTCGATGGCCCCTTGATCCAGGGGGACGATGACCTCGTCGCCCGCCTGCACCCCGAAGGCCCCGAAGAGCTGCTGGAGGAGCCCGGGCAGCTCCGTGAACTTCCACGTCTTTCCGTCGGGGCGCTTCGCCTCGGCGGCCTTGTCCCGCTCCTTGGTCAGCGCCAGCGCGCTCGTGTGGATCGCCAGGTCGTCCGGGATGAGCCCCGCCGCGTCCACTCCTGCAGTGACGAGAGACAGGAGGGACCCCCAGCCGTAGCGGACCCAGCTCTTCGGCAGGCCGGGCGCCGCGCGCACGCTCAGCTTGACGCCGTCGGCTCCCAGGTCCGCGTCCAGCTCGTACTTGTTCCTGGCTCCGGCGCGCTGGCCGCCGAGCTTCGTGAGCCCGACCTTCGCCTTGTCGATGAGCGCCGTGACGCGCTCGGTGAGCTTCTGGATCAGGGCCGGCTCGACCTCCAGCACGACGCCCTTGGTGGTGCCGACAGCCTTGAGGTACACGTCGAGGCCGCGCTTCTGCAGATCGATGGTCTTCGGGGTGAACAGCTCTCCCTTCTGCCCATCCTTGACTCCGAGCATGGAGACGATGGGTCCGGCCAGCTCGAAGCTCCCCTGCGAGGTCGTCGCCCACGGTGGCCGCTTGACGCTCGCGCCTCCGCGCACGCTGAGGGCGTCCTTCACTCCGACGTGCACGATGTCCGGGGACGCGAGGAGCGCCGGATTGCGGACCGCGGAGATCAGCGTCTCCACCCGGTAGCCGACCCCGAAGGACACCCGCTCGACGGCCCCCTTCGCCTTGCCTTCGCCATAGACCAGGCCGAAGCCGCCCGTGTCGTGGCTGAGCTGGGGGTCGATGCGCCAGCGGGTCGGGCCGTTGTCTTTCGCCTCCAGGCCGAAGCGGCGGGCGAGCCCTTCCAGCTTGTGACGGAACGCGCCAATGCCGAGGTCGAAGCGGAGCGCCTGGGTCGGCTTGTCCGCCGGGTACTGCATGTAGAGGACGAGGTCGTCGGCGGTCTCCCCACCCTCGGCGAAGAGCGAGATCTCCAACGGGGTGGCCGCGGGGACCCCGAAGTAGCCCTGGAACGAGTCGGGCGCCGGGAGCCGCCCCGAGCCGAGCGGCGAGCCGGGCGGCCTCTTCGCGATGACCGCGCGCGGGTCCTTCGGCCGCGGCTCGGCCTTCGCGCCTGCCTTCGGGTCCGCCTTCGGGTCCGCCTTCGGATCCGCCTTCGGGTCTGCCTTCGAGTCGGGCGCGACCCCCGCGGCGCCATACGTGAGCTCGGTCTTCGACCCCTCGAAGTGGATCTCGGAGGGCACGACGTCGCTCTTGTCCGTGCCGTCGAGGAGCCGCTTCAGGTCGAAGCCGAGCTGGTTCCTCCACGCCTTGTCGTGGACGCGGAGCATCCAGTCCTTGCCGACCGTCACCGCCACGTCGGCGCCCGCACCTCCGCCGCCGGGTTTCCAGCCCTTGAGCTTCTCCAGAAACGCCTTGCCGAGCGCTCCGGCGGTCTTGAGCAGGCGCCCGATGAGGTCGCCCGCGTTCAGGAAGACCCAGAGCTCCTTGGCGCCGTCGATGACGACGCCCACCGCGAAGGAGAGCGCGTCGCCCGCAGCCATGGCGATCTTGACCACCGCCCGCCCGGCTGCGTCCGCGGCGAGCCCCAGCGCCTCGAGCATGGGGCCCAGGTTCGGGAGCTCGAGGTCCGGGAACTCGAAGCTCGGGATCCACTTGCGCGGCGTGAGCCCCTCCGGCCAGCCGATGGGGATCTCGATGGTGTCGGGTAGGAGTCCCAGCAGCAGGTCCGCCGCCCCCGCGCCCAGGGTCAGGAGCCGCTTGACGACCTCTGCGATCTTGATGCCGAAGCGGATCGCCTTCTCGCCGAACCAGAGGGCTCCGTCCTTCAGACCCTCGAAGAGCTTCGCCAGGAAGCCGGGGCCGTCCTTCTTCTTGCGGCGCTCCAGCCAACCCCGGACCTTGTCGCCGAGCTTGGAGAGCAGCGTCCAGATCCGCTCGCCCAGCTTGACCAGGTCGACCGACGCCGCGAAGCGCGTGTCCTTGGACACCTCGTCTCGCACCGACACCCCCAGCTTCGCGCCGTCCATGTGCCCGTAGACCATGGCCTCCTTGTCGATGCCGAGGGCCGCGAGCACCGCGGGGTCGTCGATGCCGATGCCGCCCAGGCCAGCGCCCGGCAGGCGCGCAGTGTCCACCTTGCCGGTGCGCGTCATGGCAACCGCGCCCACGTCATGCTGGAGCTGCACCTGGCTCGGCATGAGGCCCGTCGCGCCATCGGTCAGCAGATAGGCCGCGATGTCCCGAAGCGAGAAGCCGACGTGTTGGCGCCCCTCGTCGCCCGTGGGCCCCAGCTTCGCGACCACGTGCTCGCCGTCCGACACGATCCGCCGAGCAGGGGCGTCCACGCCCAGCTTGGTTGCGACGGCGCCGATGTGAGGCCCGACGAGCAGCGCGAGCCCCGCCGCGTCGAGGGCGAGGCCCACGCCCTTGTCGAGCCTGCCGGCGGCGCCGACGTGCAGGTGGATGGTCGTGTCGGCGTTGGCCACGAGCGTCCAGTGCACCGCCGTGGGCACGTCGGAGAGCGCCAGGGCCAGCGCAAGCTCCGCGGGCAGGCCAGCGTAGGCGATGTCGCCCTCCACCCGGAGCACGCCTCCGGAGGGGGGAGGACCCTGCGTGAGCCCCGACAGGATGGCCTTTGGCGGCTTGGGCTTGTCCTTCCGCGGTGTGGCGGGCGTGGCCTGGGTGGAGCCGGAGGCGTCGGTCACTGCCGGCGTGGACTCCGAGGCGTCTGGGGACGGGGCGGTGACGAGCGCCAAGGGCGTGGGTGGCGGCGCGTCGAGGGGAGCCCCCGTGGAGGCATCGCCGTCGGCGCGACGGCCCGACCCTGGCCCCCCTGCCGAGCCCGGGCTCACCCTGGCCGCCTGGGCGGCATAGCCCGGGAGCGTCCTCAAGCTCCCGAGGAGCGCGCCTTGCGCAGTGTCCCCTTGATTGTCGGGATGTCCTGACGTCTGGGTGGATCGGAGAGCCTGCTGTGTCGCGGTCATCGTCCTTGCCTCCGCGTTCTCTTCATTGTGCGCCGGAGGTCCACTCACGGAAGGGATCGAAGACTTATTCAGTCCGCAATGTCCTGGGTCGCGCGACGCACGCCTGAGCGCTGGTACGCATGGGCACGGGATCCGGGGGGTTCCCTCGCGTCATGGCGCCAGACGGCTCGGGTGTCGCGCGTCGGCTGTCACCGGGAGGCGGTCGCCGCTGGTTGACTGACGGTCTGTGTCGCGCTATCACCCCAGGGGTCGCGCCCGTACCCCGATGGAGTGATCGCTGATGAACGTCTCTCGCAAGGCCGCTGTGGCGTGTCTGCTCGCCGCTGCGCTGCTGGCCCTTGGCGCGGCACCGTCCGCGGCCGCCAGCCGGTCGAAGGTGGGCACTGCTGCCGCGGCGGGGCGAGGGAAGGCCTCCTCCGCGTCGACCGCGAAGTCCGCCAAGTCCACCGCGAAGTCCGGCAAGGCGACCGCAAAGTCCGGCAAGGCCACCGCGAAGCCCGGCAAGGCCACGAAGCCCGGCAAGGCCACGAAGCCCGGCAAGGCCACGGCCAAGTCCGGCAAGGCGACGGTCAAGGGCGCGAAGGTCGCGAAGGGCAAGGCCGCCAAGGGGCGCCCCGCCTGGATCGAGCACCGCGCCGTCCCTGGCGACTCCCTCTACAAGCTGGCGCTCCAGTACGGGGTCACGGTCAAGGAGCTGCGCGCCTGGAACAAGCTCAAGAACGGTGGCCTCTACGTGGGCGACGTGGTCAAGGTGCGCAGCACGGGCGTCAACCGTGCGCTCCGGCGCGACGTGCACGTGGTCAAGAAGGGGGAGACCCTGGGAGGGATCGCCAAGAAGTACGGCGTGACGGTGGCCGACCTCCTCGCGATGAACCGGCTCCGGAGCAAGAACCTGGTCAAGCCCGGCCAACAGCTCCTGGTCTACGTGGACGGTCCCGCGGCGGACAGCAAGGCCATCGGGCGGCCCCAAGACGGTCGCCTCGTCGATGGGGTCAAGATGCGGACGGGCCCTGGGTACTACGTTCGCACCTCCGACCGGGCGTGGGGTACGTGGGACACCGTCCACGCGCTGCAGCAGGTGGCGAAGCGCGTCCAGAAGGAGAGCCGCAAGAAGGCACCGCACATCTTCATCGGCGACATCAGCAAGGAGGGCGGAGGAGAGCTTTCGCCCCACAAGTCCCACCAGAACGGGCGGGACGTGGACATCTCGTTCATGATCCTCGGAGACAAGGCGCCGAAGAACTTCAAGAAGGCCACGGCCCAGAACCTCGACCTCAAGCACACGTGGCTCCTGCTGCGTGCGCTCATCGAGAGCCGGACCGTCGAGGTGATGTTCATCGACCACAAGCTCCAGGTGCTGCTCCGGGACTACGTGAAGCGCCACGCCGCATCCAAGTACCGCAAGATGGCCGATGAGCTGTTCCAGCACCCGGCGCGTACGTCCAAAGACCCGCTGATCCGGCACGAGCCGGGTCACCAGAACCACATCCACATCCGCTTCAAGACCCCGGCCGACCTGGCGGGGTAAGGGGTAGGAGCTCCTGCATGTCAAGGCTGCTGTCCATCGTCGTCAACGACCGCCGGCTGTTCCCCCTCGCGCTGGAGGAGGCCGGAACCAGCATCGACATGACCAGGGGGCTGTCCCGCGGGTGCTGGGGCCTCGGCTCCTACGACGGCGGCCAGGTCCTGCTCCACAAGCGCCCCGTGGACGGCACGGAGGCCTTCGCCGACCTGATGCGCGGGATGCGGCCGAACCGCCTCATCTCGCACGTTCATGAGGCACCGGAGTGGGGCTATTCGGGGGAGACCACCCAGCCGTTCCGGTACAAGACGTGGCTGTTCGCCCTGAGCGGGACCATCGGAGGCGCCGGGATGGTGCAGGAGCGCACCCTCGCCCGCATCCCCGACTACATCCGCCAGAACATCCGCGGCGACCTGCCGCCGGAGCTGGTGTTCCACCTCTTCCTGGCGCACCTGCACGAGGAGGCGCCGCTCGACGCCATGCGTGCCCACCCCAACGCGGCGTGGAAAGCCCTGGAGCGCACCCTGGGCGAGCTGCCCGAGCTTGCGGAGGGCCACGGCCCCATCGAGTTCGCGTGCGTCCTGTCCACCCCCACCGAGGTGTACGCGGCGGCCCACCGGCGCCCGCTGTTCTATCGTGTCCTGAAGGGGCGCGACCTTTCCCCGTCCTGGACCCGCGACGCCGTCCAGCGCCTGTACAAGGACTCGGTGGACACCGGTCACCTGTGGGCGGTGTTCATCGCCAGCGAGCCCCTGGATCAGGACCACGTCTGGGAGCGGGTCCCCGACGAGCAGATCCTGCTCTGCGACAGCGCCTACGACCTGCGGCTCCTGCCCATCCGCGCGTGATCGGCCGCGTCCTCGTCGTCCTTGCCGTGCTGGCTCCCGTCGCCCACGCGCAGGTCACCCAGAAGCGCGGCGTGCCCTTCACCCTGACCGTCCAGGCCACCGAGCGCGGCGGAGCCGTCGAGGTCGAGGCAAGCGCAGACCCCTTGGGCGGGGTGGCGTCGCTGCGGCTCTCCGTGGTGGGGGTCGACGCCGGCGGGCACCCACTGGCCGAGGTCGTGGGCACAGGAACTGATCGGCCCGCGTCCATCCGGGCCACGGTTCCGGTCACTTCCAGCCTCGCGCGGGTCTACGTGCGGGTGGACGCGGCGCTGCGTGGTGGGGGGACGGTGTCCGACGTGAAGGAGGCCTGGGCCGCCCCTGCGCCCCCTCGAGGAGCCACCCTGCTGAGGAATGGCCGCCCACTGCTCGAGCTGCCCGGAGCCCCCGCCCCGGCGGTCGAGCCCCCCGCCCTCAGGCCCCCGGCGCCTTGAGGTCCAGCGAGTCGGCGACCAGCTCCGCGATGTCCCGGACCTCCAGCGACTCCTGGACCCCCTTCTCGTTGATGCCGTCCCGCACCATGGTCAGGCACCACGGACACGCGGTCGCGACCATGTCCGGGCTCTTCTCCAGGGCCTGCTCGACGCGAAGCTGGTTGACCCGCGCCCCGATGTTCTCCTCCATCCAGATGCGCGAGCCACCGGCGCCGCAGCACATGCCGTTCTCCCGGCTGCGGTCCATCTCGACCATCTTCACGCCCGGGATCGCCTTCACCGCATCCCGGGGCTGGTCGTAGACGTCGTTGTAGCGCCCCAGATAGCAGGAGTCGTGGTAGGTGACGGTCTTCTGCAGCGCCTTCTTGGGCTTGATGCGCCCGTCCAGCACCAGCCGGCTGATGACCTCGCTGTGGTGCAGCACCGTGTAGTTGCCGCCGAACTGAGGGTACTCGTTGGCGATGGTGTTGTAGCAGTGGGGGCAGTGGGTGACGACCTTCTTGACGTTGTACCCGTTCATCACCTCGACGTTCTGCTGCGCCTGCATCTGGAACAGGTACTCGTTGCCGATGCGCCGCGCCGGGTCGCCGGTGCAGGTCTCCTCCTTGCCGAGGATCGCGAACTTCACGCCCGCCTCGTGGAGGATGCGGGCGAGCGCCTTGGTCACCTTCTTCTGCCTGTCGTCGTAGGAGCCGGCGCAGCCCACGAAGAAGAGGTACTCGTAGTCCTCGACCTCCGAGACGTGGGGGATGGGGACGTCGGCGATGTCCTCCTCCTTGGTCCACCCGTCCCGGTTGCCCGACGGGAGCCCCCAGGGGTTGCCCTTGTTCTCCAGGTTGCGCAGCGTGCCGTTCAGCTCGGCCGGGAACTTGGACTCGGTGAGCACCAGGTAGCGCCGCATGTCGATGATCTTGTCGACGTGGGTGATCATGACCGGGCAGTTCTCTTCGCAGGACCGGCAGGTGGTGCACGACCAGAGCACGTCCTCGTTGACCGCGAGGATCATGCGGCTCTGCTCGTTCTCGTCGTGCCAGGGCAGCTCCTCGGCGGTCTTCTTGCCCATCATGCGGTCGGTGTAGCGGATCTGGTGCTCGTGCAGGTCCTTGATGAGCAGCTTCGGGTTCAGCGGCTTGTCGGACAGCCACGCCGGGCAGTTGACCGAGCAGCGCCCGCACTCGGTGCAGGTGTAGAGGTCCAGGTGCTGCTTCCAGGTCAGGTCTTCCAACTGGCGCGCGCCGAAGTACTCCGCGCTCTCGTCCTCCAGGTTCATGCTCGTCAAGCGGCCCGGCGGGTCGAGCTTGCTCAGGAACACGTTGGGGATCGCGCTGATCACGTGCATGTGCTTGGAGTAGGGCAGGTAGTTGGCGAACGCCAGCAGGGTCGCCATGTGGAGCCAGTACATGGCCGTATACAGGACCTCGTTGGCCCCCGTGCCCAGCGGTGCGAGCAGCGCGCTCACCTGGCTGCCGAGCACCGCCCAGCGCATCTCGTCGGCGACCTCGGGCCGCCCGGCGTGCAGGTTGAACTTGGCGCCGTCGTAGAGGAAGTCCGTGATCATGAGCGTGAAGATCATGCTCAGGATCAGGAGCGCGTCGTTGGACCGGGTGATGCGCTCCGGCTTGTCGAACAGGCGGCGGTAGACGGCGTAGAGCACCATGCACGTGACGATGCCCTCGAAGATGTCCTTGGACAGGGTGTAGAGGTGCCCGATCAGCCCCGGGATGTGCGCGAACTCCCAGTAGCCGGCCGCCATCAGCGTCAGGCTGCGGATGAGCAGCACCAGGAAGCCCCAGAAGATCAGGGCGTGCATGGGCCCGTACACCGGGTCCTTGAACATCTTCTTCTGGGCGATGGCGATGGTCAGGGCGCGCCTGACGCGGTCCCCGATGCGGTCGAAGCGGTTCTCCGGCTTGCCCGCCAGCAGCAGCTTCACGCGGACCCGGATGCTGTAGGTGACCCCGGCGGCGGCCACCAGGAGGAGCAGGGTCATCAGGATGGGGCTCATGGGGATGTGCTCCTTTCCAGGGTTCGGGTGAAGCGGTGACGGTGGACTCGCAGGGAGAAGGCCGCGCAGCGCAGCTCCCGGTCCGTGGGTGGCAGCGCCCCCTCGGGCAGCTCGTCGTGTGCGAAGCGGCCGTCCTCCGCGAAGCGGGCGACGACGTCGCGGGCGTAGTCCTCCACGTCCGTGCGGAGGGTGACGACCCCACCGGGTCGCAGCACCCGCGCCGCTGCGTCGATGAACGCGGGCGTGAAGACGCGGCGCCGGTGGTGGCGCTTCTTCCACCACGGGTCGGGGAAGCCGACGTGGATGGCGTCGACCGACCCCTCGGGGAGCTGCGCGACGAGGGGCCGGGCGTCCGCCTGGACGATGCGCGTGTTGGTCAGGCCCGCGGCCTCGAGGGCAACGTTGGCGGCTCTGCAGAAGCGCCCCTGGACCTCGAAGCCCAGCAGGCGGGAGTGGGGCAGGGCGGCCGCCCTGGCGACCAGGAACCGGCCCAGGCCGAAGCCGACCTCGATCTCTATTCCCCCGCCCTCGGCGAGCCAGGGCTGGATGGCCTCCCAGGTCAGGATCAGCCCCCCGGCCGCCATGCGATCCGGCCGCTGGCTGCGACGGTGGGTCGCGTCCCCACCGTACAGGCCGCGCAGCCTGGCGGGCATGTCGAGGCCCGCGTCCTGCGGGGCGTGAGCATCGGCCAGGGGCTGCGTGGACATCTGCGGGGGTGCCCTCGGTCCTGCGGGGGGCTCGGGTGGCGGCGCTCGGTCCTGCCCTTGACGCGCCGCGCCGTCCGGGTCATGCGATACCACGCCAAAGTCCAGTTTGTCAAACGAATCACGCCCTTCGGGGCGCCGCGCGCGTGACCTGGATCAAGTCCCGTAGCGGTCCATCGGACGCCTGCCCCCGCTCGCAGACGGGCGTCGTGGTCAGGTCGGTATGTACCCGGTTGACCGCCTTTCCAGTGTTCCGCTATCTTCACTCAGCTTGAGAGGGCCGAGCGCATCGCGGGGTTGACCCGTCGTGGTGCCAGGCGGGGCTGCCGGGGCAGCCTCCAGAGGGTTCGTCGACGTGCACAGCAACTGGCAGAAGGGTGACGTCCTCGTCGGGCGCTACGAGCTCCGCGACATCGTGGGGGCGGGGGCGGGCGGCAAGATCTGGATGGCGCTCGACCGCAACCTGGGCGGCCGCAGCACGGCCATCAAGTTCTACGAGCCCGACACCCTGATCGCCGATCTGGCGGAGCACGTCCGCACCGGGACCCTCAAGCGCGACGTCTACGAGGCGGAGCTCAAGAACATCCTCCAGCGCTTCCGGCAGGAGGCGATCCGCATCTCTCGCCTGGACCACCCGTCCATCGTCCAGGTGTTCGACTACGTCGACAAGGAGTACGCGGCCTTCCGCGGCGACCAGGAGATGCTCCGGGCCGACCCGTTCATGGCCATGGAGTTCATCAAGGGCCGCACGCTCGAAGAGATGCTGACCAAGCAGGCGGTCAGCCTCGCGGACGCGCTCCAGATCGGGGCCCAGGTCGCCGATGGCCTGGCCTACGCCCACTCTCAGAACCTGGTCCACCGGGATCTGAAGCCCTCGAACATCATGGTCGAGGAGGCCATCGGGCAGCTCCGCGTCCGCATCATCGACTGGGGCGTCGCCAAGGTGGTCGCCGACGAGGCCCAGGCCAACATGACGCGCCTGATGGCGACGACGGACCTGTCGCAGACGTCGGACAACATCCACACCCGCGGGATCCTGCTCGGGACGCCCAAGTTCATCGCGCCCGAGCACTTCAAGGCGGGGGGCGCCAAGTGGGGCCCGGCCTCCGACGTGTTCGCCCTCGGCATGATGCTCTTCCGCATGGTGACCAAGCGCCCCGTGCGGCGGGAGAGCTTCATCGGCGAGTGCCTGACCCAGTCAGACCGTGACCTGCTCAAGGGCGCGTGCGTCAAGGTGCCCGAGCTCGAGCAGATCGTGCTCCTGTGCCTCTCGGAGATCCGGGAGGAGCGCATGAGCGCCGCCGCCGTGCGTGACTCGCTCCGGCGCATCCACGACCGGCTGGAGCTCGGAACCATCCAGCCAGGCGAGCCGGAGCCGACCGCGGTGATGACCGTCCAGCCGCTCACGCCGCTGGGCGAGAAGATGCCGAGCACGGAGGTCTCCGCGGCCCCGTCCTCGTCCAGCACGCCGGTCGTCGAGGAGGTCGTGGTCTACAGAGGGGTGAGCTGGGCGGTCGCCGTGCTGCTCCTCATCGTCGGCCTCGGCGGCGGGGGAGCGGCCGGGTGGGTGGTCCACGCAGGGCAGAAGGCGCCTCCAGCCACCGACGAGGTGGCCGTGGTGATCCGACCAGGCGAGCCCGCGACGTTCCACGGCGACCCGCCGAAGGAAGGGGTGCCCGCAAAGACCCCTGCCGGGGGCGGTCCGGCGGTGCCCGCGGCCCCGACGGAGCCCACGGACGAGCAGAAGGCGAAGATCCTCGCGGAGGCCGGGGTGGACCCGACCTTCAAGCCCATCAAGGTGAAGGTGACCTCGGACCCGGTGGCCCAGGTCGAGCTGCGCGACCCCGACGGCACCAAGATCGTCGGCAGCACGCCGGTGGACCTCGTGCTCCGCAACCGCTACGAGATGCGGGTGCTCAAGCTGAGCGCGGAGGAGCACCGTGACCTGACGGAGACGATCTACGCCCTGGACGTCGTGGACAACCCGCCCGACGACGACGGCGTGCGCACGGTGCACATGACGCTGCACCCCGTCATCAAGGACATCACGGACGAGAAGCAGAACCCCTACCTCAAGAAGTTCCAGAACTCCTTCGACAAGGAGCTCCCCGGCCCATGACATGGCCAAAGAGCGTGGCGTCCCTCCTGACCGTGGTGCTGGTGACCACGGCCGCGGCCCCGGCGCGGGCCGCCAAGCCCGAGGACGACGCCCAGCAGTTCTACGTCCAGGCGATGAGCGCCTATGACACGGGGCAGTTCGACGAGGCGCTCCGGCTCCTCGACCGCTCGGCGCGGGAGGCGCAGAAGCTGGCGGACAAGTCCTGGCGCGCGAGCGTGCAGAAGACGGTGCTGGAGGCGAAGGTCGGCATCCTCTACGAGGCCGGCATCGCGCGGTGGGAGTCCGAGTCCTACCAGGCCGCCTTCAACTACTTCCAGTCCTGCGCGGGGCTGATGGCGAAGAACGACAAGCGCCTGGCCACGGTCCGCAAGAACATCGCCAAGTCGGCGTACATGCTGACGCTCCAGCTCTGGCTCAACCACCAGTACCAGAAGGCCCGCGATACGGCGCGCGAGGCGGAGAAGGCGGCCAAGGTCGCCTACAAAGAGGGGGGCACCCTCAAGACCAAGCTCGACGACATCTACCTGAAGATCACGCACAAGCACACGGACGAGCTGGTCGCCGCCGGCGAGATCAAGCGCGCCTACTCGGAGCTGAAGAAGGACTACGCGATCCTCCCCGACCCGAGCTTCGCCTACAAGCTCGGCGACCTGGGCACGGAGCTGCGCGCCTTCGGCGAGGCGGAGCGCTACTACGCCCGCGCTCGAGACAGCGCCAAGAAGATGGCCGCGGCCGGGTCCTCCCGTGCCGGCGAGCTCCAGAGCATCATCACGGGCTCCCAGGAGAAGATCGTCCACATCCGGAGCCTCCGGAAGCAGATGGTCGTGCGCTCCAACGTGCCGCACTACCAGGTGGAGATCTATCGCCCGTACACCGACGACCCCATCGAGGCAAAGGAGGCGGAGGACTCCAAGGCCGGCGTCACCTTCGAGCTCTACCCGGGCACCTACCGCGTGAAGGTCATCAACGCGGACTATGGCGTCTGCACGCGCGACGAGGTGCCGCTGAAGAAGGAGAGCGTCGACATCACGTGCGAGTTCGAGAAGCCGGCAACCGTCGTCTCCATCGACACGGTGCCGTCGGGGGTCAAGGTCAAGATCGTCCCGAGCACCATGGTCGCCGCCCGGTCCACGCCCTTCCAGACGGAGCTCTACCGGGGCGGCTACACGCTCCAGGCGTGGATGGAGGGCTTCGACCAGCCGGTGGAGGTGCCCTTCGTCGTCGAGAACGAGACCAACCAGGAGTTCCACTTCAACCTGGACTATGCGGAGCTGGACATCAGCGTCCCCGATGGGGCCACGGTGCGCATCGACGGCAAGTTCCACAAGCCGGGCGTGGAGCCCGCGCGGGTCGGCGTGGGCAGCCACCTCATCGAGGTGACCAAGGTCGGGCATGTCCCCATCTCGCAGCGCATGTTCGTGCGGCCGCGTGAGATCAAGACGCTGTTCTACGAGCTGCAGAAGGTCGAGGAGACCCCGCCCGAGTTCGTCTACACGGCGCCACTCATCGACGTCCGTGCCGGTTACGGAGGCGACTTTGTTGGTTACGATCTGGTGACGAAGGACGCTGCGGGCGGGAAGGACAAGGTCCAGAGCACCTCCTTCCCGCTGCACCATGTGCTCGCCATGTTCGACATCTACCTGACCTCCAACAAGGACGCCGCCATCAAGCCCTACATCCGCGTCGGCGCGGACATCGCCTTCGCGCTCGGCTCGCCCATCGACTCGCTGCTGGACATCGACGCCGTCGCGGGCTTCGGCCTCCTCATGGACCGGTGGGATCGGGCGCGGCTGGACGCCAACCTGTCCTATCACTTCATGTACGGGTTCTGGTCGGACAGCCTCGTGAAGCGCCCCTTCGACATGGGGATCATCTACCCCGTGGGCATCGGCCTCCAGACCGCGGGCCACTATGACGCCTTCCAGGCGGAGCTCTCCTTGGGCTTCGCGACGGGCGGTGGCCAGCGCAACTACTCGGACGCAGCCGGCGGCGGGTCGGACATCTCCACCACCTGGTTCGAGCTCATGGTCTTCGCCGGCGCCGACTTCGTCGATATGTTCGACTACAACCCGGACCTGGACGTGGCCGTCGGTCTCGTGGGCGGCATGATGTGGTACGGAGAGGACCAGACCCCCGACAAGGGCGATGCCACCAACTTCTCCACCATCGACGGGCGGGTCGGTGCGGGCCTCCGTGTCCGCTACGTGACCAAGACCAACCCGCGCACCGCCTTCCTGCTCGATCTGGACGCCCTGTTCCTGGGCGGCCTCATCCCCGAGTTCCCCGGCATCATCGAGAACAAGATCGAGGTCTCCCCGCGGCTCGGCAACATCGACCTGCGGGCCGGCATTGAGCTTCGGTTCTGAGTCGGGCATCATTCCCGTCACCAAATCGCACGCGCGGCGAGGGGGTCCGCGGGGCCTCCGAAGCGGGAGGCCGCGGGCTGGAGCCGATCGGAGGGCAGAGCCGTGGGGTCATCGTCCATTGCCAGGTTCACGCAGGTCTTGCTCGCACTGGTCGGCCTCACAGGCTGCATCCCTGAGCGCATCCAGGGCGAGGCGGACACCAACGAGAAGGACACCTACATCGACCCGGAGAGCGGCGGTATCACCGTCGCCATCACCGGCTCCACGCCCAAGGCGGGCAACAACGGCAAGATCAACGTGCTGGAGACGGAGGCGCTCCAGCTCGGCGTCACCATCACGGCGCTCGGCGGCTTCAAGGTGGACGACTACCAGGTGCGGTGGTGCCTCTCGACGGTCACGGGCCAGTTCACGCAGGACGTGTGCGCCGAGCCCGACATCGACTGCTCGGTGACCCAGTCCGACGAGGTCAACAAGCGTGACGGCATCCTGCTGCTAAAGCCGGGGGCCTTCAAGAAGGGCCTGGACAGCCAGACCACCCAGGCCGTCGAGTTCCAGCTCACGGCCCGCGCCATCCGGAACGACAAGGCCGGGGAAGACATCTGCGCGACGAAGGCCCCCGAGAAGTCGGTGATCGTCAACGTGCAGAAGGCGATCCCCGCGCCGACGCCCGAGATCCTCGTCGCCGAGCCCAGCGAGCCCTTCGGGCAGAAGTGCCACACGACCAGCGCTCCGATCATCACCCAGATCCGTACCGTGAAGGGCTACGAGAACGCCACCTACACAATCCGGTGGTACCGCAACTCGCTGACCTCGCAGGCGGAGTATGTGGGCAACGCCGTCGCCACCGGCGAGTTCGTCTGCCGCCCGGACGACCCGACCCACCCCCCGGCCTGCGACCTCAAGTCGGACGCCACGAAGAAGGGGGAGCGGTGGTACGTGACGGCTCAGGTGTCCAAGGGCCAGAACGGGCAGCCCATCCCCGGCGCCGAGACCTCGGACCCGCCCTTCGTCGATATCTGCAACTCCTGGCCGGACTGCGGCAAGAAGCCCGTGCTCACCGGGGCCCCCATCGCGGGCGCCCACGGCAAGCTCCGGTGCGTGGCGACCTGCCGCGACCCGGACATGGACGACCTCTACGCGAAGGTGATCTGGGAGAACCGGAGCACCACGCCGTTCAAGACGGTGGAGCGGGTGGTGGGCCCGTTCAACTTTGGGGGCGCGCAGCAGGCGGACATCGTGGGCGAGATCGATCTCGGGGCGGAGGCCCCCGACTTCGCGACCAAGAAGCAGGCCGTCCGGTGCACGATGATGCCCTACAGCCAGGGCCAGGACCCGCTCGCCCTCGACGCCGAGTACCCCGATGCCTACGGGGGCGGAAACTTCAAGGACGAGGTGAGCATCGTCAACACGCCGCCCCACGGCGACCCGAAGCAGCTCCAGGTGCAGGTCAAGGGTGACCCCACCCTGGACACGACCTATACGTGCATGTTGGCCGACGTGCCCAGCGCCTACGGAGACGACGACGTCGAGGACGACGGCAAGCTGACCTTCACCTACACGTGGCGCAACCTGACCACCAACAAGACCCTGTCCAAGACCGGAAGTGACGGCTCCATCGCCAACGTGGCGAAGAACAAGCCCTTCAACCCGCCGGCCGCGCGGGAGCTGGTGCCGGCGCTCGATGCTACGGCCGGCTTCGTGAAGGCGGGGGAGAAGCTGTGCTGCGACGTCTCGCTGACGGACCTGGACCTGGCGACCACGCCCGTGACCATGCCCGACTCCACGTGCGTGAAGGTGGACAACCACAAGCCCGTGCTCAAGGTGCCGAGCGGCGACGTCAAGGTCTCCGTGCAGCCCGACGGCAAGCAGATCCAAGAGAACGGCCCCTTCCCGCCCTGCAAGGACCCGAACGACCCCGTGCCCGACCAGGGCCAGAACCCCTTCACGGCCCAGTCCCTCGTGTGCGGGACCAACGGGACGCCCTACGATGCCGATGGGGACGAGGTCTTCTACTTCTACACGTGGTTCGACTGCGACAGCGGCGACACCCTCTCTGCGGGCGTGTCCAGCCTGTCGCCCCCCAACGTGTTCGCGCGCGGCTCCCGCGTCTGCTGCAAGATCCAGGCGTGTGACAGCAAGGCGTGCGGCCCGTCCTACGCGTCGCCGTCCGCCAACGGGGTCCAGATTGGCAACACGCCGCCCTCCTTCGTCCAGGACAACCAGACGGGTGTGACGGGGCCCGTCGTGGTACCGGCGCCTGGCAGCCTCGGCGACAAGTACAGCCAGTTCTCGTGCAGCGCGTCCTTCACCGACTGCGATGCGGCAGACGCGCAGGCCATCCCAAAGTCCGCGAAGTACGTGTGGCGCATGAAGACCGGCGGCGTGTTCACCGAGCCCTACCTGAACCCCACTCCCGGGGACAAGGTCATCCCGGCGGGCTTCCAGACCCAGCTCCAGTGCGGCCAGGGGCAGGAGCTCCAGTGCAAGATCATCCTGGACGACCAGGCGGGCGGCACGAAGGAGTCGGGCTGGTCCGGCAGCACGCCCATCACCAACGACCCTCCCGAGGTGGCGCAGGTCAGCATCGTCTCCGCGGGGGACGTGACGGTGGGCTCCAAGGTCACGTGCAAGTGGTCCGGGCTCCAGGACCCCAACGGGGATCCCGTCCAGTCGGTGCGCGTGCGGCTGCGCGTGGGCGACAAGGGCGTCGCGGGGCAGGAGACGCCCGACGATCCCATCGCCGGCTGGACGGCCGTGGCGGAGCACGAGCTCCTCAACCCGGGGGCCACCGGCGAGCACGCCTTCGATCTGGGCGCCTGCTCGGTGCCGCTGACGGCGCAGGTGGTCAAGGGCAAGCTGCTCTCCTGCGACGTGCAGGCGACGGACGTCTGCGGCGCCACCAGCCCGCGGATCGCCTCTGTCACGCCGCCCAACAACGACATGCTCGAGATCAAGAACGCCAAGCCGACCTTCCTTGCGGGCGCCGTGTCCCTGTCACCAGCGACGGGGAAGAAGGGCACCGAGTACAAGTGCAAGGTGTTGACGACGCAGATCAAGGACTGCGATCCGGGTGAGCCCGAGGGCTTCCAGTACGTCTACCGGCTCAAGGCCTACAAAGATGGCGTCGTGCAGCCCGACTCCTTCGCGTCGCTCCAGATCTCGAAGGACCTGGTCGGCTCGTTCCCGTTCGCCGCGTGCCCGCCCGAGCAGACCTTCGTGTGCGAGGTGACCGTGTACGACGCGGCCGGCACGACGGTGCAGGACGTCGTCGCGAGCAACACGGTGCAGGTCGTGGACCAGAAGCCCGTGGTCACGGCCACGGTGGGGCCCAAGGACCCGAAGATCGGCACCAACCTGACCTGCTCGGTCACGGTGGACGACGAGGCGCCGAGCGAGGTCAAGACCGCCGTCCAGTGGCAGAAGAACGGGGCCTCCCTGGCGCAGTTCGACGGCTACCCGACCATCACGCTGACGTCCTCCGTCTTCAAGAAGGGTGAGCTGGTCACGTGCCTCGCCACGGCGGACGACGGGTGCACGCCGCAGGCTACATCGCCTCCGACGGAGCCGGTGACCATCAAGAACACGGCTCCAACCTTCGCGAAGGTGGACCTGACGCCCACGGCGGCCACGGTGGAGTCCAAGCTCACGTGCCTGCCCGGGACCTGGATCGACCCGGACGGAGACCAGGCCTTCGGCATCGAGTTCGACTGGGAGGTCCTCGACCCGTCCGGAGGCGGCACCTGGACGAAGATTCCACCCGGGTGCACCAAGAAGGAGGCTGTCGGCGGCTCCTGGCGCTCCGTCATGGACAGCCCCAAGGACTGCGGCGTCAACCTGATTCGGGCGGGCACCTTCGTCCGGTGTCAGGCGACGGGCCTGGACTCGCAGGACGCGGTCAAGGCCGCCGCCGCGCCCGTCGCCTCCAACGAGGTGCTGATCCTGAACGCCGACCCCCAGTTCGCCAGCGAGGTGCAGCTCGTGCCCGTAGCGACGCTGCCGACGGCGCCGATGCTCGACGCGGACCAGGCGACCCTCGAGTGCAAGACCGACGTGTTCGACCCGGACGGGGAGACCGGCTGGAAGCTGGAGTACTCGTGGTCACTCGTGCCCGCGGGCAAGGACGTGTCCCAGGCCGTGCCGATCCCGGCGCCAACGACCTCCGCCCTGCTCGACCTGTCGAAGGTGATCACGCCGGCCATCACGCCGTGTGGCCAGGTCTTCTGCACGGCGAAGCTCTACAACCAGGTGGACAAGGTGGTCACGCAGGCGGCCTCGCAGATCCTGCCGCTGCACAAGGGCGGGTCCATTCGCCTGAAGGGCGGGGCGCCAGTGGTCAACATCACCGCCAACCCGCCGGCGGGCTCCGACCCGGTGGCGGGCAACCCGCAGCAGGGCTACGTGGAGCTCTGGTACTGGCCGGTCGCGATGCCGACGGCGGGCGGCACGTCCAAGCACGTGCTGCTCAGCCAGGCGTCGGTCTCCGACCCCTGGGAGCTGCGGGTTGCGCCCGGCGGAGTGCTGCGACTGGCGTGGTCCACCTCGCTGCCCCTCGACATGACGGCGGCCCAGGACCTGGCGGCGACCATCCCCGTGGGGCAGTGGAGCCACATCGCGGTGCGGTGGAGCCTGACCAAGGTCTACCTCTATGTGAATGGTGCGGAGGTGGCGAGCTGGACGACCGCCGCGAAGCCCTTCGACCTGGGCAAGCTCCAGATCGGCGCGGGGGCACCGTATGGCCCCGACGGGTACCTGGACGAGCTGCGTGTGCGCAGCACCACCGGCGTCGTCCCCGATACGAGCCAGCCCTTCTTCGCGGCCTGCCTGGACAACACGGTCGCGGTGTACCACTTCGACCCCTCGAACGGCGCGACCATCGTCGACGGGTCGGGGCACGGCTTCTACGGCACGTTCGCGGGGGGGCAGACCGCGTGGAGCTGGCACGGCCAGGTGGACACGTGCGGGACCGAGGACTGCGACTCCGGCTGCTCGGGCTCGGGCAACTGCCTGCTTCCGCCCACCAAGGTGAAGAACGCCTTCCTCGGCGCCAAGGACGACGCGGCCACCGTCACGACCTACACGGTGCGCTGTACGGCGGCGGGGTCGCTCGACCTCTCCGGCGGGGCGGTCACGGACTACCTCTTCGAGTGGCTGGACAAGGACGTCCCCGGCGGCAACAACATCGCCCAGTACACGGCGGTCAAGGGCATCGGCGCCGAGGGGACCTACCAGGAGGCGAAGATCCAGGTGAGCCAGGCCGACGGGTGCATCCCCGTGCAGTGCCGGGCGACCCCGCTGTCTGCGAAGACCGGCAAGCCGGGGCCGGCCGGCGTGTCGACGACCCAGCTCCTGTGCTGGTCGAACCAGCTCCCTGCGGTGAAGATGGTCGACTTCAACTGCGACGACGGGACAGCGTGTACGCAGAACACCCCCGACGCGGCCTTCGGGTGTCTGCTGGCCAACGACAACGGCGCCAAGTGCTCGGCTTCCTGCGAGAGCTACGAGCTGCCGACGTGCAGCGCGGGGGCGTGCATCTGCCAGCCCAAGTGCATCTCGGAGAACCCGTGCCAGCAGTTCACGTCCGAGGGGCCAAACGGGGAGTGCAACTTCACGAGCAAGGCGGATGGGACGGCGTGCGTCGTGGCGGGCAACGCCTGCGCGGCGACATCGGACGGCACGTGCACCGCGGGCAAGTGCACGCCCAAGTCGCAGGTCTCGTGCGACGACGCGAACCCATGCACGGACGACTCCTGCGATCCGAGCAACGGCTGCACCCACAAGGTCAACGCCGTGGCGTGCGACGACGGCAACGCCTGCACCCAGGGTGACACCTGCATCAACACGTTCTGCGTTCCGGGACCTGGCAAGGTCTGCAACGACAACAACCTGTGCACTACCGACTCTTGCAGCCAGGTGACGGGGTGCGTCTTCACGAACAACACGCTGCCCTGTCAGGACGGCAACGAGTGTACCGAGAACGACGCGTGCGCCGGGGGGCTCTGCAAGCCGGGCACGGCGGTCATCTGCAATGACGGGAACTCGTGCACGGACGACCTGTGCCACCCGGTCTTCGGCTGCCAGCACGTGGCCAACACGAGCACCTGCAACGACGGGAGCGCCTGTACCCTCAACGACTTCTGCTCGGGAGGGCAGTGCATCGGCGCTGCGGCCCTCTGCAACGACGGCAACCCGTGCACGGACGACTCCTGCGTCCCGACGAGCGGCTGCAAGTTCACCCCCAACGGCATGGCGTGCAACGACAACAACGCGTGTACCAGCACGGACACGTGCAACGTGGCGGGGCAGTGCCAGGGGACGCCGGTCCAGTGCGACGACGGGAACCCCTGCACCACCGACTACTGCCTGCCGGGGACGGGGTGCGTCAACGAGAACAACACCCTGAGCTGCAACGACGGCAACGCCTGCACGGTGAGCGACAAGTGCCAGGCGGGCACCTGCAAGGGCGTCAACGCCAACTGCAACGACGGCAACCAGTGCACCACGGATTCGTGCAACCCGGCGACGGGCTGTGTGAACTCCCCGCTCGTGGGGCTCTGCGACGATGGGAACGCCTGCACCCAGAACGACCAGTGTGTGGGCACGAGCTGCGTCGGAGGTCAGGCGACGGACTGCTCCGTCTACGAGACGGGGCCCTGCACGAAGAGCTACTGCACGCCGGCGGGGGGCTGCACTGCTGCCCAGAACCTGGAGAACGGGTCCGCTTGCACCGACGGCAACGCATGCACGACCGGCGACAAGTGCCAGAACGGGCAGTGTCTGGGATCGGTGCTGTCGTGTGACGACGGGAAGCAGTGTACCGACGACTCCTGCGACCCGGCCAAGGGCTGCCAGAACATCCCGAACACCAAGGCGTGCGACGACGGGAACCCCTGCACGACCGGGGACGTGTGCAAGACCGGGGCGTGCACTGCGGGGGCTGCGGTGGTATGCAACGACGGCAACCCCTGCACCAACGACTCGTGCAATCCCCAGGCGGCGGGCACCGGCGATCTGTGTGTGTACGTGCCCATCGTCATCCCTTGTGACGATGGGAACAAGTGCACCAAGAACGACGCCTGCGCCCTCGGCGTGTGCAAGGGCGAGACCGTGAACTGCAACGACAATGACGTGTGCACGGACGACCTGTGCAACCCCGCTTCGGGCTGCTACTCGATCCTCAATGATGCGACCTGCAACGACAATGAGCCCTGCACGAGCGAGTCCAAGTGCATCGCGGGGCAGTGTCTGGGCACGAAGTCGACAGACTGCAACGACAACAACGTGTGCACCGACGACTCCTGCCTCCTCGGGGTCGGGTGCAAGCACGTGAACAACACGGGGGTCTGCGACGACGGCAAGGTGTGCACCGAGGCGGACAAGTGCGCGAGCGGCATCTGCAGCGGCACGGCCAAGCTGTGCAACGATGCGGACCCGTGCACCTCCGACGCCTGTGTGGAGCCCACGGGCTGCCTCTACACCGGCATCTCCGGCACCTTGTGCAACGACAACAACCAGTGCACCCAGACGGACGTGTGCCAGTCGGGCAACTGCGTCGGAAGCAACCCCAAGGTGTGTGACGACGGGAAGGTGTGCACCACCGACTCGTGCGATGCGGCGACAGGCTGCAAGTTCGTGAACAACACCAACGCCTGCGATGACGGCAACCCCTGCACGACGACCGATGTGTGCAGCAACGGCGTGTGCGTCGGCTCGGGCGGCCTCAACTGTGACGACGGCAACCCGTGCACCACCGACACGTGCAGCCTCACGAGCGGGTGCGCGTACACGAACAACACGCTGCCGTGCAACGACAACAACGCCTGCACCCACACGGACAAGTGCAAGAGCGGGAGCTGCACCGACGTGCTGCCGGTCAACTGCGATGACGGCAACGTGTGTACGGCAGATAGCTGCGACATCCTGGCCGGGTGTCAGTACGCGCCCAAGACCGGGCCTTGCAGCGACAACAACGCGTGCACCGACAACGACACCTGCGTGGGCACCTCGTGTCAGCCCGGGACCACCAAGGTGTGCAACGACAACAACGTGTGCACTACCGACTCCTGCGATGTCGCCACGGGGTGCAAGTTCAGCGCGGTCACCGGGACGGACTGCGACGACGGCAACGCGTGCACGACTCCGGACAAGTGTCAGTCGGGGACCTGCGTGGGGACGGCGGTCAACTGCAACGACAACAACCCGTGCACGAACGACTCGTGTAACGCGGCGACCGGGCTCTGCCAGAACACCCCCGTGTCCGGGTCGTGCAACGACGGCAATGCCTGCACGACCTCGGACACCTGCACGAGCGGGGTCTGTCAGGGGACCGCCGTGACCTGCAACGACAACAAGGTCTGCACCACGGACTCCTGCAACCCGGCGACGGGATGCGTGTTCACCCCGTTGACCGGGCAGGGGTGCAATGACGGTCAGAACTGCACGATCAATGATGCGTGTGACGCGTCGGGAAATTGTGCCGGTACGCCCAAGGACTGCGACGATGGCAACGTGTGCACCACCGACACGTGCAACTCGACGAACGGGAACTGCCAGAGCGCCAACAACACGGTTGCCTGCGACGACGGAACCGCGTGCACATCGGGAGATGTGTGCAAGAACGGGGTCTGCGCGGGGACGGCCATCACCTGCAACGACAACAAGACCTGCACCACCGACACGTGCAATCCGGCCACCGGGTGCGTGTTCACTCCGCAGCCGGGTCAGTCCTGCACGGATGGGGACCTCTGCACGGTGGACGACACCTGCACCGGCACGGGCGCGTGCCAGGGGCCGCTCGCCTTCTGCTGCCAGGCTGGCAACACACCAGGCGGCTGCAACCTCTCCTATTCCGGGTCTCTAGGCTCGACGAGCACGTATGGGACCTACTCCTGCGACGCGACGAACTACATCGGCGGCGACAAGGAGGTGTGTTTGACGCCCACGCCCGGCACCGGAACCTCTATCGAGGTCTGCATGGACTTTGCGGGGAGCGTGACCGGCGGCGCCTTCGTGCTCAAGGATCTGGATGACCAGGCGGGCGTGCCGTCCCAGTGTTCGTTCGCCGTGCAGCCGGGCAAGTGTGCGGTCATCCCCAGCGCGGGTGGGACCTTCGCACACTACCTCGTCGCGCTGGATGCCACGACGAACAACGCCACGGCCCGCTACCACGTGCGGTGCCCTGGCGCCGGCGTGAACTGCGCGGCGGCGGGGCAGGCGCTTGTCGCCAACACGCCCGTGGTGTGCAACTCCAGCTCCGGGTGGACCAGCACCGCGGGCAGCTTCGGGGCGTCGTGCGGAAACGTGAGCGCCACGAAGAGCCGACTGTTCACGTTCACCCCGTCCACCACGGGCACCTACTCTGCGTGGCTCGGGTCGACGGTGGCGGAGGCGGGGGCGGTGCTCTACGTGGGTAAGCGCACCGGGGCCACCTGTGTGCCGTCCGACTGCCTGGCTGCCGGCACTGCGGGCAAGGCGGTCCACTTCGCGGTGGCGACCGCAAGCGAGCCGTGGTGCCTCTGGGTGGACAACCCGGCCAATTCCAACATGGTCAGCACCGTGTCCTTCAGCCGCTATCTGTCGTTCCCGTAGGCGGCGGGGCCGCGTCTCTGGCTCACCTGCTGCGACGACCGTCGTGGCCGGCCACACCAGAGTCCCACTACGGCATCGACGTCGAGGTGCGGTCCACCACGTCCGAGGAGAGTCGACCATATGGCCGGTGCAAGCCTGCTCACTCTGATTGACGACATCGCGTCGATCCTCGACGACGTCGCCGTGATGACCAAGGTCGCCGCCAAGAAGACCTCGGCCGTCCTCGGCGACGACCTGGCGCTCAACGCGCAGCAGCTCACGGGCCTCGCGGCGCAGCGTGAGCTGCCGGTGGTCTGGGCTGTCGCCAAGGGGTCCGCTGTCAACAAGGTGATCCTCGTGCCGCTGGCGCTGGCGATCAGCGCGTTCGTTCCATCGCTGATCCTGCCGTTGCTCATGATCGGCGGTGCCTACCTGTGCTTCGAGGGGGCGGAGAAGATCATCCACAAGCTCCTGCACCAGGAAGAGAACAGGGAGCACTTGCTGGAGGGATCGGCTGAGCGCGACGCCGACCCGGCTGAGCTGGAGCGGCAGAAGATCAAGGGGGCGGTGCGCACGGACTTCATCCTGTCGGCTGAGATCATCGTCATCGCCTTGGGGTCGGCGGCCGACGCCACCTTCGGGGTCCAGGTCGGCGTGCTCACCGTCATAGCGGCGGCCATGACCGTCGGCGTGTACGGGCTGGTGGCGGGCATCGTGAAGCTCGACGACGCGGGCCTCCATCTGAGCCAGCAGCCCAGCGCGGCGCTTCAGGGGCTGGGCCGGGCGCTCCTCGTTGCGGCGCCGGTATTCATGAAGATCCTCGGCATCGTCGGGACGGCCGCCATGTTCCTGGTGGGGGGCGGCATCGTGGTTCATGGGGTTCCTGCATTGGACGCGCTCATGCACGACTGGACTGATGCCGCCGGCGCCGCCGGGTTCCTGGTCTCCCCTGCCGTCAACGGCCTCGCAGGTGTCGCCGTCGGTGGCGCTCTCGTGGCCCTCGTGACGCTGGGGCAGAGGATCCGGGCTGGTCGCGGACCCTCTGGCGCCTGACACCCACGGCAATCGATGACGACGCATGACCCACTGGCCGAGCAGCTTCGCGCTGCCACGGCGTTGATTGAAGCCGTCGCTGGCAACCGCGACCTGATGCGTGGGCTGACCCCCGAGGAGCGGGCGCGCCTCCTCAACGCCGCCGGGGACCTCTTCTGCCCCAGCGTGGAGCAGCGGCGCCGGGAGGCCAAGTTGCGCCAGCGGGTTCGCCGGCAGGAGCGGGCCCAGGCGGACCTGGATCTGCGTGCGGAGACCGGGATTCGGGTGCTCCGGGCGAGGCCGGTGTTCGTCACGCCCGACGTGTACCCGCCCGAGGTGGTGCCGGACGAGGTCGATGATGGCCCAGAGACGCGCGAGCCGCAGCACTGCTACGTGTGCAAGCAGAAGTACTCGCGCATCCACGCCTTCTACGACCAGCTCTGCCCCCCCTGCGCGGAGCTGAACCTGCGGAAGCGCACGGAGACGGCCGACCTGAGTGGGCGCGTGGCCCTGCTGACCGGGGGGCGCGTCAAGATCGGCTACCAGGCGGGCATCAAGCTCCTGCGGGCGGGGGCCGCGCTCATCGTGACGACTCGTTTCCCGCGGGACGCGGCCCTGCGCTACTCGCGGGAGCCCGACTTCGCCGCCTGGGGGGACCGCCTGGAGATCTTCGGCCTCGACCTGCGGCACACTCCGAGCGTGGAGGCGTTCGCCCTGCACCTCCTGGCCACGCGGGAGCGGCTGGACTTCATCGTGAACAACGCTTGCCAGACCGTGCGCCGGCCGCCGGACTTCTACCGGCACATGATGGCCATCGAGACGGGGGAGCTGGCGGAGCTGCCTCCAGTCGCCCAGCGGCTTCTCGGGCCCTACGAGGGGCTACGCGGCTATCACCTGGTTCCTGGCAGCGAGGCGCTGGCGAGTCGTGGGGAGGCGGCAGGGCTCACCCACGCCGCAGCGCTCTCGCAGGCACCGCTGCTCGCCGACGAGCAGGTGCCCCGCCACCACCTGTTCCCAGTGGGGAGGCTCGACCAGGACCTGCAGCAGGTGGACCTGCGGGACCGCAACTCGTGGCGCCTCCAGTTGGACGAGGTCTCCTCCGTCGAGCTTCTGGAGACCCAGCTCATCAACGCCGTCGCCCCCTTCGTGCTCAACGCGCGCCTGAAGCCGCTCATGCTGCGGACGCCGGAGCGGGACAAGCACATCGTCAACGTCTCGGCGGTGGAGGGGCAGTTCTACCGGCGGCTCAAGACCACGCGGCACCCCCACACGAACATGGCCAAGGCCGCGCTCAACATGATGACCCGCACGTCGGCCGCGGACTACCACGCCGACGGCATCCACATGAACAGCGTCGACACGGGGTGGATCAACGACGAGGATCCGGCGCACATCGCGGCGCAGAAGGCCGTGGAGCAGCGCTTCTCGCCCCCGCTGGACATCGTCGACGGGGGGGCGCGCATCGTGGATCCCATCATCACCGGGTTCCGCACCGGCGAGCACGTGTGGGGCAAGTTCCTGAAGGACTATCGGGAGGCTCCGTGGTGAGGCCCCGACAGGGGGCACGCACGCTGTTGCTCGCAGGTCGGCGGGCATGCAGTGATCTGGGCGCGCGTCGTTTCCCCCTCGTGTCCTGTCAGTTGTCGCCGTGACCCGTGCCTCGCCCCACGGGCTCTGCTACCGTGCCCGGCCGAGGTGGATCATGCACATCTTCGTCACGGGTGGCTCGGGCTTCGTGGGCGGCCACGTCATCGAGGCGCTGGCGCCGCACCATACCATCTCTGCGATGGCCCGCTCGGAGCGCAGCGCAGCCGCGGTCGCGGCGCTGGGCGCACGGCCTGTGCCCTGCTCCCTGACGGACGTCGCCGAGGAGCACCTGCGGGGCTGTGACGCTGTCGTCCATGCCGCAGCCTTCGTCGAGGAGTGGGGCACCCGCGACCAGTTCCACAACGGCAACGTCGTTGGGACGGCTCGCGTCCTCGAAGCTGCGCGCGCCGCGGGCGTAGCCACCCTTGTTCACATCGGTACGGAGGCGGCGCTGTTCGACGGCCACTCCCTCGACGCGGTGGACGAGACGGCCCCCTACCCAACCCGCCACCGTTACCTGTACTCAGAGACCAAGGCGGAGGCGGAGCACCTCGTGCTATCGGCCGGCGGAGTCCGCGCGATCTCGCTGCGCCCGCGCCTCGTCTGGGGTCCGCGGGACGCGAGCGTGCTCCCCGCGATCCTGCGCATGGTGGACGCGGGCCGGTTCGCGTGGATCGACGGCGGTCGCGCCCGCACGTCGACGACCCACGTCCTCAACCTCGTCCATGGCGTCCGCCTTGCGCTGGAGCGCGGGCGTGGCGGCCAGGCCTACTTCCTGAGCGACGGCGAGGACACGACCTTGCGCACCTTCCTCGGCGCATTGATCGCGTCGCAGGGCCGCGCGGTGCCGGACCGCACGGTGCCGGGCTGGGTGGCGCGACCGGTGGCCTGGCTCTCGGAGGTGGTTGCTCGCATGACGGGCCGGCCGCCTCAGCTCACGCGCTTCGCCGCCGCGATGATGTCGAGCACGGTGACGGTGCGCATCGACAAGGCCCGCTCCGAGCTCGGCTATGCGCCCGTCGTGACCGTGGCGGAGGGGCTGGAGGCGCTACGACGTTGCTCGGCGCCCACGCCCTGAGGCGATGTCCGCCGGGCTCAGGGCGCTGCGCGACTCGGGGGCACGCCGTTGTTCGGCGCTCCGAGGCTCGCGCTCCATACTGTCTCCATGGCCGCTGCCGCAGCGCCGCTGGCGGTTCGGAGGGCCCTTGGAGTGCTGCGGGGACCACGCGCGGGAGGCAAGTCCATGGGTGGTGCGAGGAGAGCAGGTGTGAGCGCCACCGAGGTCGGAGTGGCGCCAGCCGACGCGAGCCCCGGGAGCGCAGTGGACGGGGGAGCCGCCGGGGTGGACGAGGAGGGGCTCCGCGCCGAGCTGCTTGCGGCGTGGCGCGCCGAGCGGCGGCGGGCCCGCGCGTGGGACCGCGCAACGGTCCTGGGGTCGTTTGCAACCTTGGCGCTCCTCCTCACGCTGCTGTTCGGCGCCGGCTACGACCAGTGGTGGCTCGTCGTGCTCTCACTGTTCGCGGTCTTCACCCGGGCTTGCGGGCTGGTGGTGCTCCGCGTCTTTCTGTACCCGCGGCTGTTGGCCGAGCTCTCGAGCCCGGTGCCGGAGCGCCGCCGCGCCGCTCGGGCCGTCGCCGAGGAGAACCGTCTGGCGCTCCTCTACGACATCGCCGTCGAGCGCCACATGGACTGCGAGCCCGCGGCGCTCGAAGCGCTGAGCCTCGATGCGGTCGCTGCCTGGCCAGAGGTCGCCGACATCGAGCGGTGGCACCGGATTGGCCGCCGCACCCTCGCGGCGTGGGTCGTGGTCGCGGCGCTCGTCGGGACCCTGCTCGTGGTAGGGCTTCCGTGAGATCTCACCCGTCTCTTCCCATGTCTCACGCGGATGGCCGCATGGATGGGAGGGCCGGGGTGGCAGCGTGTGGGGGTGCCAGGAGATGCGGACGCCGAACACTCTGACTCCGACCACGTTGCCCTCGGCGGTGTCCAGGTCTGCCCTGTCCGCCCCACCGCCGCCATAGACGTGCGTGTGCCGTCGGATCTGGCGCGCTGCCAGCGTGGCCATCTGCAGCGTACGGGCGCGGCCGACCATTGACCCGATCAGTATCCGCCCTTTATCATGGCTCCCGCTCGGCCATGGCGAGACGTGAATGCCCCTTCCGGGACGATCTGCCGAAGGCTCGTCCACGTTCTAGCGTCTGCACGATAGAGCGTCCCACTCCCGGACTGGGGCCAGGGAACGCTACACGGAGCGAAGGTGAGCGCTTCGTCGCCTCGGATGGTGCTCGACTCGCGTACAGCGGGCGGGGGTGTTGGTGAAAGCACAGGGAGTAACGTGATGGGGCGGGACGGACAAGACGTCCAGGTGCTGGTGGCCGTGACAGCGACCGACTTCCCGTCGGGTTTGCGGAGCCTCTTCGACGACCTCCGAGCCGACCTGGACCGCAGCGCGCTCAGCCCCTCCGCGCTCGGAGTGATCGCGCTGGAGAACAGCATCTCCGCGGACGCCCGCGGGCAATCTGTTGCGGCCGTCCAGGAGCTCGCGAATGATGGCGTGGAGGCGCTGCATGTCGACCGCGGCCACCGCAGAGCCGCGATCGCCGAGACGCGCCACGCACTCACATGCGAGATCGCACGGTGGGCAGGTCGTGGGCGACGCGCGGCCGTCTATTGGATGATCGATGACGACCTCCGCCTCGAGACGCTCCGATTGGACGCTGGAGGTCAGCTCCGCTCGGGCACGGAGGGATACCTACGAGGCTGGCTGAGCCACGGGAGGGCGGGTCGCATCGACCTCGGAGTCGGGTCCGTGACCGGAGACCCGCCGATTCGGCCGGAGATGATGATCTTGTGCCAGGTCAGCGATCTGCTCGCAAACCTGTCTACCTTGCTCGCGCTGCCTCCACTCTCCCTCTACGAGCCGTACCCGACGGGGATCTTCGACCTCCCCGACTACTACTACGATCTGACCGATCACGGAGACCGGCACTTGTCGGGGAGCGCGCCGTGGCTGCCGGAGTCGACCAGCGGAACGTCCGTCCGCGACCAGCTCCTGGCGCTGCTCGACGCGGGGAAGGACCTGCCACACGGGCGAGCCGTGACTCGTCCCGTGGTGGACAACCGTGCGGCCGTCGATCCGGGAGCCGACCTGCGGCGAGGCGGCAACGCTGCGTTCTTCACGCTCGATGCGTGCCTGTCTCACCCATACCCGACCCTGACGGTTGCAGGAACGATGCTTCGGCGCTCAGACATGGTGGGCGCCGCGCTTCTCCGACGGAGTGGTTTCGGGGTGCGCCGAGTGCCCGTAGCGATACGTCACCGGCGGACGTGCGGGCAGCACGAGTCCCGGTTCGGGCGCCGCTCGGCGCCCGATGTCTGGGACAGCATCACGGCCGAGTTCTTCGGTGTGCTGGTTGCGCGCCTCGTGATGGACCCATCGGCCGAGGACGCGCTTCCGCGCGTCACGCGTCTTTCGAACGGGCGTTCTACCAGATTGACCGCGAACCTGAGACGTGCGGCGGGAACCCTCGATCAGCTTCGCGATCTTGTCAGGGATCCGCCGGGTTGGGCACGAGACGACGCCGAGGTGCGCCATGCTCTGGCGGGCTTCGCCGAGGCCATTGATGCCGTCTCGGTGGTCGTCGGCGGCTGGAGCGACGCCGCGAGAGAGGAGTGGCTCACGGCCCTTCGCGAGCACCTGACCCGGCCGGAGCATCTGAGCCAGACGGTGTGCCAGGTCGAGCGCGCGGAGTACGACGCGCGGCGCCAGCGGGCAGAAGCACTCGCAGCGTTGGGAGGGCAGGCTCCATGACGCGACGTCTCGTCCCCGTCGTCTCGGTCGTCGGAAGTGCAAGTGGCCTCGCGCCCGGATCGGTTCACGCCATCGAGCGCCTCGGACACCTGCTCATGGAGGCCGGCTGCCGCCTGGTCACGGGCGGGCTGGGAGGGGTCATGGAGGCCGTGAGCCGGGGTGCCCGCCAGTCTCCGGCATGGTCCGAGGGGCGCGTCGTCGGCATCCTCCCCAGCTACGACGCCTCGCTGGCCAACGCCTGGTCCGACATCGTCGTGCCGTCGGGCCTCGGGGTCGCTCGCAATGTGCTGGTGGTGTCCTGCGCCGACGTCGTGGTCGCTGTCTCCGGGGGCGCCGGGACGCTCAGCGAGGTGGCGCTGGCCTGGCAGCTCCGAAAGCCCATCGTCTGCCTTGCCACCCACGGCGGTTGGGCAGACCGCCTGGGAGGCGAGGCCCTCGACGGTCGCAGGCTCGACACGATCCATGCGGTGCACTCGCCGGACGATGTGGTCCGATGGGTGGCCGAGGCTCTTGCGAGGGCAGCGCTCGACAGCAGCGCTGGGGATGTTGCATTGCCGTCCGGCGCCAAGAGGTCGACCTTGCGCGATGGCTCCGACCTGGTAGACTACGGCCATTGCAGGACGGGAGCGGCAGAGGCGCACCCGGTGCCCCCCGAAGAGCGGACGCCTCTCGGGTCACCATGGAATGAATCGGAGGAGCGCCCGCAAGGGCACACCCCGACCAAGGGGGTGCCCGCATGAATGTGATTGTCAGCGGAGGCACCTTCGACGACTCGGGCGATGGGATCCTGTGGCACGTGGATCTGGAGCGCGGGAGTGCAGAGACCGTGCTCTTGCATCGACCGCCTCCGGGTCTGTCGGTGAAGGGAAAGGGCTTCACGGGCGCGAGCTGGTTGGGCCCGCCGGGCCAGTCGGAGCTCCTCGTCTGCGGCTTCAATGCGGTCTACCGCGTGAGCGCGAGCCGGTGGGAGGTCACCGGCTTACTGCACCAGCCCTGCATGAACGACCTCCACCATGTCGCCGTGATCCAGGGAAAGGTATACGTCGTCAACACTGGCCTCGACTCCGTGGACGTGTTCGACGTGGCTGGCCGGTTCGTCGGGTCTCATTGCACAGGCCCGGCCTGGCTTCAGGCGCGACGACTTTCTGGAGTCTCGCCCTCCAGGTCGGACTGGCAGGGGCTGCTCGATCCGGGGTGGGATCTCCGCAGCTTCGAGGCCGCGGACTCTCCGCCGCGCGGGGCGTATTACGAGACCAGGTCGTCGGTGGAGCAGCCCTTTCACCAGAGGGTGGTGCGGGACTATGTGCACCCGAACCACATCGCCGAGGTGGGGAACCGCCTGCTTTGCACCCGCTTGGCAGACTCGCGCGTCGTGGATCTGAGGACTCTCGAGACAGTCATCGACGACTTCCCGGGGCATCCTCACGATGGAGTGGTGATGGGCGGACAGGTGTGGTTGACCTGCGTAGGCGGGTACGTGGTCTCATTCGAACCTTCAGATCCACCACCCTGGCCTCCGGTCCATGTGCTCGACATCGTCGCCACGACCGGCCGGTCCGGGTGGTGCAGGGGTCTGCTGGTGCGAGACGACGTGCTCGTCGTGGGACTGACTGAGATCCGCCAGGCATCCGCGTACTTCTGGCGTGACGCCCCATTCGCAGGGACCGAGACCTCGGTGCTCGTCATCGACAAGAGCACGGGCCGTCTTCTCCAACGCGTCGATCTGACCGACCGGAAGCGCCACTCCAAGATCTACAGCGTGCTGCCACTATGAATGACACTGTTGATTCACACGGAAGGGACGGGGCCAACCCTCTGCGCGCGGCCTCTCTGATCGAGGCTCCCGATGTTCGGGTTCCACCCAGCCCAAGTCCACGAGACAAGGTGATCGGCGAGCGCCTCGCGGCTGCGCTCGCCCCGCTGCTGGAGGCACGCCCGGTTCGGTCGAACCCCCAAGGCCTGCGCCGGGTCCGAGAGCAGATTGCGGAGGGACTCTCCGTGCTCGGGTTTCGCGTCGAGCAGCTCGGCGACCCAGCCGAGGCCCCAATCCTGCTGGCCCACCGCCCGGGGCGCGGCCTGCACGTGGCTCTCTCAGCTCACTACGACGTGGAGGCGGGGGGGGGCGGATGGACGCTCCCACCCTTTCGTCCGAGTCTGCACGATGACCGCCTGTTCGGACGAGGCACGGCCGACAACCTCGGCCCTCTGCTCCTGCGCTTCCAGGTCCTTGGCGAGCTCGACACGGACACTCCGCCCCTCACCTGGGTCATTCAGGGCGAGGAGGAGATCGGTTCACCGCTGGCGCACCGACTCTATCCGACACTCCAGATTCCTCCGGTGGACCTGTGGATCGAGGAGACGGGGTACTTCGAGCGGAGCGGGCGACAGCGAATGCTCCTGTGCAGACCCGATGCGGCGGCTCGCCTAGTCGTCGAGTCGCTGACCGCCGTCGCCGAGCAGCACGGGCGGCGTGTGGAGATCCATGATCGGGTGCTCAACAAGGCGTTCGGCGCAGACCGCTGCCCGGTGCTCACTCACCTGGTTGGCGATCATCCCTACCTGGCGATTGGGCCCAACGACCCAGACTCACGGATCCATCGCCCGGACGAGTCATTGCCCCTCGCGAACCTGGCAATCGCGTGGGAGCAGTTTGCCGCTGCGGTGCGCACGGCTTCGACGGTGGAGGGAGGTCATGATGGGCGCTATTCGCTTTCACTGGACTGACGCTGGAGCGCTGCCCTTCTTTCGCGAGCACGGCTACGTCGTGCTCCACGGCGTCCTCGGCGAGCCGGACCTTGCGACCATCGAAGAGGGGTGGAGCGAGGTCGTTGTGGAGGCGGCGTCCCGGGTAGGTTTTACGCCGGAGCACTTCGTCGAGCGCTTTCCGCAGAACCGCGATCTGTGGCGCAAGTCGGCCGGGTTTCGGAGATTGTTGATGGAGAGCCGGCAGGGTGAGGTTGCGCGCACCTTCCTCGATGTCACTGGCGTCCGGTTGTTCCACGACCACGCAATCTGCAAGCCGGCCACGGTGTCGGGGATCATCCCATGGCACCAGGACTCCGCGTACTGGCCGCTCGACCGGGTCGGGTTATCGCTGTGGACGCCCACGGGAGACGTCAGGGCAATCGCATCAAAAGCATCATGATATCCGGGCCTATGGTGCGAGTGCGTG
>BTVJ01000073.1:0-36022 GCA_045863395.1 Myxococcales bacterium
GCCGCCCGAAGGCGGCCATGAGGGGCGTGCAGCTATTTGTTGCTGACCCTGTCAGACCACGGGTGCGTCAGACCCCGACCGGGACTCGTGCGCGCATGGCGGCGACCAGCTCGGCCATCAGCGCCGCGTGGGCCGGCAGCCGCTCGTGGATCAGCTCTGCGACCCCCTCGTTGTAGGTGTGGGAGGTCATGTTCCGGTCGTCACACATGCCGAGCGCCTCGACCACCCGCTCCGCGCCGAGCTGCCCCGTCGCCGCGGCCGCACGGAGGCACGCCTTCGGTGAGGCGCAGTGCAGGCCCTCCGTGACCGCCAGGGTCCTCTGACACGCCTTCCAGGTGATCTCGAAAGAGTACTCGAAGCGCTGGATGGCCCCGTCCCGCTGGAGGGGGGGCGGTGTAGTAAGGGAGAGTGCCTCTTGAAGCCTGAGGAGCGCCCGCTCGGAGAGGTCGAGCAGGGTCGTCAGTCGGTCCATCGAACACCTCGCGACACCGCCTCTGCCAGGCCCGGGGCGTCCGCCAGGTCCACCACGTCGGCAGTGAACGGGATGCAGCTCTCCTCGAGGGCCTCTCTGACCTGAGAGGCGAGGAGCGGCGAGACGCGCTCCCCGTGGCCGTCGAGCGCGATGTCCAGGTCCGAGAAGGGGCGTGGGGAGCCCCCCGGGGCCCGGGAACCAAACAGCCACGCGTCCACGCCAGACCCGGCGAGCACCTCGCGGACGATGCGCCGCGCCTCGGCGAGGCTCCAGCCATCGACGAAGGCGGCGCCCTCCCGCCGCACCCGCGCCATCAGCTCTCCTCGACGCCTCGCCTCTTCGAGCAACCTGCCCATGCTGGGGACTACATCCTCCGGTGGCGCGGTCATGGCCGCGGTGATGGTGTGGGGTCAGGGCTGCGAGGACCCAGGATCCCCCTGTAGCGCCCGCAGCTTCGCCTCCAGCTCCGCGATGCGCGCCTCGGCGAGGTGCCGCGCGGCGGCCTCCTGCTGCGCGCGTGTGGCCTCCTGCTGCGCGCGTGTGGCCTCCTGGACGAGCGCCTCTTCGGGGCTCGGGAGCAGGACCCCGTCGCGGGTGTAGAACCGCAGCCACGGGCCTGGCGTGTTCCGGTGGATCCCGTCCCACAGCCCGAGGTCGAGCCCCAGGCGGTCACAGGGAAGGCGACCCTCCGGAGTGGGTTCGAGCGGTACGTACTCCATGCGGCTGAGGTCCAGCCTGTAGCCGTCGAGCTCGCCCGTGTCCGGGTCGAAGATGAAGTAGAAGGGGACGCGGAGCCTCTGGCCATAGACGACCTTCTTGCGCGTCGTGTCCTCCTCTCGGGTGGACGGTGACGTGAGCTCGACGACCACGTCGGGGGCCTGCTCCTCCTCCCACATGACCCAGGACTTGCGGGGGTGGTTGTCCGTCCCCAGCACGACGAAGAAGTCCGGGCCCCGGAAGTCGTTGCGCTTCGTCTGGAGCAGGCTGAAGTACAGGAACATGTTTCCGCCGGTGTAGTAGTCGGTCCGGTCGCTCCAGTGCAGGCAGAGGGTGCTGGTCAGAAGCTCCATCTGGTGGCGGTGCTTGGCGGTCTCCAACGGAATACCATCCTCGCAAGGCAGCTCCTCCGCCGTGGGGAGGTGCGGCAGGTCCTCGGGCAGGGTGTTGGGAGCCGGCTCGTTCATGACGACCTCCTGGGGGAGGATCCTAGCACAGGGGAGCTGGACACCGCACGCCCTGCGGCGAGCTGGAGGGGGCCAGGGCCTGGCGTGGGCGGTCCGGAACGGCGGGTCGGGGTATCCGGAGCGCCTGGTCCGGCAATCCGAATGCGTGGTCCGGGTATCCGGATCGCCCGCTCCGGCAATCCGGTGGCGTGGTCCGGGTATCCGGATCGCCCGCTCCGGCAATCCGGTGGCGTGGTCTCACGGTCCGGAACGTCGGGTCCGCCAGTCCGTGCGCGTGGTTCGGGCATCCAGAGTGCCGTGTCCCGGGGCCCGCGTCGCCCTGAACGAGGACTCGCCAGGCCGACCGGCGCCGGGTTGACTTCATGCCGGGTTGGGTCGACACTCGTCGCCATCAACCCGGTCGCCATCGACTGACGAGGAGGTGGGAAATGGCGTCACCTGACAGCTCGATCATGATCCCGTCCGGCCCCGACTGCGTGGAGCTGCACCGCGCCGAGGCACTCGCGCTTCCGGCCGCCCGCGTCCGGACTTCATTCGACTTGCCGCTGCGGGTGGTCGTGGAGGAGGGCCACGACACCGGCGAGTATGCCCGGCGCTACTACGCATCGAGCGAGAGAGTCCCCGGCTTCGACAAGGTGTCCTTCCGGGTCCCGGCGGAGACTCCGAAGCGGCTGTTGACCCTCGCCGCCGCCGCGCGCGAGATGTGCTACGTCGTGACGGTGGGCCGCGGCAACACGAGCCTGCGCGCGGTGTTCCAGGACGGGGAGAAGGTCCTCCAGCGCCTGACCGACGATCTGGGATTCTGGCTCGACGACGGCGTGGACACGGACGATGACGCAGCCTACGCCGCGCTGAAGGACGAGCATGACGACACGCTCTCCATCGACCGCCTGTCGGCGGCCCTCTACGACTTCGCCCGCATGGGTGAGAGTCTCGGCTCCGCCATGCTCGCCGCCGGCATGGAGACCTGGGACCCGACGCTGCCCGCGCAGGCCCTGAAGCTGCGAGACACGCTGAGCACACCGGTCCCGCCCCCGGACCGCGCCGACCTCGACCTGCGAAACCGCCTGCTCTCAATCCTCCAAGCGGAGGTGGGCGTCGTCCGCCGCACGGCCGCCTATCTGTGGGCCCGCAATCACCGCGACGTATACGGCCTCTTCGCGAGCGCCTGGCTCCGCAACAAGAACCTCGCCGCGAAGCGCCGCGCCGCGAAGGCGAGCGAGACCCCCGACGACGCGCTCTTCTGACCAGGCGAACCGCGAGCCCGCGCACGTGGTCACAGGTCCCGGTCGCTGTCTCGCTGACCTACGAGAACAGCTACGAGCTCGTGGAGATCCCGGCCGTGCCGAACACGACCTGCGAGATCTACGTGGAGCCATTCTCGTGGAGTGCTACAAACAGGTGCAAGCCTCACCAGCTCGCGATCGGCCCGGAGTCGGAGATCTGCTGGGACGGAGTCTCCCCGCCCCGGTGACACTCCAATCGCACGAGGTCACTTGCCGGGCCCGGGTCATCTCTGGGGCCATCGACGCGGGCTCCGTCCTGGGCGTCGACCTCGCGACGCGCGGCCGGGGGGTAACGGCGGGCGGTCCGAGGATCCGGCCAGCGGCATCGAGGACGTGGGGGAGGGCCTCGTGCAGTGCTGTCCCATCGAGGTGTAGGAGGGGCCTGACAGCGAGACCGACGACCCGCGCTGCGAGGGGCTCGACGCCCTCTGCCCTGGCCGCGACCCCCGGCGGCTTGTCGGTGCGGCGCCGCCGCGGTAGGCTTCCCGCAGGAGGTCACACCATGGCGGAGATCGCTTCCGAGATGGGCTGGGTGGTGGATGACGACGACCCGCGGGCCCCGACGCAGGAGGTCTGGGATCGGCTGACCCCCGAGCAGCGGACCGCCGTGCTTGCCATGCTCCCGTCCGAGTTCCCCGTGTCAGAGGCCGCTCCGCCCGAGGGGGACGCACACTTCGAGGTCAAGTCCACGGTGCGAGACGTGCTGCGGCGGTACTTCCGGCGCGGAGGCTCGCGCATCTACGTCGGCTGCGAGCTGCCCGTGTACTACCCCGGCGAGCGCATGTTCGCCCCCGACATCATGGTCGTGACGGACGTGGACCCCCACCCGAGGGAGCACTGGACCGTCAGCCACGAAGGGAAGGGCCTCGACCTGGCCATGGAGATCCTGGTGCACGGGAGGCGGGCAAAGGACCTGCGACGCAACGCGGTGCGCTACGCCGCCCTCGGCATTCGCGAGTACTTCGTGTTCGACTGGGGGCGCAGGACCTTGCACGCCAGGCGCCTCGAGGCCGGGGCCTATGTCACGGTCGCGGCCCGCGGAGGCAGCTATCACTCCGACGTCCTCGACATGGAGCTCGCCGTGGTCGGCGAGCGGGTGCGTTTCTACCGGCTCGGGGCAGAGGTCCCCGAGGCCGACGAGCTCATCGGGCGCCTCGAGGCCGTCGCCGACGAGCTGTTGGCCCGCGCCGAGGAGCAGGCGCGGAGGATCGAGGAGGAGTCCAGGCGCGCGGAGGAGGAGTCCAGGCGCGCGGAGGAGGAGTCCAGGCGCGCAGAGGAGGAGTCCAAGCGCGCAGAGTCGGCGCTCGCCGAGGCCGCGCAGGAGCGGGCCGAGCGCCAGCGGCTCGAGGCGCTCCTCGCCGCGCTCCAGGGCAAGGGAGGCTCCTGACCTTTGGCGGCGCCCCCGGGGCCTGCGACCGCCATCGCCATCTCCAGGGTGGGTTGGCCCCTGGGGCAGGGCGGGCCGTCGGGAGGAGGGCCCCGCTCATCTCCGCAGCACCCCGCGTCGCGTCGCCTCCGCCCTGAGAGCGGTCGCGGTCTCCGCGCTGCCTCGGCCCTCCAGGGCCGCGGCGAGGCCCAGGACCGCCATCGGGTCCGAGGGCGCCAGGGCGTAGGCGACCTGGCGCGCGACGAGGACGCCGGGCCGCGCCGCCCAGCGGGCGCGGAGGCGTGCGGCCGCCTCGGGGTCTCGCAGCCCCACGATGTCGGCGTCCATCTGCGTTGGCTCGTGGCCCCCCTGCTCGGCCTTGAGCACGAGCGCCACGGCGTCGTCGACGCGCGGGTCGTCCGCTCCCCTTGGCAGCGAGCGGAGCCGCTCCACCTCCGGCAGGAGGTCGTCTGGCCCCGGCGGCGCCTTCTCCGCGGCCACCTGCGCCACCAGCACCTGGGCGAGGGCGACCTCCACCTCTGGAAGCGGCTCCCGCCCCATCGCTGAACGCAGCTCGGCCTCCGCCACGCCCAGCGCCTTGCCGTCGGGGGCCGCCAGGTCGCGGGCCGCCGAGGCGAGCAGGATGGCCGCCGCGGCGCGCGTCCGGCCGTCGGTGCGCCGCAGGAGCACCCGGGCGCGCCGCCAGCCGTCCCGCAACGCCATGACACACTCCGGGTCGCTGGCGCAGGGCACGGGCAAGAGCTCCAGCCCCGACGGGAGCTCCGCCCACAGCCGGCCGAGCGCCGCCTCGTCGCCCATCAGCTCGTGCCAGCGCGCGAGCCAGGCCACGGAGTCCGTCTCTCCCGGGGTGCGCCGGGCCAGCGCCTCGTGGAGCCGCACCGCCGCCCGGAGCTCCTCGCTGTGCCGCGCCGCCTCCAGCACCGCGGCGCGCGAGCCCCCGAGCGCCGCCAGCTCCAGGAAGTCCGGGCTCGTCGACGCCGGCAGCAGCAGGTCGACCCGCAGCGTCGCGCCCAGCGCCCGCACGATGCCCAGGTGGGACAGCACGTCCGCCTGGTTGGCCAGCACGATGGGGTCGTCGTCGACCACGGCCGCCCGCTCGAGGAGCGCGGCCGCCCGCTCCAGATCGCCGATGTCTCCCCGGCAGTCCCAGCGGGAGCGGTGGTAGCTCGCCACCTCCACCAGCGACGCCGCGTCGTCCGCGTCCAGGTCCGCCTGACGCACCAGCACGTCCAGGATCTCGCACGCGTCGCCGAGCTGCCCGCGGCGCGAGTAGAGCTGGGCCTGGGCCTCCAGCAGCGGGCCTGACGCCGCCGCCGCCCCCAGGCTCGCCGCCTTCGACGCCCACGCCAATGTGTCCTCCAGGCCGTCCGCGACCGTGAAGCGGTGGAGGGCCACCCGCGCGCGGTGGTCGGCGCTCGGCGCCAGGTCGAAGGCCCGGTCCAGGGTCGCCCGCGCCCGGTCCCGCAGGCCCAGCCGCCACAGGCAGCGGCCGATGGTGTCCAGGGAGTCGGCGTCGCCTCCCTCCAGCAGCGCCAGGGCGGCGCGCCGCTCGCCGCCTCGGTCCAGCGCGCGGGCCACGGCGCACCGGGCGCTCGGCGTCAGCTCACCCGGGAGCGCGTGCTCCATCAGGGCGCGGGCCGTCTCTGCCGCGCGCCCGCGCTCGGCCCCCGCCGGGTCGGGCCGCCTGTCGGCGAGGAACAGCTCCCGCCGCAGCAGCTCCACGGCGAGGGGCACCGCGCTGCCCGAGGCCCTCGCGTCCGCCTCCAGGCGGTCGGCCATGTGCCGCCACCCGGCCGCCGCCGCCATGCGTGCCTCCTGGCGCAGGCGAGACCGCGCC
Source organism: Myxococcales bacterium (assembly GCA_045863395.1). Taxonomy (GTDB): domain Bacteria; phylum Myxococcota_A; class UBA9042; order JABWCM01; family BTVJ01; genus BTVJ01. Next base: position 6,167 of record BTVJ01000073.1, read on the forward strand.
TCGAGCCGCGCCAGGATCGCCCCTCGGTCCAGCTCGTCGCCCACCTGGCCGCCCCGTCGCTGAGCGGCCAGGGCCAGCAGCCGCAGCTCCGGCGCCGTGTCGCCCCGCCCGAGCCACACCCCGAGGGTGGCGGTCGCCTCGTCGTGGAGGCCCACCCGCCGGAGCAGCAGCGCGCGCAGGCGCACGAGCGAGGGGTCCGCGGGCCACGTCTCGACGAGGGGCTCCAGGTGGGTGAGCGCCCGCTCGGCGTCCCCGAGGGAGCGCAGGGCGACCAGCGACTGCAGCACCGTGGCGCCCGCCGCGAGGTCCCGGCGGAGGACCTCGGGCGTGTCCGGGTCCCCCGCGACCGCGTCGAGCTGCCCGATGAGCAGCTCCGCCGGGCCGTGCCCTGACGCGGGCCCGACGAGCCTGCCGACCGTCGTGGCGGCGCCCGGATCGAGCCGGCGCAGCGCGTCGACCACGGGACCGAGGGTGCGACCCGCCGTCGGCAGCCCGCCAGCGTCGGGCACGAAGCCAGCGCGCGCGATGCGTCCCACCACCCGCACGGCGGTCGCCGGCGGGAGGACCGACGCGTCTCCCCGGCGCACGGCCACGTCCATGAGGTGGAGCGCCCGCTCGGCGGTCAGCCGGTGGGCCCTGCGACGCAGCAGACCCCACAGGGCCGCGGTGGCGTCCCGGCGGGCGTCCTTGGGCAGCCAGGCCCGCTCGAGCTGTGCCACGAGGAGGTCTCCTGCCTCCGCAGGCCGCGACTCCACGAGCGCCGCGGCGTGGCGGACCGCGCGGCGGGCCAGGGCCCCTTCCACGTCCAGCACGATGACCCCCGACGGCACCTCGGCGATGAGGGTGGCGGCGGCGGCGCGGGTGTCGTCGGCGACCAGCGCCTCGATGAGCGCGGGGCGAACAGCGCGGACCAGGGCGGCCCGCGCCCCGCTGGGCGCCGCCTCGATGATCGACGCCAGCAGCGACTCAGGACCCACGGGCTGGGGCCGCCTCGCCTCCAAGGCCAGGATCGTCGCGCCCCCGAGCGCCAGCCCCGCCGCGACGCTGACCAGCGCGACCCGCAAGGGCCGCACGGCGCGCAGAGACCCAAGCAGCCGGCCCCACGCTCCCAAGACTCCTCCTTCGTGTGCAGACATCCGCAGGCGCCAGGGTAGCGCCGTCTGGCCCGCGCGCCAACAGGGTCCGACGCTCCCCTCGGTGGACGGCCCCCCTCGCGCGTGGTAGACGCCGAGGTCCACCCGACACGGAGGAACGCCCATGGCCCTCATCGAACCCAGCGCAGTCGCCGCCCTCTACGCCACCCTCTCCGAGAGGCACGCCGCCGCGCGCGCCCGCCTCGGCCCGCTGACCCTGGCCGAGAAGATTCTCTTCTCCCACATGGCGGCGCTCGGCGATGTCCCCCCCGAGCGAGGCAAGACCTACGTGGACCTCCACCCGGACCGGGTCGCCATGCAGGACGCGACGGCCCAGATGGCGCTGCTCCAGTTCGGGCACGCCCGGCGTCCCGCCGTCGCCGTCCCCACCACCGTGCACTGCGACCACCTGATCCTGGCGCGCCGCGGCGCCGCCGAGGACCTCGCCGAGGCCAACACCACCAACGACGAGGTCTTCGAGTTCCTGCGCACCGTGTCGGCGAAGTACGGCATCGGCTTCTGGAAGCCGGGCGCGGGCATCATCCACCAGGTGGTGCTCGAGAACTACGCCTTCCCGGGCGGCATGATGGTGGGCACCGACAGCCACACCCCCAACGCCGGGGGCCTCGGCATGGTCGCCATCGGCGTCGGCGGGGCGGACGCGGTGGACGTCATGGTGGGCATGCCGTGGAACGTCTGCATGCCGAAGCTCATCGGCGTCCGCCTGACCGGCGAGCTCAGCGGGTGGACCGCCCCGAAGGACGTGATCCTCAAGCTGGCGGGCCTGCTGACGGTCAAGGGAGGCACCGGCTGCATCGTCGAGTACTTCGGGCCCGGCACCCGGTCGATCAGCGCCACCGGCAAGGCGACCATCACCAACATGGGCGCCGAGCTGGGGGCGACCACGTCGATCTTCCCCTTCGACGAGCGCATGGCCGCCTACCTGCGGGCCACCGAGCGGGCGGGCATCGCGGCCCTCGCCGAGGCCCACGCCGCCGAGCTGGTCGCCGACCCGGAGGTGGCTGCCGACCCGGCGTCCTACTATGACCAGCTCGTCGAGATCGACCTCTCGACGCTGGAACCCCACGTGGTAGGCCCCCACACCCCGGACCTGGCGCACCCGGTCTCCCAGCTCGGCGCCCACGCGGAGGCGGCGGGCTGGCCCCTGGAGCTGTCGGCGACCCTCATCGGGAGCTGCACCAACAGCTCCTACGAGGACATGGATCGCGCCGCGACGGTCGCCCGGGCCGCGGCCGCCGAGGGGCTCCGGGCGAAGGCGCCGCTCCTGATCTCCCCGGGCTCGGTGATGATCCACGAGACCATCGAGCGGGACGGCCAGCTCGCCGTATTCGAGGCCTTGGGCGCGACCGTGCTGGCCAACGCCTGCGGGCCGTGCATCGGCCAGTGGAAGCGAGACGGAGTGAAGAAGGGGGACCGCAACTCCATCATCACCTCCTTCAACCGCAACTTCTCGGCGCGGAACGACAGCAACCCCGAGACGCACGCCTTCATCGGCAGCCCCGAGGTCGTCATGGCCTTCGCGCTGGCCGGGCGCCTCGACTTCAACCCCCTGACCGACACGCTGGAGACCGCCGACGGCCGCCGTGTCCGCCTCGCCGTCCCGTCGGGCGACGAGCTGCCGTCCGCGGGCTTCGCGCGGACCCGGGACGCCGGCTATCAGGCGCCGCCCGCCGACGGGAGCGCGGTGCAGGTCTCGATTCGGCCCGGCAGCAGCCGCCTGGAGGAGCTCCGCCCCTTCGCCCCCTGGGACCTCTCGCGCGACTTCGAGGATCTGGTCCTGCTGCTCAAAGCCAAGGGCAAGTGCACCACGGACCACATCTCGCCGGCCGGCCCCTGGCTGCGCTTCCGCGGCCACCTGACCAACATCAGCGACAACATGTACTCGGGCGCGACCAACGCCTTCACCGGCGAGGCGGGCGCCGGCACCAACGTGCTCACGGGCGCTCCCGGGACGTTTCCGCAGATCGCCAAGGAGTACAAGGCGGCGGGGCAGGGGTGGGTAGTGGTCGCCGACGAGAACTACGGCGAGGGGTCGAGCCGCGAGCACGCCGCCATGGAGCCGCGCTTCATGGGCGCCCGCGCGGTGGTCGCGCGCAGCTTCGCGCGCATCGCCGAGACCAACCTCAAGAAGCAGGGCGTCCTGCCTCTCTGGTTCAAGGATTCGGGCGACTACGACCGCTTTCAGGCCACGGACCGCATCGCCATCCGGGGTGTGGACAGCCTGGCGCCCGACAGCGCCTTGACGCTCACTCTGACCCACGCGGACGGCTCCACGGACACCGTCATCGCCACCCACACGCTCAGCGACGAGCAGATCGGGTGGTTCCGCGCTGGCTCGGCGCTCAACCGCATCGCCGAGCTGAGCCGCTGATCCCTCGCCGGCTCGGGCGTCTCGCACCCGCGGAGATTGCGCCATCAGAGAATCCCGCCTACCATGCGCCGCATGAACAGCGCCCAACGCATCTCCCTCGCCGCCGCGGTGATCGCCGTCAGCTCGCTCGCCGCGTGCGCCTCCAAGGCCCCCCACTGCGCCACCGACAAGGACTGCGCCGCCCCATCGCCGCGCTGCGTCCAGGGGCAGTGCCGCGCCTGCGCCGACGACTTCGACTGCGGCGTCAACGACCCGTGCAGCGTCTGCGCCGAGGGCTGGCAGTGCCGGCGTGCACAGAGCTGCTGCTCCAGCGTGCTCGACTGCCCCTCGGGCCAGGTGTGCGCCTCGCCCGTCTTTGGCCAGGCCGGCACCTGCGTCCCCGGCTGCACCAGCGACCGCCACTGCGCGCCCGGGCAGGTCTGTGACGGCGGGCGCTGCGTCTCCTGGTGTACGTGCAGCGACGACCTGCACTGCGGCCCCGCGACCCGCTGCGTCGACTGCCGCTGCCAGGCCGCGGACCAGGGCTGCGCCTCGGTGCCCGTGTACTTCGACTACGACGAGGCGAGCATCAACGAGGCGGCGCGAGTGGCGGTCGACTTCAGCGTGGCGTGCGTCAAGCAGCGAGGTGGTGGGGCCACGCTGGTCGGCCACGCCGACGAGCGCGGCGGGGACGCCTACAACGACCGCCTCGGCCTGCGCCGCGCGGAGGCAGTCCGCCGTGCCCTGGAGGCCCGCGGCGTGACCGCCCCGCTTCAGCCCCGCTCCGCGGGCAAGCGCCAGCCCCTCTGCACCGAGCGCAGCGAGCAGTGCTGGCGGCAGAACCGCCGCGTGGACATCCTCCAGTAGGGGTACGCCTCGCCAGCGCCTCCCCCCCTGCGGCTCAGGCAGCCAGCGACGACTTGTAGATGCAGAGGATCTCGGGCAGGCAGTTGAAGAAGGCGTCGACCAGCTTGGGGTCGAAGTGGCGCCCGCTCTCTTCCCGGATGCGGTCCAGCGCCCTCTCGACAGGCCACGCCGGCTTGTAGACGCGGTGGGTCGTGAGGGCGTCGAAGACGTCTGCGAGCGCCACGATGCGCCCCGACAGGGGGATGTCGTCTCCCCGGACGGCGTGGGGATACCCCGTGCCATCGAAGCGCTCGTGGTGGGTGAGTGCGATGGTCTCGGCCATCTGCAGGAGCTTGGAGTTGGAGCCGCCGAGGATGCGGGAGCCGATGATCGGGTGGTCCTTCATCTGGTCCCACTCGTCCGGCGTGAGCTGGCCGCGCTTGCGCAGCACCGAGTCGCGGATGCCGATCTTGCCCACGTCGTGCATGGGGGACGCGAGCTTGATGATGTGCTGCTCCTCTTCGGACCAGCCGATCTCCCGGGCGAGGCACACCGCGTAGCTCGACATGCGTTCGATGTGCTCTGCCGTGTCTTCGTCTCGGTACTCCGCCGCGATGGAGAGCCGCACGACCGTGTCGTGGCTGGCCTGGAGGAGCCGCTGGTTGGCGACCTGCAGGTCGTCGACGGCCTGCCGCAGCGCGCTGGTGCGCTGGTCGACCTCCCGCTCGAGCTGGTGGTTGTACTCGATGACCTGGAGCTCGCTCGCCACGCGCTGTCCGACCACCCCCAGGAGCTGCACCTGCTCGCGGGCCGGGACCGCCGACCCGCCGAACGCGTGGAGCACGGCCTGTGCCCGGCCGTCGAAGCTGCGCAGCGGGATGCCGATGTAGGGCCCCAGCTCGCCGTCCGCCTCGACGACCGCCTCCTTGGCGCCGGAGACTTGGGTCACCCGCCCGTCCAGGAAGTCCGTGTCCCGCGTCGCCGAGCCGTTCACGCCGACGTCTGCGGCGACGGTCCAGGCGGACGCGGGGCCCACGGTGACGATCACGCGGTCCATCTCGGTGATCTCGACGGCACGGCGCGCCAGGGTGGCCAGGATCGTCGTGCTGCGAGGATACCCCTGCGCGAACGTCGTCAGCTCGAAGAGGCCCCGCAGCGTGCGCTCCTGCTTGCGCACCTGGTCGTTGAGGCGCTTGACGCGGATGGACGAGCGGATGCGCGCCAGAAGCTCATGGCGGTTGACGGGCTTGGAGAGCAGGTCGTCCGCCCCGACCTCCAGGCCGCGGACCCGGTCCGCCGTCGCGTCGAGGCCCGTGACGAGAACGACCGGCGTGTGGCGCAGCTCGGGGTTGGACTTGACCTCCTGGCAGACCTCGAAGCCGTCCTTCCGCGGCATCATCACGTCGAGGAGCACGACGTCCGGCCGCAGCTCCTCGATGCGCTGGAGGCCCTCCTCGCCGTCGCGTGCCACCTCGATGCGGTAGCCGCTCGGCTCGAGGAGCGCTTGGATGTAGAGCAGGTTGGCCGCGTCGTCGTCCACGACGAGGATGGTTGCCGGCTCGTGTTCTTGCGCCATCGTGTCTCCGCGCCCCTGGAGGTCCCAGCTCTCAGTGTATATCGTAACTCTCCTTTGGAGGAAAGCTCTTGAAAAGTCGCGACCATCAAGCTCCACGCCCCGCGGCCCTCATCCTCGTCGACCACGGGAGCCGCGCCCCGGAGGCCAACGCCCTCGTCGAGCGGGTGGCCGACGCGGTGCGGGCTCGGGGCGGCTTCGATCTGGTCTATGCGGCGCACATGGAGCTGGCCGAGCCCTCCCTGGCGTGCGCCGTGCGCGAGGCCGTGGCCGCCGGCGCCGCGTCGCTGACCGTGGTCCCGTACTTCCTCGCGCCGGGGCGCCACGCGTCCGTGGACCTGCCGCGCATCGTCGCCGAGGTGGCTGGGGACGTGCAGGTTCGTCACGCCGCGCCCCTCGGCTTCGACGAGGCCCTCGTCGACCTGGTGCAGCGCCGCGCGGCTGAAGCCCGGTGAGCTACTCGTCGTAGGGGACCCACTCCGCGATCTCCAGGCCGAAGCCCGACAGCCCGCGGAAGGGCATGGGGTGGTTCGTCAGCACGCGGATGCGGCGGAGCCCGAGCGCGTTCAGGATCTGCGCCCCGACGCCGAACTCCCGGAAGTCCATGGGAGGCGCCGCGGTGGGCGTGCCCGCCAGCAGCCGCGCGCGCTGGGCGAGGTCCTCGCCGGGCATCTCGCCTCGCAGGTAGAGGATCACCCCAGACCCTTCCCGCACGATCTGGCGCATGGCCGCGTCCAGCTTGGCGCGGCTGCGCGTCGGGTGCAGGCCGAACACGTCGCTGAGCAGGTCCGCGCGGTGCACCCGCACCAGCACCGGCTGGTCGGGGCGCACGTCCCCGTGGCGCAGCGCCAGGTGCACGGCCTCGTCCACCACGTTGCGGTAGGCGGTGATCGTGAACTCGCCATACGAGGTCGGGAGCAGCGCCTCGGCGACCGGCTCGATGAAGCTCTCCTTCTGGAGCCGGTACTCGATCAGGTCCGCGATGGTGACGACGTGAACGCCGTGCTGCTCGCCGAACTTCAGGAGCTCGGGAAGCCGCGCCATGGTGCCGTCGGGGTTCATGATCTCGCAGATCACCGCGGCGGGCTTGAGGCCGGCGAGGCGCGCCAGATCCACCGACCCCTCGGTCTGGCCGCTGCGGACCAGCACCCCGCCGTCTCGTGCCCGCAAGGGGAACACGTGCCCCGGGGTGACCAGGTCCTCCGGTGTCGTGTCGTCGGCGATGGCGACGTGCACCGTGTGGTTTCTGTCCGCCGCCGACACCCCCGACCCCCGGGTGCTCGCCGCGTCGATGGACACGGTGAACGCGGTGCCCAGCGGCGCCCGGTTGTTGCGCGTCATGGGCTCCAGCCCGAGGCGGTCGGCGCGGTCGCCTGTCATGGCGAGGCAGAGCAGCCCCCGGGCGTGGGTCGCGATGAAGTTGACCAGCTCCGGGGTGAGCTTCTCGGCGGCGACGACGATGTCCCCCTCGTTCTCGCGGTCCTCGTCGTCGACGAGGATGACCATTCGGCCGCGGCGGATGTCGTCGATCGCGTCTTCGATTCTGGCGAGCTTCGCAGTCATGCCGACCTTCTAGCGCGCCGCGGCGGTGGAGTCCAGGGCCACGCGAGCCCAAGAATACGATGGCTCGCATTCCCACCCTGCCGCGACGGGTGTATCATGGCCGCGCCCTGTACGGGAGGCTGCCATGGGTGAGGGGAGAGCGACGCAGGATCTCGATCTGGAAGCGCTGCGCGTGCGGGTCGCGGCCCTCGAGCAGGAGAACCGCCGCCTGCGCACCACCCGCACGCTGCTCGACGACCTGGTCGAGCAGGCTCCTTTCAGCATCCAGGTGCTCGACGCCAACGCGCGGGTCGTCGCGATCAACGCCGCCCACGAGCGCCTGATCGGGCTCCCCCGCAGCCGCTACTTTGCCCTGATGACGGAGGACTTCCGCACCTACATCCGCCGGTCCATGCCCGCCGGGGCCGACGCTCTGGAGCGCGCGTTCGCAGGCGAGAGCGTCGAGCTGCCGCCCTTCTTCTACCAAGCGGTGGTCGGACCTCACGGTACGTCGGCTCCGCTCTCGGAGCGCCTCGCGCGCGGCATCTACCTGGCGGCGCGGGCCTTCCCGGTGCGCGGGGACGACGGCAAGGTCGCCTACGTGGTGCTGATCAACGAGGACGTCACCGCGCGGGTGCGCCTGGAGCACGAGCGGGCCGCCAGCGAGCAGCGCTACCGGACGCTGGTCGAGAGCCTGAACGACGCCGTGGTGGTGTTCGACGAGGATCGGGTGATCACGCTCTGGAACCTCGCCGCCGAGCGCACCTACGGGTGGTCCGCGGGGGACGTCGTCGGCCGCCCCGCCCAGGAGGTCCTCAAGACCGAGACCGCCGAGGGGACTCCCGAGGACGTCATGGAGCGGATCGCGCGGGTGGGCTCCTGGCACGGCACTCTCTGGCAGCAGACCCGGGACGGGCGGCGCATCGAGGTGGAGTGCGCGGCGTCCTATGTGCCCCACATGGGCATGTCGCCCGACGAGCGAGGTGTCGTGGTGTGCGTCAACCGGGACGTCACCGAGCACCGCCGCCTGCAGGCGCAGGTCGTCCACGCGCAGAGGATGGAGTCCATCGGGACTCTGGCGGGCGGCATCGCCCACGAGTTCAACAACATGCTCGCCGGCATCCTCGGGTACGCCTCACTTCTGTCGCGGCGGGTGGTGGAGCCGGAGCTCGGGGGCCCGCTCCAGATCATCCAGGAGTCCGCGTCCCGGGGGGCGAGGCTCACCCAGCAGCTCCTGACCTTCGCCCGCAAGCAGGAGGTGTCGCGCGTCATCCTGAGTGTCAACGGGGCCGTCGAGTCCGCCATGGGCTTCCTGTCGCAGATCATCGGCAAGGCCGTCTCCGTGGACCTCGCGCTGGACCCGCTGCTCCATGCCGTGCGCGGCGATCCGTGGCAGATGGAGCAGGTGCTTGTGAACCTCTGCCTCAACGCCCGCGACAGCATGGCCGGGGGGGGCATCATCCGCATCGAGACGACACGGGAGCGCCTGCCCATGGTGGGAGGCCCGGCGGAGCTCGCGCCCGGGGACTACGTGCGCCTGCGGGTGCGGGATTCGGGGGCCGGCATGGCCCGCGAGGTGCTCGACCGCATCTTCGAGCCCTTCTTCACGACGAAGGAGACCGGTACCGGCACGGGCCTCGGCCTCGCCGTGGTCTACGGCATCGTCAAGGACCACGGAGGGGCGGTCCTGGTGTCCTCCGCGCCCGGTGACGGGACGACCTTCGACGTCTACCTCCCCGCGGTGGCGGAGCCCCTGGTCGCCGCGGACCCGGTCCCACCTGCCGAGCCGCCGAGTGGCGACGCGACGGTGCTGGTGGTGGACGACGAGCCGGTGGTGCGCGAGATGGCGGCCGCCATGTTGAAGTCCTTGGGCTACCGCACGTTGGTGGCGCACGACGGGGCCGAGGCCGTCGACGTCGTCCGGGAGCGGGGCGACGACATCGGCCTCGTGCTCATGGACCTGATCATGCCGGGCATGGACGGGCTGGAGACCTTCCGCGCCATCGAGGCCGTGCGCCCCGGCGTCCCGGTGCTCCTCTCGAGTGGCCTGCACGGCGACCACCTCGTCCAGCAGGTGCTCACGGAGGGGGCGCTCGGGTTCGTGGGCAAGCCCTACGACGTGTCGCAGCTCGCGGCGGCCGTTCGCGCCGCCCTGGACCGGAGCGCGTGCGCCTCGTAGCCCCGTGCTCCAGGCCCCGCGGTGCCTTGGCGCTGCCGACGGGGCGCCGTGTTTGACCGCTGACCGCAGGCATGTGCTACCATGCGACCCGCCCCTCGACGGCCGGAAGCGCCCGTCGGCTCTGTTCCATGCACGTGCAGCAAGCTCCCGGCGCGGCCGGGCCACCGGCGTTCGGCCGGGGTCGCGGGTCCGCCGGGGCGCCCGGATGCGGGCGCGTTGGCACAGCGTTGCGAAACCGTACCCAGGAGGCTCTACCCCCATGGAATCGCTGCTCAGGAAGATCGCCGGGCTCCAGAACATCGCCGAGTACCAGGAGCTGAACTGGTCCGGTAGCTTCGAGGACTACCTCAAGCTCGTCACCGAGAACCCGCGCGTGGTGCGCTCCTCCTTCCAACGGCTGTACGACATGGTGCTGAGCCACGGCATGGAGGAGTACATCGACAACAAGAAGAAGGTGACGCGCTACCACTTCTTCCGCGACGAGCAGGACCGGGGGCGCGACGCGATCTTCGGCCTGGACATCGCGCTCCAGAAGCTGGTGAACGTCTTCAAGTCCGCGGCCTATGGCTACGGGACGGAGAAGCGCGTCATCCTGCTCCACGGGCCCGTGGGGAGCTCCAAGAGCACGGTAGTGAGGCTTCTGAAGAAGGGTATCGAGCGCTACTCGCGCACGCGGGAGGGGGCGCTCTACACCTTCGATTGGATCGTGCCCCGGGAGAGCAGCGAGGGCGTCGACTACGTGCCGAGCCCCGTCCACGAGGACCCGCTGCTGCTCATCCCGGTGGAGTTCCGCCGGACGGCCCTGGAGCAGCTCGGGCTGTTGAGCCTCGACTACCCGGTGAGCCACCTGCTCGGCAAGGACCTGAGCCCGGCGAGCCGCTACTACTTCAAGGACTTCCTTGCGCGCCACGGCGGGAGCTGGGAGCTGGTGATCAAGAACCACGTGCGTGTGCGGCGCCTGGTGTTCAGCGAGCAGGACCGCATCGGCATCGGCACGTTCCAGCCCAAGGACGAGAAGAACCAGGACTCGACCGAGCTGACGGGCGACGTCAACTACCGCAAGATCGCCGAGTACGGCTCGGACAGCGACCCGCGCGCCTTCAACTTCGACGGCGAGTTCTGCGTGGCCAACCGCGGGGTGATCGAGTTCGTGGAGGTGCTCAAGCTGGACGTGGCGTTCCTCTACGACCTGCTCGGGGCGTCGCAGGAGCACAAGATCAAGCCCAAGAAGTTCGCGCAGACGGACATCGACGAGGTGATCATCGGGCACACCAACGAGCCCGAGTACCGCAAGCTCCAGAGCAACGAGTTCATGGAGGCGCTGCGCGACCGCACCATCAAGATCGACATCCCGTACATCACGAAGCTGTCGGAGGAGATCAAGATCTACGAGAAGGACTTCTCGAAGGAGCGGGTGCGGGGGATCCACATCGCGCCGCACACGCTGGAGATGGCAGCCATGTGGGCCGTGCTGACGCGCCTCGACGAGCCCAAGAAGCACAACCTGACCCTCGTGCAGAAGATGAAGCTGTACGACGGCAAGACGCTGCCGGGCTACACGCAGGACAACATCAAGGAGCTGCGCAAGGAGGCGAACCGCGAGGGCCTGGAGGGAATCAGCCCGCGGTACATCCAGGACAAGATCTCCAACGCTCTGGTCAGCGGGCGCGCGGAGACCAGCATCAACCCGTTCATCGTGATGAACGAGCTGGAGAGCGGGCTCCAGCACCACTCCCTGATCTCCAACGAAGAGATCAAGAAGCGCTACCGTGAGATGCTGGCCGTCGTGAAGCAGGAGTACGAGGACATCGTGAAGAACGAGGTCCAGCGGGCGATCAGCGCCGACGAGGAGGCGGTGAGCCGGCTCTGCGCCAACTACATCGACAGCGTGAAAGCGTACACCCAGAAGGAGCGGGTCAAGAACCGCTACACGGGCATGGACGAGGAGCCGGACGAGCGGCTGATGCGGTCGATCGAAGAGAAGATCGACGTGGCGGAGAGCCGCAAGGACGACTTCCGCCGCGAGATCATGAACTACATCGGGGCGCTGGCCATCGAGGGCAAGCAGTTCGACTACCGGACCAACGAGCGCCTCTACAAGGCCCTGGAGCTCAAGCTCTTCGAGGACCAGAAGGACACCATCAAGCTGACGAGTCTGGTGTCCAACGTCATCGACCGGGACACCCAGGAGAAGATCGACATCGTCAAGCAGCGGATGATCAAGAACTACGGGTACAACGAGGAGTCCGCCAACGACGTGCTCAACTACGTCGCGAGCATCTTCGCGCGAGGCGACGTGAAGGGTAGTCATTGATCGTCGTTGAACTCGTAGACGGGAGACGGACCGCATGGTGCTGAACATCCAGAAGGACCACTCCCGGTTCCGCGAGATCGTGCGCGGCCGGATCAAGCAGAACCTGAAGAAGTACATCTCGCAGGGCGAGCTGATCGGGCGGAAGGGCAAGGACACCGTCTCGATCCCCGTGCCCCGCATCGACATCCCCCACTTCGTCTACGGCAAGTCGCAGAGCGGCGGCGTCGGCCAGGGGAACGGGGACAAGGGGCAGCCGGTCCAGGGCCAGCCGGGAGATCCGGCGGGTCCGGGGGAGGCCGGCGACGCCCCCGGTCAGCACGACCTGGAGGTGGACATCAAGCTCGACGAGCTGGCCGAGATCCTCGGTGAGTCTCTCGAGCTGCCGAACATCCAGCCCAAGGGCAAGGAGAAGATCGAGTCCGTCAAGGAGCGCTACACGGGCATTCGGCCCGTCGGGCCCGAGTCTCTCCGCCACTTCCGCCGCACGTTCAAGCGGGCGCTGCTGCGAGAGATCTCCAGCGGGTCCTACGACCCCAACCATCCGATGATCATCCCGACCCGGGACGACAAGCGGTATCGGGCATGGCGGGTGGACACGCGCCCCCACTCCAACGCGGTGATCATCTACATGATGGACGTGTCGGGCTCCATGGGCGAGGAGCAGAAAGAGATCGTCCGCATCGAGAGCTTCTGGATCGACACGTGGCTCCGCAGCCAGTACAAGGGCATCGAGAGCCGCTACATCATCCACGACGCGACCGCCCGGGAGGTGGACAGCCACACGTTCTTTCATACGAAAGAGTCCGGCGGGACCATGATCTCCAGCGCCTACAAGCTGTGCCTGGAGATCATGGACTCTGACTACCCGGCCAGCGAGTGGAACATCTACCCGTTCCACTTCTCGGACGGCGACAACTGGTCCGTGGACGACACCCAGAGCTGCGTCAAGCTGCTGAGAGAGAAGATACTGCCCGCCGTCAACGTGTTCTGCTATGGCCAGGTCGAGAGCCCCTACGGCAGCGGCCAGTTCATCAAGGACCTGCACGAGCACTTCGACGAGGACGACGAGAACATCATCACGAGCGAGATCAAGAACAAGGACGCCATCATGCAGTCCATCAAGGACTTCCTGGGCAAGGGAAAGTAGCACATGGGCCTGCCATCCTACCTCTATGACGTCCAGTGTCAGATTCGGGACCACGCCGCGGCCTACGGCCTCGACTTCTACGAGACCGTGTTCGAGATGGTGGACTACGAGCAGATGAACGAGATCGCCTCGTACCTGGGTTTCCCCACGCGCTACCCGCACTGGCGCTTCGGGATGGAGTACGAGCGCATGTCGAAGAGCTACTCGTGGGGTCTCCAGAAGATCTACGAGCTCGTCATCAACAACGACCCGTGCTACGCCTATCTGCTGGAGGGAAACAGCACCGTCGAGCAGAAGATGGTGATGGCCCACGTCTACGGACACTGCGATTTCTTCAAGAACAACGCCTGGTTCAGCCACACGAACCGCAAGATGATGGACGAGATGGCCAACCACGCGGCGCGCATCCGGTCCTACATCGAGCGGTACGGGCTCGACGAGGTCGAGAGCTTCCTGGACGTGTGCCTGTCCATCGACAATCTCATCGACATCCACTCTCCGTTCATCCGGCGCCAGAGAGACAGGCAGGACGAGGACACCAACTACGTGCGGCCCGAGCCGAAGAAGATCCAGTCCAAGAGCTACCTGGACAAGTACGTCAACCCGGCCGACTTCATGGAGAAGGAGCGACAGAAGATCGAGGCGCAGCGTCAGAAGGCCCGCCGCGTGCCCGAGGATCCAGAGAAGGACGTCTTGGCGTTTCTCATCGACCACGCTCCCCTGAAGAAGTGGCAGCGCAACGTGCTCTCCATGGTCCGCGAGGAGGCATACTACTTCGCGCCCCAGGGCCAGACCAAGATCATGAACGAGGGCTGGGCCAGCTACTGGCACTCCATCATGATGACCACGCGAGTGTTGGACACGAGCGAGATCTTCGACTACGCCAACACGCACGCGGGCAGCATGGTGATGAGCCCGACGAGCATCAACCCCTACAAGATCGGCATCGAGCTGTTTCGGGACATCGAGGACCGCTGGAACAAGGGGCGCTTCGGCAAGGAGTGGGACGAGTGCGACGACATGGCCGAGAAGTCCCAGTGGAACCGCAACCTGGGGCTCGGCCGGCAGAAGGTCTTCGAGGTCAGGAAGATCTACAACGACGTCTCCTTCATCGATACCTTCCTGACGCCCGAGTTCTGCTGGGCGAACAAGATGTTCACCTACGAGTACAACACGAAGAGCGGGCAGTTCGAGATCTTCAGCCGCGACTTCAAGCTCATCAAGGAGAAGCTGCTCTTCCAGCTCACCAACCACGGCCAGCCCTTCATCTACGTGGAGGACAGCAACCACGCCAACCGGGGCGAATTGCTGCTGTGGCACAAGCACGAGGGGACCGATCTGCACAAGGGGTATGGGCAGGACGTCCTCGGGAACATCCAGAAGGTGTGGCAGCGCCCGGTGCACATCCGCACCATCGTCGGCGGGAAGCCGCGCGTCTGGTCCCACGATGGGACTGATTTCAAAGAGTCTGCCTGGTCGCAGCAGGTTTGAGTTCGGAGGGCGCATGCAGCGGGCAATCAAGGGGACGACGCTGAGGCTGGTGCAGGGCGACATCACCGCCCAGGACGTCGACGCCATCGTCAACGCCGCAAACTCCTCGTTGATGGGCGGCGGCGGGGTGGACGGCGCGATTCACCGCGCGGGTGGGCCCCAGATCAAGGCGGAGTGCAAGGTCATCGTGGCGGCGAGCGGGCCGCTCGCCACAGGCAACGCGGTGATCACCACCGGGGGCAATCTGAGGGCGAAGCACGTCATTCACACGGTGGGCCCGGTCTGGCACGGCACAGGGGCGGCGGGGGAGCACGGGCTCCTGGAGCGCTGCTACCGTCAGAGTCTGGGCCTCGCGAAGAAGCACGGCCTCCGGAGCATCGCGTTCCCGTCAATCAGCACCGGGGCCTACCGCTTCCCCATCGACCGGGCCGCCTTCGTCGCCCTCAACGGCGTCGTCCGGTGGGTAGTGGACAACGAAGGCGCGCTCGACGAGGTCCGCTTCGTACTCTTCTCGGCGGGCGACTTCGCGGTCTACGAGGAGACCTTCGCCGAGGTCATGCGCACCATGATCGGGACCAGCCTGTAGCGGGTCAGACTCCCCGGTCCAGCACGTTCACCAGGCAGCGCACCGTGCCGTTCCACGGGTAGATCCCGCGGGTGTCGATGGGGTGGACCACGGCGCCAGTCTCCTCCCACGCCTTGCGCCCCGCGGAGTCCAGCGCCTCGATGCCCGCCTGGGGCAGATAGACGTGGAGCCGCCCGTCGCGACGCTCCAGCAGCGCGTTGTTGTAGCTCACGTAGGTGAGGCCGTCGACCAGGGGCACGAGCGGGATGCGGCGCACGTGGAAGCCCTGTGCCTCCAGGGCGCGAGCGACCCGGTGGAAGGACTCGATGGTCTCCGGGCGCCGGTCCGCGGGGCGGGGCAGGGGGGCGTCTGGCGGGAGCAGCGCGAGGCCCAGCTCGGCGTCTCCGACGAGCACGGTGCGCCCCCCGATGGGGGTCAGCAACATGCAGATGTGGTGGCGCGGGACCAGGTTGGGGTCCGTCCCCAGCAGGGCGGGCTCTCGGCCGCTGATGGTGCGCATCCAGGAGCCGAGGCGCTCCGGCGATGCGAGCGGCCCGCCCAGATTGCGCCCGCGGAGCACCGCCGTCGCGAAGACGTGGCTGTTGCTCGCCACCAGGTCGCCGCCGTCGAACACGGCGCGGGAGACCTCCACCCGGGTGCGAAACGGGCGCGCGGCCGCCAGGGCAAAGGGCGCCGTCCAGTCGTTCAGGCGCGCCTCGTTGCTCTCCGTGGGGCGAGGGGGCACCAGGAGCACCGCCGTGTCGCCGTCCTTGCGCAGCGTGAAGCGGTCGCGCGCCCAGGTGGTGATCCGCAGCCCCGCGACCACCGGGTGGAAGCGCTCGGGCGCTGCCACTCCCCACTCTTCGATCAGAGTGCGCCAACGGTCCATGTCCTCCGCTCTCTCCACCACCACCCAGACCTTGACCGTCTGCGGCAGCGCACGGAACAGGTCCCGCCAGGTGGGGGCCACCGCCTCCTCGGCGCGCGGGTCGAAGTGGATCACCACCTCGCGGAGCGGTCCCCCGTCGTCCGCGACGATCACCGGGTCTGCCGGTGGCTCCGCCCGCGGTGTGCTGGCGGTAGAGACCGCGAGCACGACCGCGACGGCGAGCGCAGCGCCGAGGAGGGTCTCACGCATCGCCTCACTCCAGCACGTCGTCGAAGGCCATGGCCAGGGAGCGGCTGGCCGTCTCGGAGCTGGCGAACACCGTCGCGTAGACCGGGCGCTTCTTCAGGCCCTTGGCCGAGCCGAGCTTCAGCTTGTCGAAGGTCACGACCTGGTCGACCTCTTCGCCGGGGGCGGCGTGGATGGTGACGCTGCGGCGGGCGACGATCTCGGGGCGCGGCGCCATGCGGGCCATCTCGGAGCCGGCGCCGCTGCGCCGTGCGACGACCTCGACCTTCGTGTCGACGGGCTCGTCGCCCGTGTTCTTCCCGGTGACCCGGATCTCGACGAGGCGCGACGTGGACCGGATCACGGTGGCGCGCAGGTCGACGGACGCGACGGCGGCGGTCTCTACGAAGCGTGGGGCGACCTCAATCTCGGGGTCGTCGGCCCCCTCGGCGGTCAGCGCGAGGGGGGCGCCCACGCCCAGCGTGAGCAGGAAGGAGAGCACGAGTCGACGGGTGTTCATGGATGCCTCCTGTGGCGGTCAGGGCCAATGAGCGAGGCATACGCACGGGCGTCGGGAAGGATCTGGCCGGGGGTCTACTCCGGGAGCGTCTCCCCACCGAGGGCGCCCTTGAGGGCGTCCAGGGGCTCGGCGTCGCGGGTGTGGAGCGCGGCCTTGAGGGCCTCATGGACGAGCTGGTCACCGCCCGTGCCCTCGATGTGGATGCCGCCGCCCGCCGCGGCGATGGCCGCGTGCTCGGGCAGGACGGCGTCGCGGTAGTCCGTGGCAACGTCGGGCTTGGTGTCGTACCCAGCGGGGAGGGTCGAGAGCACGAACACCCGGCCGCCCGCGTCGCGAAACTCCCGGGCCGCCTGGACGGCCGGGCCGGCTCCGTCCTGGTTGGCCGCGTCGCTGACGACCACCATGAGCCGCACCGCCTCCTCGCGCCAGCCGGAGCGGGCCGCCTCCCGGATCCCGCCCTCCAGCCACTCCGGGAGGTCCGTGTCCACCCGCGTGCTCATGGCCTGGATGCCGCCGAGGAAAGCTTCCAGGGCCGCGAAGTCATTGGTCAGCGGGTGGGCCTCGGTGCGGACGCCCTCGGCCTCGCGGCTGTCACGGAACACGACGACCCCCACCCGCGCCGAGCTGCTGACCACCCCGAGCGCCCGCGCCAGGGACTGGAGGTCCCGGCGCGCCGCGTCCAGGCTCGGCACCATGGACCGGGTGCCGTCGATGACCAGCATCAGGTCCACCGGGGCCATCTGACCCGGGTCGAGCCGCTCGACGACGCGGGCGGCTGCCTCGCGCAGGCGGCCGTGGCGCTCCTTCAGCTCCTGCTCCGTCTTCTGGGCCGCCGCCAGGGCCTCTCCCGCTGCGAGGAGCTTCGCGTCCAGCCCCCGCTTCTCCTCCTCGGCGGCTCGCAGGGCCCGCTCCGACTCCCCGCGGGCTGCCTGTGCCTGGGCCAGCGCCCGCTCGACGGCGGTCTTCGCCCCTTGCACGACCTGGCGCTCCTGCTCGGCGACCTTGCGCCCGTGCTCCTCCGCGACGAGCTGCTCCGTCGTCAGCTCGTGGGACGCCTTCTCGGTGCTGAGCGCCTGGCGGATGTTCATGACCGCGACGAGGAACAGCAGCAGCACGCAGCCGAGCGCCGTCGTCAGGATGTCCGCCAGCGACGTGCCGAAGACCTCGCCGTGGGCCCACTTGCGCCCGCGCCGCCTCACGGCTCCCTCCCGGTCTGCCGGACGAGCGTGATGGGCTGCTCGCTCTGGCGCCGCATGGAGGCGAGGTCCGCCCTGATGGCCGGTACCGCGTCTCGCACGGCCCTCGCCGCGGCGCCGAGGTCCTGCATGGCGACCTCCACCTGGGAGACCGTGCCGACGCGCGCCGTCAGGGCGCCCAGGAGGCCGTCGATCTGGAGCAGGCTCTTGCGGATCCTGTCCACGGTCTCGGCGTAGCGGTCGAGCGCCCGCTCCTCGGCCGTCTGCTGGGCGAGGCCCGCCAGGTCGAGCTCCTGCACCAAGCCGCTGCCCACCGAGCGGTCGATGGCGTCGAGCAGGCCCCGGTCGCGGCGGTGGGTCGCCACCTCCACGATCTTGAGGGGAACCACGAGGGCCAAGGCGAGCAGCGTGGTGTCGAAGGCGACGGCCAGGCCCCGGACGGACGGCACCAGCGCCGTCAGATCTCCAGACTGGGCGCCGATCACCGCGTCGAAGGAGCCGATGGCCGCCGACATCCCGAGCACGGTGCCGAGGAAGCCGGACAGGGGGATGAGCCACAGGGTCGCCCCCAGCGCCGCGTACTCGTCGTCGATGCGGTCCGCCGCCCGGTCCACGGCGTGGCTGGCGACGCGCATGACCTCGTCGCGGGTCGGCCGGTGGGTGCGGAAGTAGCTGAGCACCGCCCCGAGCACGTCGCCGGAGAGGGAGCCCGACTGGCGCGCCACACCGTTGAGAAGGCCGGGTACGCGCTCCCGGTCGATGGCCTCCTGGCGCAGGATCTCCACGCAGGCCCTGAGCGCCCTCTGCTCCGCCACCTGGGCGACCAGGCGGCGCAGCACGTGCCCGAGCCCCCAGAAGAACAGCGCGAGCGTGAGGGGCTGGGCCCAGCCGCGCTCCAGCAGGAAGGTGCGCGCCCAGGAGCCCTCCGGGGCGAGCAGCGAGGCGAGCCCCAGGACGGCCACGGTGCCCAGCACTGCGGTCGCGGTGGGCAGCACTCCGCCGCCGATGGGCACTGCGCGGAAGGGGGGGGAGGCGTGGGCGGGCAGCGCGGTGGAGTCCATGGTGTCTTCCCTCGGGGTCAATGGCCCCTGCCGAAACAGGGCGAGGCGGGCGGTTCATCCCGCGCCGGGGGAAGCATACCAGAGGCGGGCCCAGGAGGGGTTACGGTCCGCTCACTTGCGCTTGCCGGGGGCCGCGGCCGAGATCGCCTTGCCCGGGGGCTCCTTGGCGCTCGACGCCTCACAGGGGCCGGCGGCGCCCTTGTCCTTTGCGTCCTTCTCCGCCTTGTCGCTTGCGTCCTTCTCCCGCTTGCGCGCCTCCTCGCTCCGCGTCGCCTTGCGCTTGGCCTCCTTCTCCAGGCACTCGGCCTTCTTGCTGGCGTGCGCGCTGCGCTCCGCGCCCTTCCCCTTGGGTCCCTTCGCCTTGCCCGGCTTGATGTGGGCGCAGGGGTGGCCCCGCTCTGGGGCTCGACGGCCGGTGTCCTCCGAGGTCTCCCCTTCAGCGCGGAGCACGACCACCGTCGCGGTCGCCTCTGCTGCGTGCCCCGCCTGATCGAAGGCCGTGAACCGCGCAGTCCACACACCCTCCGTGACCATCTCACCCGCGTCGTCGAGGCCGTCCCAGGCCTGGTTCACCGTGAACGTGCGCGTCGACAGGGGCCCGCCCCAGGACCGGGCGGGCTGCCCGTCCCCGTCCTCGATGGTGAGCGCCCACCACACCAGGCGCGTGACGTCCCGCATCGTCGCGGACAGGGTGGTCGACGGTGCCACCTCCGCCAGGTCCGGCGAGAGGACCGAGGGGCTCGCGCTCACCTCCGTCACGCTCGGCGCGGACAGGTCCGTGATGGTCACGCCGTCGGACACGGTCATGGGGCCTGCCACCATGCCGGTCTCCAACGCGCGGACGCTCGCGCTGTACCACACGGCGGGCTGCAGGCTCAGGTCTTGGAAGGTCCAGGTGGCCCCGCCGGCCGTGTCGAGCTGCTCGGCGATGACCGTCCCGAACTGGCTGGTCAGGCGTACGGCGTAGGAGGACGCCCCGCTGACCGCCGCCCAGCTCACGGTCAGGGCGGTCGGGTCCTCCTGGACGTCGAGGTCGATGCTCCCTTCGGGGGAGGCGGACTCAACAACCCACTCGGGTGCGCCCACGGGCGTGTCGTCGATGAGGGCGAGCCGCCCCGACGTGACCGGGATGGCGAGCTCGGCGGTGCCGTCGCCGTCCACATCGACGATGGCAGGGGTCGCCAGGGCTCCGCCCACCTCCAGGGCCCACGCGAGCCCTCCGTCGCTCCGCAGCGCATAGACGAACCCATCGGAGGACGTCACGAGGAAGCCGTCGCCGCCATCGCCGAGCAGGTCCGTCGCGGGCAGGATCTCCTGGACCTGGGAGGTCGCTCCCACGGGCTCCTTTCCCGGGGCCCACGCCATGCCTGCCGCCAATGACCAGGCCCCGAGGGGCTTGCCCGAGCTCGCGGCGACCAGGTCCACCCGCGGGCTCTTGGCGCGGCTGAGCAGCGCCACCCGCCCTGGCGGCCCGCTCGCCACGGCCCCCGACCCCAGCGAGGCCTGGCCCAGGTCGACGGTCCACAGCACCGCCAGGTTGTCATCCAGAGCCACCGCGCCGGCCGTCGTCCCGGCGATCAGCACCTCCAGGGCTGGGTCCCCATCCAGGTTCGTCACGATGGGCGTCCCCCGGTAGTGGGTCCCGGGCAGCGTCACCGACGCGAAGCTCGCACCGCTCGCCCCGTCGAGCACCACGAGCTGCTTGTTGGCCGTCAGCAGGATCTGCCCGCCCCGCGCCGCCAGGTTGCCGACGCTGCCCCCCGGCGTGTCGATGCCGCTCGACGCCCAGCGCACCGCCCCTGTCGCGCCATCGATGGCCACCACCTGGTGCACCGCGCCAAGCGCGGTGTCCTGGACGCAGAGCACCAGCTCGTCGGAGCCGTCCGCGTCCAGGTCGAGGGCCAGGGGGTCGCCCCTGAGCAGCAGGGTCCCGCCCGCGCCGCCCAGGCTCGTCGACCAGGCCACCGAACCATCTGCGCTGATCGCCGAGACGATCTGCCGCCGCCACTGATCCTGGTGCAGGCGCATGACCCGGGGGCCGCCTGGCGCATCCAGTGCCACGGGCACCTGCGGCATGTTGGCGCTGAGCGCCAGGTGCACGGGGGGCTCGGCGAACGGGGTGCCGAGCAGTGGGTCCAGCGCGGCGAGCTGCCCGCCCGCCTCCGGGGACAGGAGGAGCGGCCCCCCGGGGCCGGCCAGCACCGCCACCCGCTGGAGGTAGTGGCCCTCGAAGCGCAGGTCGGCGAGGCCGTCGCCGTTCTGATCGTTGAGCAGCGTGAAGTCCGCCCCGAGCACGGCGAGGCGCCCGCTGGCGTGCAGCAGCATGGCCCGGGCGGCGCCCCCTGCGCTGGCGGTCTGCACGCGGAGCAGCACCCCTCCCGCGGCGGCCGTCCGAACCACCTCCCCGGTGCCGCGGCGCACGATCTCCACCACGTCGCCCCAGTCGTCGCCATCCGTATCGCGGGTCACCACGACCTCTGGGGCTCCGCTGAAGGTGGCGGTCGGCGTCGCCACCTGGGCCCTCGTCCACTCATGGGTCAGGGTGGCGCCCGCGCCGTACCTCCAGACGCGTCGCGGCCCGAAGGGCCCGGGCGCCAGGAAGGCCGTGGGCTCCGTCACCAGCTCAGCGGGCGCGCCGGGCTGTCCCGGTAGCACCGTCACCGCCCGCTCTCCGGCCAGCGTCGTCATCGCCGTCCCAGTCGCCGCGTCACGGACGTGGGTCGTCCAGCCATTCCCCTCGGACCAGAAGGACGTCACCAGCTCCGCCGCACCATCCCCGTCCAGGTCGGCGACGGCCCTGGCCGGCCACTGGTGCCCGGTGAGGCCGGGTCCCGGGGCCGCGAAGGTGTATCGCCAGCGCAGCGCGCCGTCGTCCAGGGCGGCCATGGCGACCCGGCGTGAGGGCGTAGAGATGAAGGTGGAGCTCGTGAGGACGAGCACCTCCTGGCGCCCGTCGCCGTCTGCGTCGGTCACCTGGACGCTGCTCCAGGACAGGTTCTCCGTCCCGGTGCCGGGCAGCGCCTCCGTCGACCACTTGAGCGACCCCGTGGGCGGGTCGTAGGCATAAAGGCGCGCTGCCCCGGGAGCGATGATCTCCAGGGCGCCGTCCCCGTCCAGGTCCGCGACGGCGATGGCGCGCCCCGACTCGTAGTCGCGGGTTCCACCCTGGGTGACCGCCGTGGGGGTGCCCGCCCCGAGGCCGTCCGTGCCGGCCCCGAAGGAGAACACGAAGGCGGCGCCCGTCAGCAGCGGCTTGGCCGCATTGCCGGCCTTGTCCGCGATGATGAGCTCGGGCTCGGGGGAGCCAAGTACGTCCGCGACGAGGAAGGAGGCGATGTTCTCGATGGGCAGCGTGGCGGCGGAGGTCCAGACGACGGCGCCGGTCTCCGCGTCCAGGAGCACGGCGCGGCTGGTCGCGTCGACCACGACCTCTCGCACGCCGTCTCCGTCCATGTCCCGGACGTCGAGGACGGCGCGGGCAAGAATACCGGGAGAGTCCCAGAGCACCTGCCCGGAGGCCTTGCGCGCCACCAGACGCCCCCCCTCCACGGTGAGCACGTCGAGGGCGCCGTCGCCGTCCAGGTCGTGGGCGGCTACGTCGAGCGCGGTGCCGCCGGTGAGGCGCACCCATCGAATGCCCGGTGCGTTGATGTGAAGAGGTCCGGCGACGCCCGACCGGGTCGGGTCACCGCGCCACTGGGACCAGGGGGATGCAGACACGGGCGCTCCCACGAGCGCCACCAGGAAGCACGCAGTCAGTCTCATCGAGTTGCTCGCGAGCCATGGGCCTCCACCCACCGGCATCGCGCCTCATCGGCGGGCGCCGCCGCGAGCTTGAGGAGAAATCTCAGGGGGTCAGAAGTGGAGCTGCACGCTCCCCGCCGCGGTCAGGAGGGTAGCGTTCTCGTTGAGGAGATCGAGGCCGAAGGAGAGCACGTCCGGAACGGCCTGCCACCGGAACAGGAGCCCCGCCTGGAGCCAGAGGGTCACCTGCGACTGGGCGAGGAGGTCCGGCGCGAGGATGCGGGGCCCCATGCCCGCCCCCGCGCCCCACCCGAACCAGAAGGAGAACACCTCCCCTCGGGCGAAGGCGGCGCGGCCGACCACCGTCGCGCCGGCCACCCGGTAGAACTCGCTGGCGTCGGCGATGGCGGACAGCTCGACGCCGACCAGGAGATCCGGCAGGGCGACGTAGCCCACCTCCAGCTTCACCACCGGCTTGAGCATGTGCTCCAGGATCTTGGACTGGCTGTTGAGGAACGCGGTGACGCCCCCCTTCGTCGCGACGTACCACCGAGCCTCTGGTTCTGGCGCCGGTGCCTCGGCGACGGCGGGCTCGTTCGCGAGGGCCGGCGTGGCGATCAACAGGGCGAGGATCAGTCGCAGCATGGGGCGAGCCTCCGAGGGTGTCCGGGAGGCCGCATGGTAGCAGAGCGGCCGCGCATTGACACCCCTTCGGCCCGCTCCGTATGCTCGGGTCACCCCGAGGATCCCGGAGGCCCCCCATGCGCTCCCTCCCTGCCGCGTTGGTCCTGCTCGCTGCTTGCGCCGAGCCGCTCCCGGACGACCTGGCCAACTTTCGTGACAAGTGCATCCGGATCAACGCGGCGCCCATCCCCGAGAAGGCGGATGACCCCCACCGGGGCGACAAGCACGTGTGGGCCTGCAACGTGGAGCTGGCGAAGATCCCGCGGCCGGGGGCGACCCCCTTCGCGTGGCCGGACGGAGCCCTCATCGTCAAGGAGTCCACCCGGGCGGGCCAGGACTATCCGTGGCTGATCGCGATGGCCCGCAAGGAGGGGGGTGCCTGGACCTGGGACGAGTACACGCGCAACTTCCCCGACCAGGAGCTCCTGCGCATCTACGCCGACCCGTCGGTCTGCACGGGCTGTCACGAGGACGTCGCCGAGAGCAGCGACTGGATCTTCACGGCCTTCGGCGGCAACTGAGCTGGGGCAAGGCCGTCTGCGTCACGCCTTGACGAGCTTGCGTCCGATGAACCAGCCCAGCAGTCCCGGCACGATGACGATGGCCAGGACGCCAACCCCCCAGCCCGCTGGCGTGAGCTCGGCCACCTCGCGCATCTCCTTCGCCCGGTAGACCCCGAGGAGGCTGCACGTCCCCGAGACGGGCGTGTCCACCTTGTTGGTCTCGAAGTTGAAGCTTGCCTTGGTGCAGGGGAGGATGTCGATGTGGGAGTTGGCGAACACGAACCAGGTGCCGACGACCAGCACCAGCGAGAGCACCAGCGAGACCACGGTCCTCTTCATGGGACACCTCGGGGTTGTTGTGCCGCCATGGCACCACGAGCGCGGGGAGCGGTCAAGAATCTACAACCTACCGGAGTTGTCGGCTCCGTCGCGGGCGGCCCGGAGCGGGTGTCACCATGCGCACCGCCTGGTGGGCCATTGGGTGGACCGGCGCAAAGAAGGTGTCTGCCACGTCGGCGTGCGGCCGCGTCAGGCACGAGACGGGGCAAGTGGGGCAGACGGTGGAGACGAACGTGCCCAGGCTCGCGACGACGAAGGGGAGGATCTGGTCGGTCTCGTCCGGGAGGAGGCGGCACTGGGTGGTGAGCACCTCCGCCATCTCGGCAGTAAGGGGCTCCACCGGCTGCGGGCCGTCGGCGCTGCGGATCACGAAGTCGGCGAAGAGGCTGCCGATGCCGTGGGCCGCGGCGTTGCGAGCATCCTCCCTGGGGCGGCGCTCACCCGGGAGCGCGTCGAAGGCCTTGTCGAGGCTGAGGAAGGCGGCCTCCGTCATGTCGAGCTGGGCCAGGTGGTGACCCCGGGGGGTCTGTACGTCGCGGAAGAACAGCACCTTGAGATGTTGCCTCGCGCTGGGGTCGGCCAGCGCGAGGACGAGCCCGTGGAGCTTCCCCGTCACCTTGGGCGCGGAGCGCTCGAGCAGCGCCGTGACCAGGGCAGAGCGCCGGAACGTGGTCTCCGCCTCGCACGCCGCCGCGGCGCAGAGCGCGGACTCGAGCGGCTCCTCGCGCCAGCCGTGCCACCGGGCCATGTGGCGCGCCATGGCGACCACGCGGCGCCGGATGGGCTCCGTGTCGAGCAGGGCGGCGGTCGCCGCGATCCACCTCTTCGAGGCGCGGCGCCGGGCGGGAGGGTCCGCGCCCACTCCGGCCAGGTCGCCGTCGTCGAAGAACCACGTCGTCGCGTACTCGGGGTTGCAGAGCAACGCCCGCAGCAGCTCCAGGTCGGGCGCCTGCTGCGTGCGGGACACGGCATCGAGAGCCCCGTGAGGGGTTCGGGCGCGTGCAAACATCGCGACGGCGCCGACCGCGTCTCGCGGTATGTCGAGGTGCTGCTCCCGGGTGCGCTCCACCGCCTCGGCGACCAGCTCGGCTGCCACCGGAAGCGACACCCGCGTGAAGTCCGAGCCCGAGCCCATGCGGAGCTCGTCGAGGATGGCGTCCAGGTCCTCCGCCGTCTGGCGCCGGACCACGAAGCCGTCCCGGATGTCTGCCGAGGCCCGGATGCACAGGTCGGCGAGGGTCAGGGAGGAGTCGGGGTTCTCGAAGATACCGATGATCAGGTACGCGCCCTGACCGTCGCAGGAGCCGACCCATGCGTAGCCGTCCGGCGAGCGGGCCGTGTGGCTCGGGTCGATGCTCATGGTGCGGGCGCGGAGCAAGGCCGCCTGCATGTCGCGTCGTGCGGAGGGGCTCGTCGCCTCGTCTCGAAGCCGCTCCAGCAGCGCGATGCCCTCCATGCCGTCCTCGGCGACGACCGCGTCCAGCATGCGGCGCCGCAGGCTCGCGAGATCCGGCATGGCCAAGGCGGCGGCGTACACTGTCGCCGCCGTCGAGCCCAGGTGCACCCGCGCCGCCTCCACCTGCTCGAACAGGGCGACCTGGGTGCCCCCCGTGAGGCTGGAGAGGGCGCCGGCGATGGCCTCGCTGCGCTCGGGCTCCGCCTCGATACCCACCAGCAGGTCGATGACCGACGCCTCCGCGACGGCCTCCGCATCGCCCGGTGACAGCGTCAGGGCGAGCTCCTGGAGGGTCTCGGGGTCATAACAGGACAGCACGGCGACCGCGAAGGCGCGCTCATGGGGTGCCCTGGCGCGGTCGGCGGCCATCATCAGCAGCTCGAGGCTCTGGTCGCCGACGCCGATGGTCAGGAAGGCCGCCACGTACAGGGCGCCGTCCTGCACCGACACCCGGCTCTTGCGCAGCCGGTCCGTCAGCAGGCGCTGCGCGGTCCGCACGTCCACCGAGCCCAGCCGCCGCTCCAGCTCCGCCTCGTTGACGGGAGGCTCGTCGAACAGCGCGTCGAGGATGCGCGAGGTGAGGGCCGAGCCGGGTCGGGTGCGGCGTACCATTGCCCTACCGTAGCTCCCGCGGGCGTCCACGCGCAAGCCATGGATTCGAGGGACCGGGGGGGCGGGTTGAGGGTGCCCGCGCCGCGTGGTAGCTTGCTGCGCCATGAACCACGCGACGCGCCCCTCCCGTCCCTCCACCTTGCTCTCGCTGCTCGTCCTGGCCCTGTGGGCCTGCGAACCCTCCGAGCCGTCGGGCGGTGCGTCCACCGGCGACGCAGCCGGGGCGCAGGACTCCGTCGTGGCGGATGCGGGGGCCGACGCCGCGTCGGATCTCGGCGGCCACGCCGGGGGCGCCGACGACGGCACCGGCGACGGCCTCGGCGGCGTGGATGGGGCGTCCGGCGATGCCGCAGGCGCCGATGACGGCGGCGCCGATGACACCGGGGCTCCAGACGGTGCGGGCATCGACGACGCCGCGACCGACGCCGCTGACGCAGGCGACTGGCAGCCGGCGGTCGGCCTGACCACCCTGACCGTGCAGACGCCAGCCGGCCGCACGCTGCCCGGCATCGTGTGGTACCCCGCGGTGACGGACGGGACCTTCACGCCGGAGGTCTTCCTCGGCCTCCTGGCGGGGCAGGGTCTGCGCGACGCCCCGGTGGCGGAGGGCGGGCCGTGGCCTCTCATCGTGTTCTCTCATGGGTCGCAGGCGTTCAAGGAGCAGTCCCTCTTTCTGGTCGAGGGCCTGACGAGGCACGGCTACGTGGTGGCCGCGGTCGACCACATCGGCAACACGTTCATGACGCAGAATGAAGAGAAGATGGGAGAAGTGGCACGTGAGCGCCCGCGAGACATCTCTGCGCTGATCGACCGCCTGATGGCGCCAGAGTCCGGCGATCCGAGCTGGTTTTCGACCCACATCGACTTCGACCGCATCGCCGCAGCGGGCCACTCCTTTGGCGGCTACACCGTGATGGCGCTCGCTGGGGGCGTGCTGTCCGTGCCCCAGTCGGTCGTCGACGAGTGCGCGCTGAAGCCGAAGGACCTGATCTGCAGCGTGATCTCCCAGGGGGATCCGGGCCCGCTGGACCTGCGGGACCCGCGGGTCGACGCCGTGATCGCGATGACCCCCGGTGGTTACATGGCGTTCCGGGAGGAGGGGCTGACCTCGGTCGCCGTCCCCACGATGATCATGGGTGGGCTCGCCGACGACGTCACGACCATGGACGACGAGATCCTGCCGTTCTACGAGGGGATCCCCGGCACGAAGTACCTCTGGACCCTCGCGCACGGCCAGCACTTCACCTGGAGCGACTTCTGCCTGATCGTGCCGTTCCTGTCCGAGGAGCTCGCTGCGCAGTTCGGCGCCGACCTCTGCAAGCCGGACGCCCCGCTGCCCATCGCAACGGCCCACACGTTGATCTTCGACATGAGCCTCGCGTTCTTCGATGCGTGGCTGCGGGACGACCAGGACGCGGCGGCGAGGCTGCAACCGTCATGGGCCGAGGCCCAGAGCCCCGAGGTGGGGATGTCCGTCTCGCCCTGAACGGAGTATTGTCAGTTGGGAGTGTGATTGGGGGCAGCGAGGGGAGGGGGAGCCCCCTCGGCAACCCCGGTGGAGGCGACGCCATGTTTCCCCTCCGATTGATGAGCTGGAACGTCCGCTACTTCAGCCACCACGTCCGCGGAGTGACCAGCGTGGAGCGCAACGTCCGCCGCGCGGCCGAGGCGGTCGCCGCCTTGGACCCGCAGCCCGACGTGCTCGCGCTGCAAGAGATCGACAACCACTCCGTCCGGTCCAACCTGACGCTCATCGGGCGGCGCAAACCCGAGAACGGCCTCTCCGACCCGCAGATCGTGCGCTTCGTGCGGCACCTCAACGAGGCGAGCGCCAGGCGTGGGGGCCACCAGTGGGAGGCGCTCTTCTTCCGCGCCCACGGGCACGACGCGCTGTGGTCCCTCTACTCCACGGGCCTCGCCGTGGTGTACCGGAGGGGGCTCGAGCTCGTCTCTCACAACAGCGCCTCCCCCCACGAGATCACGTTCCGACG
The DNA here is from genome assembly GCA_045863395.1 of Myxococcales bacterium. Taxonomy (GTDB): domain Bacteria; phylum Myxococcota_A; class UBA9042; order JABWCM01; family BTVJ01; genus BTVJ01. Next base: position 34,548 of record BTVJ01000073.1, read on the forward strand.
CATCCCCGCGCTGTCCCGGCTCAAGCAGAAGCGGATCTGCGCCCACGCGCGCCTCCGGGACGAGCGTGGGCGGACCTTCGACCTGTTCAACACCCACCTGAGCCTGCCTGCCTTCCTCCAAGGGGCCGACAAGCAGACGCGGCGCCGCTTCGGGCACGCGGACAACCAGATCGCCGAGATCCAGTCCGTGCTGGACTTCGTGGGGCGCACGGGCAGCCCGGATCGCTCGGTGCTGGTGGGGGACTTCAACGCGTTGCCCGGGTCCAAGGTGTACAACGCGGTGGTCGGCAACGGGAGCGGGCTCCGCGACGCCTTCGCCCGCTACTTCGAGCTGTCCGTGGACGACCTGGCCGCCATCCCCTCGGCGGGCTTCATGCGCATGCGGTTCCGCCTGGACCACTTCTTCGCGGGCCCGCGCATCGCCGTCAAGGCGTTCCCCCACACCTTCCCGTTCAACCCCGCCCACCCCATGCGGGGGCTGTCGGACCACGTGCCCATCGTGGGGGCGTTCACGGTCAAGTGATCCAGAGCGCGAGCCGCTCCGGCGGTTGAGTCGTCGGGGTGGCGGGAGTAGAGTGCCGACCGTACCCCCGAGGGCCCATGAGTACCCGCCCCAAGGTCATCCCCAACGAGCTCGTCCTCGCGCACCTGCGGGAGCACCTGCCCGTGGCTCAGCTTGGAGAGGACCCCCGCGGCGTACATCAGGTCCGCGTGGCGACGCGCCGTCTGGGTGTGTGGCTCGTTCTGGGGGGGCACAGGGTGCTTCTGGACGACCTGCGCTGGCTGCGGGCCTCTGCCGCGTCGGTTCGCGACCTCGACGTTCTCTGCGCGACGGATCTGCCCGGTGCGTGGCACGACTGGCTCGCCGAGCGCAGGGCCCACGCCCGCGAGGCGCTCGTGGAGGCGCTGGGGTCGTCGCGGCTCGCCGGCCTGGTACGCGCCTTGGGTCTCATGCCCCCCATCGATCACGCGGCTGCGCGGCGTCGCACCCGGGGCCTCGCGGAGGCGGCGCGCAGGCTCGGGCGCGCGGTGGCTCGCGGTGCCACGCTCGACGAGGTGCACGCTCTGCGGCGCTCGCTGCGGAGGCTGCGCTATGCGCGCGAGTGGCTCGGGGGGCAGGTCGCGCCCCTGGTCGCCGCCCAGGACGCGCTCGGGGCCCTCAACGACGCTTCGGTGGCGCTGCGCCTGCTCGACGCCTACGGCGGCGAGGGCATGGAGGGCGTGCGTGCCGCGCTGCTCGAGCGGGTCGAGGCGGGTCGCCATCAGGCGGTCGACACCTGGGACGCGCTGCGTGATGAACTCAACCGAGAGGACTGACATGGAGCTCTGGATTCTCAGGCACGGCATCGCAGAGGAGCTGGACGAGGACAAGGCCGACGAGTCGCGCGCCCTGACCCCCCCCGGGGGGGCGCGCCGCGAGCGCCAGGGGGACGGCCGAGCGCGGCGCCGCGCCGCCCAAGCCCCCCCCAGCCCCA
>BTVJ01000074.1:0-35580 GCA_045863395.1 Myxococcales bacterium
CGCCTCGACCCTCCGGATTGCATCATTACTTATGCGACGCCCTACTAGGGTGGGTCGGGCTGTGCGCGAAGTTCACCCCGCGCGTCGACCTGGGCTATGATGACGGGGGGCCCTGGCAGCGGAGCGATGCCCTTCCCCCCGGCGTCAGGTCGACCCGGGGGAGCCGGCCCACGGGATCCCGACGGAGCGCCGTGACTGCACCTGATCGCTACTGCCCGCTGTGCCGCGCCCGCCAGACCGAGGCGAGCTGCCCCGTCCACGGCATCCCGACCATCGCGGCTTCCGTGGTCGGCAGCGTGGTGGAGCTGGCGCCCGGCACCGTGCTCGCGGGCCGGTTCCGGGTCGACGGACTGCTCGGCAAGGGCGGCATGGGGCAGGTGTACCGGGCGACGCAGCTCAGCATACAGCGCCCGGTGGCATTGAAGACCCTCCACCCCCGCCTGCTCCAGAACCCGGACCACCTGGGGCGCTTCTACCGCGAGGCCCGGGCCGCCAGCCTCCTCGAGGGGCCTCACGTCGTGCGGGTCTATGACTTCGGCGTCGATGAGCCCAGCTCGACGCCGTTCATCGCCATGGAGCTGGTTCGGGGCACGACGCTCCGAGCGCGGCTCGGTGGTGCTGGCTGTCCGCCCGGCGACGCCGCGGACATCGCGGCCCAGGTCTGCCGCGCGCTGGCGGAGGCACACGCCGCCGGCATCGTCCATCGGGACCTCAAGTCCGAGAACATCCTGGTGGCAGACGGCCTCCTCGGCCCCCACAGCGTCAAGGTCATGGACTTCGGCATCGCGAAGCTCGATCGGGAGCAACATGGCGAGACCGGGTCTCTGACGGCCTCGGGGGCGCTCATGGGCACACCCCGCACCATGGCCCCGGAGCAGATCCTGGGCGAGGCCGTCGACCCCCGGACGGACCTCTACGCGGTTGGCTGCGTGCTGCATGAGCTTCTGACTGGGGTGGCGCCCTTCCTCGGGGACGACCCCATCACCGTGATCAACCAGCACCTGCTGGCGCCTCCGCCGCCGCTGGATCCGCGCCTCGGCGTCCCACCGTCGCTCATCGCGCTCCGCGACGTGCTGATGGCCAAGGACCGGGACCAGCGGCCCCGGGAGGCGGCGGAGGTCGCCTTGCGCCTGGAGGCGGTGGCCGCGCTCCCGTCGCGCCAGGCGTCGGAGCGCGATGTCTCGGACGTTGGCCGGTGGAGCGCTCCGGCGGACGGCGTGCAGGCGGAGGTCCCCGGACCAGGGCCGCGACGCGCCGGTGACGCCCCACGCCCGGCACACCCGTGGGAGGAGGACGAGACGCTGACCCGCGGTGCCCGGGGCGGTCGCCCGGGTCGCAGGCGCTTCGTAGCCGGAGCCATGAGCGCCGCCGGCCTGGCGGCCCTCCTCGTGGTCGTCGCGCAGCCCGATGGGGCGCCTCCGGACGGTGCCGACCCAAGGCACGCGGTGGACCTTGGCGCTGCCGGACCTCCCGAGGGGGATCCCGTCGCCGCCTCTCCGGTGCGCGTCCCACGGAGGCCGGGAGCGCCGGAGTCGCCTCCCGTGGCACGGCGAGCCGTAGAGCCGGGCGGTCCCGATGGCGTCGCCGCCGCGGCGGGCACGTCGGGCGAGGGCCCGACCGCCGCCGCTGCACCCCACCCCAGCACTGTCGCGCGCGATGCCCCTGGACCTCGTCCGTCCACGGCCGCCGAGCCCAAGGGGTCCAAGAGCAACCTCCGAGCCCCCGTGCGCGCCGAGGCCGGGGGCAAGGACCCGGCCCCCGGCCCCGCCCAGGGGGCGCCTGCCGCCGAGCCCTCCCGTCCGCTGCTCGACGGCATCGACTCGGAGAAGTGGTAGCCACGATGCCCCGCCGCCTCTCATGGGCCGCCCTGAGCCTCCTCGCCGGCGCCTGCGCGGGGTTCGATCCGGACGACCAGTACCGCTGCGCGTCCGACGACGACTGCATCAGCGGCTTCGTCTGCCATCAGGCCGTGTGCGCCCGCCTCTCCGCACCGCAGGCCCACCGCATTCTCTACCGGCGCGGCGGACCCAGCGCCCACCTGCTGGCGGTCGCACCCGGCGACCCATCCCCCGCGTCGTTGACCGAGGCCCTCGAGGCCGTGGACCTGCGGCCCGAGCCCAGCGGGGGCGCCTTCGCCTCCAATGGCGCCTGGTTGGCGTTCCTGACGACGCGGGGTCACGCCGAGTGCGACGGGTACGCCTGCCTGGCCGTGGCCTCCGGGGACCTCCGGGGGGCCTCCCTCGTCATCGTGGATGTCACCTCGGGTCCCCTGCACCCATCGGGCGGCCCCATGGACATCGCCAGCGACGCCAGCCGCATCGCCTTCATCGAGGGGTTCCAGGTCTACGTCACCGACAGGGTGGCGGGGGAGCCGTTGGTGGACGGGCGGTGGAGCAGCCCGCAGCGCGTCGATGAGGGCGCCCCCACAGGGAGCGCGCTCGCCCAGGCCCCGGTGCTCCTCCCGTCGGGGGACCGCGTCGCCTGGGCCTGCGGGCCGGACCCCTACCTCGACGACGGGCGCGGCATCTGCCAGCGGAGCGTCGGGTCCACGGCCCTCACCGGCGCCGTGGACCGCATCGGCCCCGAGGCCCTGCCTGGCGCGGCGGCATGGCTCAAGAGCCCGCGCTACACCGTCATCGGCGGCCAGCCCCGCATCGCGTTCCTCGCACGCCTGGCCAACGCCACCAACGTCTGGCACACGGCCCTCGACGGCTCGGACGCGCGGCAGATCACGACCTCCCTCGCGGGCGCGCCGCCCCTGGAGCACCTGTGCCTGTTCGGGGATCGGGCGGTCACCCTGAGCGTCGGCCCGGAGACCTACACACTGGAGTGGCTGGACCTCGCCGAGGCCGACCCCCAGCTCATCGAGTCAATCCCGGTAGCCGACCCCCAGCCTGCGCTGTTCGGCTGCCACTGACCACGGAGGACCCAACGGTGAGCGACGAGACGCTGACCCGCACTGGCGACAGGCCCGCTGCTCCGGAGGAGCGCCCGTCCCTGGTGGTCCGCGCCGTCCTCGTCGAGGGCGCGCCGCTGCGGGGGGCGCAGGCGCTGCCCGTCCTCGCATTCGATGGCAAGCGGGACGTCGTCCTGGGGCGCCAGGCGGGCGACACGGGCTTCTCCATCCCCCTCGACGCGACCTTGAGCCGGCGCCACGTGCGGCTGCGTCTGGTCGGGCTCGGCCCGGAGGACGCGCTGCTCGTGGAGGACCTCGGCAGCCACAACGGCACATGGGTCGACGGTGCTCGCATCGTCAGGCCCACCGCCGTGCGGGCCGGGCAGGTGATCCGCGTGGCGGGCACCGCGCTGGTCGTGGGCGCGGAGCCTCCGGAGCGCGCCGCAGCGCTCCGGGCCCGGACGCCGCCCGGCTACGTGGCGCTCTCCTGGGCCAGCCTCCAGGTGTGGGAGCGCGTCGAGCGCGTCGCGGCGAGCGACGCCGGGGTCCTGCTCACGGGGCCCGTCGGTACGGGCAAGACGCGCCTCGCCCAGCACCTCCACGACCGGAGCGGACGCGCGGGGCCGTTCGTCTCCTTCAACTGCAGCGCCATCCCCGTGAACCTGGAGGAGGCGACCCTCTTCGGCGTCTCGGGCGGCTTCATTCCCGGCGTTCGGGAGCGGGAGGGCTGGATCACCCGCGCGCGCGGCGGGACGCTCTTCCTCGACGAGCTCGCCGACATGCCGCCGCTCGCCCAAGCCAAGCTGCTCGACGCTTTCGACCCGACGGATCCGGGCTTCATCCCCGTGGGAGGGACCGCAAGGGTCCGCCCCTCCTGTCGCTTGGTGTCCGCCACGAACAAGGACGTGTTCGCGCTGTGCGCCGCCGGCGCGCTCCGTCAGGATCTCCTCAGCCGCATCGTCGTCGCCCAGGTGGAGGTGCCGCCGCTCGCCGCCCGGCGGGAGGACCTGGTGGAGCTCCTCGACCGGGCCCTGCTGCGGCACGGCTCATCGGTGGACGCCCTTGCGCCCTCTGCCGAGCTGGTCGAATCGCTGCTCCTGGCCCGCTGGACGGAGAACGTGCGCGGCCTCGAGTCCCTCGCGGCGCGCCTCGCCCTCGGCGAGCGCCTCTCGCCCGCCGACGCCCGCCGGCACGCCGACCGGGGCCAAGACGGGCCCCCCCCGGAGCTGGTCCCGCACTCCGCCGGCCTCGCCGCCCACCCGGTGTGGCCCCCGGAGCCGGTCGAGCTGCTCGTCCTGCTTCGCGCGCACGACTTCAACGTGGCTGCAGCCGCAGAGGCCCTGGGCCGCCGCCGCGAGACGCTGTCCCGCCTCGTCACCGCGACCTTCGGGCGGGGTGGGGCGACCGCCGCGCGGCGGGCCTGGCGGGTCTACGAGGCGACGGGGCAGATCCCGTCCCCGGAGGCGTAGCGAGGGGCTGGGGCCGGGCGGAGGGCGCTCGCCCACGGCCCGCGATGGAGCGGCCTACTCCCCGAGCAGCGCGAGCGGTGCGGCGTTGTCCACCCACGCGCGGGTCTTGGAGCGGACCTTGCGCTGGGAGAGCTGGGCGATGACCGCGAAGGCCTTGGGGGTCCGGTTGGCGCGGAGCCACGCGGAGACGACCTCGAAGGTGCCGTCGGCGCGCTTGGCGTAGTCTCCGACGATCCACTGCTCGAGCTGGGCCGCCGCGTCGGCCGGCGCCGCTGCAAAGACGCGGTCCAGGGCGGTTCGGTCCTCCGCAGCGACGTCTCCGCCGGCGCCGCCGCTCGCCCCCGCGATGCCCGCCAGCGCCTTGTCCACGAGGCGGAGCTGCGCCCGGCGCGCCGCCGCGGCCGCCGGAACGTCCGCGCCGTCGCCGGCCAGCCAGGCGCGCACTGCTGCCTCGGTGATGGGGTCCCCCGCGTCCAGCGCCTGGTCGAGACGGGCCCAGAAGGACTCGCCCGTGGGGAGCGCGTCGCTGGGCGGCACCAGGGCCTCGTCGATGACCTCGTCCATGATGAGCGGGGTCTCCTCCGGCTGCTCCGCGGGTACCAGGGCCACCCCCTCCGCGGCGGGGGCCTCCACCCCCTCCTCCGCGGTGCTCGCCGTGTCCGTCGTGGACGACCAGGGCCGCCACACCAGAAGCGCCAGCAGGGCCGCCACGGCGATCCCGAAGGCGACGACCGTGTTGCGCCGTGCGTCGCCACCCAGGCTGGGCAAGGGCTCTCGCCCCCCGCGCGGCGGCGGCGCCAGGTCGCCGAGCGAGGTCTCCCGCCAGCCCGGCTCCGTGGGCTCCAGGGCCTGCGCACCCGTCGGTCTCGCGGGCTTGCGTGGCTCCGGCAGGCGGACGTCCGCCCCTCGGGCCTCTGCGCCTCCCGTCGTGCGCCCCTCGGGGCCCCGGTCCGGCCCGCGCTCTGCGCCGCTCCCCTCGCGCGGCTCGCTCCCCTTCGGCTCGGAGCCCCGGGGCTCCGGTGCCCACTGCGGATCCTGGGGCGGCATGCCGCCGCCCTTGGTCGCCACGGCCCCCGGTCCCGCCTGGGCCGCCGTCGCCCGCGCGCGCCCCGGCGCCGCTGCGGTCACCTCTGCGGGGACGGCGTCGCCGTACTGGAGGAGCTGGATGCTGACCCCGGCCTTGGCCCCCGCCTTCTGCGCGCTCTCCACGAGGGTCCCCACGGCCTCCTGCGCAGGCAGGGTGGAGACCACGCGGCCGATCCGGACCGTGTCGACGTGCGCGTGCAGGCCCGGAGCCGCCAGGACGATCCTGTCGCCCGGAACCAGCCGAATCGGGTCCCTGCTGACCACGATGCGCGCATGCTGTCCGGCCCCCAGGGCGCCGACCGCAGCCGCCCCCTGCTCGTGCTCCGCCGGCTCGTCTACCCCGACGGCGTCGATGGCGCGCTCGCCGCGCACGATGAGCACCCGCACGTCCCCCGCCCGCGCCGCCCAGAACTGGTTGTCGCGCACGAGCGCCACCGCCACGGATGCGCCGCTGCCCACGAGGACCCGCTCGGAGGACGCCCGTGTACGCAGCACGTCGTTGGCGTGGCTGAGCGCCGCTGCCAGCCTGTGCGGGATGCCCGCGTCCTGCGCCTGCCGGAACTGCGTGAGGATGGTGCTGACCGCCAGGTTTGCCTCGACCCGGCCCGACCCGGAGCCGCCGACGCCCGTTGCCAGGACGAGCAGGTTGCCCGCGAAGAGGCTCGCGTGGCCCAGCGCGTCCCGGTTGAGCTCCGGCGTGCTGCCCTGGTCGTTCCGCTCTGCGATGCGTACCTGAATCTCACGCTCGGTCATGCTCGGTCGGACCTCTGTCTCTGATGTGATCCCCGCCTCGGGGCGCGAGGATATCCACGCCTCGCCGCGGCGGTCAAGGCGCAATCCCGCCCCGCTTCGAACGTCGCTGTGGACAACTGGTGGACAAGTGGGGGAGTGCGGCGCGCAAGCCCCCGCGCCTCCAGAGGAAGAGCGACCCGCCGCGTCATGAGCGGCAAGTCACCCGCGTCACGGCTCGCCGTGGGCTGCGTCGGCGCTCAACACCACTACGTCGACCCGGCGGTTGCGCTTGCGCCCCTCTTCGGTGTCGTTGCCTGCCATGGGGTGGTAGTTGGCGTATCCGCTGGCGGACAGGCGCTCGGGAGGGTAGGCGAAGTCGTCGACCAGCAGGCGGACGATGTGCGCCGCTCGCGCCGAGGAGAGCTCCCAGTTGCTTGGGAAGCGCGACGTGCTGATCGGGCGGTCGTCCGTGTGCCCCTCCACGCGCAGTGGGCGGCGGTAGTGGCTCAGGACCCGGGCGATGGCCTCCAGGATCGGATAGGCCGCCTGGCGCAGCGTCGCGTCCCCCGACTCGAAGAACCCCGCCTCCGCCAGCGTGATCACGAGCCCCCGCAGGGTCATGGTCACCCGCACCCGGTCCTCCAGGCCCGCCTCCTGCACGTACTTCTGGAGCTCCGCCGCGATGCTCTTCAGCTCCTCCATCGATGCGCCGGCCCCCTCGCCGTTGCGCCTGCTCCACGTCTCGGAGGGGCCGCTGTCCATGACCGGGGTCGCCTCGCCCGGCGACGGCCGCACGCCGGGGAACGTGGGCATGGGCGTCATGCTGCTGGTGGACGGCGGCGATGGGCGCGGCGGTGTGCCGAGCTGCGGGGCGGAGGTGCGGAAGATGTCCACGTGGAACGCCTCCCGCATGGCCATCATCACGTCCTTCAGCTTCTGCACGTCCGTCTGGCTGGTGGCGTAGAGCACCGTGAAGAACGCGAAGAGCAGCGTGATGAAGTCGGCGTAGGAGACCAGCCACCGCTCCTGGTTGACGTGCTCCTCGTGCTTCTTCTTGCGTGCCATGGTCCCTCTAGGCTGCCTTCTTCATCTGCGCCGCCGCCGCACCCTTCGCCGAGTGCGCCGGCCCATGGGACTGGACGTAGCCGCGCAGCTTCTGCTCGATGAGGCGGGGGTTCTCCCCATCGACGATGGCGACGATTCCCTCCAGCGTCATCTCGCGGAGCGCCATCTGCGCCGCCGCCCGCTCCTTGAGCTTCAGGCTGATCGGCAGGAAGAGCAGGTTCGCCGATCCGACGCCGTAGACCGTCGCCACGAAAGCCACGGCGATGCCAGAGCCCAGCTTGGACGGGTCGGCGAGGTTCTCCATGACGTGGATGAGGCCCAACACTGCGCCGAGGATGCCGACCGTCGGCGCGTAGCCGCCTGCGTTCTCCCAGAACTTGGCGGGCAGCATGCCGTGGTGCTCCGCCTGCCCGAGCTCGATGTCCGCGATGTCACGAAGCTGGCGGCTGTCGGTCCCATCGACGGCCAGGTTCAGGATGCGCTTGAAGAAGGGGTCGTCGATCTCCTCGGCGTCCTTCTCCAGAGAGATGATGCCGTCCTTGCGCGCCTTCTGGGCCAGGCGCACGACGTGCTCGATGCGCGGCTCGAACTCGATGACGGTGCCCTTCCACACCTGCTTGGCCTGGACGAAGGACTCCTTCACCACCGCGGGGCTGTAGGCGATGAGCACCGCCCCGAAGGTCCCGCCAAACACGATGAGGAAGGCGGTGAGCTGAAGGAGTGACCCCACGTGCCCGCCCTCCAGGGCCTGGCCGAGCAGGATCAGCCCGAAGGCCAGGAGGACCCCCAGGATGGACGACTTGTCGAGGACGGCCTTCTGCTTCATGCGGTGCCCTCGTCGTGGAGCACCGGCATGCCCTCCCGGTCCCGGTGATGCACGACCAGGCGCCCGACCTTTCGCCGGTATTCGACGACCTGCTCGACGACCTGCTCCACGGGTTCCTTGACCACGAGCTTGTCGCCGTTGGAGAACGTGAGGATGGTGTCGGGCGTGGATTCGATGGTCATCAACAGGTCGGCGTTGACGACCACGGCGCGGCCCGTCAGCCGTGTGAGATGGATCACTGTGTCGCTCCTTTCACTGTTTCGTCGGTCCCCTGGTCCCCGTCGCTGTCCTGGTGCCCGTCGCCCCCGTCGCTCGCCTCTCCCTTGACCCACGGCCAGACAGGTTGCCGGTCCACGCACCCCCCCTGCCGATCCGCCGCCGAGCAGTAGATCCGCACGTGGTAGTGGTCCGCGTGCGGAGACGACCCCCGCGGCTCCTGGAGCACCTTGCGCGCCCGTCGCAGGATGCGTGGGCTCTCTCCCCGTGCCGCAGCGTAGGCAAGCAGGCGCTCCTTCAGGGGGTCCGAGACGAAGACATATTGCACGGGAACGTCCTCGCTGGCCAGCAGCGTTCGGACGAACCACCAGTTGCGCTGGTCGTCGAAGCGCACCTTGTCGCAGCCCCGGGCGGCGCAGCGGCCGTCACCATCGAAGGCCACGAAGCCGCGCGGACGCACCGGCTTCCCTTCGAGATCCTGCACATAGAAGAGAACGTCCACGTCCCGGCCCGAGTTGTGGCTCATGTGGCGGCCAAGGTCTCCGCCCCCCTCGGCGCTGACGTCGGCTATCACCAGCGGAGGGCCGGGCACCGCGTCGTCGACCACCCGCGCCGCGCGTATCAGCAGCGCCGCCAGCTCCAGCGTCGCGTAGTTCGTGCCACGCGAGCGCACGGGCCCGTAGAAGCTGTGCCAGGCGCCGGTCAGCGGCACGTGGAAGCCGTCCTGGAGCTCCCCGCCCTGCGGAGAGCCCACGGAGCGGGGCCGCGCCTCGGCCCCGAGCGCCGCGAGGAGCAGCGCGCCGATCACCGCTCCCCTCACGTCCCCTCCCCCAGGAACTCCCGCATGCGCTTCATCGCCTCCTTGTGGAGCTGGCACACCCGGGCCTCCGTGACCTCCAGCACCTCGCCGATCTCGCGCAGGGTCAGGTCATGAAAGTAGTAGAGCGACAGCATCTGCTGCGTGCGCTCGGGCAAGGTCCGGATGGCCTTCGCCAGGGTCGCCTTGAGGGTGGCCCGGTCCACGCGCGCCAGGGCGAGCTCGTCACGCAGGTCGGTGAAGTCCACCTCGTCCACCCCGACGAAGGTCATGGGTTGGACCTCGTCGACCATCTGGCGGAGCTGCTCGACGTCCACGCTCAGCCGCTCCGCCAGCTCCTCGTCCGAGGCGTCCCGCCCGAGGTCCTGGCGCAGCGCCCCGCGCGCCTTGTCGAGGGCCCGCGCCTTGCGCCGCATGGGCTGGGTCATGGGGTCCATGCGCCGCAGCTCGTCGAGGATGGACCCCTTGATGCGGAACTCCGCGTAGGTGCCGAAGTCGCGCCCGCCGTCGGGAGAGTACTTGCCGTGGGCGTCGATGAGCCCCAGCATCCCGGCGGAGACGAGGTCGTCCACGTCCACGGCGCCGCCGGTCCGCCGGGCGATGCGCCGCGCAACCCGGACGACGATGTGGGCGTGCTCGCGGATCAGCTCGTCCACGTCGCTCGCGACGCGCGGCGACTTCCCGGACAGCCCGTAGGTGCGGCTCAGGTGGTCACGGAAGCCTTGGCTCACGGCTGCTCCATGTCCGGCTCGTCCGGTCCGTTGGCGTTGAGCAGGCGACTCCAGAAGATCTGCATCCCGCCGCCGGGCCCGTCGTGCATGGGGCGGGCGAGGAGGCGAATCGCCAGATCCTCGATGGCCCGGCTTGCGGGCGAGGTCGGGAACTGTACCGCGAGCGGGCGCTGCATCATGACGGCCCGCTTGACGCTCTCGTCGGCGGGGATGGCGCCCAGGCGCTCGATGACCACCGGCAGGAACCGGTCGGCCACCGATGTCAGCCGGCGGTACACGTCGTCGGCCTCGTGCTGCGAGCTCACCTGGTTGACCACGAGCAGGATTCGCTTCACCCCGCAGCGCAGCGCCAGGACCTTGATGGTCGCGTAGGCGTCTGCCAGAGAAGTAGGCTCGGGCGTCGCCTCCACGATGACGTCCTGGGCCGAGGCCGCGAAGAAGAGCACGTTGGACCCGATGCCCGCCGGCGTGTCGATGAGGACCGTGTCGAAGCGGTTGCCCAGGTTGTCGAGCTCGGACATCAGGTGGAGCTTGTGCTCCGTCGTCAGCTCGATCAGATCCGACCCCGCCGAGGACGCCGGCAGCACCGAGATCCCGTCGGCGCTGGTCAGGATCACCGACCCCAGCGACTGCTCCCCCCGCAGCACGTGGCGGAAGTTGTACTTGGGCTCGATGCCGAGCAGGATGTCCACGTTCGCCAGGCCCACGTCTCCGTCGACGATCAGCACCTCCCGCCCGTTGCGCGCGAAGCACACGCCCAGATTGACGACCAGGTTGGACTTGCCGACCCCGCCCTTGCCGCTGGTGACGGCGATGACGCGCAGCGGTCGCGCTCCCGGCCGCCCGCTCTGCCTCATCTGCCGGATCCCGTCTGCCTGGTCCATGCCTCTCCCCTTCATTGTCCCCGCCTCATCCCTGCTCCCGGCCGCGGGCCTCGACCCGCTCCATGAGCTGCCCCGCGATCTTCTCTTCGCTCGCCGCCTCGATGTCCTCGGGCACCTGCTGCCCCGTGCACAGGTGGCTCACCGGGTGGCGCGCCGCCCAGGTGGCGGTCAGCACGGCGCCGGGCCCCCGCGCCTCGTCCACCTTGGTCACGATGATCGACGTGAGGCCCGCCACCTCGTACCGCTGCACGATGTCCACCAGGTCCTGGGGCCTGGTCGTAGCCGACAGACACAGGTGCTTCTCGATGCGCGTCTCGTCGAACATGCCCGAGACCTGGCCCACCGCCTCGTCGCTCCACGGGTTGCGTCCCGTGGTGTCGATGAGCACCAGATCCACCTCGCGGAAGTTGACCAGCGCCTGGCTCAGCTCGCGGCGATCACGGGCCTGACGCACCGGCAGCCCGATGAGGTTCGCGTAGGTCCGCACCTGCTCGATGCCCGCGATGCGGTAGGTGTCCGCGGCGATCAGGCCGACCCTCTTTCTATGGATGAGCGCCGCCGCGGCCGCGATCTTCGCGAGGGTCGTGGTCTTGCCGACGCCCGTGGGCCCGATGAGGGCGGCGACGACGCGGTCCCGCCGCGCCCACAGCGGCGTCGCCGTCGGGATGGAGCGGACGATCTCCGCCCGCAGGTCCACCACCCGCCTGGCCGGGGCCGTCCCGTAGAAGCGCTCATTGGTGCGGTCACGCGCACGCGATACCACCCCGAGGGCTACCTGGGGATCGACGCCCGCGTCGATGAGCCCCGCCACCATCGGGTCCGCCGACAGCTCCGCCGCCACGCTCGGCGTCTGCTCCAGGCGGCGCGAGAGGAGGCCCACCTCTCCGCGGAGGGAGTCCATGGTCGACTCGGCGCGCTCCCACTGGCTTCGGGCTCCCCGCAGCCCCTGGAGCTCCCGCTGGAGCGCCTCGATCTGCGCCACGAGCGCCCGCGTCAGCTCGGCCTGGCCGCTCGGGTCGGGCAGCTCGTCGGCCTCCGCCGAGGGCGGCTCGGGCCGCGAGAGCACCGGCGGCGCGTCCTCGGTCCTTGCGGGTCCGTAGGACAGGAGCGAGCCCCCAGACGGCCGCAGCAGGGACAGCGGGTCCTGCTGGTCTGCGGCGGCGGTCACCTCGTAGAGGGTCGGCTGCCCCAGGTGCTGGGCCTTGACCTCGCGGGTCACGAGGATCACGGCGTTGGGGCCGAGCTCCTCCTTCACCTGCTTCATGGCCTCGCGGAGGCTCGGCGCCTGGAACGTGCGCATCAGCATGGCTCCCCCATCATGCTCCCGCCTGGGTTCGGGGCCGCAGCGCCGCCGGCGTGCGCGCCTGGGCGATGGAGACCGTCGACAGCGTGTTCACCTCGACCCGGGGCGGCAGCTCCCGCTGCGACAGCACCACGAGCTGGGGCAGGAACCGGTTGGCGAAGCGCCACAGAGGGTAGCGCAGGTCCGGCGGCGCGAGCAGGATCGGTGAGACGCCGTTGAGGTTGGCCGTCTCCACCAGCCGCTGGAGCCCCGCGAGGAGCTGCTGGGCCGTCTGCAGGTCCGGCGCCAGCATGGCGTCGTTGTCCGTGCGCACGATCACGCCGCGCAGGAGATCCTCGCTGCTCGCGTCGAGGATGCTGGCCTTGAGCTTCCCGTCGCCGCCGAGGAGCGCCTGGACGATGGCGGGGCCGAGGCGCTGCCGCACCTGGTCCACGAGGAAGCTGACGGCCTTCCCGTAGCGGCTGGCCTCGGCGAGCACCTCCAGCACCGTCTTGAGGTCGCGGATGGACACCCGCTCCCGCAGCAGCGCCCGCAGCACGGCGAGCAGCTCGGCGTGGGAGAGCACCGTCGGGATCAGCTCTTCGACCACCTTCGGGGCCCGGGAGGCGACGACCTCCAGCAGGCGCTGCAGATCCTCGCGGCCGAGGAGCTGCTCTGCGTCCCGGTGGATGGCCTCGGAGACGTGGGTGATCACCACCGTCGCCGGCTCGACCACCGTGTAGCCGGCCACCTCCGCGCGGGCCCTGTGGGTGGGTCGGATCCACAGCGCGGGCAGCCCGAACGCCGGCTCCGTCGTCGCGATGCCGTCCACCTTCTCGCGGGCGTCGCCCGGGTCCATGGCCATGAGGCGGTCGGGCATCACCGTTCCCCGCGCGGCCTCGACCCCGTGGATCAGCAGGCGGTACTCCCCGGACGCCAGCTCCAGGTTGTCGCGCAGATGCACCGGCGGCAGGATGATGCCCAGCTCCGTCGCGATGGAGCGCCGCAGCCCCGCGATGCGCTTCACGAGCTCGCCCCCCTCCCGGGCGTCGACCAGCGGCACCAGCGCGTAGCCCACCTCCAGCTCCAGCGCCTCGATGGGGAGCATGTCGGCGATCTGGTCCTCTTCCGACAGGGACGGCTTGAGCGCGGCGGCCTCCCGCAGCGCCTCGGGGGCCCGCTGCTCTCGCGCCAGGGTGCGCCCGGCGATGGCCATGGCGCCCGCCAGCCCGAGGAAGGGCAGCAGCGGCATCCCCGGCACCAACCCCAGCGCCGTCGTCACGATGGCGCCGGCGTTCATCACGCGGGCGTCCTTGAGGAGCTGCTTCGAGAACTGCCCGCCCAGCTCCCGGTCGTCGGCGGCGCGGGTCACCACGATGCCGGCCGCGGTGGAGATCAGCAGCGCGGGGATCTGGCTGACCAGGCCGTCGCCGATGGTCAGGATGGTGTAGGTGCGCGCCGCGTCGCCGAAGCTCATGTCGGCGATCAGCACCCCGATGATCAGGCCGCCGACGATGTTCAGGGCCGTGATGATCAGCCCGGCGACCGCGTCGCCGCGCACGAACTTGCTGGCGCCGTCCATGGCGCCGTAGAAGTCCGCCTCCCGGGCCAGGTCCTCACGGCGTCCCCGCGCCTCGTCCTGCGTGATCAGGCCCGCGGCGAGGTCGCTGTCGATGCTCATCTGCTTGCCGGGCAGGGCGTCCAGGGTGAACCGGGCGCTGACCTCGGCGATGCGCCCCGAGCCCTTGGTGATCACCACGAAGTTGATGATCACCAGGATGAGGAAGATGATCGACCCCACCACGTAGCTGCCACCTACCACGAAGTTTCCGAAGGTATTGATGATCTGGCCGGCGGCCTCCGTGCCCTCCTCGCCCTTCAGCAGGATGAGGCGCGTGGACGAGATGTTCAGCGCCAGGCGAAACAGGGTCGTGACCAGCAGCACGGACGGGAAGACCGAGAAGTCCAGCGCCTTGCGGAGCTGGATGGCCGTCAGGAGGATCACCAGCGCAATGGTGATGTTCAGCGCCAGCAGGAAGTCGAGGAGCACCGCAGGCAGCGGCAGGACCATCAGGACGACGATGGACACGACGCCGAGGGGCGCGATCATGGCCCTTGCGCTGCCCATGAAGCCCGTCGAGGTCGCCATCAGGCCCTCCCTGCCATCGGCCGCGTCCGAAAGACGTGGGCGAGGACCTCGGCGACGGCCTGGTAGAGCGTGCGCGGCACGGACTGCCCGACCCGCACCCGCCGCCACAAGGAGCGGGCCAGCGGCTTGTTCTCGATGATGGCGACGCCGCTCCGCCGGGCGATGCGCCGGATCTGGAGCGCCAGGTGGTCGGCGCCCTTGGCGGTCACGAGGGGGGCCCGGTCGACCCCGGGCCGGTACTTCAGCGCGATGGCCAGGTGGGTCGGGTTGGTCACGACCACGTCGGCGTTCGGTACGGCGTCGATGATGCGGTTGAGGGACAGCTCGCGGTGACGCTGCCGGCGGCGGCCCTTGATCAGAGGCTGGCCCTCCTGCTCGATCAGCTCGCGCTTGTGCTCCTCGTGGGTCATCTTGAGCTCCTGCTCGTGGCGGTGGCGCTGGAACAGGAAGTCGAGCACCGCGAGCACGATGAGCACCGCCGTGGTCACGAAGAGCAGGCGCGAGATGTCGTGCCCGAGCAGGCGCATCATCCCCGCCATGGTCCCCAGCGGCAGCGTGGCGATGGCGGGGAGCTGGGACTTGATGAACAGCGCGACGATCAGCGCGCCGGCGGCCATCTTGGCCACTGGGAGCAGGAGCTTGCCCGGCAGGGCCTTCCAGCCGAACACGTTCTTGATGCCCTGCAGGGGGTTGAGGCGGCCGGGCTTCGGTGCGAGCGCCTTCCACGAGAAGAGCATGCGGGTCTGGGCGAGGCCGGCGACCAGCGCCGCGAGGCCGACCAGGATGCAGAAGGCCCCGAGCGGGCCGAGCACGGTGCGCAGCACGCCGCCGCCGATGACCGACAGCTCGGGCAGCGCCCCGTCCGGCGTCACGAGCTGCTCCATGGTCTCCGTCGTCGCGCGCATCATGGCCTCGAACAGGGCCCCCCCGAGGATGGCTACTCCCAACGACGCCGCCAGGAGCTGCGCCGCCCCGTTGACGTCCTTGCTGACGGCGACCTGGCCCTCCTCACGCGCCTTCTCGCGGCGTTTCGCGGTGGGCTCTAGGGTCTTCTCCTGCCCGTCGGGGGTCTCCGCCATGCGTCAGCTCCCCGGCGCCAGCCGGAACATGCGGTCCGGCAGGCGCTCGACTTCGTGCTCGACGATACGGAGCAGCGCCTGGCCCTCGTGCTGGAGCGCGATGAGCGCGCCCAGGATCAGGAGCCCGAGGCCGATGCCGAACAGGTTCACCGAGGGCACGACGCGCGAGATGAAGCCGATGGAGATGTTGAGCAGCAGGGTCACCGTGAGCACCGGCGCCGCGAGCAGGATGGCAGTCCGGACGAGATCGTCGCCGACGCCCACCAAGGTGTTCAGGCTCGGGAGCTCCAGGGAGAGGCTGCCCACGGGCAGCCCCCGCAGGTGCTTGGCGAGGGCGCCGATGACCACGTGGTGGCCGTCCAGCGTGACGAACATCAGCGCCGCCACCAAGGAGAGCAGGGCACCCAGCGACAGGGAGTTCTCGCCGGAGACCGGGTCGACCATGTTGCTCATGCCGAGGCCCATGGTCATGCTCGCCGTGGCGCCGGCGGCGCTGGCGGTGGCGATGATCAGGTGGACGGCGAAGCCGAGGCCGAAGCCCAGGATGGCCTCCCGCCCCACCATCATGCCGAGGGTGAAGGGGTCGTCCGGCACGGGCACCGCGACACCCCCCAGGGCCAGGTCGAGGATCGCGGAGAGCACCACTGCCAGGATCACGCGGATGCGGAGCGGCACTTCACGCTCCCCGAAGGCCGGCACGAAGGACACCATCACCACGAGGCGCACGAGGATCAGCGCGCCTCCGAGCAGCCAGGGCGCCAGCAGATCGCCGAGCGCGTTGTCGATGACGGCGCCCACGGCTCAGAAGCCTCCCCGGGCGACCATGCGCACGTTGTCCATCACCTCGTTGATGAACAGGAAGAGGCGGTCGTTGATCCACGGCCCGGCGAACCACAGGACCAGGCCCACGACGACCATCTTGGGGATGAAGACCAGCGTGACCTCCTGAATCTGGGTCGCCGCCTGCAGGATGCTGACCAGCAGGCCCACGGTCAGGCCCGCGATGAGCGGCGGCGCGCTCACCGCGATGACGGTGAGGATCGCGTGCTCGAGCAGCGTGCCGACCTGTTCCGGGGTCACGGCGTCCTCCCGGAGGGTGTAGCCACGATGGTCCGTCGCGAGCACGTGGGCGCGCCCGCATGGCAAGGAGCAGGTCTCCCGACGAGGGGGCGCGTACTGGTGGTACTCGCCTCTTCGGCGGGAGGACTGCGACGCAGCCAGGCGGGATGCGACCGCGTGTGTAGCAGGACCATTGTGGCTACACCCTCCTTACACGACCCGGACGAAGCTCTCCGCGAGGCTGCGGACCACGAGGCCCCAGCCGTCGGCGAGCACGAACACGAACAGCTTGAGCGGCAGCGCCACGATCATCGGCGGCAGCATCATCATGCCCATGGACATGAGGATGCTCGCCACGACCATGTCGATGACCAGGAACGGCAGGAAGAGCAGGGCGCCCATCTGGAACGCCGCCTGGAGCTCGCTGAGCATGAACGCCGGGATGATCGCCAGCGTGGAGACGTCCGCCGCCGTCTTTGGGCGCGGCGCCTCCATGATACCCAGGAACAGCTCCAGATCCTTCTCTCGCGTCTGCCGCAACATGAAGGTGCGGAGGGGCTCGATGGCCGCCGTCAGCGCCTCCCGCTCGTTGAGCTCCCCCGCCTCGTAGGGGGCGACCGCCCGCTCCTGGATGGCGCTCCACACCGGCGCCATCGTGAAGAACGTCAGGAACAGGGCGAGGCCGACCACCACCCGGTTCGGCGGGAGCTGCGGGACGCCCACCGCCTGGCGTAGCAGGGACAGGACGATGACGATGCGGGTGAAGGACGTGGCGCTCAGGATGAGGGTCGGCGCGAAGGTCAGCCCCGCCAGGAGCAGGATCACCTTGATGGCGGCGACGTAGCCCCCATCCTCCCCCACCTCCAGGTCCAAGGAGAAGCGCGGCTGCTGGGCCAGGGCCGTCGCGGAGACCAGGATCACGACGAGGGCGAGCAGCGTGAGACCTGCCGCGCGAACCCAGCGGCGCGAGCGCGCGGGAGGGCAGGGCACGGCGCCGCTCTGTGTACGCACTTGCCACACCGGCTCCTACTCCGCGCCCTTGCTCTGCTGATAGCGCTGGAGTCGGCGTCGGATGTCCACCTGCTCTCCCTCCACCGCGCTGTCTCCTCCCATTGCGGCGCCCTGCTGTTCAGCGCGCAGGAGCTGCTCCAGGAACTCGTTGGTGTCGCGGGTCGCCACGCTCGGTGGCTCCACCGGGCGGGCGTCGGGTGCCGGCGCGACCCGGGCGCGGCGCGTCTCGCGGGTCTCCGGCAGGGGAGGGCGTGACGCGGGGGCCGCCTGGATCGCGTCCGGCGGCAGCTCCGTCAGCAGGGTCAGGCCCTTGTCGCTGGCGCCGAGCACCAGGATGGCCCCCGGGACCCGCACCAGCGAGATCTGGAAGCGGCCAGCCACCCTCGCCGACGACAGCACCTCGATGGTCGTGTCCACGCCGCTCGCCGCGCGCTTTGCCTGTGTTCGCTTCTGGAGCCACCAGGCGAGCAGCGCCGCCAGGCCCAGCAGGACGCTCGCCAGCGCCAGGCCGGTCCCGCTGACCCCTTGGCTCTGCTGGCCTACCTTCAGTGGCTCCGCGGTGCTGGTGGGGTCTCTCTTGAGCTGCAGGTCGTCGGGCAGCCCCTGGGGCGCTGCCGGCTGCGGCACAGCCTGGGGCCTCGCCAGGTGGTCGGCAGGCGCCCCCACCGCCGCAGGGGCGCGGCCCTCCGCCGACGCGGGGCCGGGCGCCGCGGGAGCGGACGGGGTGACGGTCGGGGGCTCCGGGGGCGCGGCCACGGTGGGCGCACCCACGGTGGGCGCGGCTGGCGTCGGTTGCTCATCCGGCGCATCGCTCCCCTGGGCGCCCAGGGCGCTGAGCGCCTCGATGGCCTCCCCCTTGTAGCCATCGACGGGCGCCTGCGCCCACGCGACGCCCCCGGCGGCGGCAAGCGCCGCCCCCAGGGCCCACCGTGTCAGTGTCACTCCCATGAGCGCCTCCTGCGGGTCCCGGTCAGGTGAGCTGCTCCACCCGCTCCGAGGGGCTCACGATGTCCGTCAGCCGCACGCCGAACTTGTCGTTGACCACCACGGCCTCACCGCGGGCGATCAGCTTGTCGTTGACGCGGATGTCGAGCGGCTCGCCCGCCACCTTCTCGAGCTCCAGCACGGAGCCCTGTCCGAGGGCCAGGAGCTCTGCGATGCGGATCCGTCGTCGCCCCAGCTCTACCGACACCTGGAGCGGAACGTCGAGCAAGAAGTCGAGGGTGTTTCCCCCCATGCCCTCCAAGCCGCTCCGCCTCCCCGTGGATCCGTCGCTCTGTGTCTTGTCTGCCATATCGCTCACTCCACTCCCCCGGTGCCCGGGGCCAGGTCAGCGGTGCTCGTCGCCTGCGGTCTGCGCTCCCTCGTCGGCTCTGCGCGCCCGCTGGGCATCACGTTGGGCGTCCCGTTGAACGAGACCGGCCAGGCGGACGGCGTAGTTGCCCTGATGCACGCTCGGCAGCGCCTCGTACTTGGTCACCCCCTCAACGTGCAGGCGGATGGGCGAGCCCGGGTCGTTCCCAAGGCGCACCAGGTCCCCCACCCCGAGCTCCAGGAGCTGGCGCAGGGTCATGGTCGTGCGCCCGAGCTCCGCGACCACCTCCACGGGGGCCTGGTGCAGCAGGTCTGCGATGCGCTCCTGCCAGCGGTCCTCCAGATCCGTACCGGCGTCCACCACGGTCTTGGTGAGCTGCTTCTCAAGGGGGCGCAGCGCCGTCAGCGGGAGGAGCAGCCGGATGGATCCCGAGACGCCGCCCAGCTCCACGGACAGCGGGGACTCGAGCACCAGGTCGCCAGGGTTCAGGATCGCGGCGTGGCGAGGGTCCACCTGGGCGCGCACGTACTTGAGGCGCACGCCGGGGACCACGTCCCACCAGCCGAAGCGCTGAGCGTTGCTCACGTGCTCGACGATCTCTCTCAGGGTCCGCTCCTCGGGGGGCGTGAAACCCCGCTGGTCGAGCAGCGCGACGCTCTCCTCGAGCAGGTCGGGCGACTGCCCGTCACCGCCGAGCATCACCTCGTGGACGAAGTAGAAGAGCCGGGGGTCGACCACCAGCAGGCCGGTGGTCCCGATGCCGGCGATCTCGACGACGATCAAGCAGGTGGGGGGCTTGAGCGCCGCATAGATCTCAGCGAACTTCAGCACCAGGGGGCGCTCGGCCACGACGCGGCTCGCCGTGCGGGTGTCCCGCTCCAGCTCCTTGCCGAGGAAGCGCGCGTACCGCTCGTGGATCAGATCGAGCCCGGGCAGGGAGTGCCGTGGGGAGGCCGCGGCGCCGATGAGATCGTAGCGCAGGACGACGGGGCCCCCGTCCTCCGTGACGCTGCGGTGGCGCGCCGCCTGGGTGTCCTGCATGCTCTCGGCGAGGGCCGCGAGCTCCAGCGGGCTGATCGTGTCGTCGGGGCCAGGGGTCATCGGGTTGGATCCTATTGCACCACGAACTCGGTGAAGAGGACCCCGCGCACCTCGATGGCGTCGGGGGCTCCGTTGATGGTCTGGCCCAGGATCCTCACCAGCTCCTGGCGGAGGGTCTCCTTGGCGTCGCGCCCCTGGACCTCGGTGAGGCGCAGGCCCGACAGGTACGTGAGGACACCGTCGCGGATCCGCGGCATGGCGGTACCGATCAGATCCTTGTCCCCCGCACACTCGACCGAGATGGTCAGCTTCAGATATCGGGGCGCCCCCAGCTCGTTCAGGTTCACGATGAAGGGGTCGAGGGCCACGTAGTCCGACTCCTTCGGGAGCGGGGCCTTCTCCTCCTCCGTCCGCTCGGGGCTGGCCTTGGCCTCGGTGCCGCCGAGCACATTCGTGAACATCACCAGGTAGACGCCGCCTCCCACGATGAGCAGGAGGTTCACGAGCACGATGATCAGGACCGCTTTGGACTTCGGCTTCGGTGCCGGCTGGTCAGCGCCGCCTGCGGACTCTTCCTTGGCCATGCTCAGCCCCTCCGTCTGGTGTGCAGCTTCTAAGGCGGGCGGGGGTCATAGCAATGCCTGTGCCAGCCCGGTGTGGCGTCGCATCTATAGGAAAGTGACGGAAATCATGGAGAACACGCACAAGGGGTGGCGTGGGGACGGGGCGCTCGAGCGGTGGGGGCGTCAAGCGCTTGACACTCTATGGGCCCTCTGCGCTGACCGGGAGCCGCTTGATCTTCTCGACGAGGGTCGTGCGGTTGATGCCCAGGAGGGAGGCGGCGACGGACTTGTTGCCGCCGCTGCGGCGCAGCGCCTGGCGGATCAGGCTCAGCTCGAGCTGACCGAGGGCGTCGGGCAGGCTCAGACCGCTCTCGGGGAGATGCACGCTAGGCACCGCCGGAGCGAGCGCGGATAGCCGGCTGCGGAACTTGCAGGCCACGTCGCCCTCGTCGATGACGCCGCGCTCCTTGAGGACCATGACGCTCTGGATGACGTTCTCCAGCTCACGGACGTTGCCGGGCCACGAGTGGCGCTGCAGCAGGGCGAGGGCGCCCTCCGTGATGCCGGGGACGTCGACGCCCAGGGACTCCCGGTAGAGCGCCATGAAGTGGTCGACCAGGTGCGGGATGTCCATGGGCCGCTCGCGGAGCGGCGGGAGATGGATGCGGACGACGTCGAGGCGAAAGAACAGGTCCTGCCGGAAGGTGCCGGCGGCGACCGCCGCCTCGAGGTCCACGTTGGTGGCCGCCACGACGCGGAATGTCGCCTGCCGGGACTCGGTCGACCCGAGCGGCTCGAACACGCGCTCCTGCAGGACGCGAAGCAGCTTCACCTGCAGGTTGGGGGGCATCTCCGCGATCTCGTCGAAGAACAGCGTCCCGCCGCTCGCCAGCTCGAAGCGGCCGGGGCGCGCCCGATCCGCCCCGGTGAAGGCGCCCCGCGCGTGGCCGAACAGCTCGCTCTCCAGCAGGGGCTCCGGGATCGCGCCACAGTTGATGGGGACGAAGGGTCCGGTGCTCCAGGTGGAGAGATCGTGCACTGCCCGGACGACGCACTCCTTGCCCGTTCCGCTCTCCCCCGTAACCAGGACGTTCACGCGCGCGGCGGCGATCCGTTCCAGGGAGTCGAGGACGGCACCGAGGGGGGACCGCTCCGCGTGGACGATGCGGGAGCGCGAGGGCACATTCGGTCGTTGCGCTACCAGGAGGTCCTCCTCTCAAGTCCAACTCGCGTCACCCAAGACCAACGGGTGGCGCGACGGCGGTGGGCGCGTGCTGTCGTAGCCGGAACCTACCGCGGCTGTTTGCGTCGTACGCGCTACCGTAACCCAAACGAACCGCCCGTGACAACATGAAACTGTCGAGTTCTTCGACACCGCCAGGTCGCCGCCGTCCTCCCGGCTCGCGCCATGACCAGACGAAACCGAGGAGCGGTACGGGCAGCGCGCCGCGGCCGTGCAGAGAGTGAGCCCGCGCTTCAGGTCTGCACTCCGACGACCGTTGGGCTCGATGCCAGCCTCGGTGCTCCTCTCAGCCCCCCTGTGTCAGCGCATTGACAAATGGCCATGGGTCGGCGTCAAGTTCTTGACGAACACGGTCCTCGTCTCGCTCGGCGTATGCGCGGTCCTGCGCCCACACACCCCTGGCCCTCTGGCCCAACGTCACTTCAGGGGTTCGACTCGGTGGCTGGCACGACGTCTGCAAGTGGCGGCGCCGGGAACCCGTGTCACTCACTCCCATGACGGCGGCAGCAGGGCGACCGGATGGAGCCAGGATCGACGGGATGAGGCATGTCTCCGAGGGATCGGGTTGGCGGTGGGCGCTCGTCCTGGCGGCGCTCCTCTTCGGCCCGGTGGACGCGCTGGCCGTTCGCCGGGCGAGCGCGCCGGTCACTGCGGCAGGCGAGGCCGTGCTCCGCTTCCCTGCGTCCGACGGCTGGGACGGCGGCTCGCTCCGGTACAGCCCCCTGAGCGAGGTCCTCGTCCTGAAGTTCAAGCGGGGCGCAGAGGACCCCGTCACCTCGTTGGCACCGTCCCTGGGACGGGAGCAGCGCCATGTGTTCGCCCGCGTCGAGGCCGTGCACAACGAGCGCGGCAGCATGACCGTCCGCGTCCACGTGGAGCGCCGTGGTTACACTGCGGCCCTGCGCAGGAACGCCCGAGCGCGTGCCTGGGAGCTCACGGTCACCCTCCCCCCCCCCGACGAGCTGGCGCCCGTGTCCTACGCGGCGCTCCTGCCGGAGGGCAACCCCCGTGACGCCCTGGCGGCGGTGGAGGAGACCATGCGCGCCGGCGCGCCCGCCTGCCGCCCCCTGCAAGCGCTCCGGCGCTCGGGTGAGGGCTGGTCGGCGTGGGTGTCCTTGCGTCTGGCGGACTGCCTTCGTCAGAGCGGCGAGGCGGGGGCGAGCGTCGGGCTCGCGCTGGACCTGGCGGGCAACCCGGACGTCCCACCAGCCGTTGCTGCCCTCGCCTCGCTGCGCCTGGAGGAGTGGGCGCTGAACCTGCACTCCGCCATGGAGCCGAACATCTCGCCGGCCATGGTGAGCAGCCTGCCCCGCGACGTGGCCTTCGAGCTGGGCCTGCGGGTCGCGCGCACCTTGACCTTCCGGCAGCGCCCGCGGGAGGCCGCGGCTGCGCTGGTGGCGACCGACGGCCTCGGCGCGACGCCCCCGTCCCTGGTCGAGGGTCACCACTGGGTCCGCCTGCAGGTCCTCCATCAGCTCGTGGACGCCGAGAGCTGGTTCGATGCCGCCCGGGTGTTCGCATCGGGGCCTCTGCCGTCCCTGGGGTCCTCGAGCCGGGAGGGCACCCTCCGCCTCGGGACCCTTGCCCTGGCGCGCCTCGGGCAGGCCGATCGCGCCGCGGCGGTCGGGTCGGTCATCCTGCGCACGGGCGGGAAGGTGGTAGACCCGGAGCTGATGAGCGCCATGAGCGAGGCGCTGTTCGCGCTCGGGCGCCACGAGGAGGCCGCCGCGACCCTCGCCGATGCCGGAGGGCGCGTCGTCCCCGGCGCGGGCGCCGTGTTCTCGGAGACGGAGGCCCGAGGGGTGGCGGCGCGCCTGGTCGCGTCGTGGCGATCCTCGGGGCTCGCCGCGGTGCTCGGGCTCCTGCGAGGCGTCGACGGCCTCGACCCCCGCGGGCTCCTCCGTGAGGTCACACTCGCCGCGCTGCTCGCCGAGGGGGACTGCACCGCCATCGACGCCGCGTCACCCGCGAAGGTGGTCCCGGGGCACCACACCTGGGCGGCGGCCTGCTGGCTGCGTGCCCGCGATCCCGAGGCGGCAGCGGCGTCGGCGACCCTGGACTCCCTGGCGCCGGAGGGGTCCAGCGCCGACGAGCTGGAGCGCGCCATGGCCGACCATGCGGTTCGCACCGCGTCCTTCATGGCCCGCATGGACGGTCGCCTGAACCCGCGGCCTGCGCCAGTGCCCCCTGTGGTGGAGGCCGCTCCGGTTCGCCAGGGCAGGAGGAGCCGATGAGCGTTCGTGGCAGCGCGCGCGTGATGCGTGGCGCGGAGTACCTGCTGGTCAGCGACAACGAGGGCATGGCGGCGACCCTGCGCCTCGCCCGGGGCGTGGCTCCGACGCCGACCACCGTGCTGCTCCTGGGTGAGAGCGGGACGGGCAAGGAGGTGGTCGCCCGCTACATCCACGCGGCGTCCGGGCGAGCGGGTGGCCCCTTCGTCGCGGTGAACTGCGGGGCCATCCCGGCGGGCCTCGTCGAGTCCGAGCTCTTCGGCCACGAGCGGGGCGCCTTCAGCGGCGCCCACGAGCGGCGCGCGGGCAAGTTCGAGCTGGCGCAGGGCGGGACCCTGCTCCTCGACGAGATCAGCGAGCTGCCCCTGGACCTCCAGGCGAGGCTCCTGCGGGTGCTCCAGGAGCGCGAGCTCTACCGGGTAGGCGGGACGGCCGCGGTGTCGCTCGACGTGCGCGTCATCGCCACCTCCAACCGGGACGTGCGGGCCATGGTCCAGGCAGGCACCTTCCGCCAGGACCTGTACTACAGGCTCAACGTGTTCCCCGTGGCGCTGCCTCCCCTGCGCGCGCGCCGGGAGGACGTGCCGGTCCTCGCCGAGGTCATCCTCGCGCGCCTGTGCCGTCGGTTCGGCTACGCCCCCGTCGACCTCTCCGCCGGCGCGCTCTCGCGCTTCGAAGGGTATGGGTGGCCCGGCAACATCCGGGAGCTGAACAACGTGCTGGAGCGGGCGCTGATCCTGTCGGGCGGTGCCCCCATCGGCGCCGAGCACGTCGTCCTCGACGACGAGGTGGTCGCTCCCTGCGACGTGGCGCCGGCGACGCCAGGGTTACGGGAGTCGGTGGCAGCGCGATCCTTGCGCGACGTCGAGAGATCGACCATCCTCCGCATCCTTCGGGAGTGCAACGGCAACCGGACCCACGCCTCGGAGCGCCTGGGCATCAGCCTGCGGACGCTCCGCAACCGGATCCGGGAGTACCGCGACGAGGGCGTAGCCGTGCCGGAGTCGGCGCGCATGCCCGCGCTGCTCGTGGCAGGCATGTGACGGGAGGTGAGAGCGTGTCCATCTTGACCGACGTGACCAGCAAGTCGATCCAGCAGAGCCTGGATCTGCGGCTCCAGCGCCAGGAGCTCCTGTCGTCGAACCTGGCCAACATCGACACCCCTGGCTACCAGCCCCACGACGTGGAGTTCGAGGGCTTCCTGCGGCGGGCCACCGAGGTCCCGGAGCCGCGGGTCGCCCACGGCGTCAGCATCGAGCGGACCTCCACCATGCACATGAACCCCGCGGACATGCGCATGGAGGGCTTCCCCCTCGACGACGTGGTGGAGCGGCCGGACGTAGAGAACACGCTCGACGGGAACGGCGTGGACCTGGACCGGGAGGCGGCGCGGGTCGCAGAGAACTCCCTGCGCTACGCGGGCGCGAGCGAGATGATGCGCCGCAAGATCGCCGCGCTCAACTACGCGATCACCGGCATCCGTTAGGAGTGGGACGATGAGCCTCTATACGGGAATGGACATCCTCGGCGCGGGCATGGCGGCCCAGCGCCACCGCATGAACGTGGTCAGCTCGAACCTGGCCAACGCGAACACCACGCGCACCGAGGAGGGCGGCCCCTACCGCCGCAAGGATCCGGTGTTCGCCAGCCAGGCGGTCAGCGCCAACGCGACGGACCCCGTGTTCGAGCAGGCCCTGCGATCCGTGGCGGTGGTCGACGTGGTCGACGACCCTGCTCCCCTGCCAACCGTGTGGGACCCGGGCCACCCTGACGCCGACGCCGAGGGCTACGTGCTGATGCCCAACGTCAACGTGGTGGAGGAGATGGTCAACATGATCACCGCCTCCCGCTCCTACGAGGCGAACGTCTCCGCGTTCCAGACCCTCCAGCAGATGATCAACCGCTCCTTGGAGATCGGGAGGTAGGCCATGCCCATCGGTGGACCGGATGCAATCGGGCTCGGCAAGCCCTTCGACCTGCGCTTCGAGCCCATCCAGGACCTGCGCGAGCCCGAGCAGCCCGAGCTGCTGGCCGAGCCAGGGCCCAAGGTCGGCGAGAGCTTCGACGACCTGCTCGGCAAGGCCGTGGACCGGGTCAACGGGGAGCACCTCAAGGCGGACGAGAAGGTCGAGGGCTTCCTGCGGGGCGACAACGTGAGCACGCACGACGTGATGATCCAGCTCGCCAAGGCGGACACCAGCCTCAAGCTCATGGTCGCGACCACCAACAAGGTCATCGAGGCCTATCACGAGATCGCGCGGCTCCAGATCTGACCGGTGCGGTGACGGGCGCGGGTGGTCGGGACGGTCGGGTCCAAGGTGAGGGAGATGGCAGAGCAACCGAAGGGACTGGAAGGGCTGCGCGGGCAGGTGCAGGGCGTCTGGGGCCGCATGAGCCCCGGTCAGCGCGTCGCCATGGCCGGCATCGTCATCGCGGTGGTGGTCGGCCTCGCCTGGGTGATGCTCGGGGGTGCCAGCGCGAAGATGGTTCCGCTGACGCGCGGGCTCTCGGCGGAGAACCAGGCGACGGCGGTCGCCGCCCTCGAAGAGGCCAAGATCCCGTACAAGCTGGACGACGGCGGCACCATCCTGGTCCCGGAGTCCCGGGTGCACGACGCGCGCCTGGAGCTGGCCGTGAGCACCGCACCCGGCGGCAAGCTGGTCGGCTTCGAGCTGTTCGACGACAGCGCGCTCGGGCGGAGCGCCTTCAGCGAGAAGGTCAACTTCCACAGGGCCATGGAGGGGGAGCTGGCGCGGACCATCCGCCACCTGAAGCCCGTGGAGCGCGCCCGGGTGCACCTCGTGACCCCCGACCGTCGCCTGTTCGAGCAGGACCAGGCGGAGCCGTCGGCGTCGGTGGTCCTGGAGCTGAAGGCAGGCGAGTCGCTCAGCCCCAGGCAGGTGCTAGCCGTGCGCCACCTGGTGGCCTCCGCGGTGGAGCGCCTCTCGCCGGACCGGGTGGCCGTGCTCGACCAGAGCGGCAGCATGCTGGCCCGCCCCGATGGCGAGGACGGAGGCGCCGAGGGCCTCTTCGAGCGCCAGGCGGGCTTCGAGCGGAACATCGAGCGCCGGGTCGTCGAGCTGCTGGAGCCGCTGGTCGGCGTGGGCAACGTGCGGGCGCAGGTGTCCGCGCGCCTCGACTTCTCGAAGATGGTGGAGACCGTCGAGAAGTTCGATCCCGATGTGTCCGTGGTCCGCAGCGAGCGCACCCGGGAGGAGAAGTCGCTGAGCGGCAACCTCCAGGCCACGGGGCAGCCGGGCACGCCGTCCAACATCCCGGGCGGCGCGGGGACTGCGGCGGGGCGCCAGACCGGCAACGAGTCTGCGCGCAGCGACAAGGTGGTCAACTACGAGATCGACCGACGCACGGAGCGGAAGGAGACCCCCCACGCGCGGGTCGAGCGCCTGAGCGTGGCGGTGGTGGTCAACGGCACCGAGGCGAAGGACCCGGTGACCGGCGGCATGGTCTACACACCGCGGCCCACCGACGAGATGACCCGCTACCAGGCCATCGTGCAGAGCGCGGTGGGCTATGACGCCACGCGGGGCGACCAGGTGTCCGTGGTCAACTCGCGCTTCGTGCGCCCCGAGGGCTTCGAGCAGGGTGAGGAGGGCGCGCCGGACGGGCTCCTCGGGCAGCCGTGGGTCAAGTGGGCGGCCCTGGCGGCCGGCGTGCTCGTGCTGCTCGTGATCGCGCTGTTCGTGTGGCGGGCGCGCAAGCGGGCGCAGCGGGAGGCCCTCGCGGCGGAGCAGCGGCGCGCGGCGGCCCTGGCGGCGGCACAGGCGGAGCAGGAGGAGGGGCTCGCGCACCTGCTGGAGCCGGCGGGCGCAGAGCCCACCATCTCTGATCGGGTCCAGCTCTTGCGGCAGCGGGCCATCGAGCAGGCGCGGGTCGACATCCGGCGCACGGCGTCGGTCATGCGGGGCTGGCTGGGCCAGGAGATCTCGGGATGAGCACGGCGGGACGGCAGGCGGGCACGGACGCGCAGCTCGATGACCCGGGGGTCCGCAAGGCGGCCATCGCCATCCTCGCCCTGGGCGCGGACCTGGCCCGGGAGATCTTCGCCATCTTGGAGGACCGGGAGATCCAGCGGATCATCCGCTGCGCGGAGAGCCTTCGGGGCGTCAGCGCCCAGGAGGTCCACGACGTGCTCGCGGAGCTGGTCGCCAACTTCGAGGACCACGTCGTCGGCGTCGCCGGGCACGAGCGAATGCTGCACGAGGCGGCGGCCCAGGCCATCGGGCGCGAGCGCCTGTCCCGCATGATGGGCGAGGACGGGGAGCGGGAGGCGATCCGCAAGCAGCTCACCGAGGCGGCCAGCCGCGACCCGCAGGCCTTCGCCCAGGTGGTCTCGAAGGAGCACCCGCAGACCGTTGCCGTGGTGTTCGCCCTCCTCGACCCCGTGGTCGGCTCCCAGGTCCTGCCGCTGATGCCCGAGCGCACGCGGGCGGACATCGTGCGCCGCGTCGCCACCCTGAAGAACGTGCCCACCGCCCGCCTGATGGAGGTCGCCGACGCCATCGGCCGCGAGCTCAAGGCGCCCGAGGCGGAGGCCGAGCCCATGCGCCTCGACGGCACGGAGCAGGTGGTCGCGCTGCTCAAGGCGGTCGACTCGGCGACCGAGACGGACATCTTCGACTCGTTGAACCAGACGCACTCGGCGCTCGCCCAGGAGATCAAGCGGCGCATGTTCGTGTTCGAGGACCTCCTCCAGCTCCAGGCGCGGGAGATCCAGCTCATCCTGCGCCAGGTGGACGGCCAGACCCTCACGCTGGCCCTCAAGACGGCCTCCAGCGCGCTCCAGGAGCACATCTTCGCCAACATGTCGAGCCGCGCCGCGGAGATGATCCTCGACGACCTTCAGGCCATGGGGCCCGTCACGGTGGCGCAGGTGGAGAAGGCCCAGGACGAGGTGGTCCAGGCGGTCATCTCGCTTGCCGGGGAGGGCAAGATCAACATGCGACCCGGTGACACGGTGTGATGGCTGACGGCGCCTCCGAGCTTCGAGACCTCCTCGGGCGGCACGGGCTGCGGGTGGAGCGCGCGTCCTTCCTGGGGGCGGCCGGGGACCAGGTGCGCGCGTGGGTGCCGGGTGGGGCCCCCGCAGCGGCGCAGCCCCGGGTCGTGGAGGCGGCCCCAGCGCCGGCCCCAGCGCCGGAGCCCGAGGTGGAGCCAGCCGGCTGCCCAAGCTGCGACGCCGTGATGGCCGAAGCGGAGGCCCAGCTCCAGGACGTGCTCGCGACGCTCCGGGAGCCCTATCTGAGCGCGGCCACCCACCTGGAGCGGACGGTCC
The DNA here is from genome assembly GCA_045863395.1 of Myxococcales bacterium. Lineage (GTDB taxonomy): Bacteria > Myxococcota_A > UBA9042 > JABWCM01 > BTVJ01 > BTVJ01. Next base: position 28,989 of record BTVJ01000074.1, read on the forward strand.
AGGACCTGACGGCCAAGGTGCCCAGAGACGTGGTCCGGCTCGCGGTGCGCCTCGCGGAGCTCATCGTGGGGAGGGTCGTGGAGCTGGACCGGACCATCGCCGAGGAGAACGTCGGGAAGGCGTTGCGGGTGGCGGGGGGGCTGGAGAGGGCCACCGTCCTCGTCCACGCGAACGACCTGGAGGCCATCGCGGCCCGCGCGCCCGAGCTGGCGGCAAACGTGGCGGGCAAGGCCGTGGACGTGACCGTGCGGGCCTCCGACGACGTGGCGCTCGGGAGCTGCCTGGTCCAGTTCGACGACGGGGCCGTGGACGCGCGGTGGCACGCGCAGCTCCTGCACATGCGCGACATGCTCGACGCCATCGTGGTCAGCCGTCCGCGAGGAGCGCCATGAGCCTGCTGCCGTGGAGCGCCATCGAGGGCACCCTGGAGACTGCGCGCCCCATCCGGGCGTGCGGCAAGGTCTTGCGGGCGGCGGGCCTCCTGGTGGACGCGACGCTGCCCGGCGCACGGCTCGGCATGTCGGTGCGGCTGATGATCCCGGGGCACTCGGGCGGCGTGCCGGCCGAGGTGGTGTCCATCTCCGACGGGGTGGCGTCCCTGATGCCGCTGCTCGGCGTGCCCGGGCTGACGACGGGGACGGAGGTGCGGCCGGTCATCGACGACCAGACGGTGGGGGTGGGGGACCACTTGATCGGGCGGGTCATCGACGGCTGGGGGAACCCGCTGGACGGGGGGCCCCCGCTCCATGATCGGGCCCGCTATCCGCTCCAGCCGGCGCCGCTCAACCCCATGGACCGCGGCCTCATCGAGCACCCCCTGCCTCTGGGCATCGTGGCGGTCGACGGGCTCCTGACCTGCGGCGAGGGACAGCGCGTGGCCATCCTCGCGGGCGCCGGGGTCGGCAAGAGCACGCTGCTCGGCATGATGGCGCGTCACACTGGAGCCGATGTGACGGTGGTCGGCCTGGTCGGGGAGCGCAGCCGCGAGGTCAAGCGCTTCGTGGACGTCGACCTGGGGCCTGAGGGCCGCAAGCGGGCCGTGGTGGTCGCCGCCACGAGCAACACTGCGGCGGCGCTGCGCATCCGGGCGGCGCGCACGGCGACGGCCGTGGCCGAGTACTTCCGCGACCAGGGCATGCGCGTGCTGCTGCTCATGGACTCGCTCACCCGCGTCGCCATGGCGCAGCGGGAGCTGGGCCTCGCCACGGGCGAGCCGCCGACGACGCGAGGGTATCCCCCGAGCGCCTTCGCGATCATCCCGCAGCTCCTGGAGCGGGCAGGCATGGGCGTCGGGGTCGGCTCCATCACCGGCTTCTACACGGCGCTCCTCGAGGGGGACGACCTGGGCGACCCCATCGGCGACGCCATCCGGGCGACGACGGATGGGCACGTCCTGCTCTCCCGACGCCTCGCCGAGCGCGGCCACTTCCCGGCCATCGACGTGCTGGGCAGCGTCAGCCGCGTCATGCCGGAGGTGGTGACACCCGATCACCGGGACGCCGCGGCGGCCGTGCGGCGCTGCCTGGCGGACCTTCGCGAGGTGGAGGAGCTGCTGGCCCTCGGCGCCTACGAGCGGGGCTCGGTGGTGCGCTTCGACCGGGCCTTGTCCTTCGCCGACGAGATCCTGACCGCGCTGAGGCAGCCGGCGGAGGAGCCGCGGGACTTCACGCAGAGCTGCGCGCGCGTCGCGGCCATCGGGCGGAAGATCATCCGCGCAGAGGAGGCTCGGAGATGAGGGTCCGACGAGGGCTCCTGCGTGTGGGCGTCGTGGCGCTGTGTGCGGTCGCCGGGGGTGTGCTCCTGGCGCAGCAGCCTCCCATCGTGCTGCCGCCGGTCATCGGAGAGCCCGTGAGGTTCGCGGACCCCGTCGTCGCCGACCCCCAAGAGCCGGTGGAGCCGGCTGTGCCCGAGGAGCCCCAGGCCGGGACCGAGGTGCCGGAGGTTCCGGTGGTCCCCGTGGCTGGCGAGGGTGCGGTGGTAGAGAGCCCGGTCGTGGTCATCCCGCCCGAGGCGCCCACCCCGGACGCCGGTGAGCCCAACGCGCCGAGCGCTCCGGCCTCGGTCTTCGAGGCGGCGCCCGAGCCAGTCGCCCCCATCGAGGTCCCGGTCCCGCCGGTGGTCCCCCCGGTGGCGCCGGTGCCGCCCCTCGTGGAGTCCGCCCTCCGGTCGCAGACCATCGAGGAGCTGGGCACCGAGCTGGTGACGCTCCGGGTCGCGCTGACGGAGCGCCAGATCCTGCTCGACGTGCGCGAGCGGGAGCTTGCCGTGCTGCGGGAGGCGCTGCTCGCGGAGATGACCACGCTGGAGGCGCTGCAGGACAAACTCGACCGGCGCTGGACCGAGGCCGACGACGCCTGGCAGGCTGCCCACGCCGCGCTGCTGCTGACCGAGGCGGGGTGTCAGTGCACCGCGGATCCGGAGGCGGCGGTGGCCGAGAGGGAGGATGGCGCGCCGGCGGGCCCCACGGCCCCCACTCCAGAAGATGAGCGCGAGAAGCGTGTCGTCCAGGTGGTCGCCATCATCAAAGGCATGCAGCCAGAGTCTGCGGCGCGGGTGGTGCAGTCCTGGGACGATGGCCTGGCCACCATGGCGCTGTCGCGCCTGCCCGCACGAGTCGCCTCCAAGGTGGTCGCGTCCCTTCCGCCTGAGCACGCGGCGCGCCTGACCTCGAACATGATCCGCGGCAACGTGTCGCTGGGAGGCATGCCGTGATCCGCGACGTGGGAGCATCTGCGCGGCCTGTCCCCGCGCCTCGGCGCGACGCGGCCCCCGCCGAGGAGTTCCGCCTGCCGGCGCCCGGCGAGGGCGAGCGGCCCGATGCGGACCGCGGGGCGGTGCGGGGTCCGGCCGGGCCCCCCGACCTCGCGGCGGAGGCCATGTCCGCCCAGGTGACCCTCGGCCCGGCAGTCGTTCAGGCGGAGGGCCGGAGGCCGGCCCCGGAGGTCGCGACCCGCGAGTCCGCCGGGGAGGCAGCGCCATCTGGTCGTGAGCCCCAAGCGCAGCGACGGGCCAGGGCCACGGAGGACCGAGGCGGCGCACCGGTGGTCCGGGAGCGGGCGCAGGAGCAGGGGCGCACACCGCAGGAGCCAGGGCGGCGAGGCATGGAGGACGGCAGCGCTGCCGGGCACGATGTGGACGGCACCGACGGCGAGGCGGAGGTCGTGGGCGAGGCGGAGCAGCGCGCGCTCGCGGCGAGGCTGGCTCAGGCGGACCGGGTTGCCCAGACCCTGCGCGTCGCGCACCGCCCGGCGGAGGTCACTCCCCCAGCGCTCGCCAGCGCGCTCGCAACGGCGGTGGGTCGCGTCCTGCGAGAGGTCGACCTCGCCACGGCGCCGGAGACATCGTTGCCCCAGGATGCTCTGGCCGTGCTGGTGGCGCGGGGAGAGGCGTCAGCCCACCTGGCGGCGCCCCGGGTCGCGAGCACGATGCCCACGCCAACCCACGCCGCCCATGACGCCGCCATGCAGATGTGGGAGCTCCCTGGGGAGCCGGGCATGGTCGTGCGCCTCGGCGAGGCCCAGCTCGAGGTGCGGCTGCTTCTCGAAGGCCAGCGGCTCCAGGTGCGGCTGCGCGCAGACGATCCTGCGGCCCAGGCGCGCCTCCAGGAGGCGCTCCCCGAGCTCAAGCGGGCCCTGGAGAAGCTCCCCGAGGTGGCTGCCCACGGGGGGCACGTAGACGTGCGTGACGAGTCTCCGGGCCGGGAGCGGCGCCAGGACCAGCCCCCCGAGCCCGAGGACGACGACACCATGGCCGAGGCGCTGGAAGGCGCCATGGCGCAGCGCCACTGACGATTTTTCTCTGGTGGACGCCCGGGCCCCCGCGCGTCGAGACGGACAAGGAGAGACGCCATGACAGTGACAGGACCCAACGCGCAGGCGCCGTTCAGCGCCAAGCAGGGCACGGACCGGGCCATGGACTTCAGCGGAAAGACGGCGCTCGGCAAGGAGGACTTCCTCAAGCTGCTGGTGACCCAGCTCGCCAACCAGGATCCGCTGAACCCGACGGACAGCACCCAGTTCGTGGCCCAGCTCGCCCAGTTCTCGTCGCTGGAGCAGCTCGCGAACATGCGCGAGGGCCTGGACATGCTCGCCATCGTCCAGACGGCCGGCACCAGCGCCCAGATGGTCAGCTTCATCGGCAAGACGGTGAAGATCAGCGATCAGAGCCTGACGTGGGCGGAGGGCCAGAAGAGCGGCACCGTGGACTTCTCCCTGGACGGCGACGCCAAGAACGTCAAGGTGGCCATCAAGGACGAGAGCGGAAAGACGGTGAAGACCATCGAGGCCGGCTCGCTGACGGGGGGCAAGCACAGCGTGACGGTCGACGGCAAGAACAGCGACGGCAGCCCGCTGCCGGCGGGCAGCTACACCTTCGAGGTGACGGCGACGGACGTGGAGGGCAAGTCCGTGAACGTGTCGACCACCTCGACGGGCGTGGTCGTCGGCGTGACCTTCGAGAGCGGCTACCCGGAGCTGGTGCTCGCCGACGGCCGCACGGTGCAGCTCGGCTCGGTCATCGAGGTCCTCGACGGCCCGACGACCGAGACGGCGGCCAAGGATTCCGTGAACGACCTGATCTCGAAGCTCCCGCAGGAGGCCTTGGACACCGAGGACCTGCTCCCCGACAACTTCCGTATGTGACACCCACGGCACGCGCCGGGGAAAGGAGTGAGCCCATGAGCATCTTCTCGTCGATGTACATCGGCATGAGCGGAATGAAGGTCAACGAGCACGCCATCGGCATCGTTGGCGACAACATCGCGAACATGAACACCATCGGGTTCAAGGCGAGCCGCGGGCAGTTCGAGGACCTGCTGAACCAGACGATCCTCGGGTCCGCCGGGGCGAGCCAGGTGGGGCAGGGGGCGACCCTCGCGGGGGTGGAGCGCTTGCACCTCCAGGGGGCGCTGCTCGGCACCGGGGTCAGCACGGATCTGGCGATCGGCGGCAACGGCTTCTTCATCGTGAACGGGTCCACGGCCGGCACCACGGGCAACTTCTACACCCGCAACGGCCAGTTCCACATGGACAAGGACGGCTACCTGGTCAACGCCCACGGCTTCAAGCTGCAGGGCTACCTGGCGAACCAGGACAGCCAGCTCAGCCCCATCCTGACGGACCTCCAGGTGGGCAACGCCACCCTGTCGCCCAAGTCGACGGAGGGCATCGCCATGGCCCTCAACCTGGACGCGGAGACCGACATCGCGGCCAACCCCTTCGACCCCGCCAACCCCGCGGACTCGGCGGGCTTCTCGACGGCGATCACCGTCTATGACTCCCTGGGCAAGGGCCACCAGCTCGACGTGTACTTCGTGAAGACAGCCGAGGGGCAGTGGGAGTGGCACGCGCTGGCGGAGGGCGGCGAGCTGGACGGCGGCGTGGCCGGCACCCCGACGGAGGTCGCCAGCGGGACCATCACCTTCACCACGGACGGGCTGCTGGACACGGAGGCCCAGGCGGCGTCCAACGTGACCTTCGTGGGGGCGAGCTCCCAGGACCTGATCTTCGACTTCGGCGAGGCCCTGACGACGGATGGCGGCGACGGGACGGGCACTTCGGGCTTCGGCTCTCCGAGCACGGTCAACTTCCAGAAGCAGGATGGCTACGGCGCCGGATCCTTCCAGTACATGACCATCGACGCCAAGGGCGAGATCATCGGCACGTTCAGCAACGGCGAGATTCGCACCCTGGGGCAGGTGGCGCTTGCCACGTTCCCGAGCCAGACGGGCCTCAAGTCCATCGGCCAGAACCTCTTCCTGGCGACCCGCGCCTCCGGCGAGCCGACGGTTGGCGGCCCGGGCACCGGCGGGCGTGGCGATCTCTACGCCGGGTCGCTGGAGCAGTCCAACGTGGACCTGACCAACGAGTTCACCCAGCTCATCGTCTCGGAGCGCGGCTACCAGGCCAACAGCCGCATCATCTCGACGGCCGACCAGCTCCTCGCCGAGGTCATCGCCCTCAAGCGGTAGCCGCCTCCCGTGCCTTCCTGTCGCGTCTCTCCGGGGCGCGCTCCCTCGATTGCCAGATTGTCACAGGTGGGGCCCTGCTCCCCGACACGGATGCCCCACTGGCGCTGCACGGCGACCCGTGGGTGCCTCCAGACCCCAGGGCGTCGATGGGCGCTGTAGCCTCAAGTCGTTGAATCTACGTCGAGATGCGGTGCGGAGTCCTGTGGAAGGGCGTCTGGCACGCATGGTGCATATGAATCCCGGCAACCGAGCCGCTCGCGGACGCCGCAAGAAGACTGGCGGACCGCGAGGGTGAACCTCCTCCGGATGTTCAAGACTCCTCGCGTCCCTGCAGACGCACGTTCCACCAACACAGCCCCACCGAGGCCGCCACGTCATCCGGAACGTGGCGGCTTCTCTCCCCTCCCTCTGTCGACTGGTGCGCCGGGCAGCCGGCGAGACCTCGTGAATACGTGCTTGACACGAGCCTGACCGCGTGCTTGAATGCGCTCCGCTTCCAACGGGAAGCCCCAGGGCGATTAACTCAGCGGTAGAGTGCCACCTTCACACGGTGGAAGTCGCAGGTTCAAATCCTGCATCGCCCACCAGAGAGGCCAGCGGAAACGCTGGCCTTTTTTGTTTCTG
>BTVJ01000075.1:0-35495 GCA_045863395.1 Myxococcales bacterium
CACGCGCCTGGGCAAGAGCCGCAGTCCTTGGGGCAGCTCTGGCATGACTCGCTGAAGGGATCGCACTTGCCGTCACCGCAGGCCCCCGCTCCGCACCCGCCGCAGTCGAGCTTGCACTCGTCGGCGCAGAGGGAGTCCCACTGCGTGTCGCAACAGAAGGGATCGAGCTTGCAGACACACGCCTCGCAGGAGCACCCGGCGCATCCGGGGCCGTCGGAGGGGACGCAGCCATCCTGCCCGCAGGGGCCGCAGTCCGTCGGGCAGCTCTCGCAGCTCTCTCCTGCTCCGCACTGTCCGTCGCCGCACCCTGGCTCGCAGATGCTCTCGCCGACGCAGGCGCCATCGACGCAGGCGTCCTTGGCGGTGCAGGGATCTCCGTCGTCGCAGGGGCCGACCCGGGCTGTGTGGACGCAGGTCACGCCCTCCGTACACTCGTCATCGGTGCAGGGGTTGCCGTCGTCGCAGCTCGTCGGGGAGGGCGCGCACTCTCCGGCGAGGCAGCTGCCCAAGCCGCAGCCCCCGTCCGCGTTGCAGGCGGCTCCGTCAGCGGCGGCGGCGGTGGTGCAGCTCCCCGTTCCGGCGTCACAGCTTGCGACCACACAGGGCCCGACGGCGTTGCAGGTGACCACGCTCCCTGCCAGCGTCTGACACGTGCCCTCGACGCAGCTCAGCGTGCCATTGCAGAGGTCACCGTCCTCGAACGGCGCGCAGTCGGCGTCGGCTGAGCAGGAACATGCACTTGGATCTCCCGAGCAGGCGCCAAGGTGGCACGTGTCGCCGACGGTGCAGTCGAGGCCGTCGTCGCAGGCGCCGGCCTGGGGGGTGTGGACACAGCCGCTCTCAGGGCTGCACGAATCGGCAGTGCACGGATTCCCGTCGTCGCAGCTCGTCGCGGCTCCGCCCGTGCAGCTCCCCGCCTTGCAGACGGTCCCGCTCGTGCACGGGTCTCCGTCATCGCACGCGACGTAGTCCTTCTGATGCGTCACGGCGCACGTCCCCGTGGTCGTGTCGCACAGCGCGACCTTGCACAGCGCGGCACTCGTCGAGGCGCAGTCGGCGTTCGTCGAGCACGCCGGTCCCGAAGTGAGCGTATCGCTCCCGCCGCCTCCCTGACCGTCGCTGATCGCGACGTCGATGAAGGGCTCTCCGAACAGGTCGCCCGTCCCCGAGTCGGGGCAGCCAGTGAGCACCGAGGTCCACAGCAACAGCGCTGCGAGCGTGCGAGCGTGGGAGAGGTTCATGCCGCTGGTCCTCCTGTGTAGCGGGGCGTCCCGGTCGCAAGAGGGCCAGCCCTCAGCGGAACGTGATCGTCGGGGGTGAGCTCCCCGCCCCCGGCGGGCTCCTGCTCCCGGGTCGGGGTTCTGGCATGGCAGCGTGTTCCGGGGGCAGCTCTCTGAGGTCGCCGGTGTCATCGGGAGGGTCATGGTTATTGGAAGCTCCATGGCGCCGTGTGAGGACGATGGACCACTCACCCAACGGCGCCATCGGCGCGCGTCGGGCCGGGGGTACTTGACGACTCGCTCGACCATCGAAGAGGGTAGCGGTAGCCCACGCAGGGATCAATGGAGATGTCCCGACCCGAGGTCTCCGGGGTCCCGGCCGCAGCCTACGGGGCCGACGTCTCCGCTCTGATCCCTGGGCCCCGCGTCGGTCCTGCGCTGCCGTCACGGGTGCCGCGAACTCCGCCCGAGAGAGGCCCCCCTACCTGAGTGAGTCGATCTCCGCGCGGCTCAGGGCCTCCTTGCCGGTGGCATCGATCTCGAGAGCGCGGGAGCCCCGGACAAGGGTCACGCGATCACCGAGGGCCAGGTACTGGCCGAGGTCCGGGATCTCCTTGAGCAGCTCGAAGTAGGCGGCGCTCAGGTACTTGACCTTGATGGTCTGAAGGGACGACGACCACGCCTTGTCCACCCAGCGCCCGCTCTTCCACTGGAAGGTTCGCCCGCCGACGTAGCGGATGCCGGCGCCGTCGTCCTCGGAGACCGTCGTCGACGTCTTCATGCCCTGCACGGCCTTGGCGCTGGATACGGCCGCCTTGCCCTCCTTGGCCCGGAAGCTGCGCTCGTCGGCGAGCGCGTCCATGGGGGCGTCCTCTGCCTCCGCCGCGGGCCGGGGTGCGGCGCTTGGTGCGCGGCTCGCGGACTCTCCGGGCCCGCTCGCATCGCCGTCGCGGCTCGGGAGGCCGCCCACGGTCCTGCCTCCCGCCCCCCAGGGCTGCTCCATGCGCACGGGCCGGTTGGCATCCGGCCGAGCGACGGGCGTGGTGGGCTCCACGACGAGGTACGAGGTATAGGGCGTCACGATGCCAAAGCGCGTGGCGAGCTGGATCACCTCGTCGCGCAGCTCCGACGTCTCCCCCCGCAGCCGGATCTCGTCCAGGAGGTACCCCACCTGCCGCTGTGCCCAGAGCCGGGCGATGAATGCGTTCTTCTTCGACTCCCCAGGGAAGGTCCCCTCGAAGTCGAAGTGCACCGTCTGGCGGTCCAGCTGGCCGGTCAGGCGAACGAGCGAGTCGCCGGCGTCCCGGTAGCGCCCGACCACCAGGAGCTGCCCGCCGTGGAACAGGTCCGGGAGGCGCTTGGGCAGCACCGCGTAGGTCTTGACGCCCCCGATCTCCAGGCCCACGTCGGTGAGGGCAGGGTGGCTCACCTTGTCGTAGAAACGGGAGATGCGAGTCTCGATCTCCTTGTCCTCCCGCACGTAGGAGGTGACCCCCCCATTCTGGTCGGTGAGGAGGTCCAGGAGGTGCGTGTTCAGGTCGTCGCCCACCCCGAAGGCGAACACCCGGGCGGACTTCTCGTTGCGCTTGCGCACCTCCTCGAGGATCTGGGCCGGGTCGGTCTCACCGACGGTCGGGCGCCCGTCCGTGATGAACAGCACCATGTGGGGTCCAGCGGGCGTGGTGGAGAGCGCGGCCGTCAGCGCCTCGTGGATGGCGGTGCCGCCCGCGGGTTCGAGCTGGTCGACGAAGGCCAGCGCGGCCCCGACGTTGTCGCTGCTGGCCCTCTGCAGGCTGGCGCGCCACGGCTCCACGTCGCTGGAGAAGCGGATGACGTTGAACTCGTCGCGCGGGTCCAGGTGCTTCAGGCAGTACCGCAGGGCCGCCTTGGAGTAGTCCATCTTCGCGCCTGCCATGCTGCCGCTCGTGTCGACGACGAAGGTCACGCTCTTTCCGAGGATCTCCTTCGACTCGTAGGTGGCCTTCGGCGACGCCATGAGCAGGAAGTACCCGGGCTCCCCCTTCTCGCGGTAGGTGAGCAGGTTGAGCCCCACGTCCTTCTGGCTCACGCTGTAGTACATCACGAAGTCACGGTCGAGCACGGCCCGCTCCTGCTCGAAGCCGACGGTGGCGAGGTGGTCATCCTTCTTGCGGGCGTAGATCTCGTGGCTCGGCGAGAAGACCGTGCGGATCGGCGCCTTCGAGTGCAGCTTCAGCGTCAGCGTGAAGTCGTTGCGCGTCTGGACCGCCGCCCGCGGGGTCTTGAGGGGGTACGTGTACTTGTACATGCCCGCGTCGTGCTCCAGCACCTGGCTGAACGCGATCTCGACGCGCTGGTCGCCGTGGGCCGGGACGGGGAACACCCGCGCCTGGAACAGGTCGTTGCCTAGCCACTCGACCAGGCCCGGGTCCTTCATGCGCCTGACGATGTCCTCATAGATCCCTCGCGCCTTGTTGCGCTCCAGGACCTCCCCGGGGGTGCGCTTGCCGTTGATGTAGAGCGCGAAGCCGTCGAGCGCCGCGCCGGGAGGCACTGGGAACACGTAGGTCGCCTCGAGCTGGCGCCCCGTGTTGTTCCTGAACGACTGCTCCACCTTCGTGACGGAGGTGCCGTCCTGGACGTCCACCTCCACCCGGTGCCAGGTCACCTCGAGGGGAGCAAGGCCCTGATCTTTCGGTATGAGCATGCCGCTGGCTCGGGCCAGCGGAGTGGAGCCGGTCGTCGCGGCGACGGCGAGCGCCAGGGTCGCAATGCGCAGCAGGGTGCGGTGAACAGTTCGGGGAGCCATGAGACCTCCTTGAGGCGTTCGTCGACAGCAGCGCCTGTGACGTGCGTCGGCGGCAAAGGATCTCGCCATCGTCGGGTCGCGGGGGCTGCCCGTCCAGACCGGAGCGTCGTGAGGCGCCAGTGCGCGAGCGCTTCCTTGCGCACCCGGGCCCTCGCGGGCACTCCACAGTGCGTGATTTGCGCAGCCGCAAGGCGGCATGGTACTCAACGACCCGACTACGCTGGTCGCTCCAAGGGGTCGCATGGGCGCTTCCACCTCCGCTGTCTCCCTCTGCGCCAATGACCGGGTCCGGCGACGCGCTCCGCTGCCCCGGCCACATGCCGGGGGTCCTGGCTCCTGGCGACGCCTGCGGTGGCGCCAACCCTGGGCCACGCTACCCGTTGCTCTCTCGCTCATCGTCTGTTTGGCCGCTTGCGCGCCCGACGACGGCGGGACCGTGGATGGGCCCGTCGCCGTTCCATCCTGCGCCTCGGTGCAGACCTTCGGCAACGGGGCGTCCTGTGACGTAGCGGGCGCCGTCGATCTGAAGGTCTGCGGCGATCTCTCCCTGGCCGCCTGCAGCCCGGGGCGTCTCTGCTACTCCGGCGCGCAGGCCCTCGCCTGTACGTGCGCGGCCGACGCGGACTGCGCGGGGCGCACGTCCTACGTCAACACCGCGCGCGCCGCTGCCGGACAGCCTCCGCTGACCTCGCGCTGCGTCGCCGGCCTGTGTGCGGGGGATCTCGACCTCGCCGAGCCCGCGCCGCCCGTCGAGCAGTGAGGTCCGCGCGCTGAGCGGTGCCCTCGGGTCCACGCGCCGTCCCCGGCGCGAGAGACGGCTCCATGCGTCGGAGCCATGCAGGAGCCCCCTGCGCATTGACGCCCGAGGTGGGCAGACGCTATCCTTTGCCGCCCGGCAGACGGGCCGGAACCACGGAGGATTCGCGATGCAGACGCACTCGCTCGTTTCGGCCCTGCTCATCCTTGGGGCTGTCGGCTTTGGCCTGGGTCGCCTCATCGCGGTATCCACCGGGTCCTCGGAGGCACCCGCCGCGACGTCCACCGCGCCGCAGGCGGTGGCGCTCCCGCAGCCGCCCCCGATGATCGCGCCGCCGTCACCGCAGGCCGCCCCCCAGGTCCAGGCCCCGCAGGCCGCCCCCCAGGTCCAGGCCCCGCAGGTGCCGGCGCCCGCCCAGCCGGCCGCTGCCGCCCAGCTCGGGGCGCCGCCCCAGGTGGCAGCCGCCCAGCCGCCCCCCCCGCGCGTAGAGGCGCCGCCCGCCATCTCGGCCTTCCCCAAGGAGCCCGGGGTCCCCGACCTGCCGGCCGGGCCGCTGCCCAACGCCAAGCCGCACCCACTACCCGGCGCGCCGAAGGGGTGGCTCCCGTCGCCGGCGCTGGGTTCCGACGAAGGCAAGGTCACGGTGGTCGTCGCGTCCGACTTCCAGTGCCCCGTGTGCCGCCGCGTCGTGGAGCCCGTCGAGGCGCTGGTCCACGAGGTGCCCGAGGTCCGCATCGAGTTCAAGCAGCACCCCCTGTCGTCCCACCGCCGCGCCGAGCCGGCCGCCGTGGCGTCCATGGCTGCCCACAAGCAGGGGCGGTTCTGGGAGTACCACAACCTCCTGTTCCAGAACCAAGCGGCCCTGGAGGACGCCGATCTGGAGCGCTATGCCCAGCAGCTCTCCCTGGACATGGACCGCTTCCGCAAGGACCTCCAGGACCCCGCCCTGCTGGCTCAGGCGCGCGCCGAGAGCAAGGCGTCGGAGCTCCTTGGTGCCCGCGGAACGCCGGCCTTTTTCATCAACGGCAAGCTGCAGGTCGGGTGGGGCTCGTACTTCGGCTTCAAGCAGATGGTCGTCGATGAGCTGGCCGCCGCCAACGCCGCCGTCAAGGCCGGCACCCCCCCGACCAAGGCCTACGAGGCGCGCGTGCTGGCGAACCACGAGAGCGGCCCGGACTACGTGAAGTACTTCATCCAAGGGACGCCCCCCGCCGAGGCAGCTTCTCCCTAGACCCCTCCGCGGCGACCAGTCGAAGCGCAGGCTTGAGCGACTGCCCCAGGATCTCCGCAGGGCCCCCCACCTTGGGCCGTAGCTGCCCCTCCACCAGCACCCTGATCCCGCTCCTCAGGGCCTCGCGCCAGGACTCCGCCAGCTCGGAGGCGAGCAGTACTCTCAGGTGACTTGGCTGCATCTCCGGGCGGCAGGGCCCCTCATGGATGCAGAGGAGGAAAGCGATCATCGGCACCCCCCTGGCGGTGTATCCGAAGGGGCTGACCCGGCCGACGAGCCCCTCGAAGCGAACGTGGTTCACCATCATGCACCTCCCGCCGGTCCTCGCCGGCCGGCGTCCAAGGTGCAGCGCCCGTGCCAGGTGCGCTCGCTCACAGTTTATTGAAATTGAAGTGGATTTCCGCCCAGGTTGCCTTGAGACCCGAGCGCTTGGTCTCGGCACGTCTCTGCGGGGGACGGTCGTGGGACTACTTCGGGACGCCGGCCTCGTCGTAGCAGCTCAGGAGGGTCTTGTCCTCGACCTCCTCCAGCTTGCAGCCGCCGGGGCACTCCTGGCTCACCTCGAAGCGGCTGTCGGTGCACACGAGCTCCCGATCCACGTCGCCCGAGTTGTCGCAGGCGTACTTGCCCTCCTCCTTGCACGGGTCGTCCTGGCGGGCCTTCCCGATGGCGCCCGGGACCTCCTCAACGGAGCACGCGACGAGGGACAGCAGGGAACACACAGCCAACAGCGAGGACAGCTTCTTCATGGGGGGCTCCTGGGTCGAACGGCGCGGTCGATCCTATGCGCCGTCGCGGGAGCCTGTCAAAAAAGCGCCGCTCAGAAGTTCACCTGCATGCGGATGAGCCAGTTCATGGTCAGGAGGTCCAGCTCGTCTCCGTCGGCCTCGAAGTGGAGCCAGGACGCCGAGATGTTCGCGCCGACGGTCAGCTCGGGGATGATGCGATACCCCACCTCGACCGCGGCCCCAGGCGTGAACGTGTTGTAGAACTGGACGGGATCGGCCGCTGGGGCGACCTCCGCGCTCGGCGGATCCACCCGCCGCCTGAACATCACCCAGGCAACGCGGGGCCCCAGCGCGACGTGAAAGTCCTGGATCTGGAAGCGATAGAAGAGCGTGGCACCCACCATCGCCTCGAAGAGGCTCTGGTCCGTGGGCCCCGTGGCGAGGGTGATCGTCTGGTCCGACACGGTGAAGAGACCCTCGATGCCCAGGTCGAGGCCGGGAACGCCCAGGTTGTGCAGGCGCACGTCTACCCCGTAGAGCAGCGTGTCGTTGACGTAGCCCGACGTGAACGCCTCGTCGTAGAAGGTCTGGGCTCCGAACCCTGCCGCCACGGAGACGGCGAACCCGGGGCGGCGCAGCGCATAGTCGGCGCGGGCGATGTCCTCCAGCGCGTCCGGCTGGATCACGACCTCCTCGTTGGTGCCCACGTCCACCCGCACGTGCCTGAGGCGGTCGTCGCTCCGCTCGTACACGTCGAGCTCGCTCGCCCGCACCGCGATGGACCGGCGGGTGCCCCGCTTCTTGAGCACCTCGGCCAGCACGGTGTCGCTCGATGGATCCCAGATCAGGTAGCTCCCCTCCGACTCCTCCGGCAGGGTCAGCAACGCCGGGGCCCGCTCCAGGTGGGACAGCACGACGTCTCCATTCTGCGCCGACTCGAAGTGCGGGTGCTGGCGCCCCCCGACGGTCGCCTCCGAGCGCTTGAGGGTGGCGTGATAGGCGTATTGGTACAGCTCGCCGAGGGTCACTCGCCGGTCGCCAGTGTAGTCCGCGTCCCCGCGCAGGCCGCTCACCAGGGTGCTGGTGAAGAAGGCGCCCCGCAGCTCATCGGACTCCTGGGACGCCTCGCTCGCAGCGCTGGACGTCAGGATGGCGTAGCCGGTCGAGCCGGAAGTGTCCTCGACTCCCAGGGGGAACGTGTCCGTGCGCCGTCCCCCCTTTTCGCGCAGGATGGCTCCCGAGTGGCATGCGTCCAGAATGCCGAGCCGCATGTCCGCCCCGGAGCTCTGCAGCCGAGCCCGAAGCTCGGCCATGGGGAACCGCGAGGCGCCCAGCTCCAGGTGGGTGGGCTCCGCGTGGCCGGAGTAGTAGAACAGCAGCATGGTGTGATCGACCCCCGAGGCCTTCAGTGCCTCGATGCGGGTCTCCACCGTGTCGAAGGCGCCCCGGAGCACGTCCCCGCCGTCGCCGGTCAGGAGGATGATGTCCTCCGCCGCGAAGCCTCCGAGATCCACGAGCACGTCGTAGACCTTCTCCGCGTCGCTCTCGGCGTGGCGAAGCGTCTCGGTGGCCCCTGACCCGACGTTGTTGCCCACGATGATCGCGACGCGCCGGGTCGCGCCCTCCGCGGCGCGCGGGAGCACCGACACCAGCAGGACCACAGCCAGGAGTCGCCAGGTCATCGGCTCAGTCTGCCACCTTGCGGATCACGAGGGAAGCCTGGGCCGTCCCGTCCAGGGGGAGGCGCCCCATCTTCTGAATGGAGGCGCTCGCCCGCAGCGCGTTGGCGGCGGCGCGTTGCACGGCGCTGGTGTCGAGGGGCGCCTCGCTGAAGACGGCGAGCAGGCGCTCGGGACCAACGTACCCATCCAGGGTGACCGCCCCGGGGAGCGGGATGCCGCGGCCCGGGACGATGGCGATGCTCTGGCCGCCGCCGTCCGGATACCACGCGCTGACGGTGCCCGATCCGTCGATGCTCCCGAGCCAGAGCCAGCGCAGGTCCCCCGAGTCGTAGCGGAACGTGAGCTGCTCACCCGGGCGGCAGTCGGACCCGTCGAGCAGGGGAACAGCACCGCCCGGCGACCACACGAGCACGTCGATGGCCACGTCGGCGTCACGGGGCGCCATGGCTCGCTCGCCGGTCACCGTCCCCTTGGAGCGAGTGACGGGCTCGGACGACCTGCGTGACGCCTCAGGCTCCAGCGCGGCGCTCGCGATGATCAGGGCGACCGATGCGGCCAGCGCACCCCAGACGCCCAAGGCCGGGCGCGAGCGCAGGGCCGCCCACCAAGCTCCGAAGCGCCCCGCGCGCCGGAGGCCGTGCACGAAGGCCGCGGGTGGCTTTGCCGCGTAGAAGGCGCGGCGCTCCGCCATCAGGGCGGGGTCCTCCTGGCCGGGGGTCGGGCGCCCCGTCCCTCCCTGGCGGACGAACCGCTCGTCCCAGCTCTCAGGTCCCCGGGCCCGGTCGATGAGTGCATCCAGTTGCTCGTGATCTGCGGTCATGGCCTCATCCTCGCCCCCAAGAGGGGGCGCTTCATGCGCGGCTCCGGTCCGGAACGACCGGCACCCGCTTCGCTCGCTCACGCTCGATGAGCGCGCGGGACTCGGTGAGGAACTCCTTGATCCTCCGCCGCACGGTCGGCACCGAGACTCCCAGGCCGTCCGCGATGCGCTCCACGCTCAGCTCGTCGAAGAAGTACCCCACGATCACCGCCTCGGTCTGCGTCGTGGACCTGGCGAGCAGCCGCGCCACCAGGTCTCGGCGCTCGATCAGCGTGTGCAGCCACCGGCCGTCATCGGCGGGGACCGAGTCCAGCTCCTCGGAGACCTCCGTCCGCCGGGAGCGACGGTTGCGGAGCTGGTTCAGGCAGTAGTTGGTAGTCACGCGGTTCAGCCACGGCAGGAGATCCTGGTCGTCGGCCAGGGTGTCGGCGCTGCGCAGCAGTCGCACGAACACCTCGTGCATGGCGTCCTGTGCTTCGTCTTCGCGCCCGAGCAGATCCCTGCATCGCTTGTAGATATAGAAGCCGTAGTCCGCGTAGAGCCGTTCGACATCCAACCGCGTGCGTCCCTTCGTCGAGCCGGGCCAGCGTCCCCGGTGGCCCAGGGAAGCTCCACGAGTGTAGAACCCGCGGTCGCAGCCGACTTGATCAATAATTGTGTCGGGGGGACGGGAGCCAGGGCCGCGGTCAGGCCTCGTGGTAGGTGAAGGTGCGCTGCTGGAAGTTGCGGAGTGTCCAGGTCTTGCCGTCATGCGAGACCACGTAGCTCGGCGCGACGGGGATCTTGCCCCCACCCCCCGGCGCGTCCACGACGAAGGTCGGGACGCCGAGGCCGCTCATGTGCCCCCGGAGCCCCTCCATGATCTCGATGCCCTTCGACACGGGCGTGCGGAAGTGGCTGATGCCCTCGCTCAGGTCGCACTGGTAGATGTAGTACGGCTTGACGCGCATGCGCAGCAGCTTCCGGTTGAGCTCGCGCACGGTCTCCACGTCGTCGTTGACCCCCTTGAGCAGCACCATCTGGTTCTGGATGGGCGTGCCCGTCTCCGCGACGCGGTCACACGCCTCCCACGCCTCGTCCGTGATCTCTCGCGGGTGGTTGAAGTGCGTGTTGAAGTAGATGGCCAGGGAGTGGCTCTGGAACTCGCGGATCACGCCGCACAGCTCCGGCGTGATGCGCTGCGGCAGGGTCACCAGGTTCCGGCTGCCGATGCGGCACATGACCACGTTGTCGGCGTCATTCAGGCGCTTCAGGATGTAGGCGAGGCGCTCGTCGGACAGGGAGAGCGGGTCGCCACCCGAGATCACCACGTCCTTCACCGCCGGGTTGCCCGTGATGTAGGCGAGGCCCTGCTCCAGCGCGGCCTTGGCCTGGGCGCTGGTCGGGTCGCTCACCTTGCGCTTGCGGGTACAGAAGCGGCAGTACATGGCGCAGTTGTGGTTCGTGTAGAGCAGGACGCGGTCCGGGTAGCGGTGGGTCACCCCCGGCGCGACCATGTCGCCCTCTTCGTTGAGCGGGTCCTTCAGGTCCGTCGGCAGGGTCAAGAGCTCGCCGAGCTTCGGCACGGCCTGGAGGCGGATGGGGCAGTCCGGGTCGTCCGGGTCCATCAGGCTGGCGTAGTAGGGCGTGATGCCCATGTGGAACAGCTCGTCGGATGCGGCGAAGGCGTCGCGCTCCTCGTCGGTGACGCGGATGACCTTCTCGAGCTCGTCCATCCTGGTGATGCGGCTGCGCTGCTGCCACCGCCAGTCGGTCCACTGGTCGTCGGTGACACTCGCGTAGCAGGCGCTCTTCACGATCTTTGCCATGTAAACCTCGGTGCGCGTCTCACGAGCGCTGGTCGCCGTCGTCCGCGACCTGGTCGCCGCACGCCTCGCAGGGGCACATGTCCCGGAGGTAGCGGAAGGAGTAGATGCCCTCGTCGTGGCCGTCGACCCACGTGAACGCGATGGCGTAGCTGCCGACCGGGGCGACGGCCTTCACCTTGGCCGGCGCGGGGGTCGCCATGGCGACCTGCTTGTCGGTCAGGATGTTGAACCGCTTCGCAGGCGGCTGGCTGAGCGGAGGCGCGTCGTGGGAGCCTCGGCACACGGCGCAGGGGCAGATGCGCCGCAGGTAGGGGAGGCCATAGACGCTCTCATGACCGTCCCGCCACGTGATGCCGACCTTGGAACCGTCCTCGAGCCACTTCAGGTCGCGGGGCTCGATCTCCGCCTGGGGGCGCTCCATCATGGGGCGGGAACGTAGTGCGAAGCGATCAGGGAGTCAACAGGGGCGCGCCCCTGCCCGTGACAGGCGTCAGGGGTAGAGCAGGCGGCTGACCGTGTCGGCGAGGGTGCCGATGGCGTCACCGTCACCGATGAGCTGCTCGGACAGGCTCCCGAGCGTCTCGGAGGTCTGGCGTGCGCGACGGCCCACACGCTTCAGGTCGACGGACGCCTGGGCGATGCGCGCCGCGCCCACCTGCCAGAAGGGGTCGAGGCGGTCGGCGGCAGCGCCCATGTCACCGGACGCCCGCGCGACGACACGCGCCATGATCTCCGCGCGTGCGGCACCCTCGCGCACGGTCCCCGCGGCCTTGCGGAGCGCGTCCTGGAGGGCCCGTGACGCGGAGACGAGCTGCCGGATCTCCGCTGGGTCCAGATCGTTGGCCCGGTCGACGAGCGCGAGGACGCGCGTCACGGAGGCCGTCGAGGTGGTGAGGGTCTCGTGGGCCGGGCCGTCGAGCCACTGGAGGGATGGCTCCAGGTAGACGTACAGCGGGGACACGCCGATGCCCTCGAGGAAGTCGGTCGTCGTCATGATCGCGAGCGGCGGCAGGTCGGGGCGGAGGACCTTCATGCCCACGCTGCACTCGGTGAGCGTCTCGCACCAGGCGGCGAGCTCCTTCAGGCGCTTGCGCGTCTCCTGGAGCTCCCCGAGCCAGGAGAGCTGCCAGCGCAGGTCTGCCTCCAGATCGGCTGCGGCCCGGAGGCGCTCGTGCAGCCCGAGCTCTGCGATGCTGCGCACGGATGCCGCCCGGATCGCCTCGACGGTCGCCGGCACACGGCGGCGCTCTACCTGATCGAGCTTCTGCTCTCCCCCACAGGCCGCGAGGAGGAGCGCCAGCGCTGCCCCGCGCCTAAAGCAGGTGGTCGAGCGAGGTGGCATCCCGCAGCTCTCCGATGCGTCCGCGGCGCTTCTCCAGCCGGGCCGCCGCAGCGTCCAGGGCTGCCGCGACGCGCCCGGGCGCGGGCCCTCCCAGCACGTCGCGGCGGGCGACGCTCCGGGCGGGGTCCAGGGCGTCGACCAGGGAGGGGTCGTCGATGCCCGTGAGGGCGGCCAGCTCGGCTGAGCCCAGCGACTCGATGCTGCGCCCCTGGTCGGAGCACGCAGCCACCACGCTCCCGACGACGTGGTGCGCCTCACGGAAGGGCATGCCGCGCTCGACGAGGGCGTCCGCCAGGTCCGTCGCGGTGAGGTGCCCCGCCGCGAGGGCGGCGCGCATCCGGTCCTCTCGCAGCCGCGCCCGCTCCAGCATCCGCGCGGTCACCGTCAGGCAGGCGAGCACCGTGTCCGCCGCGTCGAAGAGCGGCTCCTTGTCCTCCTGCATGTCCTTGTTGTATGCGAGCGGCAGGCCCTTCATCACCGTGAGCAGCGCGACGAGGTCCCCGGTGACCCGCCCCGTCTTGCCCCGCACCAGCTCCGGGATGTCCGGGTTCTTCTTCTGGGGCATGATGCTCGACCCGGTGCAGAACGCGTCCGGCAGCTCGATGAACCCGAACTCCTGGCTCGTCCAGAGGACCAGCTCCTCGCTGAGCCGAGAGAGGTGCACCTGGCAGATGGCCGCCACCGCGCAGAACTCCAGGGCAAAGTCCCGGTCGCTGACGCCGTCCAGGCTGTTTCGGGTGATGCCGTCGAAGCGCAGGTCGCGGGCGACCATCTCCCGGTCGATGGGGAAGGGGGTCGCGGCCAGCGCCCCCGACCCGAGCGGCAGCACGTTGGTGCGCCCGAAGGAATCGAGCAGGCGATCACCGTCACGCTCCAGCATCTCCACGTAGGCCAGGAAGTGGTGCGCCGCGGTGACCGGCTGCGCCCGCTGGAGGTGGGTGTACCCCGGCATCAAGACGCCGTGGCCTGCCCGGGCAAGCGCTATCAGGGACCCTTGCAGCTCGGTGGCTGCCTCGGCGACGTCCAGAATGGCCCGCCGCAGCCACAGCCGCACGTCGAGGGCCACCTGGTCGTTGCGGCTGCGGGCGGTGTGCAGGCGGCCGGCCGGCTCCCCGATGCGCTCCGCCAGGGCGGCCTCCACGTTCATGTGGACATCCTCACGGTCGGTCCGCCACGTGAACCGCCCCTCCTCGATGTCATCGAGCACCGAACGCAGGCCACCGACGATGGCGTCGCGGTCCGCCACGGTGATCACTCCGACGGCGGCCAGCATACGGGCATGGGCCACGCTTCCGAGGACGTCCTCCCGAGCGAGGCGCTGGTCGAAGGCTACCGACGCGTTCAGCTCCTCCACCAGGCGATCCGTCGCCTCGCGGAAGCGTCCGCCCCAAAGCTTCTTCTCTGTCATGGTGTCTCTTGCGCGCGCTAGAACATCAGGAAGATGCGGCCCTGCAGCGTCATGGCGAACTCGGCGCCGATGGCGTTGGTCGCGCCGTTGAAGCCGCTGACCAGATCGAAGGCGCCGCCGGGGACGAAGGTGCCCCACGCCAGGTCGGCGCGGAACTTGTTCTTCTCTTCATAGAAGAGGGAGGCGTCGAACTCGATGCCATACCAGGCCTCGTTGCCCGGAGTGGCCTCCTTCTCCATGGCGAAGGCGGTGATGATGTCGATGCGGCCGCCCAGGGCGTCGTCGGCGCTGTCGAACAGGTCGTACTGGACGGACGGCTTCACGTAGTAGGCGTTGGTCACCGCCCCGATGAGCTCGCGGAAGAGGATCAGGTCCACGGTGTAGTTCTTGTCGAACTTGAAGTTGGTGATCTTCTCGTTCGTGACCTTTCCGCCGCCGCCGGCCGAGGCGTCCTTGCCCGCCGCGAAGTTCACCCGGTCGAGAACACCGAAGTACTCGGCGTCGTCGCCGCTGGCGACGCCGAACTCGAGCCCGACCTGGAGACCGCCGTGGTCGTAGCTGGAGCGCAGCACACCGCCCCACTGGGTGATCGTCTTCTTCTTGGCGTCCTCGACGTTGTCGACCGTCTGGGCGACCTCCCCGTAGATGAACGCTGCCTCCAGCTCGATGAGCAGGCGCTGCCCGAAGGTGGGCTGCCACTCGAACTTCATCCAGACGTCGGGGATCACCGCCCAGCCGTCCCGCTTGACGAACTTGAACTTGTCGAACGTGGCCGGAGTGACCGTGTTGGACGTGGGGAAGCCCGTCGCCCCCGTCACGGTGGGCGCGAAGGTGGGCTGGTTGTCGCTCACCAGGTCGAAGCTCTGCTGGCGATAGACCGTGTAGACGCCCCAGTCGAAGGCGGGCTTGCGGTCCACGGTCAGGAGCTGCTGCCGCTGGTCCTTCTCTTCGTCCGTCATCGGGCGCTGGAACACGGTCGCCACAACCTCCAGCACGTCGTCCTGTTGGTCCGCGTCGTGGGGCTGGCCGAAGTACTGGTTCGGGTCCTGCGCGATGAGCCCCTCGCCCACGAAGTCCCACATGACGCCGATGTAGATGCCATAGAGCCGCGTGACCAGGAGCACACGGTCCACGTAGTCGCCGTAGTCGCTGTCGAGGGAGGTGCCCCCGTTGGCGAGGATTCCGAGGCCCCAGTCGCTCGCCATGCGCCCCGCTCGGAACAGTCCGAAGATCGCGTTGATCTCGGCGTAGGCCTCCTTCACCCGCACCGCGTCGACCAGCGCGTTGCGGCCCGCCTCCGGCGACGCCTGGCCGCCGGCGAACAGCACGAGCGGGGCGTCAGGCCGCAGGTAGCCGTAGTCCGGCGTGCTGCCGAGCACGATGTTGTCGAGGACGTCGAAGGTCGCCTTGATGCGGAGCCACTCGGCCACGTGCACCGTGGGCGAGTACCGGAACCGGATGTTCGCGCCGGCGATCGTGTTCTCGTCCCGCGTGTCACCGTCGAGCTGGCTCTTCGGGTCGGCGTTGATCTTGTTCCGCGTGAGCGGCGGGTAGAACCCCGTCGTGGTGATGGTCTCCCCATTGAGCCCGGCGCCGATGGTGCCCAGGTGGAGGCGGTAGAACATATCTGCCCGGAAGCGGAAGTAGCCGTGGTGCTCCAGGTAGGGGTAGGTCTTGGGCTGCTCCTCCTCGAGCACGCTCCAGCCCTCGTCGCTGCCTTCCTCGTCCAGCTCCTCCGTCAGCTCGTCGAGGAGCGACTTGGAGCCGCTGCTGCCCGCGTCCTCCTCCTCTTCCTCATCGGCCTCGACGGCGACCTCGGCCTTGGGCGGGTCCGGGAGCTTGACCGGCTCGGCGGGCGGCGTTGGAGAGTCGTCGGAGGCGCCCTCGGCAGCCGGAGCTGGCTCATCGCCTGCGGGCTCCTGCGCCTGGGCGGTGGCCAGCAGGCCGAAGAGGAGGGCGCCGATGCACCCGGCTCGGAAGATGCGCATGATCCAGGTGCCTCCTTCGGGACGCCGTGGGGACGCCGGGACCACGGGGGGTCGAACGGCCGCCCGATTCAATCGAATGCCCTCGCAGATGTCAAGGCGCTGGCGCGCTCTCCAGGAGCTCTGCCAGCACCCCGTTGCAGCTTCTCGGGTGCATGAAGGCCACGGGCAGGCCCTCGGCGCCGATGGACGGCTCCGGCGACACCATCCGGACCCCCTTGGACTGGACGTCGGCGATCTTGGCGCGGATGTCGTCCACCTCGAAGCACACGTGGTGGATGCCCTCGCCCCGCTTGTCCAGGAACGTCGAGATCTCGCTGCGCTCATGCAGCGGCTCGAGCAGCTCGACCAGCGTCTCGCCCGCCCGCAGGAAGGCGACACGCAGGCCACGCTCGGGCAGCTCCTTCGTCGACTCGTGCTCGAGGCCGAGCGCGTCCCTCCAGAATGACAGCGCCGCGTCGATGTTGTGTACGGCGATGCCCAGGTGCGCGATCCCCTTTGGCTTCATTTGGCATCCTCCAGATACGCCGAAGCCCCGGACCGCGAGGTCCGGGGCTCCGACTGGCTCGCCAGGTGCTGGCGACGGCTACATCATGCCGCCCATGCCGCCCATGCCGCCCATGCCGCCCATGCCACCCATGCCGCCACCGGCACCGCCCTTCTCTTCGTCCTTGGGCTTCTCGGCGACCATCGCCTCGGTGGTGATCATCAGGGCCGCGACGCTCGCCGCGTTCTGCAGCGCGGAGCGGGTCACCTTGGTCGGGTCGATGACGCCCGCCTGGACCAGGTCCTCGAAGACGTCGGTGCCGGCGTTGTAGCCGAAGGCGCCCTGGCCGTCGCGGACCCTCTGGACCACGATGGAGCCCTCCTTGCCCGCGTTGCCCGCGATCTGGCGGATGGGCTCCTCCAGCGCCTTGCGGACCACGTTGACGCCGAAGGCCTGCTCGCCGCTCAGGCCCGCCGCGACCTTCTCCAACGCCGGGATCACGCGGAGCAGCGCGACGCCGCCGCCGGGGACGATGCCCTCCTCGACCGCGGCCCGGGTGGCGTGGAGCGCGTCCTCGACGCGGGCCTTCTTCTCCTTCATCTCGACCTCGGTCGCCGCGCCGACGTTGATCACCGCGACGCCGCCGACCAGCTTCGCCAGGCGCTCCTGCAGCTTCTCGCGGTCGTAGTCGCTGGTGGTCTCCTCGATCTGGGCCCGGATCTGGGCGACGCGCCCCTTGATCTCAGACTGGTTGCCGGCGCCGTCGACGATGGTGGAGTTGTCCTTGTCGATGGTGATGCGCTTCGCGCGGCCCAGGTCCTTCAGCGTCACGTTCTCGAGCTTCATGCCGAGGTCCTCGCTGATCACCTGGCCGCCCGTGAGGACCGCGATGTCCTGCAGCATGGCCTTGCGGCGGTCGCCGAAGCCGGGCGCCTTCACCGCGCACACGTGCAGCGTGCCGCGCAGCTTGTTGACGACCAGGGTGGCCAGCGCCTCGCCCTCCACGTCCTCGCTGATGATCAGCAGCGGCTTGCCGTTGCGGGCCACCTGCTCCAGGACGGGCAGCAGGTCCTTCATGTTGCTGATCTTCTTCTCGCAGAGCAGGATGAGGCCGTCCTCGAGGACCGCCTCCATGCGCTCCGGATCCGTCACGAAGTAGGGGGACAGATAGCCGCGGTCGAACTGCATGCCCTCGACCACGTCGAGGGTCGTGTCCATGGACTTCGCCTCCTCGACGGTGATCACGCCCTCCTTGCCAACCTTCTCCATCGCCTGGGCGATGATGTTCCCGATGGTCTCGTCGTTGTTGGCGCTGATCGTGCCGACCTGGGCGATCTCCTTCTGGTTGGCGATGGGCTTGCTCAAGGTCTTCAGCTCGGCGACCGCCGTCGCGACTGCCCGCTCGATGCCGCGCTTCAGCTCCATCGGGTTGTGGCCGGCCGTCACGAGCTTGATGCCCTCGCGGTAGATGGCCTGCGCCAGCACCGTCGCCGTGGTCGTGCCGTCTCCGGCGACGTCGGACGTCTTGGAGGCGACCTCCTTGACCATCTGGGCGCCCATGTTCTCGAACTTGTTCTCCAGCTCGATCTCTTTGGCGACCGTCACGCCGTCCTTCGTGACGAGCGGCGCGCCGAAGCTCTTCTGGATCACGACGTTGCGGCCCTTCGGGCCCAGCGTCACCTTCACTGCGTCGGCGAGGGCGTTGACGCCCCGCAGAATCTGGGCGCGGGCGCCCTCCTCGAAAATGATCTCCTTGGCGGACATGGTCTCCTCCTGCCTCTCGGCGTGGGGTCTATCGAGCGATTGTGAGCTACTTGGGTCTTCTCAGGTCTTCTTCAGGCACTCTCAGTCAATCCGGGGTCCCCGGGCCTCTATGACAGCCCCAGGGTTGACCTCTCGACATGGGCGTTTCGGGGATGCGCTCAGCCCTCGATGATGCCGAGGATGTCGTCCTCGCGCATGATCAGGTGCTCGTCGCCATCGATCTTGATCTCGGTGCCGGCGTACTTGCCGAAGAGGATCTTGTCCCCCTCCTTCACCGTGAGCTTGCGGCGCGTCCCGTCCTCGAGGACCTTGCCCTGGCCGGCAGCGATCACGCGCCCCTCGATGGGCTTCTCCTTCGCCGTGTCGGGGATGATGATGCCGCCCTTGGAGACCTGCTCCGAGTCCAGGCGCTTGACGATGACGCGATCATGGAGCGGTGTGATCTTCATGCTCTGCCTCTCTGCGTGTCGACGATGAATCGAAAGATTTCGGGGCTTTTTGGACTTCATTCTGGCACTCGCCCCTAGGGAGTGCCAAAGCGCACGGCGCAATATATTCGAGCAGCAGCGGTTTGCAACCCACATGACGGCACATTTTCGGGGTGCCCGCTGGACTGGTGGCTCGGACCGCCAACGCCGGGGCGAATGTATGGGGGGGGGCAGGTTTGTCAACCCCCACAAGCGCCACTATACTGCGCAGCATTCACGGCGGCGGAGGGTGACGGCGCGTGCGGAGCGCCCCCGAGCCGGCCCAACCCCTGGGGTCCCCATGGCGCGAGTCCGGTCCGTTCAGCGCGCGCTCCTGCTCGCGCTCCTGCTCTCGACGGTGGTAGCCGCGGCGCAGAGCTGCAAGGAGGAGATCGTCTACGACACGATCTACCTCGAGATTCGCAGCGGCGTGGTGGTCGATGAGCTGCATGTGAGGGTGAGATCGGCCAGCGACGCCGGACGCACCGTCATCGGGGCGACCGCAGCGCTGGGCACCCTCGTCAAGGTCCCCTCCGGTCGCTCGCTGGCCTCGGATCCGTTCGTCATCCGCGTGGAGCCGGGCAGTGCCGTCAGCGGGCTCGTCGATCTTCAGGTCAGCGGTCTCGCCGGTGGCGCGCTGGTCGCCGCGTGGGGCGGGCGCGTCGACCTCACCATCGAGGCGGCCATCCCCGTGAACCTCACGCCGCTGCCCGCCGGTTGTGACGCGGACGGGGACGGCGCCGTGGGCTGCGACAAGGGCTCCTGCTGCCCCGGCTCCCTCGCGGAGCTCGCCGACTGCGACGACACCAACGCCGAGGTCTCGCCGTTCGCGGCGGCGCTGCCCGAGTGCATCCCGTGCGCCGGCGCCCTGGATTGGCTCTGCACCGGCGCCGCGCCCCCCTGCGCCGACACGGACGGCGACGGCGTCGCCGACTGCGAGGACTGCGCCCCCAGCGACAAGACGGTAGGCCCCGGCCTCGTGGAGATCTGCGGCAACGGCAAGGACGACAACTGTGACGGCCAGCAGGATGAGGGCTGGACGTGGAACGACGCCGGCACGCCCCGGAAGGTGGGCGACGCGTGCGGAGTGGGCGCCTGCGCGGGCGGCGTCGTGAGCTGCGACAACGACCTCCGGGTGCCGGTGTGCACGACCGCGGCGAAGGGCACGGTCGAGGTGTGCGGCAACGCCATCGACGACGACTGCGACGGCGCCACCGACGAGGGGTGCACGGTCGGCGACTGGGACGGCGACGGGTACGTGGAGGGCGACTGTCGCCCCTACGATTCGGCCTTCCACCCGGGCGCGTTCGAGCCATGCTGCGACAAGAGCCTGGGCGACAAGGCGCTGGCGATCTGCGACCGGGACTGCGACGGCGAGGTGGGCCTGTGCAGCCCCGACGACAAGGACGCGGACGGCTTCGCGCCGCCGGCCGACTGCGACGACGGGGACGCGACCGTACACCCCGGGGCGCCCGAGAAGTGCGACGACGGGGTGGACCAGGACTGCGACGGTCGTGACACGGCCTGCGGCGATCCGGGTGTCGTCGACGGCGATGGCGATCAGTGGGTCGTCCCCGGCGACTGCGACGACACCAACCCGGCCATCCACCCCCTCGCGGCCGAGGTCTGCGACAACAAGGACAACGACTGCGACGGCATCGTCGACGAGGGCAACCCCGGCGGCGGGGACCCCTGCGAGCCGAGCCTGGAGTTCGGCGTCTGTGCCCCAGGTACCCTGGTCTGTGCCCACCTGGGCAGCTCGGGCGGCACCGTGGGCGCGAAGGTGACCTGCGTGGACTACGTGGCCGGCCAGGCCGAGCTCTGCAACGGGCTCGACGACGACTGCGACGGCCAGGCGGACGAGGGCTTCGACTGGGACGGCGCGCCCGTCGGCGCCGCGTGCGAGGGCACCGGCGCCTGTGGGCTCGGGACCGTGGAGTGTGCCATGGTCGAGGGCACCGCGGTCGCCCTGTGCTCCACCAACCCGGGCGGGTCGGCGTCGGAGGCGCAGCCCGAGGTGTGTGACCTGGCTGACAACGACTGCGACGGCGTGACGGACGAGGGGCTCACGGGAGGCCTCCTGGAGGGATGCCTGACGGCCGGCGTGTGCGCCGCCGGAGTCCCCGCGGCGTGCGTCGAGGGCCAGGTCGAGTGCGGCTACGGCGAGGTCCCCGGCTTCGAGGATCCCGAGGTGACCTGCGACGGCAAGGACAACGACTGCAGCGGCGAGGCGGACGAGCCCTTCACCTACGGTGGCGCCAAGGTAGGCGCGCCCTGCGATGGCGTGGGCGAGTGCGGCGCGGGCGCAGTCGAGTGCGCCGCTGGCGGCGCGTCGGCCACCTGCTCCACGAACCCGGGGGCGAGCGCCTCGCAGGCGAAGCCGGAGGTCTGCAACGCCAAGGACGACGACTGCGACGGCGAGACGGACGAGGGCTTCGACTACGCTGGCGTTGCCCTCGGGGGGGCCTGCGACGGCGTGGGTGAGTGCGGCACCGGAACAGTGGAGTGCGCCCCGGGCGGCGGCAAGGCGACGTGCTCGACCAACCCGGATGGCAGCGGCTTCGTGCTGGTGCCCGAGATCTGCAATGGCAAGGACGACGACTGCGACGGCCAGACGGACGAGCCCTTCGACTACGGCGGCGTGGCGCTGGGAGCCCCCTGCGTCGGCGTGGGCGCGTGTGGGCCGGGCACGGTGGAGTGTGTCGCCGGCGGGCTCAAGGCGACGTGCTCGACCAACCCGGACGGCAGCGCCCCCGGGGCCACGGGCGAGGCGTGCAACGGCAAGGACGACGACTGCGACGGGCAGACGGACGAGGGCTACACGTGGAACGGCCTCGGCCTCGGCGCGACGTGTGACGGCGTCGGCGAGTGCGGTCTCGGCAAGGTGGAGTGTCGCGGGGACGGCGCAGCGGCGACCTGCTCGACCAACCCAGACGGGAGCGCCCCCGGTGACAAGCCGGAGACCTGCGACGGCAAGGACGAGGACTGCTCGGGTGCGGCGGACGACAACCTCCCGACGGGCGAGGCGGCCATCGCTGCCGCCAAGTGCAACACCCAGGGCGTCTGCGCGGACCCGGCCATCGCGCCGACGTGCGGCAGCGCCAAATGGGCCTGCCACTACGACAAGGCCGCTGGCTGGGAGGTGGCAGAGGTGTCCTGCGACGGGCTGGACAACGACTGCGATGGCCAGACGGACGAGGGCTTCCAGTGGAGCGGCGTCGGGCTCGGGAAGGCCTGCGACGGGACGGGCGAGTGCGGCGCAGGCACCGTCGAGTGCACGCCCGACAAGAAGACGGCCACCTGCTCGACCAACGCCAACGGCACGCAGAAGCAGGACACCTCAGAGGTCTGCAACGGGAAGGACGACGACTGCGACGGGCAGACCGACGAGGGCCTCCCCACTGGGGTCGCGGCGGTCACGGCGGCCGGCTGCAAGACCGCGGGCGTCTGCGTCGCGAACCTGGTGCAGGCGGTGTGCACCACCGGCGCCTGGGTGTGTGGCTACGGCGCCATCAGCGACTACGAGGCTGGCGCGGAGCTCTCCTGCGACGGCAAGGACAATGACTGCGATGGCTTCACCGATGAGGAGTTCACCTGGCTGGGGCTCTCCAAGGGGACGGCCTGCGACGGGACGGGTGAGTGCGGCCAGGGCGTGGTGGTGTGTGACGCCACCGGCAAGGCGGCCACGTGCTCGACCAACCCCAACGCGTCCGGCGGGTCCCAGGCAAAGGTGGAGGACTGCAACGGCAAGGACGACGACTGCGACGGCGTGACGGACAACAACCTGCCGACGGGTGGTGCGGCAATCGGCGCGGCGAAGTGCAACACGAAGGGCGTGTGCGCTTCACCGCAGATCGCTCCGACCTGCACCAACGGATCGTGGACCTGCCACTACGAGCTGGCGACCGGCTACGAGGGCGCGACGGAGGCGTCCTGCGACGGCCAGGACAACGACTGTGATGGCGCGACGGACGAGGAGTTCACGTGGAGCGGCCTCGTGGTCGGGGCGGTCTGCGACGGCGTCGGGGAGTGCGGGGTGGGCGTCGTCCAGTGCAAGGGGGTGTCGTCG
The DNA here is from genome assembly GCA_045863395.1 of Myxococcales bacterium. Classification (GTDB taxonomy): domain Bacteria; phylum Myxococcota_A; class UBA9042; order JABWCM01; family BTVJ01; genus BTVJ01. The sequence continues at coordinate 22,557 of BTVJ01000075.1, forward strand.
GCGACCTGCTCCACGAACCCGGACGGCACCAGCCCGGGGGGCGCCGAGGAGAGCTGCAACGGCAAGGACGACGACTGTGACGGCCAGACCGACGAGACGTGGACCCTCGGCGTCCCCTGCGACGGCCCTGACGCGGACTCGTGTGAGGAGGGCGTGACCATCTGCTCCGCGGACGGGACGACCACGGCCTGCAGCGACGCCACGGGCGACACCGTCGAGGTGTGCAACGGCCTCGACGACGACTGCGACGGGTCCACCGACGAGCACTGGCCGAACCTGAAGGACGTCTGTGACGGCGTGGACGACGACTTCTGCGACAACGGCCTGATCACCTGCACGGCAGATGGCAGCGGCGTCACGTGCGTCGAGGACGGCCCGGGCGAGGTGGAGGTGTGCGACGGCCAGGACAACGACTGCGACGGCCAGACGGACGAGGGCTACGCCGTTGGTGAGCCGTGCTCCGTCCCTGACGAGCTGGGCGACGCCGACTCCTGCTCCGAGTCGGGCACGTGGGCCTGTGACCCCGCGCTGCAGACGGCTGTGTGCTCCAACGTCCAGCTCAGCGCCAAGGTGGAGCTGTGCAACGGCGTAGACGACACCTGCGACGGGTCCGTGGACGAGGCGTTCCCGACCAAGGGGCAGAAGTGCGATGGCGCGGACGGTGACTCGTGCGCAACGGGCACCCTCCAATGCTCCGTAGACGGGACGACGCTCGTGTGCGGGGGTGACGTCGCGTGCGCGCCTGGCACGAGCTGCTTCGCGGGGGAGGGACAGGCCCTCGACGTGTGCTTGTGTGGCACCGCGCCATGCAACGTCAACCAGGGGGACGCCTGTGCACCGGCAACCAACGACTGCACGTGCGGCGGGCTGGATGACGGGTGTGACGGGGTGGTCCTCGTCTGCAAGGAGGGCCAGTGCAAGGTGCCTGAGTAGGTGCGCAGGGACCCGCTTCACCGCGGGGGGGAGCCACGGAGCCGCAGGGGTGGCGGGTGCCCCCCTACTCGCTGCCGCCGGCGATCTCGTACTTCTTCATGAGCTTCCGGAAGTACTTGCGGTCGATGTCGGCCTCACGCGCCGCGTGGCTGATGTTCATGTTGTTCTTCTTGAGCAGCGCCGCGATGTAGTCGCGTTCGAAGTTCGAGACCCACTCCTCCTTGGCGTCCTTGAAGCTCTTGTCGGCGGCCGACGGGAGCTGCCGCTTCTCCATGGTCGTGGCGTCCGGCTCTGCGCGGCGCCGCACGATGCCGATGCCCGAGATGTGCTCCGGGAGGTCCTCGGGCTGGATGTACTCCTCGTCGGCGAAGGAGCACGCCCGCTCCATCACGTTGACCAGCTCGCGGATGTTCCCCGGCCAGTGGTAGTTCATCAGGCAGTCGAGCGCGTCCCGGGTGATGCCCTTGATCTTCATCTGGCCCTTGGGGTCCTTGTTGTAGGACCCGCTGCGCAGGAAGTGCTTGGTCAGCAGAGGGATGTCCTCCTTCCTGTCGCGGAGCGGCGGCAGGATGATGCGCACCACGCTCAGCCGGTAGAACAGGTCCTCACGGAAGCGCCCGGCCTTGACCTCCTCCTCCAGGTTCCGGTTGGTCGCGGCGACCACCCGCACGTCCACCTTGATGGGCTTGTTGGACCCGACGCGCCGGATCTCCCGCTGCTCCAAGGCGCGCAGCAGCTTGGGCTGCAGGTCGAGGTTCAGCTCGCCGAGCTCGTCGAGGAAGATGGTCCCCTTCTGCGCCATCTCGAAGAGACCCTGGCGGGTCATGACGGCGCCGGTGAACGACCCCTTCACGTGGCCGAACAGCTCGCTCTCGATGAGGTTCTCGGGTACCGCGCCGCAGTCGAACACGATGAAGGGGTTGTTGGCACGCGGGCTGAACATATGGAGGGTCTTGGCGACCACCTCCTTGCCGGTCCCCGTCTCTCCCTCGATGATCACGGTCACGTCCGTGGGCGCGATCTTCTCCAGGATCCCGAAGATCTCGCGCATGCGGATGCTCTTGCCTACGATGTCGCCAAATGCCTCGCGCTTGGTTGGTGTGATGTCCACACGCTCGTCCAGGCTCTGAAATCTGAGATCCGTCTTGCCCAGGGTCACCAGGCAGCCGGGCTTGAGGTACGCCTCCCGAATGCGCACACGGTTGACGAAGGTCCCGTTGGTGCTGCCCAGGTCTTCGATGACGTAGCTGTTGTCGTTCTGGAGGATGCGGCAGTGGTACCGGGACACCGTGTCGTCGTCGAGGACCATGTCGTTGTCCTCCATGGCGCCCAGGTTGATGACCGACTGGTCGAAGATGTATTCCGACGTCTTCCCATCCTCGCCCTCGCGGACCAGCTTGCACTTGCGGAGGTGCAGCGTGGCCGGGCGACCCGAGATGTACGCGATCTTGGTCGGGGGGATGAAGTCGGGGAACTTGTTGGACATGCCGTCGCTGCTCGCTGCCGGCCATCGAGCCGGAGTGGGTTGCACCAGGGTGACGCGAGATCAGGTATAAGCGGGGGTGGGTGCTGGGGTCAAGAGACCCCACTCGGCTGACGGTTGCGAAGGGGGGCGGCGCGCACAGGTGCGGCCCGTACCGTGCGACTCCGGGCGGAGGCCTGGGGGCGCCGAGCGGGCCTGATGGCGACGTCAGATCTCGAAGTCGAACCGGTAGGGCCGCTTCTTCTCGTACATCTTCTCCACCTTCTCCTGCTCTTCCTTGCAGTCGATGCACATGGTGGTCTCGGGGCGAGCGAGCAGGCGCTTCTTCGAGATGCCGTTGCCGCAGTTCTCGCACTCGTCGTACTCGCCCTCGGTGATCCTGACCAGGGCCCGGTCGATCTTCTTGAGCAGGTACTTCTCACGGTCGCGCAGGCGGTACTCGAAGGCTGCTTCGTACTCAGCGCTCGCCAGGTCCACCTCGTCGCTCATGCGAAGGAGCTCCTCCTCCGTCGAGTTCAGGGCGGACTTGGCCTGATCCAGGATCTTCGCCTTCTTGTCCTCGAGGATCAGCCGGAACTCCGCCAGCTCTTCTGGGGTGAGCCGCGCCTCGCTCTCTTCGCTTCGTGCCATTGTCACGTCCTTGGTGGTGCGGGTCCGTGGACCCCTTGCTCCCGCGTGCCCAAATCGAGCGAAGGAATTGTGTGGAGGTCGCCCCGGGCGGTCAAGCGAAATCGGGCCGACGGCTCCTCCCGCGCTTGCCGCGGGCCGCGAAGCCTCTGTAGCAGGTGGAGCGGATGAATATGACCTTGGAGGTCCCGTCGCTGCCCCTCGCCGGCGCCGTTCGACCGACGCTCGAACCGCGCGCATCCACTCCAGAGGAATCGTGAAGAGGTAGACCATGAGAACCCCGCTGCTCGCCACGACGTTCCTGCTGGCGGCCTCCCTGGCGGCGCCGGCCAGCGCGCACCCGTACCCCACCCCACACCGACACTACTACCCGCCGCCCCCGCCCGTGGTCGTGTACCAGCCACCGCCGCCGCCGCCGCGCGTGATGCACGTCTACTCCCCGCCGCCGCCCCCGCCCGTCGTCGTCGCGCCTGCGCCCCAGACGAGCTACGCCCCGTTCGGCATCGGCATCCGGGTGGGAGGTGCTGCGCTCGAGGGGCACAAGCTCTTCCTGTCCGACCTGGAGAACCCGGCCATGGGAGGCGTCGGCATCGCTCTGCGGAGCCGGCTGGACGAGCACTTCGGCATCGAGCTGGCCGCGGACTGGCTCGGAGGGTCCAATGAGGACTTCTTCCAGAGCAGCATCCCCATCACCTTCGGGGTCTTGTTCTACCTGTTCCCCGAGTCGCGGTTCCAGCCGTATGGGCTCGCCTCCATCGGCGTGCAGTTCACGGAGCTCGAGTACGCCAACGGCGCGTTCAGCCACCAGCTCACCGAGGGAATCGGTGCCCTGGGCCTCGGCGTGGAGATCGCCCTGAGCGACCACTTCAAGCTCAACGCGGACGTGAGGTTCCTGACGGTGTTCCGCGGGCTTGGGTCCCGCGTCGAGGTCCAGGACGCCTGCTTCGGCGCTGGCGCCGCCCCGTCGCTGTGCTCGGGGGTGTCGAGCTTCGACCCCGAGGATCGCTTCAACCTCGGGATCCAGTTCCTGGCCGCCGCCAACTACTTCTTCTAGCCGGCCTCGTCTCCCGCTTGGTCGTCCGCTTGGCTGCGGCCCGCAAACCCCAGGTACCGCTCCGCCATCTCCGCCACACCGTCGGGGCTGACGGGCTTCGCGTAGAACCCGTCCGCCGCCGTCACCCGCAGGATCTCGTGGACTCGAACGCCGGAGGGCGGATCGCTGACGATCACGATGCGCACGCCGGGGCGTGAGCTGCGCACGGACTGGAGGAACGTGGAGATGGGGCGGGCATCGCTCACGCGGAGCTCCGTGATGAGCAGCGAGATCTGCTGATCCTGAAGGATCCTGCCTGCCTCGGCCGCGGTCCTGGCGCTGTGGGTGATGCCCCCCAAGCGCTCCAGCCCGGCCCGCAGCGCGCTCGCTGCCTCCGGGTTCGGATCCAGCACCAGGACGCCATGGCCGTGCCCGTCCTCCTCCTGGGCCTGGCTCAGCGGCAGGCGTACCACGAAGCGCGCGCCGCCGGTGGGGGCGTCCGCTACACCGATGCGGCCACGGTGGCGGCGGACGATTTCGGTGCAGATGGCGAGCCCGAGCCCCGTGCCCACGCCCGCCGGCTTGGTGGTGTAGAAGGAGCCAAAGATCGCCGCCTTCATCTTGTCGGGGATGCCCGGCCCGTTGTCGCTGACCGACAGCTCTACCTCGTCGCGCACGAGGCGGGTCGTGACCGTCACGCGGGGGGTCCGACCCTCCGGCGGGCTCTCCGCCAGGGCGTCACAGGCGTTGCCGACCAGGTTGATCAGCACCTGCTGGAGGGCGCTCGGGTCCCCGTCGATGAGCGGCAGGTCCTTGGCGAGCTCCGTCGCGGGCTCGATGCCCGCGTCCGTGAAGCGGCGCTTGAGGAACAGGAGGCTCGTCTCCACGACCTCGTTGAGCATCATGCTCTGGAGGTTGGACGGGGCGCGGCGGGAGAACGTGCGCAGGTTGTTGATGATCTTCGCCATCCGCTCCACGGCATTGCGCACGAAGCTGAGCGCCTCCAGGGTGTCCGCGTGGCGCTCGGGCTCCTCCTCGAGGGTTGAGATCGCCTCTTCCGTGAAGCCCATCGCCACGGTCAGCGGGTTGTTCAGCTCGTGGGCGATGCAGGAGGACAGCTCACCGATGCTCGCGAGCTTCTCGTTCTGGATGAGCTGCTCCTGGAGCTTGTCGATGTGGCGCTGCCTTCGCTCTACGTGCGCCTTCAGGCCGTCCGCGCGCTCTCGGATGCTGGTCTCCACCTGCTTCTGGCTGCGCAGGGAGTGCCCTGCGTCGCGGAGGGCGGCGATGCGGAGCTGGTAGGCGCGGAACTGATCGCGGCCGAGCAGCACGAAGAGGGCTGCGGCCGCGAAGGGCAGCGCCACGGATGCCGGCGTCTCGTGGGTCCAGTCGGCGCCGAAGGCCACCCCCCCCAGGTGCGCGAGCAGCAGGATCGTCGAGAGCGCGATGTTGTCTCTCTGGGGCTTCGGCAGCCCAAGGCAGAACGCTCCGAGCAGGAGCACGGTCACCGCCGACCCGGCGAGCGCCACGCGCCCGGCGATCAGGCCCAGGGAGGCCACGGCGACCGCGCTGGTGAGGACGTAGAGGTAGAGGAGCGCGCGAGGGTGTCGCCAGTCGACGGCAGCGCGGCCGGCGTAGTGGAGCAGGGCAAAGGCAGCCGAGAACCCCGCCCCGACCAGGAGCAGCTCCGGGTGGTCGGACGGGGCGGCGGCCCACGTCGCGAGCGCGATGACCATCACCGAGACGCCGCACAGGATCGAGAGGACGGCGGAGGTCCCGGCGACGGAGACCCAGAGGTCGTGCTCCTCCGAGCGGGTCAGGTGAGCTCGGTGCTGGGTGCTCTGCATCGGTGTCCTTGGGGGGGCGCTCGACCAACCATGCCTACTATGCGATGGCCCTGGCCCTGCGGGCAAGGGTGGTGTTGGACCAGTGGACGCAAGCCGGGTTTCACCCGGACCAGGTCTTGGAGCGGCCGGTGCACGCTTGGACGTGGGAGCCCCGGAGGCGCGCTACGGCTGTGATCGAGGGCTCACCGGAGGCCAGACGTGAGGGGTCGGGGCTCGATTGACAGCCTGGGGTTGGTCACCTAGTATCCCCCGGCGCTTCGTCCTGCAGACGGCCGCAGAAGGACCTCCATGTGCGCTCGCCGGTGGCTACAAATAGGTGCGACAGGGTGCTTGGCCCTGGCCCTGGCGGCGCCAGCGCATGCGCAGGTCGCGAGCGAAGCCGATGGCGAGGCCCAGGTCCAGGCGAGCCCGGCACCCAGGTCCGCGGGCCCGTCGGCGGAGGGGCACTCAGCGACCGCCGCGGTTCGTCCCTTCGTCGATTTCGGCCTCCACGGGAGCTTCCGCTTCCGTGCGGACATGTTTGGAAATGCCGATCTGGGGCTTCCAGTGGTCGGCACCGCCGTCGGCAGCGCGCTCGCGTGGGGCAGCGGGTTCCTGCCGCCGCTCGCCGAGCGGAACCTGCCGGGTGAGGACACCTCGGACCTCGTGGCCGGAGCCAACATCAGGCTGCGCCTGGAGCCTTGGGTCAGCGTCGGGGAGTCGGTCACGGTCCACGCGCAGATCGACGTCTTCGACAACCTGGTGCTGGGGAGCACCCCCGACTACGCCCCGGGCAGGGCGGACGCCCCGCTGGTCTTCTTCTCCGAGGGGCAGGCGCCGCCCGTGGGGGGCGTCAACAGCCTCTCCGACGCGCTCCGCGTGAAGCGGATCTGGACGGAGATCAACCTGTTCCACTTGCTGAACTTCGAGGTCGGGCGCATGGCGCACCATTGGGGCATGGGGATGCTCCACCATGGCGGCGACTGTGACGACTGCGACTACGGCGACTCCGTGGACCGGGCGGCGGTGCGCATCGACCTGCCCATCGGGTTCTTCGTGCGCTTCGCCTGGGACTTCCCGGGGGAGGGCGCCCTGTTCAACGATCCGCGCGACTTCTACGGGCAGCCCTACGACGCGTCGCAGGTCGATGACGTGGATCAGTGGGTCCTGGAGCTCTTCGACCGCCCGGTGACGCTGGAGCAGCGACAGCAGCGGCTGAGGGACCTGCACGAGCGCCGTGTTCCGGTGCTGGACTGGGGCTTCTACAACGCCTTCAGGAAGGAGCGGTACTCGAGCCTGCTCCTGGACCTTCCGTCGGAGTGCAAGAACCAGAGTGGTCCGGTGCTGACCGACAGCGGCCTCGGGGGCGTCGCTTCCGTCACGTCCACGCCCTTCGACTGCGTCCAGATCACGGGGCGAGACGCCTTCTTCTGGATCCCGGACCTGTGGTTCCGGGTGGAGTGGCGCCCCAGCTTCACCCAGCGGTTCCTGTTCGAGGTGGAGCTGGCCGGAGTGCTGCTCAGCGACGCGGGGCAGGTGCAGGGCGACCCGACCGTCGACAGCAGCCGCGTCTTCTGGTCGGGGGCTGGCGTTGCGCGGGCCGAGTACCAGGACCAGGCGTTGACCGGCGGGCTCGAGCTCGGGACGGCCACCGGCGATGACGTCGGCTTCTTCGGCGTGAAGGATCGATCCACCATCGTGGTGTCGGAGAGCGGGCTGCGTGACAAGGCGAACGCCGCCGTGCGTGGCAACGAGAACGTCACGAGCTTCATGTTCAACCGCGACTATCACGTGGACCTGCTCCTGTTCCGCGAGGTGATCGGGGCGGTGACCAACACGGTGTACGCGAAGCCCTGGGTGCGCTACGACATCGTGGACGCGGGATCCTGGAACCTCGGCGTGCGCCTGGACCTGCTCTATGCCGCCGCAATGTTCGCCGACGGTACCCCTGGCAGGGACTCGCACCTGGGCGTGGAGGGTGACCTCAAGCTGCTCCTCAACGTGGGCGACACGCTGACCGGGGTCCTGGAGACCGGGCTCCTGCTGCCCCTGAGGGGCCTGGACGACGCAGTTACGGGGACCGAGGCCAGCCCCGCCTGGACGCTCCAGGGGCGCCTTCACGTCCGGTTCTGACGCTGGCTCCCCGGCTGGCGCCGGCGAGGTCCACCACGCGCAGTGAGGGCTCGGGCTTCTTCGACCCGCGGACGACCCCCCGGAGGTGACGATGGACCAGCCGACGCGCCCGCGCGGCACCAGGGACTGGCGGGGACCCGATCTGGAGGCCCACCTGCTCGTCGAGCAGACCTGTGGGCATGTCTTCGAGCGCTTCGGGTGCGAGCGGGTGCGCCCTCCGAGCTTCGAGGACTTCGCGCTGCTCGAGAGCCGCTACGGCGCCGCCATCCGGGAGCGGCTGTTCACCTTCCACGCGGACAGGGAGTACGCGCTGCGGCCCGACCTGACGGGGCCGGTCGCTCGCATGGTTGCGTCGGGGGCCCTGGACGGCGCGCCGCTGCCCTACCGACTGTCGTACGTCGGCGCGTGCTGGCGATACGAGAGGTCCCAGGACCTCCGGTGGCGCGAGTTCCGCCAGGCCGGCGTGGAGTTCGTCGGGGCGCCCGAGGGCGCGGCCGACGACGAGCTGCTCGACTGCGCGCTGGCGGTGCTGGAGGCGCTCGGGGTGACGGATGTGCGGGTGCGCCTGGGTCACGCGGGGCTCCTGGCCGGGTGGCTCGGAGCTCGGGAGGACACGGCGCCCCACGTGGCCAGGGTGCTGGCCGACCTGGACGCCCTGGACAGGGTTCGGGTGCGCGCCGCCGACGCGGATCCGCAGTGGCTGGCAGCCACGCACGCTGCGCTCGCCGCGCGGCAGCGGGCGGCCCTGCGGTTCGGGCCGGAGGCGGTGCCGCGCGCCCTGCGCATGGACGCCGAGTCCGTCGGCACGGTGGGCGGTGCTGCGAAGGTGCTGGACGTGGCCCGCGCGACCACCCGCGCGCTCTGGGTGCTCGAGCTGGGGTTGCCCGAGGCGCTGGCGGACCGCCTGCTCGCTGTCCTCGCTGCGACGGCGCCGGACATGGAGGCGGTGCTCTCCGAGGCCCTGGAGGTGCCTTGCGTGCGGGTCGCCAACGCAGAGCTGGCGAGGGCCTGGGGGCGCATGGCTCCCTCGTGGCGCGCGAAGGCCGAGCTCGCTCCGGGGTCGGTGAGGGGGCTGGCGTACTACACGGGCCTCACCTTCGAGTTGGACGCCCCCGCGTTCGGCGGCCAGAAGCAGCTCTGCGGCGGCGGTCGCTTCGACCGGATGATCGGGGACCTGGGAGGGGTAGCGCACCCCGCCGCGGGCTTCGCCTTCGGCGTCGAGCGCCTGGCGGCGGCCATGGTGCGGGAGCGAGCGCTCCCAGCGCGACCGAGAGCGGTGTGGGTCGCGGCGGCGGATGACCGCTCGCGGGATGGGGCGGCCGACGAGGCGGCGCGGCTTCGGCGCGCCGGAGTCCCGGTGGTGACGGACCTGCTCGGCCGCACGTTGGCGGAGCAGATCGGCCAGGCGTCCTCCATGGGCGCCAGGGCCGTGGTGATCGTCGGGCCCGGCGAGGGGCGCGCAATCCGCTGGCTCGACGAACGGCGCCAGGAGGCGGTGGGGGCCGACGAGCTGGCCGTGAGGCTCGGCGCAGGAGGCGACGCATGACCGGAGTGCGCGAGGTGGTGCTCGATGGCCGCACCTTGACCATCGAACAGGTGGTCGACGTCGCGCGGCACCGGTGCCCCGTGCGTCTGTCCGACGAAGCGGCCCTCCGCATCCAGCGCGGGCGGGCGGTGGTCGACGTGCTCGTGGAGCGGGGCGTCAAGGTGTACGGCCTGACCACGGGCTTCGGGTCCAAGAGGGACGTGGTCATCGACGGGGGCGATGTCCGCCGGCTCCAGATGAACCTCATCGTCTCGCACGCGTGCGCCGTGGGTCCCCCCCTGCCCGAGGACCAGGCGCGGGCGACCATGTTGCTTCGGGCCAACACCCTGGCGCGCGGCGTCAGCGGCGTCAGGGTGGACGTCGTCGAGCGCCTCATCGCGCTCCTCAACCGCGGTGTCTACCCGTGGATCCCCTGCAAAGGGTCGCTCGGGGCATCCGGTGACCTGGCCCCGCTGTCCCACCTGGCCCTGGTCGTCGCCGGGCACCCCGCTGGGCGAGTGTACCGAGGCGACGAGCGGCGGCCGAACCGGCGTGGGGAGCTGACGGTCGACGGGTCGACCGACGACGACTTCGTGGCCTCGACGAGTGAGCTCCTGCGGGCGCGCTTCGGGCTCGATCTCATCGCCCTGGAGGCGAAGGAGGGCCTCGCGCTCAACAACGGCACGCAGATGATGGCTGCCATCGGTGTGCTGGGGCTCTACGACGCCGAGCAGCTCGTGCGGACCGCGGAGGTCGTGTGTGCGGCGTCCATCGAGGCGATCAAGGGCATGACGGGGGCGCTGGATCCGCGCCTCCACGATGCGCGCCCCTTCCCCGGACAGGTGAAGAGCGCCGCAAACCTGCGCCGGCTGCTGGAGGGGAGCCGGATCCTGACCCTGCCCCTGAACATGGCGCGGGTCGGCTCGGCGCGGCGCAGCGTGGAGGACGCCATGGCGGCGCTCGAGGCGGAACACTCCGTGCGGGCGGAGGAGGTCACGGAGGGGCTCCGCAGCGTGCTGTCTCGCATCGACGTGGTGCGCGCGGACCCAGACGCGGCCCTCGCAGCACAGCTCACTGCAATGCCCGCGGCCCGCCGCGATCAGCTCGCTGAGGCGCAGGCACAGCACGCGGCATTCCGGGCGGCGCTGGCGCCGGTGCTCGCCGAGCTTCAGGGGGTCTACCAGGCACTGCTCACGCCGGCGATCAGCGAAGAGGCGCTCCCCGCCCGCGATCACGTCATGGAGGCCATGGCTGCGCTGGAGCGGGCTGTGCCGAAGCAGCAACGCGTGCAGGACAACTACTCGTTCCGCTGCATGCCCCAGGTGGCCGGAGCGGTCCGGGAGGTGCTGGAGCACGTGCGGCGGGGCTTGGAGATCGAGATCAACGCTGCCACGGACAACCCGCTGATCTTTCCTCCAGATGCGCCGGGGGTCGCAGACGACGACCTGGAGGGCTACCGGGCGTCTCTCACCGTGCCGGCATGCGTCGACGCGGTCGTCTCGGGCGGCAACTTCCACGGTGAGCCGGTCGGGTTCCTGATGGACTACCTGGCCATGGGCATCGCCGAGCTGGGGAGCATCGCGGAGCGCCGGACCGCGCAGCTCACCGACGGGCACCTCAACAACGGGCTGCCGAGCCTGCTCGTGTGGCGCTCAGGGCTCAACAGCGGGCTGATGATCCCCCAGTACACGGCGGCCTCGCTGGTCAGCGAGAGCAAGATCCTCACGCACCCCGCGACCACGGACAGCATCCCGAGCTGCGAGAACACGGAGGACCACGTCAGCATGGGGACCATTGCGGCGCGCAAGGCGCTGCAGGTCTTGGAGAACGTGGAGTCGGTGATCGGGATCGAGCTCCTGACTGCGTACCAGGCCCTGAGCTTCCGGCGCCCGCTGCTGCCCGGGGCGGCGACGCAGGCGGCCCTCGCCGCAGTAGAGGACGCCGGCGGGTCTGTGATCACTGAGGACCGGCCCATGTACCCCGAGATGGAGCGTGCGACGCAGCTCGTGCGCAGCGGTGCCCTCCTTCAGGCCGTGGAGGCTGCTACCGGGCGCCTCGCCTGATCTGGCGGAGTGCTGCCCGAAGGGCTCGATTTGTTCAGGCGCGCGCGCTACTGTACGGCCGCTCCGGTTGGCTGCCGCCCGGTGCGTCGCGTGGGCGCAGGCTTGAGGTGAAGCGGTGCAGGACGTGCAAGAGCGGGAGTCGGCGCGGAGCGACTCCGACCAGAAGCTGGAGTGGGTGTTGCGATGCGCCACCACGGACCTGGGCCTCGCCATGCGGGAGGCGCTGAGGGGGCTGGGGCCCCGGGTCTTGAGGGACCGGGCGCTCGCCCTGCGGAGTGGCGCCGAGGTCCCGGGACGCGAGGAGGCGGCGCAGGTGCTGGCTGCCATCGCCGTCGAGAACCTGGGGGCGCCCCTCGAGGATCCGGAGGCGACGGTCGAGCGGTGCCTGAACCCGGTGTGGTTGCGTGCGGCCGGCGTGTGCATCCAGTCGGTCTACGTCAGGCCAGGGGCGCCGGTCACGGCGGCGCAGCGGGCCATGACGGCCGACCTGCCCGTCGAGGACCTGGGCGGTGGAGGCCCCTTCCTTGTCTGGGACTCCTTCGCGACCGTGTCTCGCGCACTGAACCTGGGGTGGGTGTATACGGACAGCCCCCTTCGCACCAGGACCGTCACCGAGTCAGAGATTGGGCTCTTGCGGAGCGTCCCCGCCGCGGATCTGGAGGAGGGCGTGCCGACGCTCGACGCGCGGGAGGCGCTGCGCGTGCGCATCGACGCCGCCATGGCGATCCTGTCGGGGGACGAGGTCGAGATGTCCGATGGCGCGCCTCCGTCGAAGGGGGCGGGTGTGGCGCCGCGGGTCAATCTGCTCGGCTCCACGGTGGGGACGCCGTGGTCCCATGCCGTCGAAGACCAGAGCGAGGAGCCCGCGGGGCTTGGCGGGCGCAGGGCCGTGCTCTGGGGGGGCGTCGCCGCCGTCGTCGTGCTCGTCGTCGCCGCCGTGTGGCTTGGATGGAAGGCCCTCACCGCGACGAGGGGCAAGCCAGGCGGTGATGCCGTCGTTGCCTCGGGAGATGCGACGCCTGGGGCCAGACCGGGCGGTGCGGAGGGCGCGCCGAAGCACGAGCCGGCAGGGAGCCCGGGTGGGGGCGCCGGTGAGCCCGAGAGCGTCGTGGCGGCTCCCGGAGAGTCTCCCTCGGCGGCCGGCCGTCCGGCGGCGGTCCCTGGAGGAGCCGAAGAGGGGACGGAGGCCGCACGGGCTGCGGAGGCGGCGGCCGCGGGGGCGGCGCGGGTCGCCGAGGCGGAGGCGGAGGCCGCGAAGGCTGCGGAGGCGGAGGCCGCGAAGGCTGCGGAGGCGGAGGCCGCGAAGGCTGCGGAGG
>BTVJ01000076.1:0-35354 GCA_045863395.1 Myxococcales bacterium
CTCCGGCTGCGCCCGCGCGAGTCCGATGAGTCGCCCCTCGCGCCGCCCGCCGTCGACAGGCCGTCCCCTGGGCGGGGAGACCGGAGGGGTCCGCGTTGCGGCGGCGGAGCTGGCGCGCCAGCTCCAGGAGGGGGGCGCCCGTGCGGACGGCGTCGAGGAGCGGGAGGGGAAGCGGCGACCGTGGGGGGATCCGTGGGCCCCCGGCCCGGCCTGCCACGATGGCGCGGGCCAGCAGATACGGGCTCGCCTCGAGGAGCGGCTGGCTCATGGCCCGCGCGGGCTCCGGGTCTCCCCCGCCCAGGGCGACGGAGGCCGCGCGCCCCAGCACGTCGGCCGCCGCCGCGGCGACTCGGGGGTAGCGGGCGCAGTCCTTCCACGCCCGCAGCAGGCGATCATGGATCGTCCGGAGCGTCCCGGCGTCCTTCAGCCTCGCCATGGCGGCCAGGGAGGCGGCCGCCGCGAGGCGGTCGCCGGCGGCCAGGTCCGCGATGCCCGCGGCCTCACGCGCGAGCGCGGCGCGGGCCTCGTCTGCGCCCGCGTTGGCCGCGCCGACCAGCACAGCCACCAGCGCGGCGCGCTCCTCGGCGAGGAGCGGCTTGCGGAGCATCGCCGCGGCGATGGTCGCGGCCTCCTCCAGGCGGCCCGCCCCCGCGAGCTCCCGCGCGGTGGCGACGCGCCGGGAGGCCGCGTGCTGGAAGCGGGGGTCCGACACCGCGGCGTCAGCCCCCACGTCGGCGGCGAGCAGGCGGAAGGCGGCACGGGAGGCGGGCGCGGGGAGGACGTCCACCCCCGCGTCGTCCATGGGCAGGAGGGCGAGGGCGGCGTCGGCCACGGCGCGGGCGTCCGGGGATGCCGCCGTGGCGAGGGCTCGCACCAGGCGCGCGGCCGCGTCCAGCAGGGCTGCGTCCTCCGCCGTCGCGGCGCGGAGGGACCGCAGGATCCACGAGCGCCGCCCACTCCAGGCGATGGCGCTGCCCTGCTCCAGAGCCTCCGCGGCGGCGTCCATGAGCGCCGCACCCAGGGCCGGGCCCGCTCCGCCCTCCTGGAGGGTCCGGTCCAGCACCTGGCGGCGGACTGCGCGGGCCTCCGCTGCCTCCGCGCTCCGGCCCGCCCGGTCCAGCAGCGCGGAGGCCAGGGCGGCGCTCTCCGCGGCCTCCAGACCCGAGGCGCCCGGCAGCGCGGCCCCCGTCGAGGCGAGGACCTGGGTGGCGAGTGTCCCGATGGCGACTCCGGTCGGGCTGTCCCCGCCGGAGGCGATGAAGCGCGCCAGCGCGAGGACCTCCCGCTCGGTGGCCTCGCCGTCGGCCATCATCGCGGCCAGGGCCCGCGCATGCTCGTCGCCGTGCCCCAGGGCATGGAGGGCGGCAGCGCGAGCGTGGGGCTCCCCGTCGAGCAGCGCGTCCAGGGAGGGGGCGCCGGCGGCCTCCACGGAGGGCGCCTGCACGACGTGGGTGGTGGGCGACACGCCGAGCGCTGCGGCCTGGGACACGCGCCCGAGGCGCAGGAGCGCTGCGGCGCGCCGCGGGATCGCCAGTGGGTGGCGGCTCCACGGCTCCAGGGCCCGGAGGGCAGCCTCGTCATCTCCCTCGAAGGCCTCCAGGTCCGCTCGGATCAGCGAGGCATCCGGCCGCGTCGGGGCCAGCGCCACGGCCCGATCGAGGAGCGCCCGCGCTTCGTCGATGCGCCCTGCGGCCTCCGCCAGGTCCGCCCGCAGGAGGAGGCCGTCGAGCCATGGGCCCCCCAGAGCGGCCTCCACGGCGGCGATGGGCTCTTCGGCTGCCGGGTCGCCCAGCAGCGCAAGCTCGCAGGCTCGCTCCACGGCAGGGTCTTCGAGCGTCGTCGGGGCATGTGTCCCCGAGGTGGCATCCTCTGCGCGCCCACCGCTGGAGGCCTCCGGCGGGGCATGGCGTGCTCCGGCGGCGCTCACCGGGTCTGCATCGTCCCCTCGCGCGTCCCTGGCCGTGAGGCCCGCAAGCGCCGTCAGAGCCGGGTAGCGCCGCCGGAGGCGGCCCCAGCCCGCGACCGACCGCTCGCCGCGGAGCCAGGCGTCCGTCGCCCCCGCGTCTGCGAGCAGGGAGGCGAGCGCTCTGGCGCTCTCGGTGAGTGCTGACTCTGGGAGCCGGTGCCCTCCCCGGCGGCTCGCGATCTCGGCGTCGACGATGGCTGCCGCGGCCCCGAGGGCGCCCTCCGGGTCGGGCGCCGTTGCGATGCGGGCCGCGAGCCGGTCGAGGACCTCGTCGGGCCACGCGCCGAGCGCCTCGCGCAGCACGGCGATGGGGACGGCGGGAAGCTCCACCGGGCGGCTGGCCAGCTCTGCGTCGAAGCCAGCCGCCCGCAGCGCCCGGAAGACGCGGACGTCGGCGGGGCGGTCGCGCTCGTCGAGCCAGGCTCGGGCGAGGTCCCCCAGATCCGCCGGGTCGAGCGTCCCTCCGCCCCCCGACAGGGCGCTCCAGAGGCTGGCTACCCCGTCGAGGGTGCTCCAGTCAGGCTTTTTTTTTTGGCCGCCTCGTCGAGGGCGGTGGGGAGCGCGTCGAGGGGGAGCCCTTCGAGGGATCGTCCGAGGGCTTCGGCCAGCGCCGCCTCGCCCGCCGCGCCGTGGAGGCGCAGGAAGCGCTCCAGGGGAGCATCCAGGGGGCGCGCCGGGCGGGTCTCGGTGACCACGTCCCATGGGCGCCCATCGACGTCCAGCGCTGAAGGCAGGTCTGGCCGCAGGCGCGCTCGCCTGACCTGGACCGCGATCCCCGCGCCCCAAGGCGCCACCGCTCCCACGTCCTCCGAGGCGAGCCCCAGCGAGCGGGCGATGGCCCCCACTCCCGGCAGCGGGCCCTGCTCCCGTGGCGCCAGGTGGAGCGTCCGCGACGCGGACGGGCGTGGAGGCAGGTCGAGGCGCCGGACGGCGACGGTCACCGCACCGGTCGCGAGGGGAACCCGGAGCCGCACAGGTCCGCGACCCAGCCGCGCCGCGCCGCGGATACGCACCACCGTGCCCTCCCGCGCGGCGCGTACGTCGAGGAGGTCGTCGGCGCCGAGGCCGCAGGCGTCGTGCAGCGCGCGCGCCAGCACGCCGGCCGGCGCGGCGCAGTCCACGAGGAGCTCCGCCCTGTCTCCTTCAGACATTGGACCCCCCAGTCGCCACCTCGACGGGAGCCCTCACGCGGTAGCGCCGATCCCCCGGGGCGCCGCTGCCCGCGTCCACGCTGTCCACCGGGGCAAAGAGCTGGTCACCGGGCTTCAGGTCCGCGAGGCGCGCCCCCTCGGGGAGGTCGCCCGCGACCACGCGCACGTCGGAGGGGAAGGTCTCCCGCCCGCCCCGCGCTGGCGACTCGATGGACGCCCAGAGCGCACCCCGTCGCGGGACCACCTTCCGCACGCGCAAGGACAGCGAGGCCCCCGTACCGATGCGGAAGCGTCCTTCAAGGTCCGTCACCCGACGGAGCCGCTCCTCCTCGGACCAGCCCGGGTCGACGGGGCCGTCCACCCAGTAGATGCGGAGGCCCCCCTTGCGCTTGAGGTCGTCATCTCCCCGCACGCGGGCGAACACGTCCCGGCCCTTCTTCAGGTCCGCCAGGTCCAGGTCCCCCGGCAGGTCGGCGCGCCGGACCATCACGCGGATGTGCTTGTGCTCGTACCAGGACGGGGCCGGGTGGTCGACCGCCTCCGCCAGCGCAAACCCCTCGCCCGTGTAGACCACACGCAGCCGCAGGGGGCGCCCGCCCACTCCGATCTCGTCCTCGTGCTCCAGCAGGAGCTCGCGGCGCTGCCGCTCCAGTGCCGGGTGCGCCGCCACCCTCTGCCGCAGCTCCCGCGCTCGCTGCTGCAGCGGCCCGGCGGCGCCGGCCAGCGCCCGCAGCGCCTCGTCCACCTCCGGCAGCTCCCGCTCGGCGGCGAGCATGGCCTCTGCCCACCGCAGGCGGAGCGCGTCGTGTCCGCCGCCCGCGAAGCCCTCACGAAGCAGGTCGAGGGCCGCCTCCTCCCGACCAGCCTCTCTCAGCAGCGCCTCGCCGCGGTCCCAGAGCGCCGCGAGCCTCCGCAGGTCGCGCACGTGCACGAGCTGCCCCGTGACGTGCTCGGCGGCGGCGTCGGCGCCGAGGCGCGCGGTCAGGTGCGAGAGCCAGCGCCCGAGCTGCTCCTCGTCGAGGCGCGAGAAGGCGCCCCGGTTGGCCGCTGCCGCGGCAGCCCGCAGAGCCTCTGCCGGGATCTGCGGCTCCTCTCCGGTCGCCAATGCTGCAAGGGCGTGCTGCACCAAAGCGGAGGCGGGCTCCCGGCTGCGGGGCGAGCGGGTGACGTCGGCGACCAAGGCTTCCAGGAGCGCTCCCCGATCACCGGCCTTCTCCAGCGCCTTGCGCAGCGCCTTGTGGAGCCCACCCCGGTCGCTCGGGCGCGCGGACTGCGCGCGGGCCCGCAGAGGTTCCACGAGCGCCGCCCAGTCGGGCTTCTGAAGGACCCCGGCTCGCTCTGCGCCACGGAGCGCGCGCAGCAGCTCGCCGTCGGACAGCCGCCCTGGTGCCGCCAGGGAGATCAGAAGTTCCCGAGCCTCCTTGCGTGCGCCGTCGCCGGCCCCCTTGGCCTGGAGGCGGAGCAGGGCCACGTCGAGGCGCGTGGCCTCGATCTCGGGCGCTGCGCCGAATCTGTCCCCGAAGTCGGCGGCCAGGACGCGGAAGCGTGTCAGCGCTTCGTCCCGCACGCCCGCGTCGCTCCTCCCGGCGTGGGCGGCCACCAGCCGAAGTCGCGCGGCCGCGATGCCCACGTTCCAGGGGCGCTGCTCCAGAAAGCCGTCGAGGCGCGAGATGGCCGTCTCCAGCCGCCTCGCGAGCGCCTCGTCCTCCGGGTCTTCGGCCAGGGTGCAGAGCAGGCGAGCCCAGGCGCCGAACAGGCGGTCCCCGGCGAGGGGGCTCGTCGACGCCGCCTCGCCCAAGTCCAGCATGCGCGCGCGCCTCTCATTTGGCGCGAGGTGACCTAGCTCGAGCAGCGCGGCGGCGATGGCCAGGTCGTCCGGGTCGTTGGCGACCCCTGCCGCCAGCAGTGGCGCTCCGGCGCGCCACAGCGCAGCGAGCCTGTCGTCGTCACGGTCCATGGCCGCCAGCCCGAGGATCAGCACCGCGAGGTTGTGCTCCACGTATGGCGAGACCACCCGGCCGGCGCCGACGTCGGCCTCCACGTCCGCGCGCAGGGCGCGTGCCAGGTCGAGGAGCTCGGCCGCCTCGGCCCCTGCTGCCGAGAGCGGCTCCAGCGCGGCCAGTGGGGAGAGCAGCGTGGCGCGGAGCGCGATGGGCTGTGCTCCTGCGTGTTCGTCGGCGTATGGCATGGCGGGGCCAACAGTAGCCCGACTCTCTCGCCCCGCGCAAGCCGCTCGACGGAGCCTCCTTCTGGAGCTAACGTGCGGGCCATGTTTCCGCTCCGCGACGACATCGACACCCGCCGCACCCCCTGGGTCACCTGGGCCTTCATCGCGCTGAACGTGGCGGCCTTCCTCTGGGAGCTCACCCTGGGCGAGCGGCTCCACGACGCGTTCTACGACCTGGGCCTCGTCCCGGCCTTCTACTCCGATCCGCAGCTCTCCATGGACCTCACGGCCACCGAGCAGGTGCGCCCCTTCCTGACCTCGATGTTCCTGCACGGGGGCTGGACCCACGTCATCGGCAACCTCTGGATGCTCTGGATCTTCGGCGACAACGTGGAGGACTACCTCGGGCACCTCCGCTTCGTCGTCTTCTACCTGGGCGCGGGGGTCCTGGCGGCCGTCGTCCACCTGGTCACCAACTGGGGCTCCACCGTACCGACCATCGGCGCCAGCGGCGCCATCGCCGGGGTCATGGGGGCCTACTTCGTGCTCTACCCCAAGGCGCGGGTCCTCGCGGTGGTGCCCCTGTTCGTGATCCTGTGGCCGCTGGTGGTGCCCGCGGTGGTGTTCATCGGTCTGTGGTTCCTGCTCCAGTTCCTGAATGGGGCGTCGAGCCTCGTCGCAGGCATGGACGGGGGCGTCGCGTGGTGGGCGCACATCGGCGGCTTCGTCGGTGGCATCCTCCTGCTCGGCCCACTGGGGCTCGGCCGCACGCGCCGCCAGCGCGCTGCCACCGGGTGGCCTGCGGGTCGCCTGGAGCGACGCCAGCGCTTCAGGTAGCGCGCCGTCAGGGCGAGTCCGGCTCCCGCCTCCTCTCACCGATCCTGCAATTCTCGCCCTCCGGGCCCACTTGTGTTATGGAGGCGACAGGACTTTGAAACGCGGTGGACCCTCCGTTCGGGGGGCGACCCTTGTGGGCGTTGCGCCCGTGCGCCCAGGGCGGAGTGACGCCAGTGTTGGGGAAGGGCGAGAAAAGAGGAGCTTTCATGCGAGGAAGACTCAGAGCGGCTCTGCTCGCGGCGTTGGTCGCCGTGTGCATCCCAACGGGCGCAAGCGCCCAGATCCCGAACCCGAGCCTGCACATCGGCCTCTTCGGTGGCTACCACATCATCAGCGAGGACGCGGACTTCGGAGACCACGGCCTCGTGCCCCAGCGCCGGCTCGAGAGCGCGCCGGACTTCGGCATCCGCATCGGCGTCAACTTCACGTGGCTGTTCGGCCTCGAGCTCGAGGTCGAGGACGCCATGGCCAACGTCGACGTGCTGGACGAGACGGTCCACCTGATGAGCGGCAAGCTGCTCTTCGTGTTCCACTGGCTGGAGGACAGCAAGGTCGTCCTTCCCTACGCCCTCATCGGCGGCGGCATCTACGGGCTGCTTGGAGATGATCCGGGAACGGACGTCGACTGGCTCGCCACCTACGGCATCGGGGTCAAGTTCATGCTCGCCGACTGGGTGGCCTTCCGCATCCAGGCGACCCACGTGATCCACGGCGATGGCCTGGACCTGGCCATCGCCAACAACTTCGACGTCACCGGCGGCTTCGACTTCTTCGCCTGGGTGGGCCGAGAAGAGGAGCCGCCCCCGCCGGCCGACCGCGACAAGGACGGCATCCTCGACGTCGACGACCGCTGCCCTGACGATCCCGGCCTGTCCGCCTTCCGCGGCTGCCCCGATCGGGACAACGACGGCATCGCCGACCTCGACGACAAGTGCCCGGACGAGCCGGGCATCCAGTCCTTCCAGGGCTGCCCGGACACGGACGGCGACGGCATCATCGACTCCAAGGACAAGTGCCCGAAGGAGGCCGGCCTGGCCGAGTTCGACGGCTGCCCGGATCGCGACGGCGACAAGATCCCGGACTACCAGGACAAGTGCCCCGACACCCCCGGCATCCCCGAGGAGATGGGCTGCCCGGCCAAGCCGAAGGAGGAGGTGATCAAGAAGTTCAGCGGTGCGATGCGCGGCATCGTGTTCGACACGAACAAGGCGACGATCCGGAAGCAGAGCTACGGCATCCTCGACGAGGCCGTCGCAGTGCTGGCGGAGTTCCCGCACATCTCGCTGATCATCGAGGGCCACACCGATGACCGGGGCTCCGACGCCAAGAACCTGAAGCTGAGCCAGGATCGTGCTGACTCGGTGAAGCAGTACCTGATGTCCAAGGGCATCGCCGGCGACCGCCTGACCGCCATCGGCCACGGCGAGGCGAAGCCCACCGCGACCAACAAGACCAACGCGGGACGGCAGGAGAACCGGCGCATCGAGTTCAAGATCGTCCAGCCCAACGTGCCCTAGCGGTGGGCGCCGGGGGAGGGGCTCGGCCTCTCCCCCGGGTGTCCACTACGCTCCGCGCTTGCCTCGGGGGGGCGCCGGCCCGCCGGCCCTCCCCGCCGCTGGCCCCCCGGTCCGTGGCGTGGCCGGCCCCGCTCGCCGCGGCGCCGCCTGCCTCCGTGGCCCGGCCCCGCCTCCCCTCACGGACTCGCTCCCCGCCCCCTCTGGTCGCCTCAGCCACACCAGGTGCTCCGGGCGCTCAGCGCCGTCCTCCCGCTGCGTCCCCACCGGGGCCCGGTCTGGCCGGCTCTGGGAGGCGATGGCCACCGCGTCCAGGCCGGCCCTGGGCGCCAGCTCCTCGATGATCACCTGGCTGTCCACCAGGCGGTCACCCACCCGTGAGGTGCCGATGAGCAGGAGCGCGTGGCCCCCCCTCTGAAGCACCCGGGCCATCTCGGACAGCACCGCCAGCAGGTCGTCTCGCCACGTTGCGATGGCCCGCTCCGGGTCGGTGGCCGCGCGCCGGCTGCCGATCTCGGTCTCCGCCGCCCGCCGCGTCCCGATGCCGAGCAGGCCCGAGCGGAGCGCCTGGTGGGCGAGGTAGTCATAGGTGCCCAGGTAGGGGGGCGACGTGACGATCAGGCGCACGGACTCGGGCCCGATGCCCCGGAGCCGTCGGGCATCCCCCTCCTGGATTCGCGGCGGGAACGCCCGCTCGGGTGCCGCGGCGGCGAGGGCGCCGAGCTGGGTCGCCAGCTCGCCCGCCCGCCGCACGAAGAAACGCGACGTGAAGCCTCGGGCCAGGGAAGGCGGTGCGGCCGCGAGCTGCGAGTCCGCCGCCTGGTTGGACACCTTCACCAGCATGGAGGAGAGCGCCATCTCCAGCGCGTCCCGGACCCGGGAGCTCTCCACCGACGCGATGCCGGCGAGGAGGTTGGACAGCTCCCACCGGACATGGGGCTGGAACCAGCGCGCCTCGCTGGGGCGCGACAGGCGCTCCGAGCCAGGCGCGCGCCCCCGGGTGCGCGCCAGCTCGAGCGCAGCCTCGCCGACCCGCGTCGCCTCAGCGCGCAGCAGCTCCAGGTCGGCCTGGGGCCACAGCGCCGTCTTGATGCGCGCGATCCGCACGGCCAGCGGGTGCGCGTCGACCCCGAACCCCCGGCAGCCGGCCAGCAGGGCCTCGACGAGCACGGTGCCGCTCCCCACGAACGGGTCGAGCACCCGGTCCCCTGGGCGGGCGAGCGCCTGGATGAGCCGGGCGGCGATGTCTGGGTGCATGCGGGCCGGGTAGGCGTGGAAGGCGTGGGTCAGCCGCCGCCACTCCTCGCCGGTGGGGACGTCCAGCGCGCGCCGCAGCAGCGCGGTCTCCCGCTCGGGCCCCTTCGTGCGCACGGGTCCCCCCACCGTGCTCAGCGCCTGTCTTCGCCCCATGTGGTGGCCTCTATTTGAGTGCGCTGCCGACCGCGTGCAGGAGCTCCTCCCGCGAGAAGGGCTTCGGCAGGGACGGGATGTCCTGGCGCTGGGTGTACTCGACCACGCCGGTCATGAGGATCACCCGCGCCGTGAGCGCTGGATACCTGGAGATCAGGGCCTCGCGCAAGGCCAGGCCGTCCATGCCCGGCATGCGAACGTCCGTCAGGACCACGTCCGGAGCCTCCCCCGCAAGGCTCTCCAGGGCGTCCAGTCCCGATCCGAAGGCCAGGACGCCGTAGCCTGCGTCGCGCAGGATGGTGGCCACCAGCTCCCGGATGACGGGCTCGTCGTCCACCACCATGGCGACCCTTCCGCCCCCTGCGACCTCCTCGACCATCGGCCGGGCAGGCACGACGCTCGTCCGGCCCGCTACGGGGAGGGTCACCCTGAAGATCGCCCCGCCCCCGTTGCGGTTCTCTGCCTGGATGTGCCCTCCGAGCTCCCTGATGATCCCGTAGCTCACCGCGAGGCCCAAGCCGCTGCCCTCGCCGACGCCTTTGGTGGTGAAGAAGGGAGAGAAGAGCAGCGTGCGGTGCTCGGGACGGATGCCGGGCCCCCGATCCCGCACCTCGATGACCGCTACGTCGTCCGCCCCAAGGGCGACCACCTCCACGAGGTGCTCCGAGCCGTGGTCGCCGGCGTTGTCCAGCAGGTTGAGAAGCGCCTGGGCGAGGCGCTGGCGGTCGGCGATGACCTCCACGGATGGGTGCAGCCCCCCCGTGTGGAGCCCGATGCGCGTCGCAGGGTGACGCGTCGTCGTGATCTCCGCAGCATCGCGCAACACGTCGAGGACCCGCACGCGCTCCCCCCGGGCGCCGTCCCTGCCCGCGAAGGTCTGGAGGTTCGACACGATCCCGGCGATGCGCATGGCGTGGTCACGGATCGTCACTGCCCGTGTCCTCAGATCGTCGCTCAGCGCAGGGGCCATGGCCAGGAGGTCTGCCTGACCCCTGACCACGGTCAGCGGGTTGTTGATCTCGTGGGCAACGCCCGCGGCCAGCGCTCCGACGGCGGCGAGGCGCTGGGCGTGGGCAAGCTCCTGCTCGAGGCGGAGCTTGTCGGCGACGTCGCGGAACGTCAGGAGGAGCTGGCCCGCGGCCTCCCCGGCCTCCTGTGGCAGCCGCACGGCACGCATGGTGGTGCTGACGATGACCCCGTCCGCGCGCACGAGGTCGATGCCCACGTCCAGCCGCCCGTCCACGTCGCCCTCCAGCGCGATGGACAGCCGCGCCGCCGACTCCTCGGTGATGTGGTCCTTCAGGAACCCCCCGGGAGCCACGCCCGCCGGTAGGTCCAAGGTCCGCGCGAAGGTCTCGTTCCAGCGGAGCACACGGCCTTCACCGTCGATGGTCGCGTAGAGATCCGGCGCGTGGTCGTACAGGGTGCGGTACCGCTGCTCGGAGGCGCGCAGGGCCGTGGTGCGCTTGGCCACGACGCCCTCGAGCGTGGACATGGCTTTGACCACCGCGTACCGGTCGCCCGAGACGTCTGCGGAGCTCTCGTGGAGCTGGCGGCGGACCAGCGCGTCGATGGTCCGGCGGGCCGCGCGAAGCTCGGCCTCCACCGCCTCGATGTGCTCCCGGGAGGTCATCGCACCGGCCCCTCCGCGCCTCGCGCAAGGGCGACCCCCGTGAGCGTCTCATTGACCTGCATGAACCCGAACTGCTCGCCGTACGTGTGGAAGCCCGCGGTCGGGGCGATGATGGTCGCGTCGGCCACCTGCCGGTCGATGCCGCTCACCCGCGCCTCGATGAAGCGCCCGCCGCAGTTGAACTGGATCAGCGCGCCGATGTCACGGCCCAGCATGCCCCGCACGTGCGCCATGGCCTCGCGGGAGTCGGCGAGCATGTCGCCCGCCTGCATCACCGTGAGCACGACCCCCTCGTCCACCGCGCCCCCCAGCACGAGCTCGTCCCCGTCGATGGACATGACGCTGCGCATCGTGTGCTGTCCGCCCACCAGGAAGGCCAGTGATCGGCGCCAGCGGTGGAGCTGGCCGAAGGGGTCAGCGCGCAGGCGAGACTCCGGGACCTCGAGGATGTCGGCGAACACCCGCACCGCCGGCCAGCCGTCCAGCTCGCGGACCCGACGCCGGAGAGGGTCCGCCTCCGTCACGACCACCCTGCGGTCCGTGGGGTGGTAGTGGTGGCTGTGGAACACCTGGAAGCCCGCTGGCCACCGCACGATGAGCAGCGCCGCGGCCCCGGGCAGCGCCCGGTCCTCGTGGAAGATGCTGGTCTCCCGCATGTCGTAGTCGTCCCCCGCGGATCCCCCCACCGACGGGAGGCCGATGGCCTCGGCCGCCATGTGGGCCATCAGGAGCTCCTCCATGCCGGAGAGGCCGTCGGTGAGCGTGATTCCGAAGCAGCCGTCCGCAGACGCGGCCCCGGGGGTCGTGCCGACGGCCCCGCAGGCAGCCTCCATGACGTGTCGCGTCCGGTCGATGTGCAGGGAGTGGAGGTCGTCGATGACGGCAGCAGCCACGCGGAGCTGGTCGCCGCCGAGTGCGAGGGCGCTGATCCCGCCCGTCGTCCAGCCCGCGATCCCCACCTCGCCCATGGTGGTGCAGCCCAGGACCAGCGTGTCCGGGAAGGCCGCCTTGACTCCCCGGCTCAGCGTGTAGCGGTCGTGCCGGGACGACGCGAACATCAGCAGGAGGCGGGGCGCAGGGCGACCGGGGCGGGCGAGCTGGTCGATCAGGTCTCCCAGGGCCTCCGGGGTGGCAGTCTCCAGCGAGTGGGCGGCGCGGACGTCCAGGGCAGCGCTCCCCGTCGTCGGGGCCCGGTTGGCCGTGCTGTGCGAGGCCGTCTCGTGGGTCATTGCGGGTCCCTTCTGGTGCCACATCTCCACTGAAGGCACGGCTGTGCGCTATCCGTCGAGTTTCTGTACACCATCGGCGTGGGAAGCGCAAAGCCTCGGTCTCCCGTGCGCCTGGCGCCAGGGCCGTGAGCGCTGGCGATGGGGACCCCACTGGAATAGACTCCCGCTGAGCTGCGCCACGGAGCGCATGGGCCAAGCCCCTCCGAGGAGGACACCGTGACTGATCTCACACGAGTCTTACGAACGGCTCTGCTGTACTCCATGCTCGCATCCTGCAGCGACGGGGCCACCACCGGGGCCACCACCGAGGACACCGGGGCACCCGGAGAGGGGGGCGGCGACACGGGCACGGGGAGCGCCGACATCCACGTCGACGCCGGGCCCATCGGGGGAAGGAAGGACGCGACGGGCGAGGGTCCCGATGCCGGTGAGCTCGGCGCGCCGTGCAACAGCAACGCGGACTGCATGAGCGGCTTCTGCGTCGAGGGCCCCGCCGGGTTCGTCTGCACCCAGACCTGCCTGACCGAGTGCCCCGAGGGCTACCTGTGCAAGGCGATCCAGAACACCCTGCCCGACGTGGTCTTCCTGTGCATGCCGGTGGGGACCAAGCCCTGCACGCCTTGCCAGGAGGACTTCCAGTGCCCTGGCGGCACCTGCCGTGACCTGGGGGATGGCGCCTACTGCCTCGCCACCTGCGATGGGGGGCAGGTGTGCCCGACGGGGTACGCCTGCGCCGCCGACGTGTGCCTCCCCACGAACGGCACGTGCACCTGCACGCCCGCCAGCGCCGGCCTGCAGCGGGGCTGCTCCGTGGAGGCCCCCGGGGGTACGTGCTGGGGTGTGGAGATCTGTGATCCCGCGCTCGGTTGGTCTGCATGCTCGGCGACGGTTGCCGCCCCTGAGGTCTGCGACGGTCTCGACAACGACTGCAACGGGCTCATCGACGATGCCCTGCCCGCGAGCCAGCCGTGTGAGAGCACCATCCCCGGGGTGGGGACCTGTTCCGGGATGGCGACCTGCGCCGGGCCCCTGGGCTGGGTGTGCGCCGCGAAGGCCCCGACCGCCGAGGCGTGCGACGCCCTGGACAATGACTGCGACGGGCAGGTGGACGAGGACTTCCGGACCGGGGAGGCCTACACCGACTTCGCCCACTGCGGCGGCTGCAACGTGAGCTGCCAGAACGGCTTCCCCCACGCCACTGCCGCCTGCGACGCCACCGAGGACCCGCCCCGCTGCGTGGTGGTGGCCTGCGAGCCCGGCTGGTCGAAGCTCGACGACACCCAGTGCATTCCCGGTGCGGCCGGCCTGTGTGAGCCCTGCGCCAACGACGAGCAGTGCCTTCTCCTGGGCTCCCGCTGCCTGGCCCTGGCCGACGGCAGCTACTGCGGCACACCGTGTGACGAAGCCGAGTGCCCGGCAGGGTTCGTGTGCCAGCCCCAGGAGGCAGGCCCGCCCCAGTGCGTCCCGCAGAACGGCTCCTGTGCGTGCACCGAGGCGACCCCCGGGCTGTCAAAGAGCTGCTCCGTGACCTCGCAGCCGCCCGGCGCACCGGTCACCACCTGCTTCGGGCTCCGCAAGTGCGACCCGCTGACCGGCTTCGGCCCCTGCGAGCTCCCGGCGGAGGTCTGTGATCTGCTGGACAACGACTGCGACGGCCAGGTGGACGAGGACTTCCGGAGCCCCATCACCGGCAAGTACGACCAGCCCACCCACTGCGGCCAGTGCGGCAACAACTGCACGTTCCTGAGCTTCCCCAACGGCGACGCGGTCTGCGACACCACTCCGGCGGTCCCCGTGTGCGCCATGGCCTGCAAGGGGGGGCACGTGGACGTGGACAAGAACCCCTCCAATGGCTGCGAGTGCACGGTCCTGTCGGCGAGCGATCTGCCCGATGCAGCGGGATTGGATGACAACTGCGACGGCGTGGACGGCGAGGTCGGAAACGGTGTCTTCGTCGCCAAGAATGGCTCGGATCAGAACGTTGGCACCCAGGATGCGCCCATGCTGTCCATCCAGGCGGCCATCGACGTGGCCAAGGCGAGCGGGAAGCGCGACGTGTACGTGGCGACGGGAGTCTACGCCGGGTCCATCAAGTTGGTGGCAGGAGTCGGTGTGTACGGGGGCTACCGATCAGACTTCCTCCACCGCGAGCCCCTGCTCTACGAGACGGTGATCTTTGGCGGCGAGCCGACCGGAGCGCTGCCGGGCGCTGTGAATGGCATGGGCCTCAGCGGAGCTGCGGCGGTGCTCGACGGGTTCACCGTCTTCGGCTGGAACGCCAAGAAGCCGGGGGAGTCGACCTACGCAGTCTACCTCAAGGACTGCACCGACGCGGTGAGCCTGAGCCACAACGTCGTCGTCGCCGGGCGTGGCGGCCACGGCACGCGCGGCGCGGACGGCGGCGGGGGCGCGGACGGAGTCGCGGCCACCGCTGGCGCCAACGCCAAGGACTGTGGGAAGAACCCGTGCACCGGGGTGAACCCTGGCGGCGCTGGCGGCTCCAAGACCTGTGGCGGTGTCAACGTGGGCGGGGGCAAGGGGGGCGACGCCACGTGCCCCGACTACGACGAGAGCGGCGCACAGCCCAAGTCCAACCCCTATCCCCAGACCTTCAACAACGGGGAGCACGGCGCCGCCGGCAAGGGCACGGGCGGCGGCGCGGGCGGCACGGCTGGCTATGACGCGCTCCTGTGGAGCGGCGAGAGCGGCTGTGGCATCTGCCGTACCCCCAAGGCGGCCGACGGCGAGTTGTTCCAGCAGGGGCCCGGCAACCACGGGAAGAACGGCGCCAATGGGGCGAGCGGCGCCGCGGGGACGGGCTGCGCCAGCGGCGGCGCGGTGACCGGGGGGCTCTGGCAGCCATCGGCTGGCGGCGTGGGAGGCGACGGCGTGCCCGGCGGCGGCGGCGGCGGCGGTGGCGCGGGCGGCGGCGTAGAGACCTGGGGCTGCCCGCAGTGGAACAACAGCGACTGGGGTGGCGGCGGTGGTGGCGGTGGGAGCGGCGGCTGCCAGGGCACCGGCGCCACGGGCGGGACCGGGGGCGGCGGCAGCTTCGCAGTGTTCGTGGTGTGGACCAACCCGCCGGCGTCGATCCCCACCCTCTACGCCAACGCTCTGGAGACGGGCGACGGTGGCATCGGTGGGGACGGGGGCAACGGCGGGACGGGTGGGAGCGGCGGTGACGGCAAGAGCGGTGGGAAGCCCGGTGACGAGACCCCCGACGCCTGGTGCGCGGATCAGGGCGGCAACGGCGGGCAGGGTGGAAACGGCGGCCACGGCGGCGGCGGCGGCGGCGGGTGTGGCGGCGCAAGCTACGGCATCCACGCGTCGGGCCAGGGCGCGGCCAACCTCGGGGCGTGGAAGTCGGCCAACACCTTTGCTTTGAAGGGGGCGCCGGGGTCCGGCGGCAAGGGCGGGGCGAGCCTGGGCAAGGCAGGCAAGGACGGGTCGTCGGGCCCGACGGGGGCCGCGAGCTTCTGACCCGCTCTCACCTGCGCTGGGAGGGTCCCTCCATCGGGGCTCCGACACGCGCCCGCTTGAGGTGGCGCTGCCCCTGACCGATGTTCCCTGTGCGGCGGCACGATTCGGCCTCGCCGCAGGAGGCGGCCAAGGAGTCCATGGCAAAGGCATGCCGCAGATGCGAGCGCGAGTTCACCGACCTGGTGAGCTCCTGCCCCGAGCACGGGAAGGAGCTCGTGCCGTTCACGGACTCACGTATGCGCCCCGGCGACGTCGTCGACCGCTACGTGGTGCTCAACCGGGTGGGGGCAGGGGGCGCCGGTGACGTCTATCGGGCGCGGCGGGCCGACCTGGAGCAGGTCGTGGCGCTGAAGCTCCTACGCACACGCACCCGCCGGGAGGCGGAGCGATTCGAGAACGAGGCGCGGGTGCTCTCCAGGGTCACGAGCCCGCACATCGTCCGTCTGGGGGAGCGTGGCATCGCAGGGGACGGGCGGCCCTACCTGATCATGCCGCTGGTGCCCGGCCGCACGCTGCGCCAGGTCATCCAGGCGGAGGCGCCGCTCGGGCCCGTGCGAGCTGCGCGCCTCATGGGGCAGGTCGCGAGGGCCGTCGAGGCGCTCCACGCGGCGGGGGTCGCCCACCTGGACCTCAAGCCGACGAACATCATGGTCACGCCCGACGCCATCACGCGCGAGCACGTCACTCTGGTCGATTTCGGCATTGCCCTCGACCCGCAGGACGCGCTGAGTGCCCGCCTGCGCGTGCCCGGGGCAGGCACGCCCGGCTACTTGAGTCCCGAGCAGGCGGCGGGAGACGCTGTGGACACGCGCTCCGACCTCTGGTCGCTCGGGGCGATCCTGCACGAGCTGCTGACGGGCGAGCGCGCCTTCGCCTACGACGACGCGCGGGCGGCCATGGACGGCGTCAGGCACGCCCAAGTTCGCCCGATCCGCGAGAGCCACCCCGCGCTGCGCGTGCCGTCTGCGCTGGACGAGCTCCTCCTGGCGCTGCTCAGCGACGACCCGGCGTCGCGGCCCGGCGCCTCGCGGGTCCGGGAGGCGCTCGATGCCATCGTGACCGCCGGGTGGGCAGGTACAGCAGAGCGAGGGGAGGGCGTTGACCCCGACGGCACGTCCACCTCCCAGGACGGCCCGGCCGCGAGCGCCGTCCTCGCGTCGCCGCCTGCGCCCCTTGCAGCGGCCCTTCGTTGGTTCACCCGGGCCACGTCGTCCCTGGCGGGATCGGCGACGACCCTGGGCGCAGCGCTCGTGCGCCGCGTCAGAGGTGGGGGTGTCTCGGTGGCGGCGGCCAGCCGGGCCGAGGTCCAGCAGGTACCTCCCCGGGCGTGAAGGGGTCCAACCATTGCACTCTCGGCGCACGGGGGCCGCGCCCCCGCCCGTTGCCGACTCGGTGGGTGGGCCTGTGTCAGGCGCCCGGAGCGAGGATGGTGCCGGAGAGCAGGTCGATGGTCATGCCCTCCACCGCCATGTGGGTGTCCGGGAAACGGCTGCGCGCGCGGGCGTGGATGTCGTCGAGCTGCTCGTCGTCGTGGGTGTAGTCGTGGTGGAAGAGCACCAGGTTCTTCACGGCCGCGTGGTGCGCGACGCGCACGGCCTCCTCCCAGGTGCTGTGCCCCCAGCCCACCCGGCAGGGCCCCTGCCGGCCCAGGTACTCGTCCTGGCAGTAGCTGGCGTCGTAGCTGAGCCAGTCGGCTCCGGCGCACAGCTCGGTGACGTTGTCGTCGAAGCCGTCGGCAGGGTGCTCAGTGTCCGAGCAGTGCACGAGGGAGCGCCCCTTGTAGGTGAACCGCATGCCGACGCTGCCGCCGGGGTGGTTCAGGGGGCGCGTGTCGAGCCGGATGCCGTCCCCGAGGTCCCGCGACTCCCCAGCCCGCAGCTCGTGGAAGCTGAGCTTCGCGCCGAGCTGATCGAGGGTCACGGGGAACGTGGGGTAGGACATCTGGCCGCCGAGGACGGCGCGCAGGTCCGTGCCGTCGAGCGCCTGACCGTGGAGCCGGAACGTGTTGCCGGCGCGGAACACGGGCGAGAAGAACGGAAACCCCTGGATGTGATCCCAGTGGACGTGGCTGAAGAAGAGGTCCGCGCTGACCGGGTGGGGCAGCGTCGCGCCCAGGGCCCGCACGCCTGTTCCCGCGTCGATGATCAGCAGGCGGTCGCCGCAGCGGATCTCCACGCAGGAGGTGTTGCCGCCGTACCGAGCCGTGCGCGGGCCTGGAGTCGGGATGCTTCCGCGCACACCCCAGAAGCGCATGGTGAACCGATCAGTGCTGCTCAAGCTCGAGGCCTCCCCGGGGGCGAAGGGTTGCGACGGAGTATAGTGCAGGAACCCCGAGCTTGGCCACTGCGGCGATGTCTGGCGGGGGCCGAGCTGGACACTTGGAGAATGTGATGAAATTCAGAGTGGTTACGTTCGCGGCCTGCGTGGCCCTGGCGACGGTGGCGCAGCCCGCGGGCGCCGAGGTGGTGCCCGGACCACGCGGCGTCATCGACGTGCATGGCCACCTGAGCTTGCACGGAGCGAAGGCCATCGCCCAGATCATGGGCACAAACGGTGTCCGGGCCATGGTCAACCTGAGCGGCGGCTCCCCGGGCATGGGCATGGAGCAGGCGGTGGCGCTGGCCAGCCTCTTCGGCGGGCGCATCGTCAACTTCTACACCCCCGACTGGTCCCACGTAGACGAGCCCGACTTCGGGGTGGTGGAGGCCGCGCGGTTGGAGCAGGCCGTCACCCGACACGACTACCGCGGGCTGAAGATCGCGAAGGTCCTGGGCCTCGGGCTCCGGTGGGCGAGTGGGGTGCTCGTCGACGTGGACGACCCGGTCATGGACCCGATCTGGCAGAAGGCGGGTGAGCTCGGCGTCCCCGTGTCCATCCACGTCGCGGACCCCAAGGCCTTCTTCGAGCCCATGAGCCCGGAGAACGAGCGGTGGGAGGAGCTGAGCGTCCACCCGAGCTGGTCTTTCCACGGAGGGGACTTCCCCTCGCACCAGGAGCTGCTCGACGCCCTCGAGCGGGTCGTGGACCGCCACCCCCGCACTACGTTCATCGGCGTCCACTTCGGCAACGACGCCGAGGATCTCGCCTGGGTGGACCGGATGCTCGACGCCTACCCCAACTTCATGATCGACACGGCGGCCCGCGTCGGGGAGTTCGGGCGGCACGACGCGGCGGCCGTGCGGGCGTTCTTCGTGAAGCACCAGGACCGGATCCTCTTCGGGACGGACATCGGCGTCGGGGCCACCCACCTCATGCTGGGGTCCAACGGGGCCGTCCCTCCCACCATGAAGGACGTCAAGCCCTTCTACGACGCCCACTGGCGCTACTTCGAGACCGAGGAGCGGCAGATCGATCACCCGTCGCCCATCCAGGGGCGCTGGAAGGTGGACGCCATCGGTCTGCCGCGAGAGGTTCTCCAGAAGTTGTACGTGGGGAACGCCAACCGATTGATCTTCAAGGGTAAGGTGCCATAGGGGTCACTCCGCCCGTGCAGGGGCGTGCTCTCCGTCGCCCATGTGCTGGATCACGAGGCGCCAGGTGCCCGTGGGGAGGTCCTGGGGGATTGGGACCGCCTCGGCGAAGCGCCCGTCCGGCCCGGTCAGCGTGCCGCCCAGCTTGCGGGGCTTGGCCTCGCCGACCGGGGAGACCAGCAGGAACACGACCTGAAGCCCGGCGACGCCGCGCGCGCCCGAGTCGAGTACCTGCCCGGCCACGGGCAGTGACTCGCCGCGGTACACGCTGACGTCCAGGGCGTCGAGCGCGATGCGGGTCGGCGCGCGGCGGTCCGCGGGATCCATGCGCAGCGCGCGGGGGAGGGCCGGGTCCGCCAGGGCCTCGTCGCCGGCGCCCGGGTCCCGGGACGCCAGGCGCTGTCGGGGAGGGAGCCCATGCACCTGGGACGCGCCCGCCTCGCCCTCCATTGCCTGGTAGCTGTAGGTCTCGTCGTAGCCGCCCCCAGTGGGGAAGGGGTCCGGCCCGTCGGGGACGTGCCGCCGCCGGTCGTCCCCACCGAAGACCGTCAGCCCGTCGGCGCCGCCGCCCAGGTCCAGTCGCAACCACCCCGGGTCCGGGCCGGGGATCCACACCTCGGCGAAGACGTGGGCCTCGTTGGAGACGTAGCGGGCCGGGATGCCCAGCGTCTGGGCGGTGATCACGAAGGCGTGGACCCGGTGGCGGCACACCCCCACCTGCCCGAGCGCCAGGTCCAGGTAGATGTCCCCCGAGTCCGACGGCGGGTCGCCGGGGCGGAAGGCGCGGAACCACGAGACGAGCCGGGGCAGCGCCTCGTCCAGCGGCTGCTCCGGTGCCACCCCGATGCGCCGCCACACAGTCGTCGCCACCTCGCGGACGCCTCGGGGCACCTGGGGGCGGCCGCCGGGACAGCCGGACCAGGCGTCGGCGGTGGTGATGCCGCGAGGGATGGTCCGCGTGAACCAGCGCCGCGGGGCGTCCATCAGGACGTTGAGGCGCACCCGCCCCCCGTCATCGGAGCGGACGAAGTAGTTGCCTGCGCCGTCGATGAAGAAGGCGAGGCCCACTCCGGGGGCCGTCTCGTAGCCGAGGATGCGGGACTCCGGCGACACGCTGGGGATGGGGGCGTAGCGCCCCGGAGCCAGCTCGACCAGCAGCGAACCCCAGAAGGCGTCTCGGCCAGCATCCAGGCGGTTCCCGACGATTTCCAGCGGAGTGGGTCGAGGGCGCCCGATCTCCAGCGAATAGTCTGGCTGGATGAGGTCCTTCGCGTTGTTCCGCTTGAACGGAACCACGGAGGGGTCGAAGACCGCGTGGTAGTAGAGCATGCCCTCGCGCTGCGTGTGCCGGTCCGGTGCCGTGGAGGAGCCGACCGACTGGGCCGCCCCCTCCACCGTCTCGCCCTCGCCGAGGGAGCGATAGACGATCTCGTCTCCCGTGGGGGGCGGCTCCTCCAGGTCGGGGGCCGGGATGTCCTCTCCTCCCACGCGCACCGCGTCCGGCAGGGTCCCGGCGCCACTCGGGTCCAGCACGAGTCCCTGCTCGGGGGCCTTCCGGTGGCGGGGGAGGCGCTCGTGGAGCACAGGCCGATCGGGGGTCTGGGCGGCTGCGCCCGACCACAGGAAGGCTCCGAGTATTGCGATGCGCAGCGCCCGCGCGCTACCCTGCTCCGTCATGACCCAGCCACTCCACGTGTCTCCCCTGGAACCGCCCGACGACGACCTCCGTGGGCTGCTGCCAGACAAGGTACCATATCAGTCCCGCGTGTTCGTCAACCGCACCCTGCGCCTGGACCAGATCCGCGTCGTCGGCTTCGACATGGACTACACCCTCGCTCAGTACGGGGTGGCGCTGGAGCACCTCCAGTCACGCATGACGCTCGAGAGGCTCGTGGGGGTCCACGGGTATCCGCCGGAGGTGGGCGAGATCGCCTACGACCCCTCGTTCCCCATGCGCGGGACGGTCATCGACAAGGCGCGGGGACACATCTTCAAGATGGACGCCCACAAGCACGTGGAGCGGGTGGTACACGGCACGCGGCGCCTCCCGAAGGAGGAGCGCCATCGAGCGTATCGCCGGGGGGTCATCCGGGCGGGTCACGGGCGCTACGCCCTCATGGACACCCTGTTCGCCCTGCCCGAGGTCTTTCTCTATGCGCGCATCGTGGAGCTTCAGGAGTCCCGGGCGCCGAGCGGACGCCTCAGCGCGGCGGGCTATCGGAAGATCTACGACGACATCCGGGAGTCCATCGACTGCGTGCACCGGGACGGGTCCCTCAAGGCCATCATCATGGCCGATCTCGACCGCTACGTGGAGCAGGATCCCCACCTGGTCGCGACCCTGGAGGCGTTCCTGGTCGCGGACAAGCGCCTGTTCCTGCTGACCAACTCCGGATGGGAGTACACCGATGCGGTGATGCGCCACCTGCTCGACGGGAGGCACCCGCGCCGCCCCTCCTGGAGGGACTGGTTCGAGGTGGTGGTGGTGGCGGCGAGCAAGCCGGGCTTCTTCTCGGCTCGCCACCCGTTCCGGGCGGGGCCCTCGGGGGAGGTGGCGACCGAGGCGCGCTTCAAGCCTGGAGTGGTCTACGAGGGCGGCAACATCCGCGACTTCGAGCGGATGCTGGGCGACGGCGGCGACGGGGTGCTCTACGTGGGAGACCACATCTACGGCGACATGCTGCGCTCCAAGAAGGCCTGCGCGTGGCGGACGGCCATGATCGTGCCGGAGCTGGAGCACGAGCTGCGCATGCTCTCCAACGCGCGCCTCGACATCCTCGCCCGGGACCGGCTGGAGGCCGAGCGGGTCGCCCTGGACGACGAGCTCGCCTACACGCTGCGGGCGATCGGGCGGCTACGGACAGGCAACGGTTCCACGGAGGGGGCGCTCCACGCCGAGGAGGCGCGCGCCGAGGGCATCCAGGCCGCGATCCGCGCCAACCTGGTGCAGACGCGGGGCCTGGAGCGTGCCATCGAGGGTCGCTTCAACCCCACCTGGGGCATGCTGCTCAAGGCCAACGCGGAGCACAGCGTCTTCGGGAGCCAGGTGGAGACCTACGCCTGCGTCTACACGAGCCGCGTGTCCAACTTCCGGAACTACACGCCGGTTCAGTACTTCCGTACTCCCCGCGACCTGCTGCCCCACGAGCGCTTCGAGTACTTCGGGATGTGAGGGGGGCCGGTCGTCAGTGGCCGGCGGCCCAGGGCGCCGTGTAGTTGGAGGGGATCAGGCCCGCCAGATCCTGCTCGGGCATGTCGCTCACCACCGCGGCCACCGCCGCCTCCGTTCGCAAGACGGCCACGTTGAGGCGGCCGGCGCGCCGCAACGCCACCAGCGACGGGTTGAGCCGCTCGTCAGGGATGCTCTGGCGCTGGATGAGGCGCTGCACCACGGTCATGCGCCGCCCCAGGTGATCGTAGGTGTACATGGCCGTCGGGCGCAGGCCCGTGCGCAGCACGCGCACGCCGACGAGGCGGGTCTCGCGCGTCTCGGGGAGCGGGGGTGCCATGCGGACCAGGGTGCGGGTCGTCAGGTAGCGGCCGACCGTCGTCGCGTCGCCGACGACATCCATGGGCAGGTTGTCCTCGTGGGTCTCGACGGCCTCGGCGACCACGTTGCGCTC
The DNA here is from genome assembly GCA_045863395.1 of Myxococcales bacterium. Taxonomy (GTDB): domain Bacteria; phylum Myxococcota_A; class UBA9042; order JABWCM01; family BTVJ01; genus BTVJ01. The sequence continues at coordinate 22,481 of BTVJ01000076.1, forward strand.
GATGCCCCGCGCCGCGTCGTCCTGCTCAGACGGATCGTCGGGCTCGCTGCTGAGGGGGCCTGTGGGCTCCTCGGCGTGAGGGGCGCCGATGCCGAGGAGGCCGGCGGTCCGGATGGACGAGCTGTCCATCCCCAGGGAGAAGGGCCAGAACACCACCGCGGCAACGCTGGCGGCCAGAGCCACGGGGACCCACCGCACGGAGGGCTCCCGCGCGTGGAGACCGCTGATCTCGGTTGTCGCCGGCGGGTTCGCGATGCAGGTCAGGACCCGGTCGCGCAGCGAGGACGGGGCGCGCTGCCCGGAGAGCTGGTTGCGCAGACGCACCCGGAAGCGCTCCTCGAAGGCGCACAGGTCGCGGCACGGCTTGCACTCGCGCAGGTGGGCCTCGAGCTCCAGGCTGTCCTTGCGGTCGAACTCTTCGTCCAGGTAGACGTAGATGTACTTCTCGACGTCGCTGCAGTTCATCTCACGCACCCTTGCCGCCGGCGGCCTTGCGGGCGCGCCAGGCGTCCAATGACGTCGGTGACTGGGAGTCGTCCTGCGAGCTTGCGCTCTGCGGGCTGGCCGTCTGCGGACTGACGACCCCGGTCTGGATGGCGTAGTCCAGGAGCTTCTTCTGAAGGAGCCGGCGCCCGCGGTAGATGCGGCTCATCACGGTGCCCACGGGGCAGTCCATGACCTCCGCGATCTCCTTGTAGCTGAAGTCCTGCAGGTCGGCGAGGATCACGGCCATGCGGAAGTCCGGCGGCACCGACTCCAGCGCCTCCCGCACCGTGTCGCTCATCATGCGGCTGACGAAGCTCGCCTCCGGGTCCAGCATGTGGGCCGAGGCGTCGCGCGTCGTCACCGCGTCCGCCTGGTCGCCGACCTCCACCTCGTCGATGAACGACATCTCCCGGACGGAGCGCCGGTTCTTGTTCAAGAAGGTGTTGGTCAGGATCCGGAACAGCCACGCCTTGCAGTTGGTGCCGACCTCGTACTTGTCGAAGTGCCGGAAGGCCTTGAGGAAGGTCTCCTGGACCAGGTCCTCGGCGTCCCGCTCGTTGCGGGTCATGTAGTAGGCGGCGCTGTACAGGGCATCCAGGTGGGGGAGGGCCTCGCGGTCGAAGTCGGACTGGGCGTCCTGCTTGCGTCCGCGGCTCCCGAAGCTCATCCGTCCAAAGAACATGGGGTCTTGCGGCTCCTCTCTTGGGCGTTCAGTCGTGGGGGGCCACCCTGGGTCCCGTTTCACGCGACACGAGAACACCACCTCTCTGGGGCTTATTCCGAGCCGTGGGCGGCGCGGGCGTCGGTTACGACCCCCCTGCTCAGGCCGTCCTTCCAACCGGGGCGGCCATCCGGTAGGGATCCGTCGACCCAGGAGGGTGCACCACGGGCGACCGACGTTCAAGGAGGAACGTGCATGAGCATCGCGGAGGTCCCGGTCATCGACATGGCCTCGTCCCGGGGGGCGTCGCGCCCGGGCTTCGTGCGGGCGCTCGGCGAGGCGCTGGAGACCTGGGGCTTCGCCGTGGTCATCAACCACGAGGTGCCGGAGGATCTGGTGGATCGCGCCTACGTGGCCGCGCGCCGGACCTTCGCGCTGCCGCTGGCGGAGAAGCTCGCCTGTGAGCTGCCTCGCATCGGGCGCCAGCGGGGCTACACGTCCTTCGGTGTCGAGCGCGCCCGAGACCAGCCGACGGCTGATCTCAAGGAGTTCTGGCACGTGGGCCGCGACCTGCCGGAGGACCACCCGTACTGCACGCAGGGGCTCGTACCGCCCAATGTGTTCCCGCCCCGCGTAGCGGAGTTTGGGGAGACGAGCCGCGCGCTGTTCTCCGCGCTGGAGGGCCTCGCGCTCGAGCTCCTCGACGCGGTGGGTGAGCACCTGGGGCTGCCCGACGGCACCTTCCGCGACATGGTGCGCGACGGCAACAGCGTGCTGCGCATCATCCACTACCCGGACGCCGTCGCGGAGGGGGCCGTGCGTGCCGCGGCCCACGAGGACATCAACCTGATGACGGTGCTGCCGGCGGCGACCAGGCCCGGGCTCGAGCTGCTCACCCGGGATGGGCACTGGGTCCCCGTGCAGAACCCGCCCGGCGCGATGATCTGTGACACCGGCGACATGATGAAGCTGTTCACGGGGGGGCGCATGGCCGCGACCACCCACCGGGTGGTGAACCCGGGCGGGGCCGACGGCGGGCGCCTGTCCATGCCCTTCTTCCTGCATCCGCGGCCCGACGCGGTGCTGGCCATGCGCGGCGAGGAGCCGGTGCGAGCTCACGACTTCCTCCTGGAGCGGCTGAAGGAGAACGGGGTGCTGGGCTGACCCGACGCCGAGGCGGCCCACGGCCGTGCGGCGGTCAGTCGTCGTACCAAGGCGAGCGCATGACCTGGGACTCGCAGCAGAACTCGCCCTTGCTCAGGTTGCAGTCGTTGTTGGTGGTGCACGGCTGGTCGCAGCTCTCGTCGCAGAAGCCGGTCGGGCAGCAGATCGGGGTCTTCTGCGGGCACTGCTGACTCGACGTGCAGGCGACGGGGCAGGGGGTCTCCTCCAGGTTCGTGCAGACGCCCCCCGCGGCAAGGGCGCTCGAGCCCCATGTGGCGATCTCGTGGTCGCGGCGGGTGAAGCAGCACACCTCCCCGTTGCCCGACGCGCAGTCCTGCGCCTTCTCACACACCTTGGGGCAGTGGTTCGGCTTGGTGCAGATGGGGTCCGTCCCTGCGGTACAGCAGATCGTCCCCTCCCCGCAGTCGGCGTTGGAGGTGCAGGAGACGACGCAGTCGTCCGCCTCATCGCACACCTTCTCTGGCGCCAGGGGGTTCGTGCGGCAGCAGATCTCCCCTTGGGCCGTGTCGCACTGGCTGTCGCCGGTGCAGAACCTGGGGCAGTTCTTCGCCTTGATGCATGCGCTCCCGAAGGAGCCGTAATTGCAGCAGATCTGACCCTCGGAGAGCGGGCAGTCCGTGTCCGTCGAGCAACCCTTGGGGCACTCGGTGCGGCAGATCGGGCTGCCGGTTCCAGCCCCCCCGCCCTGTGAGTAACCCCCGACGCCGCCGCCGCCCTTGGACTCACATGCCAGCAGCAGGGTGGCTGCCAGCAGGAGCGCGCTGGCGCCCCACACCACCGCCCGTACAGCCGTCCATGCCTCGAACCTTGCTGCCGCGCGCATCGCTGCTCCTCTCGCGTCTCGTGATCGTGTCGGCCGCTGTGTGCTGGCGCCCGCGATGGCCAGCACCTCGTGCCTGCACGAGTCTATGTATGCCCCGAGGTCGTCGTTGTCACCAGAAAACACGGGGCATGGTGTCAACGCGCTGGACGCCTCCGGGCGTGAGTGCATCATGGTGGGGGATGGACCCATAGACAGGGGAGGCGACGCGGGTCGTGACCGCGGGGGGCGGGAGGTGGACCATGAGCCCGAAGTGGGTGGTCGGAGTGCTGGCGGCGTGCGTCGGGGTGGCCGGGTGCTCTGGGACGAGTGGCGGCGCGGTTGGCGGTGCCGGTTCGAGCGCTGGCGGCGGGGGAGGCAACGAGAGCGGCAACGGGGGAGCCGCCGCCGAGCTGTTCTGCCTCCCGGCGGAGGCGGGGCGTCCGTGCAGTCCCGGCGCGCTGATGGGGGTCGTCGGAGGCCCGTGCGTCTCAGACGCGGACTGCGCCTTCGATCCCCCCGGTGGCCCCCCGACCCAGGGCACGTGCATCAAGGAGGGGGCCAAACAGGTCTACGCCGGCGGCTACTGCTCGTTCTCCTGCAAGTCGTCCTCTGACTGCCCCGTGGACTCCCTGTGCCTGCTGTTCGAGGAGGGCAAGGGGATGTGCCACCGCGCGTGCGCCGACGCGTGCGACTGCTCCCGGACTGGCTACACCTGCGCCGGCTGCTCCCACGTGTGCATCGACACCCAGTCCGCCCAAGCCTTGTGCTACAACCCGCCGACCGAGGGGGAGTTCACCTGCTCCAGCACCTGCCTCGCGAACCACTGCGGGGGCTGTTCGTCGCCGTCCTGCCTCGATGCGTGCGCCGACCGCTGCTGCTGGCTCCCCGGGAAGGAGCCCGCACCAGATCCGAAGGCGGCGTGTGGCGACTCCGGCGGGCAGGGCGGTGGGGCCGACGCTGGGGGCGGCGCCGGCGGGAGCTCGGGGGATGCGGGTGGGTCGCCAGACGAAGACGCGACGGGTGGGGGCTACTCGTCGGCGGTCCACCCCGGTCGGCGACCGTCTCATGAGGACGCACGACAGGTGGGGCCGGCGGCTGGGCCCTGGGAGCTGGGGCTCACGTTCCGTTGGCGCGAGCGGGCGGGGCGGGCCGACGCCTTCGATCTGGCCGTCGATGACGCCTCTCGGCGCCCCCTGCTCCAGGTCTTCTCGCGGGGAGGGAGGCCCTTCGCGCGGGTGGGGCTGCGGATCACGCCGCTTCAGCCCGGCGTGAGCTACCGGGCCACCGTCTCGGTGGACGGGGGGCGGATCGGGGTCCTCGTGACTCGGGACGACGGCGGCCCTCCTGTGCTCGCCGACCAGCGCACCGCCAACGTGCCGGGCCCGCTGACCGTGCGGGCCGTGCGCGACGGCAGGGCGGTCGTGGGGCCGCCCGAGGTGAGGAGCGGAGCCCAGGCCCCAGCGCGGGTGTCACTGGACCCTGTCGATGCTCCTGCCGCCCCCGCCCGCTCGTGAGCCGATCAGCCGCTGGGTGGTGGGGGCCGTCGTAGCGGCGGCCGTCCTCCCCCGCGCGGTCTACCTTGCCCAGCTCCATGCGGAGTGCCCGACCTTCGATGCGCCCGAGGGAGGGGACTCCATCTTCTATAATCGGGTGGCGCAGCACGGGGGCGCGTCAGACCGGGCGTTCTTCCACTCGCCGCTCTACCAGGGGTGGCTGACGCTCCTCTATCAGGTGCTTGGGCGTGACCTCCTGGTCGTGCGGGGGCTCCAGCTCGGCCTCGGCGCTGCGACGGCCGCGCTGGTCGCCGCGCTCGGGTGGCGACTCACGGGTCGGCGCAGCGTGGCGCTGCTTGCCGGGCTCGTGCAGGCACTGCTCGGGCCCGCGGTCTTCTACGAGGGGCACCTCCTGGTCGACGCCCTCATGCCCCTGGCCCTCGTCGGAGCGGCGCACGGTGCCCTCTCCCTCGCGGAGCGGCCGCGCCCCGCCACGGGCCTGGTGGCGGGGCTCCTGATTGGTGTGGCCGCCACCGGCCGGGCCACCGCGCTGCTTTGGCTGCCCGTCCTGCTGGTGTGGAGCCTGCGGCGCTCGCGCTCCTGGGCGCTGGCTGGGGCTCTGCTGGCGGGAGCCGCCTTGCCCATCCTCCCCGTCACCATGCTGAACCTGGTCGCGGAGGACGACCCGGTCCTGCTGACCTCCAACGCTGGCCTCAACCTGTTCATCGGCAACGGGCCCGACGCGAGCGGTGCCTACGTGCCGCCGCGGGAGCTCCGCTTCGTGCCGGGGGACCCACACGGCGACTTCGCCGGGCGCGAGGCGGCGGAGCAGGACGTCGGGGGCCCGCTGTCCTCGGCGGCCGTGTCTCGCTGGTGGGCGCGCCGCGCGCTGGACGCGGTGGTCGCCGATCCCCTGCGCGCGCTGGAGCTGGTGGTAGCCAAGGCGCGCCTGCTCGTCTCGGCGCGTGAGCAGCCCCAGCTCTATCACATCGAGGGGTACGAGCAGGTCGCGCCCGTGCTCGGGCTCCTGCCGGGCGCGGGGCCGGTGGTGGCCCTGGGGCTCGTGGGGCTCCTGCTGCTCTTTGCAGGCCCCCACGGCGAGCGGATGCGTCTCTATGGCTGGTGTGTCGTCGCCACCGCCGCCGCCTTCCTGCCCTTCTTCGTCGTGGGGAGGTTCCGGGCCCCATGGGTCTCCTTGCTGGCCCCGCTCGCTGCCTGGGTCCTCGTGACCCTCGCGCGGGCCCTGGCGACGGGGGCGTGGCGCCGGGCGGCTGCGCTCGTCGGCGGGGTAGTGGCCAGCGCCGCGGTCGTCTGGGCCCCAGGGCCTCCCGTCCCGCCCGCCGCCCAGCTTGCTGCCTTTGCCGATGGGGAGCTCGCGCGTGATCGCCCGTCCGAGGCGCTTCGGTGGGGGACCCTCGCCGTCGACGAGGTGGTCACCTGGCCGCGTGGCTGGCTGATCACTGCGGTTGCGCTCCGGCGCCTCGGGCGGCTCGACGAGGCTCGCGGCGCCCTGCGGCGCGGGGTCTCCGTGTGCCCGGAGTCCGGCGCGCTCCACCGCGCCCTCGGCGAGGCCGAGCTGGAGCGTGGGCGGCCGGCGGAGGCCGCCCGAGCCCTGGAGCGGGCCGTGGAGCTGGAGCCTGGCGTCCCGGCAGCCTGGGAGGCGCTTGCGGTGGCGCTGCGCGGCGAGGGCCGGTGGGGCGAGGCTCGGGAGGCGAGGCGGTCAGCGGCCCTGCTGCGCTCGTCGGCCCCGTGAGAGCTGAGGGCGCAGAGCCGCGTCAACTCCTCGGGAAGAAATGCAGTCGAGGGGAGTGCGTCGCCTGGTCAGTGCTTCCCCGGCGCAAGCGGGACCCCCCGGCGCTCCCACGTCACATAGGCCTCGATGGCGATCATCCGCGGGTCGTCCAGCGCCATGGGCTTGCCCTCCAGGGGCTGCTGGAGGCACCAGTTGATCATCTCGCGCAGGGTGGCGACGCGGCCGAGCTGCTGCTGGAACTTCGGGTAGGTCTCGGGGTGCGTGTTGGCGGCGTTCGGGTGACACTGGGCGCAGGCGACGCCGTTGGTGCCGAGCTTGTCGCTGGTCCACAGGTCGCGGCCCTTCTGGACCACCGCCATGTACTCCTTCTCCCAGCGCTCCGCGTCCTTCTTCGTGAACTCGTCGGCCCGGACCCCGCCGTCCGCTACGATGGCGACGGCGACGAGGCACCCGATCCCGAGGAACGATAGCTTCATCCACATCTGGACATCTCCGCTCTAGTAGTGGGTTTGCGGGGGAATCCGGGACTCGGCGTCCTGGTGCTTCGTGTCCACCGGCTTGCCGGCCGGGGGGTCGAAGGCGACCCGGCGGTTCGCGTTCTCGTGGAGCTTGTAGTCCAGGGCGACGCGCCCCGTGGCCACGTCGATGAGCTGCCACCCGGTGGCGTCTCGCTCGAAGAACGGGTTGGCGCGGTTCATGGGCACCGTGAGCTTCGGCAGGTGTGACTCCGCCTGGGCGTAGCTCTGCGGGTAGGGCCACGGCCACGCCGTCGCCATGACCGCGTTGAACGAGATGTTGCCGATCTGGTTGTACTGGATCTGGTGCACGTGCCCGTAGATCACGTTGACCTTGTCGAACGGCTGGAGCAGGGCCTGGACCTCGTCCGCGTCCTCCGTCCAGAAGTTCCAGCCCTTGTAGATCTTCTGGAGCGGGGAGTGGGAGAACACGACCACCGGGGTGCTCTTGTCCACCTTCGCGAGGTCCTTGCGCAGCCACTCCCGCTGCTTCTCGCCGACCATGAAGGGCGAGCCGTTGGGGTTGTCGAGGCCGGCCATCTCCAGCATGCGCTGCTGCGCCGTGGGCCACCGCTTGTGGGTCCACTCGTCGGTGGTCAGGATGCTGTTCAGGGTGACGAAGTGCACGCCCTTGTGGTCCCAGCTATACCAGTGGGGACCGAACAGCTTGGACCAGTACTCGCCGAGGTCCAGGTAGTAGTCGTGCTCACCCATGACGTGGTGGGTCTTCACGTTGAGCTTGGAGAGCAGCTCGGCGCCGTGATCGAGCTCCTCTTTCGTGCCGAGCTGTGCCAGGTCCCCGCCAAACACCACGAAGTCGGGCTTCGGGACCAGCAGGTTCGCCTCGGCGACCGCGCGGATCAGGCCCCGGTCCCAGTTTCGCACGAACCTCGTGCCCTCGATGTGCTGGATGTGCGAGTCGGAGATGTAGGCGAAGGTGAAGCTCTGCTTGTCGTCGGCGAAGGCGAGCTCCACGAGGGTCAGCGGTAGGGCGCTGGCTGCGGCGACGGCCCCGGCCCCCTTCAGGAACGTGCGTCTGCTCGGTGTGAAGCGGGTCATCGGTTACCTCCGGTCGAGCCCTTGGGGGCAAACTCGGGGCTGGTCAGAGACTCCAGGAACGCCACCAGATCGTCGATCTGCTCGTCGGTCAGATTCAGCGGCCGAATCCCGCCGCTCAGGAAGTCGTTGACGCGGTCCTTCACGCTGGAGACTCCCCCGTTGTTGTAGTGGATCATCACGTCGTGGAGAGACTCCAGGCTGCCGTCGTGCATGTAGGGCGCGGTCTGCGCCACGTTGCGCAGAGTCGGCGTCTTGAACGCGCCGAGGCCGTCGAAGCTGTGATCGACGACGAACCGCCCGAGCTCCGATGTGCGCGCGTCGGTCAGCACCTTGGCGTCCACCTCAGAGGCGGTGGCGTCGGCCTTCAGGAACTCCTGCGCCAGCGCCGGGATCTGGTCCTGGATGGCCGTGATGCCCACCCCGATGTTGTGGAAGCGGTTGTCCGTGAACAGGGCCTGGGTCTCCTCCACCACGTGGCAGGTGACGCAGCGGCCTTCGTTGACGAACAGGTCGAAGCCGCGCTTCTGCTGCTCGGTGAGCGCTGCCTCCTCGCCCCCGTACCTCCAGCGGTCGAAGGGGGAGTTGCCGCTGACCTGGACCCGCTCGAAGGACGCGATGGCGGCGACCACCTCCTTGATGGTGATCGCGTCGCCCTTCTTGCCGAAGACCCGCTCGAACTGCTTCACGTACTCCGGGTCCTTGCGGACGATGTCCAGGATCGGCTGGTGATCCGTGAGCCCCATCTCGACGGGGTTCAGGAAGGGGTGGAGCGCCTGGTCCTCCAGCGAAGGGGAGCGCCCGTCCCAGAACTGGGACGTCAGGTAGGCGGCGTTCACGACCGTCGGGGCGTTGCGTGTCCCCGTGAGCTTGTGGATCCCCTCGGAGACCTGGAGCGGGCTGTCCGTGAACACCTTCTCCCTGGCGTGGCAGGTGGCGCAGCTCACCTCTCCCGTCGAGGAGAAGCGCACGTCGTGGAAGAGCTTGTCTCCGAGCGCGATCTTCTCTGGGGTCTGAGGGTTGTCAGCCGGGATGGGCACCTCGGGGAGCCCGAGGGGGACTCCCGGAGGCGCTGCTGCCGCCGGGCCCGCGACCCACGTGAGGAGACCCGCGGCCAGGAGTGTGGAGAGGGGCGTTCGTCTCATGGATTGTCCTCCTCGGTGCATGGACGCTCTGCCCGGGGCGACCCGCAGCGCCGGCGGGCTTGGTGTCTCGGAGCGCTCTGCGCCAACGCGGGGCGCACGCATCTGCGCGCCGTCCCAGGCCATGGCGCCAAAGTAGCGCATCGGCCGGTGCTGGCAATCAGGACCTGTCGGTGCGGACATCGAGGGTGGAGCCGTCTGGGTGGGTGCCTGGGGCTCTGCCGCTGCCCACGAGCGTTGGAGCGATCTGTACGTGACCACTCCGCCAGTGAGGGAGCAGCCACACCGAAGCGCCCCCAGGGGGGGCGAAACGCCACGGGATCCGGCGAAATCTGCGGTTACAGGTGGGGGGCCTGCGGTGGCCGGGCGCGAGCGCTCTCGCGGGACCGGACGCCGACCGTCACCGCGTGCGCCGCACCTCGCCCGTCGCCAGCTTGTCGCTGTACTCGTCGAGCCAGCGCTTGACGCTGCCCGAGAGGAACAAGAGGCCGAGGATGTTCGGGAAGGCCATGCCGAGGACCATGAGGTCGCTGAAGTCGAGGATGTTGGTGGCCGTGACGATGGAGCCACCGAAGGCCGCGACCAGGAAGAGGACGCGGTAGACCATGGAGGAGCCGTCGCCGAAGAGCCAGACCCAGCAGCGCTCGCCGTAGTAGGACCAGGAGATCATCGTCGAGTAGGCGAAGAGGAAGACCGCCCCGGAGAGGACGTAGGGGAACCAGGAGATCACGTGGGCCATCGCGTGGGAGGTCAGCGCGGCGCCCTGGTTCTTCTCGATGAAGTCGGCGTACTCGGGGTTCGCATAGGCCTCGGTGATCACGATGACGAGCGCGGTCATGGTGCAGATGACCACCGTGTCGATGAAGGGCTCCAGCAGGGAGACGATGCCCTCTTGGACGGGGTACTCGGTCTTGGCGGCCGAGTGGGCGATGGCGGCCGACCCGATGCCCGCCTCGTTGGAGAAGGCGGCGCGCTTGAAGCCGATGATGATGACGCCGAGCACGCCGCCCTTGATGCCGTCCGCGGTGAAGGCGCCCTCGAAGATGGCGCCGAAGGCCCGCGGGATGTGGGCGTACTCCACGATGAGGATGTAGAGGCACGCGAGCACGTAGACCGTACACATCAGCGGGACGATCTTGTCCGCCACCTTGGCGATGCGCTTGATTCCGCCGATGATGACCACCCCGACGAGCACCACCATGATGAGGCCGTAGATCCACTGGGCGTCTGCGAGGCCCGGGATGAGCACCTGGATCTGCGTGAGCGACTGCTTGACCTGGAAGGCGTTGCCGCCGCCGAAGGACCCGCCGATGCACAGGATGGCGAAGGCGACCGCGAGGACCATGCCCAGGCGCGGCCAGCCCTTCTCCGCGAGGCCCTCGGACAGGTAGTACATGGCGCCGCCCATGATGCGGCCGTCGGAGCGGACGTGGCGGTAATGCTGCCCCAGCGTGCACTCGGTGAACTTCGAGGCCATGCCGAGCAGCCCCGCCATGATCATCCAGAAGGTGGCGCCCGGGCCGCCGGTGCCGACGGCGATGGCGACCCCCGCGATGTTGCCGAGGCCGACGGTCGCTGACAGGGCGGACGCGAGCGCCTGGAAGTGGCTGACCTCGCCCTTGTGGTCGGCCCTGTCGAAGCGCCCCCTGACGAGCGCGATGGCGTGACCGAACATGCGGAAGTTCACGAAGGCCATGCGCAGCGTGAAGAAGATGGCGCCGAAGACCAGCCATGCGACGACCAGCGGCATCTTCAGGACGGGCACCTCGATGAAGAACACCGTGGCGAGGGGGCCGACGATGTAGGTGCCGATGAACGCGTCGATGGCGTCGCCCGTGGAGTTGTTGGACGCCTCCTGGGCCGCCGCCAAGGTGGGTGCCAGCAGGACCAGCAGGGCGGCGAGCGCGGGCAGCCAGGGGGGGCCGGAGGCGGACCCGTGAGATCGTTGCATGGCTCTCCTCAGGCGAGCGGAGGTTCGGAAGCGGCGAGGATACCGGACCCCCCGGATCTGTCAACCACGCGTGCGCCACAGCTCGGCGAGGACGATCCCGGCTGCAACGGAGACGTTGAGGGACTGGACCAGGCCCGTGGACGGGATGCACACCAGGCGATCACAGGCCTTGCGCACCTCGGGGGTCAGGCCCTCGCCCTCGCTGCCCAGCACGACGATGGCGGGTCGCGGGAGCACCGCGTCGAAGAGGCTGGCGCCCGCCGTGGAGTCGGTGCCGATGGCCGTGAAGCCCGCCGTGCGCGCCGTCCGCAGCGCCTGGGGGAGCGACGGCACCACGGCGACGCGGACCGTCTCCGCCGCGCCCTGCGCGATGCGGACGGCTGCCGGCGACAGGCGCGCCTGGGCCTCCGAGCCGCGGGCGACGACGCCGCGGGCCCCGAGGGAGGCGGCGGAGCGCAGGATGGCGCCGAGGTTGTGGGGGTTGCCCACGTTGTCGAGGGCCAGGAGCACGGCTCTGGGGTCCGGTGGGGAGAGCAGCGACTCGAGCGGGACGGTCCCGAGCGGGCGGGCGGCGACGGCGACGCCCTCGCTGTGGTCCGCCTTGGTGATGCGCGCCAGCTCTTCGTCTGGTACTTCTCTGTAGGGGAGCCGGTGCGCCGCGCACCACTTCAGGAGCGGCGCGACCACCTCGCGGCGGGCGCGCACGTGGTAGACCCGCAGGATCGCCTCGGGTCGGTGGGCAAACAGGGCGAGGGTGGCGTGGACGCCGTAGACCAGCTCTTCGCGCGGCATGGGGACCTCCAGCGGCGCGTTCTACCCCGTTCTCCCCGGTGGCACAAGGCGCGCGCCCATGCGGCGCACGAGCGCAGGGGGTAGGGTCGGGAAGGCGGCGAGGGTCTCCGGCAGGGACACGTCCCGCCAGGCGCCGGCGGCGAGGTCGCCCAGGGCGAGGCCCCCGTAGCTGACGCGCAGGAGGCGCGTCACCTCGTGCCCGATGGTCAAAGTCAGGCGGCGCACCTCCCGGTTACGGCCCTCGGTCAGCGTGAGGCGCAGGCGGCTCTCCCGGCGGGAGCGCTTCAGGACCACCGCGTCCGCACCGAGCCGCTCGCCGGCGTCCTCCACGGATCGCAGCGCTGCCGCCTCGTCGTCGGTCACCAGCCCGCGCACCGTGGCGACGTAGACACGCTCCACCCCGCTTGCCGGGTCCGTCAGCCATGTGGCGAGGCGGGTGTCGTTGGTCAGCAGCAGGAGCCCGCTGGTCGCCTGGTCCAGGCGGCCGACGGGCATGAGGTCGAGCGATGGGGGGAGCCAATCGTAGATGGTGGGGCGTCCGCGCGGGTCGCTGCGGGTCGTCAGGCAGCCCCGGGGCTTGTGGAACGCCACGATGCGAAGGGGGGCTTGGGTGACGGGGCGGCCGTCCACGTCGATGCGCGCGGTCTCGGGGGTGACGGGACGCTGCGGGTCGTGGATGGTGGCCCCGTCCACCCGCACCCGGCCCGCCTCGATGAGGGCGCGGGCCTGGGTGCGAGACGCCGCCCCCAGCTTGGACAGGGCGCGCTCCAGGGGCACAGTGGGGGGTGGGGACACTCGGGGCGCTACTTCCTGCGCATGCGGGCGGTGGTGACCCACTCGTCCCAGCTCGACTCGTAGCCGTCGTAGTGGATCTTGTACTTGCCGTCCTTCACCTCGAGGATGGAGGCGGGGTACCACTTGCCCTTCCACTCCACGGAGACCGGGTCGCCGACCTTCCACGCGTCGCCGCCGCCGCCGGCCTTCATGCGGGCGGTGGTGACCCACTCGTCCCAGCTCGACTCGTAGCCGTCGTAGTGG
>BTVJ01000077.1:0-34828 GCA_045863395.1 Myxococcales bacterium
CAGGCTCGACAGGCGCGCCACTCCCATCGACCAGCACCACCTCGCCGGGGGGGCCCTCGGTCACGCGGCCGATCTCGGTCAGCGGCACGCCGTCCAGGCGCTGGGGCACGGCGTGGCTCTCGGGGATCGTCAGCAGCAGCTCGTAGTCCTCGCCGCCGGCCACGATCAGGGGAACCAGGTCCTCGATCTCCAGCGCCGTAGCGGCGGCGCGCGCCGCCTCGCTCACGGGCAGCCGGTCCAGCTCGATGCGCATCCCCACCCCGGAGCGCCGCGCGACGTGGCCCGCGTCCTGGAGGAGCCCGTCCGAGAGATCGATGGCTGCGGTGGCAAGTCCTGTCCTCGCCGCCGCCAGGCCCTGGGCGAGGCGCGCCGTCGGAGCGACGTGACGCGCCACCACGGCCGCGTGGGCCTCGCGCAGCTCCGGTCGGTTCAGCAAGAGCCGCAGCCCGAGCGCGCTCTCTCCGAGGGCACCGGACACGCAGACCCGGTCGCCCGGGCGCGCCCCGGATCGCAACAGCGGCCCGAACGGCACCTCGCCGTGGAGGACCAAGCTCAGGACGACGGGCCCTTCCGTCCGCGTGGTGTCCCCGCCGATCAGCGCGACCTGCGCGTCGTCCGCCGCCTCCATCAGCCCGTCGCGCAGCCCCACGAGCGTCTCCAGGGGGAGGCTCACCGGCAGCGACATCATGAGCAGCGCGGTCGTCGGCCGACCGCCCATGGCGGCCACGTCGCTCAGGTTGACCAGGAGCAGCTTGCGGCCCACCTCCCGCGCGGTCATCAGGTCGAACCGGAAGTGGACCCCCTCCACCATGGTGTCGCAGGTCGCGATGGTCGGCGCCAAGGACGGCGCCAGCACGGCCGCGTCGTCTCCGATACCGACCAGCACGCAGTCCGTGCGCGCCCGCTGCGCAAACCCCTCGATGAGCCGGAACTCACCCGCGCCACGCAGGTCCTTCATCGCCCACCCCGGACGGCGCGCTCCTCGTCCTCGGAGCCACGCAGCCGGATGGCGTCGCCGTCCACCGTCAGCACGGGCAAGAGCCGCGTCGCGGTGCCGTCCGGGCGGATGGACAGCACGCCGGTCACGCCGACGTGCCCGACCGTCTCACGAAGGGCGCGCCGCAGCGCCTCCCGGTCGGCGCCACCGCCCGCCCGCGCCATGGCGTCGAGCAACACGCGGACCGAGTCGTAGGTCTCGGCCTCGAACGGGGTCGGCCCCACGGCGAAGCGTGCGATGAACGCGTCCACGAAGCCCCGCGCGCGCGGGTCGCTCGGGTCCGGGAAGAACGGCGCCGCGAAGACCGCGTTGTCCGTGGTCCGCTCCGCCGGGTCGATCAGCCGCGGATCGAGCCACCCGGAGCCGCCGAGGAGCTGGACGCCCCGCACACCCGGAGACGTGCGCAGCGGCACGCCCGCAGCCCGCAGGTAGGAGCCGAGCCGCCGCCCAGCGTCGGCGGAGTCCGGCACGAAGAGGGAGTCCGGGAGCCCCCCCGCCGCCTGGCGCAGCGCGCGGATCGCCTCGCGAAAGTCGCTGGTCCCCGCCGGGTAGGAGACCACCCCAACAGCAGTCAGCCCGAAGGTGGGCGCAAGGTCCCGCGCGATGGCGGCCACCTCCCGCCCGTAGCCGCTGTCCGGGTGCAGAATGGCCACGGTCTTGATCCCCATCCCAGCAGCGGTACGCAAGACCTCTGCGGTGACCTGGCGGTCGGTCGCCCGCAGCCTGAAGCCCCAGGTGTCATCGCCGCCCAGGTCGGACACGGAGCTGAGCACGACGTGGGGCACGGCGAGGTCCTGCAGAACCGAGGCCGCGTCCGTGGTCTCTCGGACCCCCACCGGCCCCAGCACGGCAGCCACCTGCTCCGAGAGCACGAGCTCCTCGGCGCCCTCGGCAGCGCGGGCCCCGTCCCCCCGCGTGTCGCGTACCGCGAGGTTCGCCGGGCTCCCTGCGTCCAGGAGCGCGAGCTGCACCGACCGCAGCGCGCTCTGGCCGATGGCCTGGTAGGGCCCCGACAGGGGCAGCAGCACGCCGACCTTCCAGTCGGTGCCGCTGCGCGCCTCGTAGCGCCGAACGAGCGCCTCGAGCTCCCCCCGGAGCCCCATGTCGGCGATACCCCGGCTGAGCAGGGTGCTCGCGAGGGTCGCCGCCTCGTCGAAGGCCCCCCGCCCCTCCAGGTCGCGTACGGCTCTGCGGATGACGTAGTGCCCGAGGGGCCCCTGCGGGTCGACCCCCAGGACGATTGCGTAGGCTGCGCCGGTCTCCACGAGCGCATCGAGATACGCGTCGAGGCCCTCGTCGGGCGGCTCGGACGCGGCGAGGAAGGAGCCCTGCACGCGGGCCAGGTCTCCGATGCGAAACGCCGCGGCCACGGAGGCTGCTCGCCAGCGCCCCCGCCACGTGGGGTCCACCGGCGGGACGTCCGCGAGCGCAGCCAACGCCTCCCGGTAGTCGCCTCGATCCAGGAGCGCCTCGGCTGTCTCGACCGCCTCCGCGTCGAGCTGGGCCTGAGGAACGACCACGGGAGCGGGTGGAACAATGGGGTCCGGCCTGACCGCAGGCTGGCACGCGCAGAGGAGCCACGCGAAGACCAGCCAGGCCCAGCGGCTCATGCGTCCTCCTCCGCGGGGCTCGGGGCGTAGCTCCTCCGCAGGAGCGCCTCATACTCCCGCCGTCGCGGGTGAGCGTCGGAGGTCGGCTCCGGCCACCCGTCGACGAGCGCGCGCGCCGACTCCCCGGTGGGGATCTCGACCACGACCTCCACGTAGGCGTCACCCCGAGGCTTCCCCCTCCCCTGCGGGATGCCCCGGTGCTTGAGCCGGAACCGCTGCCCGGACTGCGTGCCCGGAGAGATGCTCAACCGGACGACCCCGTCCACCATCGGCACCTCGAGGGTGGCGCCAAGCACGGCCTCGCGGACGGTGACGGGGACGCGCACCACCACATCGGCGCCACTCCGCGTGAAGAGCGGGTCCGGCTGCACCCGCAGCACGATGTAGAGATCGCCGTCGGGCCCGCCGTGCGTCCCAGGCTCACCGGCGCCGCGATAGCGGAGCCGCTGACCGTCCTCGGCCCCCGGGGGGACCCGCACGCTGAGCCCCTGCTCGATGGTCTCGACGCCAGTCCCACCGCAGCGCCCACAGGGATCCGGCACCACCCGCCCGCGCCCTCCACAGAAGTTGCACACCCGGCGAAAGGCGAGCAGCGGCCCTGGGTCCCGCACCTCGCCGCGCCCGTCGCACACGTGGCACTGCACCGGCGCCGTCCCCGGCTGCGCCCCAGTGCCAGCGCAGCCACCACACGTTGCGCTCACGTCCACGGAGATCCGCCGCATCCCCCCCATGGCGGCCGCCGCGAAGTCCAGCTCCAGGTCGTAGCGGCGATCCTTGCCCGGCACGGGCTTGAGCTTCGGACGGCGCAGGATCTCGTCGATGACGTCGCTCATCAGGTCGTCGAGGTGCGGCCGCCCACCCTGCGGCCCCAGCTTGACGAGCGCGTCCTTCTCGACGCCGAACCGGTCGTAGAACTGGCGCCGCTCCGGCGCGCCGAGCACCTTCCAGGCCTCGACGATCTGCCGGAACTGCTCCTCCGACGTGACGCTCCCCTGGTTCTGGTCCGGGTGGAAGCGCATGGCGAGGCGGCGGTAGGCGCGCTTGATGTCGTCCTGGCTCGCCGAGCGGTCGACGCCCAGGATCTTGTAGTAGTCGGGCATGGCGGTGCGGAGCGTGCCAGCGTTGGACGGGTCAGGAGACGTCGCGGTACATGCCGTCAGCGATGCGGTAGGACGACTTCTCGAGCACCTTCACCGCGTGGCGGATGTCCTCCAGGTCCGTGGACTCCACCGCGCGCTTGGTGCGGCTGATGTCCTTCTGGATCTCGTCGATCTCGTCGTCGGTCAGGTAGCTCCCGAACTCCTGGAGGGCCCGCTCGGTGGTGTAGACCAACCCATCCGCCCGGTTGCGGAGCGTGGCAAACTCCTTCTTCTGCACGTCCGCCTGCTTGTTCCCGTCGGCTTCGACGATCAGGCGCTCGATCTCGCGCTCCGACAGGCCGCTGGCGGCACGCACCCGCACGGTCTGCTCCTTGCCGGTGCCGAGGTCCCGCGCCGAGACGCTGAGGATGCCGTTGGCGTCCACCTCGAAGGTGACCTCGATCTTGGGCACGCCGCGGCGCGCAGGCGGGATCCCCGTCAGCTCGAAGCGCGCGAGGGACTTGTTGTCCCGCGCCATGGCGCGCTCCCCTTGGAGCACGTGGATGTTGACGAGCGGCTGGAAGTCCTCGGCCGTCGTGAACACCTCGCTGCAGCTCGTGGGGATGGTGCGGTTCTTCTCGATGAGCTTCGTGAAGATCCCTCCCTGCGTCTCGATACCGAGCGACAGGGGGATCACGTCGAGGAGCAGCTTGTCCTCGACGTGCCCGGACAGGATCCCGCCTTGGATGGCCGCGCCGATGGCCACCGCCTCGTCGGGGTTGATCTCGCGGTTTGGCTTCAGGTTGAAGAACCCGAGCACCTTGCGCTGCACCATCGGCATCTTGGTCATGCCGCCGACCAGGATCACGTCGTCGATGTTGCGCACATCCAGGTTCGCGTCCGCGAGCGCCTCCTGGCAGTGGCGCAGGGTCCGATCGATCAGATCCTCGATCATCTCCTCCAGCTTGTCGCGCGTCAGCGTGAGCTGGAGATGCTTCGGGCCGTTGTCGTCCGCGAAGATGAACGGCAGGTTGATGTCGGTCTCTTTCAGGGTCGACAGCTCGATCTTGGCCTTCTCGGACGCCTCCTTGAGGCGCTGCAGCGCGATGGGGTCCTTTCGCAGATCGATGCCGTGCTTCTCCTGGAAGAGCCCCGCAACGAACCGGATGATGCGGTTGTCGACGTCCTCGCCGCCGAGGAACGTATCCCCATGGGTCGACTTGACCTGGAAGACGCCGTCACCGATCTCCAGAATCGAGATATCGAAGGTGCCGCCGCCCAGGTCGTACACCGCCACGCGCCCCCGAAAGGTCTCGCTCAGCCCATAGGCGAGCGCCGCGGCGGTGGGCTCGTTGATGATGCGCAGCACGTTGAGGCCGGCGATGCGCCCGGCGTCACGGGTCGCCTGCCTCTGGCTGTCGTCGAAGTAGGCGGGCACCGTGATGACCGCGTCCTCGATGCGTTCCCCGAGGTAGTCCTCCGCGTAGGAGACGAGCTGCTCCAGGATGAACGACGACACCTGCGGCGGCGAGTAGACCCGCTCCCCGACCCGCACGGCCGCGTCCCCGTTCTGGGCCTCGGCCAGCTCGTAGGGGTAGAGGTCCATGATCCGCTGGATCTCTGGGGACTTGAACTTCCGCCCCATCAAGCGCTTGACGGCGAAGATGGTGCTCTTCGGGTTGGTGATCGCCTGGCGCTTCGCGATGTGCCCGACGAGCCGATCCCCCTGGTCGGTGAATGCGACCATGGACGGGGTCGTGCGCCCACCTTCGGAGTTCGGAATGACGACAGGGTTGCCGCCCTCTAGTACGACGACACACGAGTTGGTCGTCCCGAGGTCGATCCCAAGCACCTTCCCCATGCTACCTCTCGCCCATCACCACTCCAGGACCGCGGGCTGCGTCCGATCCAGCGGCGTCCGGTTCCAGATTTGCGGGATTCTACAGTCAACTCCCGCAGGACGCGAGCACTTATTCGCTCGCCGGGTCCTCCCCGCCCCCTGATGCCGTCCTCGGGGATCGGACCGGCGAGCCACCGACTGCCCTCACAGGCGTCACGAGAAGCCGCGCCCCCCCCAGGAGCACGAACGGCGCTGGCGTCAGGCGGGCCCGTCCGCGGGCTCGGTCTCCCCGTAGTAGCTGCCGTACCGACCGACGTAGTGGTAGTACCCGTAGCGCCCGCTGTCCAGGTCCAGGTCGTTGAGCACGCAGCCGAGGATCCGGGCGTTGACGGCTGCGAGGCTGTTGCGCGCATGCAGCAGCGTCTCCTTGGTCGTCTTGCCGCTCTTCGCGACCAGCACCACCCCGTCCACCTGGGTGCCGATGACGATGGCGTCCGTCACGGCGATGATCGGAGGGGAGTCGAAGATGATCGTCTCGTAGTGCTGCTCGAGCTCAGCGATCAGCTCGCGGAACCTCTCGGTGTGCAGGAGCTCCGCCGGGTTTGGAGGGCACGGCCCACAGGGGATCAGATCGAGCCCCGGCACCTCCGTGGGGATCACGAACCTGGTGATCGGATCCTTGCCCACCAGGTAGTTGGAGACACCGACGTCGGATGGCGCGTCGAAGGACGTGTGCAGCTTGGGTCGGCGCATGTCCGTGTCGATGAGCACGACGCGCCCGCCGGAGGCCGCCATGGTGATGCCCAGGTTGATGCTGATGGTGGTCTTGCCCTCCTGCGGCCCGGGGCTCGTCACGACGAAGGTCCGCAGCTTCCCCCCTGGCAACATGAACAGGAGGTTCGTGCGGATTGTGCGGCTCAGCTCGGCCACCGTGGACTTGGGCCGGTAGTGCACGTACAGCTCCTTCTTCCCCTCGAAGGCCTCCTCGTGCCGCCGGTGCCGCTTGTCCGTGCGGATGGTGGGCACCATGCCCAGGAAGGTGACCTGAGCCACCTGCTCGATGTCCAGCCGAGACTTCACCGTGTTGTCCATGAACTCCACGAAGAACGCGAGGGTGATACCGCCGAACAGGCCAAGGAGCATACCCAGCGCCACGTTGAGCTTCATGTTCGGCTTCACGGGCACGGTCGGCATCTGCGCGAGGTCCAGCAGGCGCACGTTGTTCACGTTCACCTGCGACGTCATCTTGGTCTCCGTCTGCCGCTGGCTGACCTTGTCGAAGTTGAGCCGGGCGTCCTCGCGCTTCTCGACCAGCCGCTGGTACTCGATCTTGAGCTCAGCCACCCGGGAGTCTTCGAGCTGGGCCGCCTTCAGCCGCTCGAGCAGGCGTTGCTCACGCATCTTGAGGCGCTCCACCCTGTGCTCGACGCTGGTGATGATGTTCTTCACCTCTTTGCGCGCCGCCGCCTCGACCAGGCTCAGGCGCTCCTTGGTGCTCCTGACCTTCGGGTACAGGTCGCCGTAGTCCGTCTCGAGGCCCTTCATCTCGCTCTTCAGCTCAAGCCACTGGGTCTTGAGCTGCTGGATGATGGGGCTCGCGAGCACCTCGGCGAGCGACACCTTGAAGATGTCCTTCTCATTCTTGTATCGGCGCACGACGGACAGCTCCGCCTGCGCCTGCTCGCTCTCCCGCCGCAGCACGTCGAGGTCTGCGTTGATGGTGGCGATGCGTTGATCGATGGCCTTCTTCTGGTTCTCGAAGGTCCCGACCTCGTGGAGGCGCTCGAAGTCGCGGGCCGCGGTCTCCGCAGCCTCCTTGGTCGCTCCGAGGTCGGCTACGATGCCCGAGAGCTCTCCATAGGCTTCGTTGACGACCCGCTGCTTGTGCTCCAGGTTCTCGGAGCGGTAGGCGTTGGCCACCGCATTCGCGAGCTCCATCGCAAACGCGGGATCCGGGTCCTCGATGCTGATGAACACCATCATCGAGTCCTTGAGGGGCTCCACCTCGATGCGCTGGATCAGCGCATCCACCGGGTCGCGGCTCGCCATCAGCTCCGCGGCGCGGTCAGGCTCCTCCCGCTGAAGCTCCTCGCTCACCCCCAGGAACGCCGCGTTGTACCGGAGGCCGAGCCGATCCACGACGCTCTCCGCGACCGCGCGGCTCTTGATGATCCGGTACTGGGTCTGGAAGTACTCCTTGTTGGACCAGTAGTTGGCGTTGCCGAGGTCGATGACCTCCGCCATCCCCGGCAGGACCCGCGGCGGGTTCCGATCGATGATGACCGACGCGGTCGCACGGTAGACGGGCGTCTGCCGGGACGTCCTGAACACCATCCCGGACACGACCGCGATGAAGAAGACGGCGATGATCCACTTGCGCTTGTAGAGGACGAACGCATAGCGCTTCAGGTCGAGCCGCGAGGGATCCTCCACGCTGACCTGGCTCACGTCGTTCCGCACAGTCATGAGCCGCCTCCCCGGTACCACCTCATAGGACCGACTCGGGCACGAAGACGATGTCTCCGGGCATCAGGAGGAAGTTGGGCGCCCTCCCCTCGCTGATGTCCTCCACCGGGACTCCAATCCGAAGCTCCGAGCTCCCCTCGACCCGCGTGACCACCGTCGAGTTCTTCGACGCCCGCGACGAGAACCCCCCAGCGAGGGTGATCGCCTGTACGATGTTCATCGACTCCTCGTAGCGGAACGTCCCGGGCTTCTGGACCTCCCCCAGGACGAACACCTTCTTGGAGTTGAACTCCTTGACGAACACGTTGACGCTCGGATTGCGCAGGTAGCCTTGCCTCAGGCCGTCCCGGAGCCGGTCGGCGAGCTCCGCCGGCGACAACCCCTCGACGGACACGATGCCCACGAGTGGAAAATCGATGGTCCCCGACGGCGTCACGCGGTAGGTGCCGCTGAGGTCCTTCTCCTGGTAGACGGTCACCTCGAACACGTCCCCCGGCCCGAGGATCGACGCCTGCACGGTGACCGCGCGGACGTCGACGGGCATGTGGTCCCTGTACCGCTCTGTCTTGCCGCTGCCACAGCCGGCCGTCAGGACCCAGCTCGCGAGGAGGACGAGCAACAGAGTCGAGGTGTCGCAACGCACCAGCGGCCGACGTGCTGAACCGGATGTCTGGGCTGACGAAGGACTCGGCGCTCTTGTCATGGATGTCCTGCGACCAACGCCACCGCCGGGGATCGGCGCTTCGAGCGGCGTCGTCCATTGTCCCCCGTCACGACGAGCGGCGCAAGCGTGCGTGAGGCGAGCCGGGCGGCTGGCGCCATCGATGGTCAGTACCGCGCGATGAGGCTCCCAAAGACCTGGTGACGGACGTAGCCACCCACGTCCGCCAGCTGCCCGTCGCGTCGCTGCTCGAAATCGCTGAAGACGTCCGTCAGCTCATAGCCTACGCGAGCGCCCAGATACCGGAGGATGTCGAAGTCGATGGAGAGGTCGACGGTCAGCACCTTCTCCGCCCGCTCGTTGGACGGGAGGTAGACCACTCCCGCCGCCGGCGTGATCGCCCCGAAGTCCAGGAAGGCAAAGGCGCTGTCGAGCTTGATGGTCACGACATCCCAGAGCCGCTGCTCGAAGCGAAGCCCGATCCGGTCCTGGGCATAGTAGTTCGCGAAGTATGAGTCGACGAAGTCCCGGTCGTAGCCAAGGTCGAGGAGGGTCGTCTCCAGCGGCATCCACGCGAAGTGCACCGAGGCGAGCACACTCTGGAAGTCGTCACCAGAGTCGTAGAACCCTTGCCCGTACCCCACCTTGATGGTCGCAGCGATGGTCTTCGTGATGAAGCCCGTGACGCCGGCGCGGGTGCGA
This sequence comes from Myxococcales bacterium, assembly GCA_045863395.1. Lineage (GTDB taxonomy): Bacteria > Myxococcota_A > UBA9042 > JABWCM01 > BTVJ01 > BTVJ01. Next base: position 9,356 of record BTVJ01000077.1, read on the forward strand.
AGTGGCATGGAGTCGGTACGCCCACTCTGGGGATCCGGGGTGTCCCACGAATTGAAGGCCAGCGTCGCCTCGATGACCAGCGCGGTCTTTGGGTAGAACTTCCACGAGCCCAAGAGGTTGATCTCGTGGGTCTGCTTGTCGAACTCCTCGAAGTCCAGGAAGTGGTCGAACCCATACGAGTACTGCGCCGAGATATCCAGCGCGCGGCGCTCCGGCGTCCCACCCGGATGGACGGACACGCGCCCCCCGACCTTGTTGTTGATGCGCTGGAAAGAGCGCGTCGTCGAGAAGTTGGGCGTCTCCAGCCAGTCCCGGAAGCTGTCGAAGACCTTGAACGACGCGGCCGCTCGAGGGAACAGCTCGATGCCCAGATCTGCGGTCACCCCGAACTGGGGCTGCGCCTCGACGCTCGGATCGTCATTGAAGTACTGGCGGATGTCTCCTTTGACGTCGAACATCAGGTGGATGACATCGTACTCCGGGTTGTCGATGCGCAGGGCGGGCAGCACCCGGAGCAGCGCGGTCGACGTGACGGCGTCAACGTCGTTGTCCGCGACATTGAAGACATTGGAGTCCCAACGCCCCTCGAGGGCGACCTGAGGCCAGAACTTGAACGTTCCCGCCTGAATGCCGCGCTCGAGGGTCGTGTCGGGGAGGGCCAGCCACGTCTGGGCGTGCGCGGCGGATGTCATGGCACCCAGGAACAGCGTGGCTGCCAGGATGCCCATTGCTCTACTCTGCATCTGATCGTCGTCCTCGCTGCGCCGCCGCACCGTCACCCGGGGCCCACTGAACGCCGGCTCCACGGTGCGCGCGCCTACTTCGACTGACTGGCTGACACCGGACGGTCCATCAGGATCTCTACGTCCTTCAGATCTCCCGTGGGATCGTACTCGGGCAGATCGGAGTCCAGAACCTTCTCGATGACCGGACGCCCATCAACGGTTCCGTCGGAGTCGGGACCGCCACAGCTCCTCACCTGGGCATCGAGCTCGATGAACTTGTTGTGTGCAATGGCGATCTTGATGGCCTCGTGCTCGGCGCCATCGCGATCATTGCGAGACGCCGCCTCCTGCAAGGCGATCTTGTTGCGCTCGGCGAGCTTCATGAGCCCCTTCATTGGGGTCAGCGCATCAGCGATGCAGGTGGTCTGAGCTACGTCCTGACCGGCACGAGAGGCCTCGAGGGCCTGAAAGCCCGCCTTGAGCATCTCGTTCATCTCGGCGATCTTCGCTTCGGCGTCCTCCCCCATCTGGGAGGCGCTCATGTTCGCGAAGCTGGTAGCCTGCCGCTCCTGCGCTACGGCGCCAGCCGATCCCAGCATGATCGCAACGATGGCGACGATCTGGGCTTGAACTGCTCTCATTCGCATGGTTATGGACCCTTCTCCGCGGTGCAGCGCTACGTTAGTGGAGGTCGCGCTTGGAGTCAAACCTACGCGGCCAAACCGTCGTCCATCCGTCACCCCGCTCGACATCGCCCCTCGTAGCCCCAACGTAGTGGTCCCGAGGGTGCCGCGATCCTTGCGCAGGGCCTCATCGCGCAGGGCGCCAGCGCCCGCTGCGACTGCTCCAGGCTGGTGGGTTGCCAGGCTGCGCAGCGGTGATCAAACTTTCTCGTCACAGGCAGCCGGACCTCCAGCACCTGATCCCCATGACGCGCACCATCGGCCCGTCGTACCGATAGCCTGAGGGCCACGACCACATTTTTCGCTGCCCACGTTGATCCAGGTTGGTGGCAGCCCAGGCGAAGTCTTGTTGATCCAGAAATGGTGAAGCCGCCCCCGACGATGTCCGGGGCGGCTACACACTGAACCCGAGGAAGAGACCCGTCAGCGCCCGCGCGACAGGATGAAGGGGTACGAGAAGGTCACGCTACCGTTGTCCGGCGGGTCGAAGCGCCATCCGCGGACCTTCTCGACGATGCACTTGCCGATGGACGCGTCGCTGGTGGAGTTGCTCGTCACGTCGATGCTGGTGATGCGACCGGCGGGCCCGATGGTGAACTGGATGCTGATCTTGCCCTCCACGTTCGGGTTGACCTTCAGGGCGCGCTCGTAGCAGGTCCGGATGGCGCCCTGGCGGCGGCGGAACACCTTGGCGACGGCGTTCTTGTCGATCTTGCCGGTCCCGATGGCTTGGCCCAAGGACCCGCCCACCTTGACCTTCACCTTGACCTCGTCAGTGCTCTCCTTCGCCGCGGTCTTGACCGTACCGGCCTTGGGTCCCGCGATCTCGTTGGAGCTGATCGTCTTGTAGGTGTTCCCGGACGCCTCAGCGCTGGCCTTGGGCCCGCCTCGGAACGTGCCGCTCTCACCCTTCTCGGCGATCTTGACGCCACCAGAGATCTCCCATGCCTCGTCGAGCTTCTTTGCAGTGGCGCCGTCGGCCAGGGTGTTGGCGTAGTCGCCGCTCCCAGGTCCGGCCGAGCCCACGAACTTGAGGATGGTCGTGGACTTCACCCTCTCCACGGCCTTTGCGTAGGCCTCCGTGCCCTTCTTCAGCGGCTGCTTGGCGCCGACCTGGGCCGCCTGGACCTCGACCTTCTTCTCCTCCTTCTTCTCCTTGGGCTTCTCGATGGGCGGGGCCTCGACGACCTTCTCCTCGACCTTCTCCTCAGCGACCTCGGTGGGCTCGCCGTCCTTCTCCTCCTCGTCCTTCTTCGCCTCGGCCTCCTTCTCCTCCTTCTTGATCTCGACCTCGGTCTTCAAGGTCTCGAACAGCTTCGACTCACGACGCTTCGTGGGCTCCTCGTACTTGCCGTACTTCTCCCACCAGAAGTGCAGGCCGCCGATGAAGCCGCCCTGAATGATGAACGAGAGGGCCATGATGCCGAGGAGCGCCGTGTCGATGCGGTTGACCCAGCTCCCCTTGGCGATGGCGGGGAGCTGCGGACGCGCCATGGTAGGCGGCGGCGCGACGAACTGGAACAGCAGCGTCACATCCCCGAGCGTGATCTTGCCACGGCTGTTCTCCGTGAGGGGCACGGTCCAGACGCTGCCCCGCTTCTGCGCGAGCTGCTTCTCTCGAAGCGTCCTGAGGTCGATGACCTTGTCCTTCACCGACACACGCCCCCCCATGGTGTCGTCGAAGTTCAGGTGGTATGCCCCGCCCCGGATGTCGAGCAGCTCGAACGTCCGAGGGAGCCGCGACGCCGGGATGCTGAACGTGTTCTTTGTCGCCTGACCGATGGAGACGGCGTCGTGCTTGCGCAACAAGCGCTCTTCCAGGATCCGGCCGTTCTGGATCACCCCAATGCGCAGGATCTTCGTGGTGTTGGGCTTGGACATCCTGTTCAACCTCACCAAGTCGGAGCAGATTCGCTGAGAGCTGGCCCGCCGCTTCCGGCACGCCGGTGCCGTGGTTGGTGCCCTGCCGTGTCGTGCACAAACCGCCCGTGGGCCACATGTCGACTCACCAGGAACCTATCGGCAGCGCTCCGAGGATCTTGAGGGGTGTCCTCGCGGTCGGTCGCGCTGGGGCCGAAGTCCTCCCGGCATCCTTGGGAGCCAACCTGGAGGGCTTCGATCACCAGGTCATGCGCAGCACTGACCAGCGAGTGCTGAACGCTCTGGTTCGGACCGGGCCCTCGGACAATCACGGCATCCCCTCGACGCTGCCTCTCACAGGCTACAATACGCGCTTCGCTGCACAACGACACCATTCGTAACACGACGCCCACTCGTCGCGCTGGCTGGTGGGCCGATCCACAAGTCGCAGAGGGCCCATCGCTCGAGCGCTCGCCTTTGAGCGATCATCGTGCGGTCCTCAGACAACCACTCACAGTACCGGTTCTCGCCCCCCGATGCGAGCGGAGTCCTCACAGCCCGAGCGGCAGCGACGTGCTTGGACCTCTGGGCGTGCGAATTGTTTCGGCAGGGGAGCTGTGTTCGTGCGGAGGACACCGTGGACCACTTCCGCCGGGCGGGTCCACCTGTGCGCATCTGACCCACGAAACACGCAGTCGTCATCGGCGGTGTTCAGGGGATGAGCGCTAACGGAGGATGCGGAGGGGCGTTGGGAGTGGCCAGCCGGAGAACGATCACCGCTCGCTGGACTTGATGATGGCGAATCGGAGGTCGTGCAGCTCTGCCATGCCCGACGTGTGAACCACCTCGGCGATCATGCGGAACGGGATGTTGCGATCACAGATGATGGTCGCCACGCCCTTGTACTCGCGCTGCAGCTTGAGGTTCTCCTCCTTCTGCTCGCGGACCAGGCGCTCCAGCTCCTTGTGGAGGGGCGAGATCAGGAACTTCTCGTCGGAACCGTCCTCCTTGAAGGACTTGTCCACGTAGAAGTACATCTGATCAGCCCGAGCGTGCTCCTCGGGAGAGCAGGCCTCGATGTCGCGCTCACAGTGGCCGAGCATCTCGTAGTCGTCCTCGGAACACATCTGTCCGCCGATCTTGCAGCTCACCTTCACGACGGCCTTCTTGTCGGCCAGGATGTGCCGCTTGGTCACCGTCACAGGGATCGAGTCCTCCGCGTTGTAGTCCGCGGTGGACTTGGCGAGGACCAGGTCGGCGGTCTGGGTGATGTTCAGCGGGTCGCTGGTCAGGGTCACGAGGAGGAACACCAACAAGATGGTCATGATGTCCATCAGGGAGTTGATGTTCAGCGAGCCGCCGCCCTTCTCGCGATGCTTGACTCGCTTCCGCTCCTTGGCCCAATCCTCGTCTTCCTGAGGGGGAGTGTTGAAGATCTCGTCAGCCATCTCTTTTCGCTCTCCTGACAGACCGGATTCCGAGCCAGCGGCTCCGGCTGAGTCGCGTATCAGTCAGCTACCACGAACACCACGTTGTCGAACAGCACCTGCGCCTCGCCTGTGTTGGCCTCACGCTTCGGCTTGGCCGCGGAATAGCTCGAGAGGTCGTCGTAGGAGTCCTCCTCGAGCTGCACGCGAGACGCGTCAATGGTCCGCGCGATGATGTGCCAGGGGATGTCGAAGTCCGCGCCGATGTTGATTGTTCGCTCCTTCGGCCACTGCTTCTTCTTCGTCATCAGACGAGAGTACAGCCTCGGGTAGTCGTAATCGACATAGGACACGCCGTCGTCCGTCTGGAAGGTGCGCTTCATGATCTGCGGCTCTGGCTCCGTCGTGAGCTCCTCCTCCTGCGACAGCTTGAAGCCCTTCTCCGACACCAGAACCGTGAGGTTCAGCGGCTTCTTCTCGTTCTCCTTCTTCGCCTCCGACTTGCCCGTCCCCATCTTGGGTGCGGACACGCCCTGGATCTTCACTTCGAAGAAGTTGAACGCGTACAGAAGGACCGGAATGAGGATCGTGAGGATCGCCATGATGGGCGTCAGGTTGATCTCATCCAGCTCTACTGCGGAGTGGCTTCGCTCTGATGGTTTCCGTGACATTCAGTCCTCCCGGGGAGCTCACGTTCAGGGCGCGCCGCACCGCGCGGCGCTGCCCCTTTCCATGGGTCTCCTCTTGAACTAGCGCTCGCCGCCCTCAGCACCGCCGCCAGAGCGACCGCGGGAGATCAGGAGGTTCTCGAGCTTCACGGAGTACTGATCGATCTCATCGATGATCTTCTTGGTGACGCCCGACAGGAAGATGTGCGCGGCCATGCACGGGATGGCGACGATCAGACCGAATGCCGTCGTGTTCATGGCGAGCGAGATGTTGCGGCCGAGGGCCTCCTGCCGCTTGTCGGCGGACACGTTGGCCAGGTCGTTGAAGGCTCCGATCATTCCGATGATCGTTCCGAGCAGTCCGAGCAGAGTCGCGATGTTCGCGATGGCCTGAAGGGAGTTGGTTCGCTTCTGGATGTGAGGCACGACCTCGAGGGTCGCCTCCTCGACGGCGTTCTGGATCTCCAGCTCGCCCTTGTTGGCTCGCGTGAGGCCCGCCTTGATGACCTTCGCCAATGCAGCCGACGGTGCCGCGTTGCAGAGCTTGATCGCCCGGTCGATGTTGTTGGCCATGACCAGCTTCTGGATCTGCGCCATGAAGGCAGTCGCATTGATGTTGTACTTGAAGAACAGGAAGATGAACCGCTCGATCATGATGCCGACGCCGAAGATGGACACCACGAGGATGATGTACATCCAGATGCCGCCGGTTGAGAATGCCTTTGCGATCTGGTCCATGAGACGCTACCTCCACACAGGTGTGACCTTGCCAGAAGACCCTGACTGACCTACTCGATGCCCGAGTTCGATGTCCGACGCGATGCTCTCCGTGCATGACGCTGGGGAGCCGCGATCTTTACTTCATTTGTCGTTCCCTGTCACGTCGCGAGTGCGCCGGCTCGCTGTCCCCACCGCTCCCCAGCATCGCATGCCTGCGGGAAAGAGCCCTAGAAGGGGTTGTCGCGCACGGACTGGACGACCTTGTCCACGAAACTCTTCTTGACCTCGCGATCACCGTACCTCGCGTCCGTCCGTCCCAGGACATAGAAGACCTCGGGCTTCTGGATGCGCCCCTCTATGACGAGGGCCTCCAGCTCTTGCACCCGCGGGGGAGCCTTCTCTGCCCGCTTGCCCTTGCCTGATGCCGCTGCTCCGCTGCCTGACTCGGCAGGATCCTGCGCTGACGCCAACGACCCCGAGAGCAGAAGCGCGCCTACTATAGCAAAGCGACCAGTCGATTTGAACAATCTTTTCATGGGCCGATCCTTCGCTCTTCGTCACGAAAGGTGGTGACGGTTACACTACGCTACTGCGGCTCCGGTAGAGGGACGGGCTCCTCCTCCGGGGGGGGGAGCGTCGCGGGCGCCGGCTCACCGCTCGGCGCAGGCTCGGGCGCGGCCGAGGGAGTCGGGTCTGGGAGTGCCGGGGGCGGTGGAGAGCGCTCCAGGGGAGCCTCTACCGGTGGAGATGGCGCAGGAGGAGCTACCTCACCCCCGGGCTCCTCACCCGGGTCGCCCTGGTCCTCCGGGTCGCCCTGGTCCTCCGGGTCGCCCTGGTCCTCCGGGTCGCCCTGGTCATCTTGCGGCTCCTCATCAGCCGGCTCGGGCTGCTTCTGCGCCTCCTCCCGCCGCTGCTGCTCGATCTTGATCAGCTCCTTCGCCTCAGCGATGAAGCCGTCGATCTCTTCATCGCGCGCGCTCGACGCCCTCCTGGTCCGACGGTACTCACCGAACTCGTCCATGGATCTCTGGAGCCGCGCCTCTGGATCCAGCCCGGCGACCTGGTTCTCCAGATAGAGGATGCCCAGGTTGTAGTGGGCCTCCGCCAGGGTCACGTCGATGGACAGGGCCTTGCGATATGCTTCCTCGGCCTCGCGATACTGCTGGAGCCCGCGCAGGCCATTGCCCAGGTGCAGGTACAGCGACGCCACGCCCGGCGCGAGCGCAATGGCCCGGCGCAGCTCCTCGACGGCGGCCGAAGCGTCACCCACCTGTGCATAGAGCGCGCCCAATGCGCTGAGCGCCTCGATGAACTCCGGGTGCGCCTCCACCGCCTTCTGCAGATAGTGGATGGCGCCGGTCAGGTCCTGGTCCGTGACCCGGATTCGAGCCATGAGGAGGTAGAGCTCCGCATCTGGTCTGATCTCCAGCGCCTGCTTCAAGATATAGCCGGCGTTCTCCAGCTTCCCCATCTTGAGGTAGCAGGCAGCCAGATTCCTCATGGCGCCCAGGTTGGTCTCATCCTTCTTGAGGACCTCCCGTGCCTCGCGGAGGACCGCCGAGAGGTCGCCACTCTCGATCATCGCCCTGTGGAGGATGTTCTGGAAGCTGAGGTTGTCCGCATCCTCGCGCGCCGCATCACGCGCGAGCTCAACCGCACGTTGCGGCTCGCCTGCTACGGCCCAGGTCCGGACTGCAAGGTCCAGGGCCGCCACATAGGGTGACTCCGTGCTGTCGCGGAACGCCCTCTCGGCGCTCTCGGCCGCCTCCCGATGCCGCCCCAGCCGCGAGAGTCCGATGGCGAGCTTGTACCGGGTGGCCGGGGTCGACGCTCCACCCTCGATGGCCTGCTGAAGGCGCTCGACGGCCTCCTGGGTACGGCTCGCCGCCAGCAGGTCGGAGCCCTGCGACGCCAGGGCCTCGGCGTCGATCCTGGGAGCTTGCGGCACGGCATCTTGGGGAGGCGTGAGTCGGACCTCCCTTGGCGTGCCCGAGCAGCCCGCCAAGACGACCAGTGCGGGCACCACGGTCCGCAACGCCAGTCGACCGAAGGCAGCAGGGCGAACCCACCGAAGACAGGCCAACATCACGGCTGCCCCCCATCACTGCGGTCGGCGTCGTCCGGCTCCGGGAGCACTCCGCTCGGCTTGCTTTGAGGTGGCTCCGGTGGGGTCGGCTCCGCTCCAGTCGGCGCGGGCGAACCTGCGCTGGGCACCTCCCCTCCGGGTGCTTGGGGCGAGGTGGCACCTTCGCCGGCTGGCGGATCGACGACGTCCTCGGGCTCTTCGATCTCCTCAGGTCGCTCCACGCCCTCCCCCGGTTTGGCGTCCGGCAGCGCGGCTCCAACCGCCGAGAACTCCAGGACCTGCTTCTCTTGCTTGAGGAGCGGGTACTCCGCGGGCTTGTACTTGTTGATGCTCTCCAAGGCTCGTCGGGTCCATTCGTTCGTGACCTTCAGCTCCCGCGCCTTGGCCAGGGTGGTCTCGTAGCGCTCGATGGCGGTGTTCTCGTACCGGAGCCCGGCGTCCTCCAGCTCGGTCATGTAGAGGTCCTCCTCCTCCTCGGTGAGCGAGTCGGGGACCGGCGCCGAGTAAAGCGTCTTCGCATACTCCTGGTAGATGTTGCCGATGCGGAAGTAGCCGGCGAAGGTCCAGTCGAGGGCCTTGTACGGGAAGATGTCGATGTACGCCTTCTCGAGTTCGTAGAGCATCGCCTCCTTGCGCTGCAGAGTCTTCCCCATCTGCGTCAGGTTCCCCTTGAGCTCGATGGCCTTGTACTCGGCGAACTTCATCTCGATGAGCTCGAACTGGGCCTTGGCCGGGAAGGCAGCCTCCTCCGACCCAGCTTGGAGGCCCCGCGCCTGGAACTCGGCGATGACCTTCTGATAGAGGCTCGACGCCTCGCGCTGGTTGCCTCGCGCCTTCGCGGCATCCGCCAGCTCCAGGGTTGCCTGGACGACGAGGGCGTTGGCGCTCGGAGTCGCGCCGTACTTGGCGATGAACTGTTTGAAGATGCGCTCGGCGTCCTTGTGACGCCCCATGTCCTTGTAGATGGACGCCGCCCGGAACAGCGCGTCGGCCGCGTCATCTCGCTCGAGGAAGAGCTGCTCGTACCGCTCGAAGTTGGCCGCCGCGTCCACGAGCTGCTGGTCGTTCTGCTGCAGACGCGCCGCCTCGAAGAGGGAGTAGGGTGCGTTCGGGTTCTTCGGGTTCTTGCGGACGAGGGCAAGGAAGCCGCTGATGGCCCGGTCGAAGTTGAAGAACTTCTTGTTGTTCTCGCTGAGGCGGAACAGGGCATCCTCCACGAACTCGCTCTGCGCGAAGCGCGGCTCCGTCACGATGCGCTCGAAGATGCGGGCCGCCGAGTCGTAGTGGTGCACCTGCTGATAGGCCATCGCCGCGTTGTAGAGCGCCTTGTCGGCGAACTGCACCTGGCGCCCCTCGTTCTCGTCCACCAGGCGCTCGAACTCGCGGGCGGCGGCGAGGTACTTCTCCTCCGCCAGGAGCTGCTCGGCCCTCTGGAACTGGGCGCCGAGCTTGAAGACCCGGATCTCTTCCTGGAGCTTGGCCGCGTCCTCTCCCTTGCCAATCTTCTTCTGGGCGATGATCCCGGCCCACTTCTCGATGCTGGCCCAGTCGTTCTCTTCCTTGAAGGAGTTGATGATGTTGGCTGCGGCGTATGCCGCCACCTCGCTGCCCGGGTAGCGATCGATGATCTCGGCAAAGCGGCGGCGCGACTCGTCGTACTGCTTGAATCGGTGCACCATCTCGGCTGCCTGATACGCCAGGTTGCCTTGTGCGTCCTTGTCCTTGGCGCGGTTGAGGTCCGCCTTGACGTAGGCGTCCACTTCGCCGACCCACCGTGAGACCAGCGGCGGGATGGGCTTGCCCTGTACGCGCGCGACCTCCGTACCACGGCCCTGTCGACCGTCACCCTGCTCCTCTTCAGCCGCGGCGACCTCGCCCGGCACGGCGCTGCGCGCGAGTCGCCCCGCCGCAGCTTCGGTCTCCATGTACTTCTCGATGGCCTTGATGGCCGAGAACCCCGCTACCTCACGATACTTCGCCTTCTCCGGCCAGTCGCGCACGCGCACGTAGCGGTCCGCTCCGTCGAGGAAGCGCCCGGAGTAGAACAGCGTCTCCGCATGGAAGAAGGTGAGGTCGTAGGCATCGCGGCTCGCCGGGTAGCGGTCGAGATACACCGCGTAGGCGGTCGCCGCCTCCTGGTACTCGCGCGCCGCCTGCTCGAGCAGCGAAGGATCGCTCTCCGTCGATGCGCGCGACTTGAGCTCCTGGGCAAGCTGGTGGTGGAACTGCGCCGTCTGCCTGAGCGCCTGCTCGACGAGCCTGTCGGCGGTCGACGTCGCGGCCGGCTCGTCCATGTTGGCCCGGTACCAGGGGCTCCCGGGCGCGAACATCGTCGCGAGCTGGAGCCGGGCCTTCATGGAGCGGTCCGTGTCCCGCATGATGTCGTAGATGGCGATCACCTTCTCCATGTACTCCGGGTTCTCCTTGGCCTTGGGATCCCGGTCGATCAGGCGGAGGTAGACCTCGGCGGCCTGCGCATACTTCGTGCGCTCGTGCAGCTCGTACAGGCTCTTGGCGTACTCGGCGATGATCTCTCGCTCATAGGGTTTGCCATCCCGCAGGTAGGACATGGCCCGATCAACGCCCGCGTTGTCGTCCGGGAGGCCATCTCCGTCCCAGTCGTCCTCCGCGAGGCTCAGGGCGAGGTACTCGATGGCCTCGATCCGAAGCGCACCGGCCAAGGCCCGATCCCCCTTCTCCGCCACGTGGTCATACGACTCGATGAGCTGCTTGAAGGCGACGATGGCCTTGTCGTAGTCGTACTGCTGGAAGTAGGTCCACGCGAGCTTGTAGACGGCCATCTCGTAGAAGCGGCTGTCCGGGTACTCCATCGCTGCCTTGTATGCAGCGACGGCCTGCTCCCAGTCGCCGTCGTCGAAGTGGAACTCACCCACGCGCAGCCACGCCTCGGCGGCATACTTGGACTTGGGGTACCTCTGCACGAGGGTCGTGAACGTCTCGCGGGCTTGATCGTCCTCCCCCGAGTTCACCAGTACGTAGCCCAGCAGGTAGTACGCCGCGTCAGCGTAGCGGTAGTCCGGGAAGCGCTCGATCAGCGTGCGGTACATCCGCTCGGTGTCGTCGAAGCGCTGCACGGGTTGCACCGGCTCCGACGGGATCTTTCCACGGTTGTAGAGGTCGGCCTCCTTGTCGTAGCCAGCCATGGCAGTCGAGAAGTCGCTCGACGACTTCTCGTAGTAGAGCTCGGCGAGGCGGAACATGGCGTCGGGTGTGTGCTCCGGGTGGTTCGGGTACTTGACGACGAACTTCTGGAACACGTCGATCGCCTCGAGGCGCCGTCGCTGCTGCTCGACGTCGATCTCGCCGACGACCCGGTCATAGCTCTCGTTGATGAAGCCCTCGCGCCGCTTGATCTCGCTGCGGACGAGGTCGTTGACCTCCGAGCTCAGCTCCTTCGCGACCCCCCGGAACTCCGCGGCGCTGCGCTTGAACTCCTCGAGGGCCTCCTCGTACTCCAGCCCGCGGAGCCTGGAGATGGCGGTCCCTCCGGTCCCACGCCGGGGCGCAGCGTCAACGGCCGTCCACAGGAGGGCGGCCATCACCCCAACGAGCAGCGGGGCTCGTCGCATCGCCTGCGACCTACTCATCTGCCCCCTCACCCTCGTCCGGCTCCTCTTCGTCCGCGTCGCCGTCCCCTGGATCGCTGGGCGGCGGAGCGGGGGCATCGAAGCCCTCCTCCTCGACGATGGACTTCAGAGCCTCTTGAAGTTGAGACAGGCGGTCCGCCTTCTCCTGGCTGAGCTCGGCGATCCGGTCGCTCTTGGCCTGCTTCTCTGCCCAGGCGATGTCGAGCAGCCCGAGGTCGGCCTCCAGCACGACGGCCGTGACCTTGGCCTGAGCGTCCCGGAACAGCGCGTTTCCGACCTCCTTGGCAACACGCCTGGACTCCGCCTCGTAGGTCGCCGCCTCCGCCTTGTAGGACGCCAGCCTGTCTCGCTCCAGCGCAATGAGCCGCTTGTAGAGCGCGATCTTGTCGTCCGCTGATCGCTGGATGCGGTCGAGGATCGCGCCCAGCGCGGCGAAGTCGTCCATCGCCTGCGAACGCACCTGCCCGAAGGCCTCAGCGACCCGGCGCTCATCCGACGGCAGGGCGCCCGACAACCGCCGATACAGCTCGTGCTCGCGCTTGTGGGCGGCGATGAGCTGGTTCTTGATGTTCCCTTCGGCGGTGGTCGCGAAATCGCCCACGCCGATGCGCGCGTTCTCCAGATCGATGTCGCGCTTGACCTGCTCCAGCTCATCGTAGAGTGCCTTGAGCGACTCCTTCTCGACTTCGAGATCCGCCAGCATCGCCTTCTCGTGCTCACCGCTCCCGGGGGCCACCTGCGCGGCGTACCTGGCGTCCGTCAGCACCTTGTCCATGGCCGCGAGCTGCTCCCGCACGCGCTGCAGGCCCTGCTCCGTGACGAAAGCATCACGCTTCAGGGCATCGAAGCGCTCGTCGACCTCCCTCCGGCGCTCCTTGTAGTCTGCGACCGTGTGCGGGACCCGCGCCGTGAAGCGCTCCTCGAGCGCGCGACGCTCCGCCACCAGCTCCTGAACGCGCGCCCGGTCGTCGGCCCCGGCGGAGCGCAGGAGCATGGCTGCCTCAGCGTCCAGAGTGTCCCGCGTCACGACCAGGAGGCGGTTCTCCGACTCCATGATCCGCACCCACCCCGCCTGAAGTGCGGGGAAGATGTCTACGCGGCTCGACGACGAGAGGGCCGCGTCCAACAGCGCGGCGATCTCCATCGACTCCTTGACGTCCGCGCGCTCCCGGGCCATGTCCGCGAAGAGGCTCAGCACGGGCTTCATGGTGTCCACCCGCTCGACGAACGCCGCAGTCCGTGCGGAGAGCGGCGCTGCCACGTCGACCTGGTCGGAGTGACGCCGCAGGAGCCACTCGAAGTAGCGCGCCAGGTTCTTGTCGCTGCGCGCAAAGTCCTCGAGCTCGTTCTTGATGGGTGTGAAGCGACCGATGACGTCCTTGTAGGACTCGCTCGCGTCATCGGCGACGTTCATCTGGAGCTGCACCCGGGCGCGCAGGACGCTTGCATCCACCGCGAGCTGCTCGTCCTGGACTGTCAGCAGCAGCACGTCGAGCGTGTGGAGCGCTTGCTCGAGGCGACCCTGGGCAGCGTAGGCGTAGGCCATCTCGTAGAGCGCATCCTCGAACCAGGGCGACCGGCGGTCGATGGTCTGATACGCGTCCACTGCGGCATCCACGAGACCCAGCTCGGCGGACAGTCGCCCGACGGACAGGGCAGCCTGCTCACGCACACGGGAGTCGGCATCCTCGCCGGGCTCGGCGACCATGGCCTCCCGGAAGTACGAGATCGCCTGCTCGTAGTCCTGCCACCCGGTGGACACCACGCCAAGGTAGTAGCGGGACGGGCCGTAGAAGGGGTCGCCTGGGGGCACCTCGGCGAGCCGAGTCGCCGCGTCCCGGTCGCGTCCCAGCCGCAGCAACGCCTTGCCCCAGGCGTACTTGACACCCGGCGCGGCGCTCCCCCAGGCGCGCTCGAGTTGCTTGACCAGGTCTGCGAGCTTGTCGCTCCAGCCCAGGTTGAGGGCGATCTCAACGAGCAACCGCATGGCGTCGTTGGCCTGAGGGGCGCGGGTGAGCACCAGCTCGTCGAAGTACTGCCGCGCAGCGAGCCAGTTGCGCTCGAGGTAGAGGCTGTGACCGAGCAGCCACAACGCCTCCGTGTAGTCGGTGTTCTTCTTGAACACCGGGTTCTCCACCAGGTCCAGCAGGAGGATGCTGGCCATGTCGTAGTGGCGCAGATCGTAGTGGACCCTGGCATCGACCAGCCGCTTCTCAAGATCGTAGGTCGCGCCTTGCGCTACGGGCCTGGCGAACTCCTCCTGGAGCTGCTTGATGGAGCTCTCGATGTTTCCCAGATCCGTCCGCGCCCGATGCAGGACCTCGTCGTGTGCCGGCTCCGCGAACGACATGCGCGGGAGGAGCACGAGCGCCACTGCGAGCAGCGGCGCCATCAGTGGGTGGCTGCACATGCCGACGTTCCGCCTCACTCCTTGCCCGGGCTCGCGGGGAGCTCGGAGCCGAACTTGGCGAGGTTCTCCTTGCTGTACTGGAACTGCTGGACCTCGTACTTGACGTACGGCTTGTCCTGGAGATCCGTCGTGATGTCCCCCTTCTCATAGCCGACCACGGCCACCTTGGTGATGCGCCCCTTGGTCGCATAGAAGGTGTAGTTCGACTTGATCTTGAAGAGATAGCCATCCACGTAGCTGAACAACCCGCCGGAGCCTCGATACACGAGCTCGACGGAGATCATGTGGTTGCCAGGCAGGACGTTGCCATTGAAGATCTCGAAGTCCTTTCGGGAGTCGAGGACCCCGCCGCGGTTGTCCTGGAAGTAGATCTTCTTGCCATCCAGGTAGTACAGGACCTGCTCGAGGGTGAAGTCACCGCTCATCTCGTTGCGATGGACGACGACGGCCTTCGCTTCGGCGATCACGTTGTGCAGGATCTGCTCGCGGAGCAGCACGAGGCGGCTCTTGGTCTTGTAGACCTTCTCCTTCAGGCCGACGACCTTCTCCTCCAGATCTCGGAGCCGTGAGTCATAGTCGTCCGCCCCTTGGGTAGCCTGACCCTCAGGGGACTTGGGCGCCCCGAGCGCACGAAGGTCGGCCTCCGGCGTGCCGCCGCCACCTCCCTGTGCCGCTTGCGCAGCCACGGAGCCACCCTGTACGCACACGCATAGCGCCAGGGCGTACAGGGCCACAAAACGTCTCATGGTGCGTCGCCTCCCCTTGCGGGTTGCGCTCGGAACATTTCCATATCCAAATGCTTGAATTCAAAGAGAAAAGCAAGCCAGACCAGACATCGCGCCAAGTATAGCCCACCCGTCCGACCCTGGTCAATTCGACGGCGGGTGACCATGCCGGGTCAAGCAGGTCCGGATCGCGCCGTCCGCAACCAGAGGACGGAGCGCCGCGGGGCATCTATCGGCCGTTCTACGGAGGTCATGAGTGCGCAGAGCAGCTCAGCTCGCAGTGGGGTCCCACGGACCTGGCGCCTGGGGAGGATCCAGCCGGGCCACGAGGTCGACCAGTGCGCGCAAGAATGACTGCACTCCCTCACCGGTCGCGCAGGAGATCACTTGGAAGGAGCGGCCGGTGGCGGCCACGCGGGCGCGAAGATCAGCCAACGCAGCCTCACGATCAGGGCGCGGGATCAGGTCGATCTTGTTGAGCAGCACCATGGTGGGTCGCTCCAGGAGCGACGCGTCGTAGGATCGCAGCTCGTCCGTGATCAAGCCCCAGGATGCGAGCGGATCCCGGTCCAGCTCGACACCGACCACGTGCACGAGCACCTTCGTGCGCTCTACGTGGCGAAGGAAGCGGTCTCCCAGCCCGGCCCCCTCGTGCGCCCCCTCGATGAGACCCGGGATGTCCGCCACGACGAAGGGGCGGCCGGGCGCGTCGACCACGCCCAGGTTCGGCGAGAGGGTCGTGAAGGGGTAGGCACCGACGCGCGCCTTCGAGGCGGAGATGCAGCGGATCAATGATGACTTGCCGGCGTTGGGCAGCCCGACCAGGCCCACGTCCGCCAGCAGCTTGAGCGTCAGCGAGATGCGGCGCTGCTCGCCGGGGAGCCCCTGCTGCGCGAAGTCCGGCGCCTGGCGGGTGGGCGTCGCAAAGTGGACGTTGCCACGCCCTCCCTTGCCACCGCGGACCACCACGAAGCGCTGCCCGTTGGCGACCATGTCTTCGATGAGGTCGCCCGTCTCCGCGTCCCGCACGACGGTGCCGACGGGGACCCGGATGTCGATGGACCCGCCATCGGCGCCACGACGCTTGACGGCCTGACCGTCGCGGCCGCGGCCCGCCCGAAACAGGGTGTGTCCTCGAAATGACTGGAGGGTGGAGAGGTCTGCGCTCGCGACGAGCGTCACATCGCCCCCGCGGCCCCCGTCCCCGCCATCGGGACCGCCCCGCAACACGAGGGCTTCCCTATGAAAGGACACGCAGCCGCGCCCGCCGTCGCCTGCGACGACCGTGATGGTGGCTTCGTCGATGAACCGCATGGCCGTGACATCGCTGGAGGGAGAGGCAGTACCAGGAGGGACGCGTCGCTCGAAGGGCTACTGCTCGGCCACCACGGGGTACACGCTGATGCGGGTGCGATCCTTGGCGCCGTGCTCGAACGCCACCACTCCCTCCACCAAGGCGAAGAGGGTGTAGTCGCGACCCATGCCGACATTGCGGCCCGGATGGAACACGGTCCCAAGCTGGCGAACGATGATGTTTCCTGCCAGGACCTGCTCGCCGGCGTACCGCTTCACGCCGCGCCGCTGGCCGGCGCTGTCGCGCCCGTTGCGGGAGCTACCCTGTCCTTTCTTGTGAGCCATTGATCTCTGCTCCTTGCGCCTGTGGGATCAGCGCGGCCCGTCCCTCAGCCGTTGTGGACGCCCGTGATCTGCACGCGTGTGTAGTACTGTCGATGACCGCGACGCAGGCGGTAGTTCTTGCGCCGCCGGTACTTGAAGACCAGGATCTTCTTCGCGCGATCCTGGCGAATCACCTTGCCCGTCACCTTGGCGCCCGCAACGAAGGGACGCCCGACGGTCGTGCTGCCGTCGTCGGCGATGAGGAGGACCTCGTCGAACTGGACGTCAGCGCCCACCTCGTAGGGGAGCTTCTCGACGTCGACCCACTGGCCCTCGGCGACGCGGTACTGCTTGCCACCGGTTCGAATCACCGCGTACATGACCCTGTCCTCCTGAAACCACTGTCCAAAAGCCTGCAACTGGTCCCCGTGCCCGTGCACGAATCGCGGCTCGCCGCGCGAGGGGCCTGGAACTTACGCGAGCCCGAAATCGATGTCAAGCGTCTCCCGCGAGCTCGAGGACGCGGGTCCACTCCGCCTCCGTGACCGGCTGGACGGACAGGCGTGAGCTTCGGACGAGGACCATCTGCGACAGCGCAGGGTCCGCCTTGACGGCGTCGAGGCTGACGCGCCGGCTCAGGAGCCGCACCGGAGCCACGTCGACACACTCCCAGCGAGGGTCGTCCGTGCTCGGATCCTGGTGGGCGGTCGCGACCACGCGCGCGATGCCCACGATGGCCCTCTCCTTCACCGAGTAGTAGATGAAGGCCAGGTCGCCGACGGACATCTCGCGCATGTTGTTGCGCGCCAGGTAGTTGCGCACGCCGTCCCAGGCGGTGCGACCCGCCAGGACGAGGTCGTCCCACGAGAAGGTCTCGGGCTCGGTCTTCATGAGCCAGTGGCGCATCAGCCCTCGCGACGGGCACACGCGGCGCGCAGGGACTCCGCGTAGGGAGGGCGCGCCACGCCTGCCTCCGTGATGATGCCCGCGATGTACCTCGCTGGGGTCACGTCGAAGGCCGGGTTGCGGACCGCCACATCCGGGGCGGTGCGAGCGGTGCCGAAGGTGCGCACCTCATCGGCGGAGCGCTCCTCGATGGGGATCCCGTCACCGTCGGGGAGAGACCGATCGACCGTGCTCGTGGGCGCAGCGACGTAGAAGGGCACGCCGTTCTCGTGGGCCAGGACCGCCACCGAGTACGTGCCTACCTTGTTGGCCGTATCTCCGTTGGCCGCGATGCGGTCCGCCCCCACGAAGACGGCGTCGATGGAGCCCGTGCGTAGGAAGTGCCCCGCCATGGAGTCGGTGATCAGCGTCACGTCCACGCCGCTCCGCGCGAGCTCCCACGCGGTGAGGCGCGCCCCTTGAAGGAGGGGGCGCGTCTCGTCCGCGAGCACCCTGACACGCCGCCCGGAGGCGACCGCCGCCCGCACGACGCCGAGCGCCGTCCCGATGCCGCCCGTGGCCAGCCCCCCCGTGTTGCAGTGGGTGAGCAGCGTCACGTCCTGGCCGAGAAGCGCCGCGCCGTGGGCCCCGATGGCCTCGCACATCGCCGCGTCCTCGGCGTGGATTCGGCGCGCCTCGACTTCGAGGATCGCGACGCGCTCCTCCCGTGGCGTCCGGTGGGACGCGGCGAGGACGGCCTCCATGCGGTCCAGCGCCCAGAACAGGTTCACCGCCGTCGGGCGTGTGCCCCGCAGGACGGACGACGCGTCCAGGACGCCGGCGTCGAGATCGCCCGAGGTCACCCTTGCGGCGAGCGCAACACCGTAGGCGGCCGTGATTCCGATGGCGGGAGCGCCGCGCACGACGAGGCGGCGGATGGCGTCGGCCACGCCCTCCACGGTGTCATAGGACCGGTAGCGCTCCTCCCCCGGGAGGAGCGTCTGGTCCAGCAGGGTCACCCCGCGCTCGTCGAAGGCCACCGTCTCGAACCCGAGGGCCGTCATGCTCCAAGCTCCTGGTCGAGGATCTCGTTGACCACCTGGGGGTTGGCCTTCCCGCCCGTCGCCTTCATCACCTGGCCCACGAAGTAGCCGCGCAGCGCCGCCCGCCCTGCCCGAAGCTGCTCGAGCTGCTTCGGGCTCTCGGCGATCACGCGACGGACGACCTCGGTGATGGCCCCGGCGTCCGTAATCTGCGAGCCCATGGAGGCGACGACGTCGTCGGGGTCGGCGCCCTCGTAGACCCGAGCGAACACGTCCTTGGCCATCTTGCCGCTGATGGTCCCATCGTCCATCAGCGTCAGGATGCGGGCGAGGCGACCGGGGGGCACGGGGCTCGCCGGGATCTCGCGCCCCTCCTTGGCCAGGGCGCCGAGCAGCTCCGTCGTGATCCAGTTGACCGCCTTCTTGGGCTCGCCGCCGTATTCCGCGAGTACGGCCTCGTAGTAGTCGGCGAGCTCCTTGGCGGACACCAGCACCGAGGCGTCGTAGGGCGACAGCCCATGTGCCTCCATGAAGCGCCGCCGCTTCTGGTCCGGGAGCTCGGGCAGCGCCGCACGCAGCGCCTCCACCCACTCCTGCGACACCTCGACGGGGAGGAGGTCCGGCTCCGGGAAGTAGCGGTAGTCGTGGGCCTCCTCCTTGGAGCGCATGGGCTCCGTCCGGCCGAGGTCCGCGTTCCAGAGGCGCGTCTCCTGCCTGACGGTGCCGCCGCCCTCCAGCACCTCGCGCTGGCGCTCCACCTCATAGCAGAGCGCCCGGTGCACGTTGCGGAAGGAGTTGATGTTCTTGAGCTCGGTCCGCGTGCCGAAGGTGTCGGAGCCCAACGGTCGGATGGACACGTTGGCGTCGCACCGGAACGAGCCCTCTTCGAGGTTTCCGTCGCAGATGTCCAGGTAGCGGACGATGTTGCGCAGGGTCTTGAGGTAGGCGACCGCCTCGTCGGGGCTGCGCAGGTCGGGCTTGCCGACGATCTCGATGAGGGGCACCCCGGCGCGGTTGAGGTCCACGCGGCTCTCGTGCCGGTCCGTGTCATGTACGGTCTTGCCGGCGTCCTCCTCCATGTGGATTCGGATGAGCCCGGCGCGCTTGGTCCGCACCGTCCCGTCCGCCTGCTCCACGTCGATGTCGATGGACCCCTCCTCGCAGAGGGGCTCGTCGAACTGGCTGATCTGGTAGCCCTTCGGGAGGTCCGGGTAGAAGTAGTTCTTGCGCGCGAACCGACAGCGCGAGCGAATGCGACAGCCCGTCGCCACGCCCGCCATGACCGCCATGCGCAACGCCTCCCCGTTGAGCACGGGGAGCACCCCCGGCATCCCGAGGCACACGGGGCAGGTCTGCACGTTGGGCATCTCGCCGTAGGTCGTGCGACACCCGCAGAAGATCTTGGTCGCGGTCTTGAGCTGGGCGTGGACCTCCAGCCCGATGACGGTCTCCCACGTTGTCATGCGACGGGGCCCTCCGCAGTGATGGCCTCGAGAGGCGGCCTTCGGAACGCACCCCAGGCCAGCTCGTGCGCCTGCGCCGCACGAAGGACGGTCGCCTCGTCGAAGGGGCGCCCGAGGAGCTGGAGCCCGATGGGCAGCCCGCCCGAGAACCCGCAAGGCACGCTGATGCCAGGCAAGCCAGCGAGGTTGCAGGAGATCGTGAAGATGTCCATCAGGTACATCTGGAGCGGATCATCGATCCTGGCGCCGATGGGACACGCCACGATGGGCGACGTGGGGGTCGCGATGAGATCCACCTGCTCGAACGCCCGATCGAAGTCGCGGCGGATCAGCGTGCGGACCTTCTGTGCCTTGAGGTAGTAGGCGTCGTAGTAGCCGCTCGACAGGACGTAGGTGCCGAGCATGATGCGGCGCTTGACCTCGGCGCCGAAGCCCTCGCTGCGCGTCTGGAAGTACATCTCACGGACGTCCTCCTTGGCGCGTTCGGACGTGGCGCGGTGCCCATAGCGCACGCCGTCGTAGCGGGCCAGGTTGGACGACGCCTCCGCCGTCGCGATGACGTAATAGGTCGCGACGCAGTACTCGGTGTGGGGAAGTGACACCTCGACCAGCTCCGCGCCGGCTCGTTCGAGGCGGGCGATGCCCTCCCGGACGGCGGCGGCCACCTCCGCCTCGATCCCCTCGATGAAGTACTCTCGCGGGACACCGACCTTGAGACCGCGCAAGCCGTCGGCGCCGCTCCGCACGGCGTCGAGCAGATCCGGCACGTCCAGCGAGACGGAGGTGCTGTCCAGCGGGTCGTGCCCGCCGATGATCTGCAGAGCCAGGGCGACGTCTCCGACGGTTCGGCCGAAGGGCCCGATCTGATCGAGGCTCGACGCGAAGGCTACGGCACCGTAGCGGCTGACCCGGCCGTAGGTGGGCTTCATCCCGCACGTGCCTGTCAGGCTCGCGGGCTGGCGGATGGACCCACCGGTGTCCGTCCCGAGCGACAAGGCGGCCTGACCGGCGGCGACGGTCACCGCGGAGCCGCCGCTCGACCCGCCTGGGATCCTGGAGAGGTCCCACGGGTTGTGGCACGGCCAGAGGGCCGAGTTCTCCGTGGAGGACCCCATGGCGAACTCATCCTGGTTCGTCTTCCCCACGATGACGGCGCCCGCGGCCCGCAGGCGTGCGACGACCGTGGCATCGTAGGGGGGCTCGAAGCCGGAGAGGATGCGACTCGCACAAGTCGTGGCCAGCCCCTGCGTAACGATCTGGTCCTTGATGGCCACTGGCACGCCAGCGAGGGGGCCCACCGACTCCCCTCGGGCGATGCGGGCGTCCACCGCGTCCGCCGCCGCCAGGGCACCGGGCCGGTCCAAACGCACGAAGGCCCCCAGGGCGCCGTCGAGGGCCTCCGCGTGATCGAGGGTCGCAGCCACGACCTCCCGCGCCGACAGCTCTCGCCGCTGCACACGCGCGCCGATGGTCGACGCCGGCGCGAACAGGATCTCGTCCATACCTTCCACCTCTCGATCAGCTCAGACGACCCGCGGGACGATGAACGTGAACTCGTCGCGCTCACGGGCATTGTGGAGGGCCTGCTTGCGCGTGAGGCTCGGGCGAGGCTCGTCGGGGCGCAGCGGCTGCGCTACGGGCACGGCGTGGGTCGTCGGCTCGACCCCGTGCGTGTCCAGGCGGTCGAGCTGATCCACGTACGCCAGGATCGCGTCGAGCTGACCCGCGAGGCGCTCGACCTCCGCTGGATCGAGGGCCAAGTGGGCGAGGCGTGCGATGCGGCGCACCTCATCCTCATCGATCTTCATGCGTCACCGTCCAGGCTGGCAGGGCGCGCAGGGCGCCAGAGTGCCGGGACGCTAGCACACGAGCTGGCGTAGCGGCAAGGCGCACGGGGCAAGCGTGGAGCCAAACGGGGGTCAGCCGCCGGTGGCGACGACCTGGATCCCTTGGAGCAGCGGCGTGGACTTGTTGTCTCCCGAGTTCAGCTTCACCTCGAGCTGGAAGTACGTGCCCTGGATGCTCCCGATGGTCTCCAGGTTGAAGGGCAGGAAGTTCGCCGGTGGCGAGGGGCCGTAGTCGGCAGACCAGGGGGCCGTCGCCAGGGCCGCCTGGGTGGCCGCGGTCCGGAAGCGGAAGGACACCCACGTCCCCGCCGGCGTCGTCGCCGTGATGTAGAGGAGCTTCCAGGTCGTGACCATCGTGGGCCAGCCGACGTAGGTCTTCGTGTAGGTCCCCTGCGGCGCCACCACCGTCTTGAGCGCGAAGCCCGCCATGTCGCTGTAGGTGTAGGGCGACGCTCCGACCGGGAACTCGCCAAGGATCTGCCCGGCGCCTGCCGGGTTGAGCTTGGTCGCGGTGGACGAGCACTGGTTGACGGCCCATAGGTTGCCGTCGAAGTCCAGCGTCAGCCCTACCGTTCCCTTCGTGCCACCCAGGTCGAAGCTGGCGGCGATGGCCATGGTGGACGCGTTGATCTTGCTGATCCAGCGAGCGACCGATGCGTTGCCGCAGTTGCCGTCCCAGGAGTGATGCGCCACATAGACGAAGCCATCGGTGCCCGCCGCCACGCCGCGGGTGTAGCCCTTGCCCGAGATGACCAGCTCGGTCGACGTGTTGTTGGTCGGGTTGAAGCGGACGATGCGCGATGACTCGCCGCTCGCCATCCACACGAAGCCGTTGGGGTCCACCGCGATGCCGTAGCCGTGGGTGAAGCCGCTCGGCAATGTGAACGCCTGGGTCGCGAGCGTCGCGGTGTTCACGCGGACGAGGCGTGGGGCCGACCCGCCGTTGGTCCGCATGGAGATCCACAGGATCCCATTCGTGTCGAGCGCCATGCCGTAGGGGCTCGTGCCGGGAGCGATACCGAGCACGTTGACGACGGCCTCGGAAGCGCCCGTGGCCGGGTTCAGCCGCCGAACGTTGCGGCTCGACCAGAAGCCGACCCACGGCTTGTTGTCCTTGTCCACCGCCAGCGCACGCGCGCAGCCAACCGCCGCGCCGCATCCGCCGCTGCCGTCCGGATAGGCGATCCAGGCGATGCACTCGTCCTGCCCAGCGGGCAGCTTCTCAGCCCCGGTGATCTTGCCGTCGCCGTTGGTGTCCGTGGACGTGTCGATCTTGCCGTTGCCGTTCTTGTCCACGCAGGTGTTCGGATCGATCAGGATCTTCGCGACGCCGCCGTCGTCACGACAGCCCACGTACACGTTGCCTTCCTTGTCGACGGCCGTGCGTGATGGGTTGGCGCACACCGTGTACCGCCCGAGCTCCAGGCCGGTCTTGGTGTTGAGCTTGGAGACGGTCCCCTCGCCGGAGTTGGCGATCCAGATGTTGTTGAACTGCAGCGACGACGAGTCCAGCACGATGTTGCCGTTCGGATCCGTGCCGACCCCGTTGATCTGTTCGGGGGCGGGGTTGAAGGGGCTGCCGTCCTGGAGCGTGCAGAGCTGCGTACAGCCGCCGCAGGGCGCCTGTACGCCCTCGTCGACCTGGCCGTCGCAGTTGTCGTCGATGTTGTTGCAGGCCTCTGCCTTGCCTGGGTAGATCTGGGCGTTGCCGTCATTGCAGTCGTTGCCACCGAAGGGGCACACCGGCGGGGTCCCCACGATCACCTTGGTCTTGTTGCAGTAGCCGTCACCGTCCTGGTCACAGGCCTCGTCGATGCCGTTGACGCAGTTGTTGTCCGTGCCGTCGCAGACCTCCACGGCGCCCGGGTGGCTCGATGCGTCGCCGTCGTTGCAGTCGCCGGCCACCGTCGTCGTGTACGGCGCGGACGCAGCGCAGAGGCACTTGGCATCGAAGGACAGGCCGAAGCCGTCGTCATCCAGGTCGCGGAAGTAGACGACGCAGCCCTGGGCGCTGGCCTCGTCCACCTGCCCGTCGCAGTTGTCGTCCTTGCCGTTGCACTTCTCGATGACGCCCGGGTACACGGTCAGGTCGTTGTCCGCGCAGTCGCCCGGCAGGGTGCTGTCGTAGGGAGCGGCAGGCTGGCAGAGGCACTTCTTGCTCGACGTCACGCCGTACCCGTCGTCATCGGCATCCAGGAAGTACGTCGTACAGCCGCTTGACCCCTCCTCGTCGATCTGCCCGTTGCAGTTGTCGTCGAGCCCGTTGCACTGCTCACCCGCCCCTGGATGGATCAGCCCGTTGGCGTCATTGCAGTCATCGCCGACCGTCGCCTTGAAGTCGCCCGTCGGCGCGCAGAGGCACTGTGAGACGCCGAGCTTGCCGTGCCCGTCGTTGTCCTTGTCCTCATAGTACGCCAGGCAGCCGGTGGCCCCTACCTCGTCGACCAGACCGTCGCAGTCGTCGTCGACGCCATTGCAGACTTCAGTTGCGTTGGGGTTCACCGACGCGTTGCCGTCGTTGCAGTCGCCGCTGACGGCGACCATGCCCTGCCCCTGAGCGCACAGGCACGCCGCTCCACTCGCCGCGCCGAAGGTGTCTCCGTCGACATCCGGATACCAGGTCGAGCAGCCCTGCGCCGCGCCCTCGTCGATCGCCCCATCGCAGTCGTCGTCCTTGCCGTTGCAGGCCTCGATGGCACCGGGGCTCACCGCCGGGTCCCCGTCATCGCAGTCGCCGCCCTTGTTGGCCACATACTGACCAACGCCCGCGCACAGGCACTTGGAGTTCCCCGCAACACCCCAGGTATCCGCGTCCGCGTCCAGGTAGAAAGCGGAGCAACCCGTGGCGCCCTCGTTGTCCGCCACTCCGTCGCAGTCGTTGTCGATGCCGTCGCACTTCTCCGTCGCAGCGGGATTGACGGCCGGATCCGCGTCGTTGCAGTCGCCCGCCTGGGTGGCGCTGTAGACCCCCGTGGACTGGCACAGGCACAGCGGAGCGCCGCCAGCCTTGCCGTAGGCGTCGCCATCGACGTCTACGTGCCAGGTCGTGCAGCCCACGGCCCCGGCCTCGTCCGCCTGCCCATCGCAGTCATTGTCCTTCCCGTCGCAGATCTCGTCGGCGCCTGTGTAGATGGCCGGGTCCAGCGGCGCGCAGTCCGAGACATCCGGGTCGCCGTCCGAGTCGGAGTCCCCGTCGCAGACGTCTCCGATGCCATCTCCGTCGGCGTCGGCCTGCCCCGGGTTGAAGGCCAGCGGACAGTTGTCCAGCGCATCGGGGATGCCGTCGTTGTCGTCGTCCGGGTCCACGCAGTCCTTGAACCCATCGTTGTCCGTGTCGAGGAAGGTCTCGTCGATGAGCCCGTTGCAGTTGTCGTCGACGCCGTTGCACAGCTCCGACGCGCCGGGGAAGACCGCCGGGTCGAACGGTTTGCAGTCTGACGTGTTGGGGACCCCGTCGCCATCGGCGTCACCGTCGCACTCGTCGCCGACCCCGTCTCCGTCCAGGTCGCCCTGGGTGACGTTGGCCACGAAGGGGCAGTTGTCCAGCGCGTCCGGGATGCCGTCGTTGTCGTCGTCCGGGTCCACGCAGTCCTTGATCCCGTCCCCGTCGGTGTCGATGAAGCCCTCGTCGATGAGGCCATTGCAGTTGTTGTCCACGCCGTCGCAGATCTCCAGCGCGCCGCTGTGGATCGCCTTGTCCAGAGGC